>CAVCLB010000131.1:0-2102 GCA_963602915.1 Dysosmobacter segnis | reverse complement strand
TCATCTTCGTAGTGCCCGTGTTCTACATCTTCTTCGAATGGTTGCAGGAAAAGGTGAGAAAGCCTTACGACGAAGAGGCCGACCTTCAGTTGCAGCTCGAGATAGTAAAGACACAGAAAGAGAAGGCCGAGGCCGGAAAACTGTGAAAACAAAAACACCCATAAGCATATAATAATGAAGAATACAATATTTTTTGCAGCCTTCGCCCTCACGCTGGGCAGCTGCGGAATATACAGCAAATACCAGCCGTCGCAGGTGGATGCGGCGCAATACTGCGGCGACTCGGTGCTCGGCCGCCCCATAAACAGCTACGGGGCCGACTGCACCGCCGCCCCCGACTCGCTCGAGGACTTTGCCGCCGACACGGCCTCCACTGCGGGACTCGACTGGCGAGAGCTCTTCACCGACCCGCTCCTGCAGCAACTCATCAGCCGCGGGCTCGAGCAGAACACCGACTACCGCTCGGCCGAACTGCGCATCGAAGAGGCCCGCGCCACGCTCAAGGCCGCAAGGCTCGCCTTCCTGCCCTCATTTGCCATAGCACCGCAGGGTTCGGTGAGCAGCTTCGACGGGGCCAAGGGCACAAAAACCTACTCCATTCCGCTCAACATGAGCTGGGAGATTGACATCTTCGGACGCATGCGCAACGCCAAGGAGCAGGCCAAGGCCCTCTATGCCAAGAGCGGCGACTACCGCCAGGCAGTGCGTTCGCAGCTCATCGCCAACGTGGCCAACGCCTACTACACCCTCGCCACGCTGCGCTCGCAGCTCACTATAACCAAGCAGACCGAGGACGCGTGGCGCGAAACGCTCACCACCGTCAGGGCTCTGATGAAGGCCGGACGCTACAACGAGGCCGGAGTGTCGCAAATGGAGGCCACGCTGCACTCTGTGCACACCTCGGTGCTTGAACTGCAGTCGCAGGAGGCGCAAACCGAAAACGCCCTCGCCACCATGCTGGGCGAAACTCCTCGCCACTACGCCACCGCCGACCTCGACGCCGCGCAGCTGCCCAATCTGCCCCAGACGGGAGTGCCTCTGTGCCGGTTGGCCGCGCGTCCCGACGTGCGCATGGCCCAGCATGCCGTCGAAGCAGCATTCTACGGCGTGGGACAGGCCCGCTCGGCCTTCTATCCCTCGCTCGTGCTCAGCGGCAGCATAGGGTGGACCAACTCCGTCGGCTCGCTCATTGTCAACCCCGGCAAGTGGCTCGCCTCGGCTCTCGGGTCGCTCACCGCGCCGCTATTCACACGCGGACAGAACGAGGCCCAGCTGCGCATAGCCAAGGCACAGATGCAGGAGGCCAACCTCGCCTTCACGCAGACACTGCTCAACGCGGGCAAGGAGGTGAACGATGCGCTCACCCAATGCCAGACAGCGCGCGACAAAGAAACGTCGATAACCGCCGAGATAGAGGCTTTGCAGAAAGCCCTGCGCAGCACCACGCTGCTCATGGAGCACGGCGACAACACCTATCTCGAGGTGCTCACCGCACGGCAGTCGCTCCTCTCGGCGCAACTCACACAAACTTCCAACCGCCTTTCGCTCTTGCAAGGCACAGTTAACCTTTACCAAGCCTTGGGCGGTGGCGGCGACGAAACCGCCCAGGACACGCCGCAAACAGCGGCACATGAATAACAGCAGAGCATCATAAAAGCCTTATGAATAAAGACGATTACGCCTCATAACAATTTCATACCTATTGCGTAATCACCCTTAATGGAGCAACCTGAGAAGCGATTTCACGGGTTGCTCCGCCTTTTTTTCTCCCACAAACGCAGTGCTTACTTTCGCACATTGCATGGCTTTGAATTCGCCATTGCATTGTTTGCATTCGCCCATTGCATGGCTTGCACTCTATTGCCCCCGTAGGGGGCGCATATTATAGGATAGGGGCTTGCCCCTATCTATAAAGTCATCACCTTATTTTGCCCCTGTAGGGGGCGCATAGTTCAACATCGCAATGAATTATGCGCCCCCTACAGGTAGTGTGTTCAAAATCCATATAATATTAGGCATCGTTTTTTGTAGAACAATAAGCATAATGCGAGACATTGCATTCATCAGCCCTGAAAGGGCGTAACAGTCGTAGCCCAGGGTGA
>CAVCLB010000130.1:0-2174 GCA_963602915.1 Dysosmobacter segnis | reverse complement strand
CGTTGTTTTCTGCATATTATCTTCTGATTTCACTATAAAGGTACGACTTTTTATTGAAATAGCAAAGAATTAAGCTGATTATCAGGTACTTAATTTATAGAACATCCCATTAAAAAATAGCCGAGATTGCAAAGCAACAAAGCCGGTGTGCGCACACGGCGCAGACGAGGCATGCACTTATCGCAACTGCCGCACGCGCGTGCGGCAGACGCATTGCGTTGGAGAAAAGCAATGCGCACCCGTCAGCGAAGGCGGCGTTTCACCACTGCCGGGTTGCCTGCGGCGAGCGAGTCGGCCGGGATGTCGCGTATGACTACGCTGCCTGCCGCTATGATGCTACGCGGTCCGATGGTGACACCCGGGCACACGATGACGCCTCCGCCCAACCAACAGTCGTCGCCAATGGTTACGTTATAGGTGGTTTCAACGGGATTGCGGCGTTCCATGTAGTCGATGGGGTGCTGCGGGGAGTATATCTGGCAGCGCGGTCCTATCTTGCAGCGGCTTCCAATGCTGATGCGTCCGGCATCGAGCATCACTGCATCGTAATTTATAAAGGTGTTCTCGCCTATGGTTATGCCGTGGCCGTGGTCGCAGTGGAACGGTGGGTTTATGGCCGACGATGCCGGCAGGTCGGGCACGAGAGCCGTTATCACCTCGCGGTAGTCGGGCGAATTGAGTGTCATTGTCTGGAGTTTTGCGCACAAAGCGTTGGCGCGTTGTGTGCTGCGCAGCACTTCTTCGTCGTCAAACGAGTAGAGTTCGCCGCTGCGCATCTTTTCAAATTCGGTCTTACACATATTATTTATATTAGTAATTTTAGATATTCACAACCTGTGCAAAATTATAAATAAACCCTGAGGAAATCATATTTCGATGTAGAAAACAAGGACATTCGACTGTAATTCAAGTAAAATTGACTTTTTTGCTGCGCCGATATTTGTGGGATGAGTTAAATAATACTATGCCGGCAAATTTTTCTTCCACATTTCATCTGTCCTATCATTAATTTTATTAATTTGTCGATGCGAAAGAGAATCGCAATATAATTTCAGTAAAAAAACTATAACTTATGCCCATTATACGAATAGAACGACTCGACATTCCCAGCGTGGAAATGTTTTCCAAACTTACCGAGGCGGAACTCCGTTGCCGTAGGAATCCGTCACAAGCGGTGTTCATCGCCGAAAGTCCAAAGGTGATAAGAGTGGCACTCGATGCCGGCTACGAACCTGTTGCGCTGCTTTGCGAGGAACGCCACATAGAGGGCGACGCAAAAGATATCATTTCACGCATTTCGCCGGAAGTGCCTGTATATACGGGCAGCCGAGAACTATTGGCTTCGCTCACCGGATACACGCTGACGCGTGGCGTGCTTTGTGCCATGCACAGACCATTGCCCCGAAAGGTGGAGGACGTTTGCAACGGGGCACGCCGCATAGTGGTGATAGACAATGTGGTGGACACTACCAATATCGGGGCTATCTTCCGCTCGGCTGCGGCACTCGGCATCGATGCCGTGCTGCTCACCCCCGACTCCTGCGACCCTTACAACCGCCGTTCGGTGCGTGTTTCCATGGGTTCGGTGTTCCTTGTGCCGTGGACATGGGTGGATAATCCTCAACAACAACTTTCTGCCCTTGGCTTCAAAACAGTGGCCATGGCCTTAACCGACCAGTCGGTACAGATAGACGATGCGCGGCTGATGGCCGAAGACAAGTTGGCGTTGCTTATGGGGACAGAGGGAGACGGCCTGCCGCACGAGGTTATATCCTCTGCCGACTATGTGGCGCGCATCCCAATGTCGCACAAGGTTGATTCGCTCAATGTGGCTGCCGCGTCGGCTGTAGCATTCTGGCAGTTGCGATGGAGAAAGCAGTGACGCTATGAATTTGCCGACTGCTGCACAATTACCGATGCAGGAAAACGGCAGGGCACAAGCGGTTTCTTAGTGACGATAAAAAACTTGGTTCGTGTGCGCCATACAGCAGTTGGATGGTGAACCTTTATTGAAATCAAAGCCTCAACCTAGTGTGTTCAAAATCCATATTATATTCTGCATCGTTTTTTGTAGAACAATAAGCATAATTTTGAGACATTGCATTCATCAGCCCTGTAATGGCGTAACAGTCGTAGCCCAGGGTGAGCCGTTTGCGACAGCAAACGGTGTAACC
>CAVCLB010000129.1:0-2457 GCA_963602915.1 Dysosmobacter segnis | reverse complement strand
TCTCGCCAAGGAGATATTCGCGGATGAGGAGTTCGGGATAGTTGGCACCGCTCATATATGTGAGCGGATAACCACCACCGAAACGGGGATTAACCTCGATGCCCACAATGTCGTGGGTGTCGGGATGGAAGAAGATTTGCATGCAGATGCAGCCCACGCACCCGTCGATGTGGGCGAGCCGCTCTTTCAGATAAGGCACGATGGCGTTATTTACCGTGCGGCCTTTGTTTATTTCGCCCGCACGGATCTCAATGCGTTCCCGCGGGACTATGCTCTTAACCTCGTGGTCACGCCCGAAATACATGTCTACGGTGTATTCCTTATAAACCTTGCGGTCGATGTACTCCATAAACAGAAGTTTGTCGTCATGGAGGATTTCATCAGTCAGTTCCTCTGGCTTCGTGATGAAGTGGAGATTAGTGCTAAGCGAGCCGTCGTAAGGTTTTGCGAAAAGCGGAAACGTGGGGTTATGTTTGTCGATGGGTCGTGGCACACGGATGCCGCGGCTCTCGAAGAAAGCACCAGTGTTACGTTTGTCACGGCACACGCCCACAAAAGCTTCGTCGCCCACGATGAGGTGTATGCCCTCTTGGGCGAACCGCTCCTTCTGGGCGGCAAGCACCATCAGTTCGGTGTCGATGGTAGGCACCACGATGCCCACGCCCTGTTCCCGGCAGAGCGAGAGCAGGAGGTCGGGATATTCGGGTGCCGTCACGCGGGGCACGGCAAAGCATCCGTCGCTCACATAGGCGGCCGGCGCCATGTCGGGGCGCATGTCGGTGGTATAGACCTTCGCCTCGGGGAAGAAGCGGCGAAGCGTCTCCTTGAAATACTTCGTCAAGGCAACACGTTTGCCGGCAGAGGTGATAAGTATATTAGTTTTTTCCATTGAAATAATCCATTGTCGCCGACGTGCCGTCGGTGGTGTTGATGTCTTTGCGCGAGAGCACGTTGCGGACGGTGAGGAAAAGTATCTTCAGGTCGAGCGCAAGACTGATATGGTCGACGTAATAAACATCGAGTTCGAACTTGCGCGTCCATGAGATGGTGTTGCGACCGTTCACCTGCGCCCATCCCGACATGCCGGGTGTGACATTGTGACGACGGTGCTGCTCTGCGCTATATAGCGGCAGATACTGCACCAATAACGGTCGCGGACCGATGAACGACATGTCGCCCCGCAGGATATTGATGAGCTGCGGCAGTTCGTCGATAGATGTGGAACGCACAAAGCGTCCAACAGGAGTAAGACGGTCGCCGTCGGGCAAGAGGTTTCCGTCTGCATCGCGCTCATCGGTCATAGTCTTGAACTTCAGTGCCTTGAATATGCGCTCATTCTTTCCCGGTCGGTCTTGGGCGAAGAACACCCCCGCCCCTTTGTTGGCGAAGTGCAACAATATGATGACCGCCAGCATCAGTGGCGAAAGGAGAATGAGCAGCAGAAGGGCGGCGAAGAAATCAACCGTGCGTTTGATGTAATGGGAGTATATGTGCATAGAGAATGTCTTTCCTTCTTTTGCGAATAAGAAATGCATAAATCACACTCTTATGTTCGGATTTGTGCCAAAACCGACACTTTTCCGAACTTGTTAGGTGCAAAGATAACTTTTACCTGCTAATACGCAGTGGTCTTAACCACGAATGTATGCTTATCGTTTTCTCCTCTTTCCAAACAATTCAGAATGAGACCCAAGACGCACAAGTTTAATAATATTCTCTATTTTGTCATACCAAATGAGAAGATAATCCCCTTCTACATGACACTCCATATAGTCTTGCCACTCACCCTTCAAGGGATGAGGATTGTATTCATCTGGAATGTCCTCACCATTGGCAAGCTTTGTCACGATACGATACAATCGTTCCACCTTTTCAGCATCCTTGCTGAAACGTTTGAAGTCTTTCTTGAACTGCGAGGTTCTGCGGATTTCTTTCATCACTTCAAAATTGACTCCATAAAACTTTGCACACTATCCATGCAGACTGCCTCATCCTTACCATTTTCGGCATCACGCATGGCTTGTAATGTCACAGCGTTGGGGGTCTCGTTGTTTATCAACACTTCTTCTGAAGCATTTTCTGACATATTCAAAACCTTCACACCATCAATAGCCTTTAGCACCTCCTTGAGATGCGCCAATATGGTTTTGTTCTCAATTTGTAGGGTTAATGTAGTCATAGTTCTATTGTTTTGTCTTCTAATTTAACGAACAGCTTATGGTTTCTTTATTCGTAAAATTAGTAATATTTGTTGTTATAGACATCAGATTATATGAGATTTAACACTATAATTCGATTTTTATCACGAATCTTACTAATTACACGAATGATGATTGCGTTAACCATTCGTAAAATCTCGTTTTATTCGTGGTTAAATAAAACCTTATGATGCGTTTTTGTGGTAAAAATCCTTGAGACATTGGCGCACGAAACCCTGTTCGTAACGCTCGGCTACGA
>CAVCLB010000128.1:0-2480 GCA_963602915.1 Dysosmobacter segnis | reverse complement strand
GGGTAAGCCCCTACGCTATAAAATGTTGTCCCTACGGGACTCGCCAGTTGCGAAAGTTTCATCCGACTGCAATAGTTATTTCATGACACAAAGGCTCATGTCTGGCCGATGTTACTCAGTTATTGTGCGAAATCATGTTTGGCGGTGGTTGCATTTTGAAAGCATGCAGTGTGCATACAAAATGTATAAGCACGTCATTGAACAGCGTTTTTACGGCATAATGTAAGCAAAATGAGGCGAAACTTGTCAAATAATTGTGCGATATTGTCTTTTTTGTGTAATTTTACAACGTAAAAAATTAAGTTAATTGTAATTTCAAGAAATTATTTATGAGAAAATTTTATTTGTGTCTGGCTGCATGTTTGGCTGCCATGTCGATGCCTTATGCCGTGGCACAGGATGCTTCGGGCGTGAAGCAGGTGTCGTTGCGCACCCAGAGCGGTCGCGAATTGTGGGGTAATGTCGTGAGTGAATCTACTCCCACAAGCAACGGTATGTACAAGTTCGGTGTGACAAGCATCGACCCCAAGGCAATGGTTACAGCGAGCAAGTTCGTGGCCAATGCCGGAAGCGTTTACTACAACGAGCGTTTCCGTTTCATCAATGCCGACTACACTTATGCCGCCCAGGGCTCCATTTCGGCCAATCTTTTCGACTATTCGGTGGGCGAAAACGACGTGTGGACATCATCGGGCACCCACAAGTCGGTGTCGGTGAACATGCTCGGCGTTGAGACCGCTTTCGACCGTCAGACAGGCAAGGTGTATGGTGAGTTCTACAAAGACCAGTCGCTCACCGAAATGGAGTTCGGCGTGGCCGACTACGATGCCCTCACCCGTACAACCATAGGCACAGCCACACACAAATATGTTGCAATCGGACTCACATCAGACCTCGTGATGTATGGCGTAGCCACCGACGGCAACCTTTACAGCATATCCACCACCGACGGAACAGAGACCCTCATAGGTGCAACCGGCCTGACATTGCTTAATGCCGATGGTGCCACCTATGTGCAGAGCGGCGAAATCGACCAGCGCGACAACACGTTCTATTGGGCTGCCACCGACTATGAGGGCAATTCCGGCCTTTACACCGTAGACCTTACAACGGGTGTTGCCACCTTGCAGTCGCAGTTCCCCAACGGCGAGCGCGTGTATGCTCTCACCGTGCCTTATCCCATAGCTGAGGACAACGCCCCCTCAAGCGTAACCAACCTCAAGGCAATATTTGAGGGAGCGAGCACCGAAGGCACAGTGAGCTTCAAGACACCAGCCGTGACTTTCGCAGGCGAACTGCTTGAAGACAATGTTGAATATTATGTTGTTGCAGGCAACGACACGATTGCACACGGCACCGAAGCACCCGGAACAAAGGTGAGCGTGGCCGTAACCGGCACCGAAAAGGCTACAAACACCTACAAGGTGTGGGCGGTGAATGCCACTGGAGCAGGCCCCAAGAAAGAAGTTTCGGTATATGTGGGTCTAGACACCCCGTCGTACACGCTTAGCAACGTGAGCCTTACTGCCGACAAGGAGACTGGCGAACTGAGCCTCTCGTGGGACGAGCTCGCCGGTTCGCACGGCGGATATGTGGGCGACGTGACCTATGCAGTGCTGCGCAATGCCGTTGACACGGTGGCCACAGGCCTCACCGAGACGGCCTTCTCCGAAGTTCTTCCGGCCGATGCCGACATGGCTTCCTACTACTACAAGGTAGAGGCACAGTGCGGCACCAAGAAGGTGACGGGCAAATCGAATGCCGTAGTGCTCGGCGACCATGTAAGCGTGCCTTACTCCACCGACTTCTCTGCCGACACCGATTTCAACGTGTTCACCGTTGTTGATGCCAATGCCGACAATACATCGTGGAAATATTACAACTACACTCCGAAATCGGCACAATACAGTGCAAGCTACAACTATGCAGCCGACGACTGGCTCATAACTCCTCCGGCCAAGGTTGTGGGCGGAAAGAGCTATAACGTGAAGTTCAGCGTGAAGGAGAGCAACGCAAAATACACCAACGTTGTTGAGGTGAAATATGGCGAGGGCAGCACCGCCGAGGCAATGTCCACCGCCGCATTCGACAATGCGATAGAGGTGACGGCCAAGGAAGAAGCCGAATATTCGTTCGACGTGACACCCGAGAACGACATGCTCCTCAGTGTGGGCTTCCATGTAACGAGCGAAAAGGCACAGGGCTCGCTCTACATCACCAACTTCAGCATCGTGGAGAACATCAACGACGCAATACGCGGCATCGTTGCCGACAGCGTTCGCAGCAACGGCGTACACGCCATTGACGGCCGCACCGTGCGCCGCTCAGGTGCAGGCACCGAAGGCTTGCAGCCCGGTCTCTACATAGTAGATGGACGCAAGGTTGTAGTGAAGTAAGCAAAGCACACACACAGACAGGCAAATCTTTGCCCCAGTATGGGGCGAATATTATAGGATAGGGGCTTGCCCCTATCTATCAGG
>CAVCLB010000127.1:0-2874 GCA_963602915.1 Dysosmobacter segnis | reverse complement strand
TCACCCTGGGCTACGACTGTTACGCCCTTTCAGGGCTGATGAATGCAATGTCTCGTATTATGCCTATTGTTCTACCCAAAAACAGAGTAGAAAATTTTATGGATTTTGAACACCCTACCTTACAGGGGCAAATTTATTGAAAAACGCAAACGCAAGGGCAAGCCCCTGCGCTATAATCTGTTGTCCCTACGTGACTTGCCTGGTGCGAAAGTTTCACCGGACACCAATCTTAATAAAACCCAACAGGGGCGTGCCGCAATAGCGGTACGCCCCTGTTAAGTTATTAGTAAGCCCCACTGTCAGTCTTGTGTGGGGTAGTTCATGTTTTCTTCGGTAAGGCATTCGAGCACCTCGGTGAGATATTTGCGAGCCTCCCAGCGTGCCATAGGCAGGTCGTGCAGCAGCCAATTGCCGCAGTCTTTGGGGGCAGCTCCAGGTATCTCGCCTTCAAAGTCGGCCACAAAAGCAAAGGTGCGCTTCATAAGGTCGGCTATGTCGGCCGGTTGCAGGTCGCCCCGCATGAGCAGATAGTTGCCCGTGAGGCATCCCATAGGTCCCCAATACACTATACGGTCCTTCCATTCGGCGTCGTTGCGCAGATATGTGGCCGCAAGATGTTCTATTGTGTGAAGTGCACCCGGATGCAGTGCGGGCTCGCGGTTGGGCTCCTTCATGCGTATGTCGAACGTTGTGACAACGTCGCCGCCGATGTCGTCCTTGCGTGACACATATATGCCACGCAGCAGGCGGTTGTGGTTGATTGTGAAACTTGGTATCTTTTCCATATCTGTCTTTTGTTGTTTTCTTTGCTATGCAGAGTTTCTTTTTATAGTGAGGCAAGGAAAGCCTTCGTCACCTCGAACGACCCTTCGGCCATGCGTGCCCAGAAATCGAAATACATCTGTGCCTTGTTGTCCTTAAGCGGGATGTCGCTTATTATGCGGAAGCTTATGAACGGCACGCCGCGCGTGTGGCATGTCTGTGCTATCGAGCAACTCTCCATGTCCACAGCCATTGCCTGCGGAAATTTGTCGAGTATAGACTGCATCTTCTCGCGGCTGTCCACAAACCAGTCGCCGGTGACTATCAGTCCGGCGTTGACGGGTGTTTCACAGTCGAGCGATGTGGCTTTGTCCACGAGTGCTTTGTCGGAGACGAACGCTTCGGGCATGCCGAGCACCTGTCCGTAGGCACATTCCTCGCCGCAATACACGTCGTGGTAGCGGCATTCGGTGCTCACCACCACTTCGGCCACGTTAAGCCGTGTGTCGGCACCGCCTGCCACGCCTGTGGATATTACGAGGTCGGGGTGGAAGGCATCAATCATCTCCACCGCGCCCACTGCCGCGTTCACCTTGCCTATGCCGCACTGCTGCATCACCACTTCGTTGTTGCCAATGCGTCCAATCACGATGTCGCGCCCGTTGCAGTGCTGCGTGCGCTTGTCTTCGGCGAGGGTCTGCAGTTGGGCAAACTCCTTGTCCATCGCCACGATTATTCCTATTCTCATTGTCGGTTGGTTGTTTCTAGGGTTGAAATGTTTCCGCATGGTGTGGAAACTGTTGTGCAAAGTTAGCTGAAAATGCGCTAACGGCAAAATTTTCCATATTCCAAATGAGTCCGCGTCAACGCTTTGCGGCATGCGGTTGGCGCGTGGGCACAAAAAAAGACGGGAACATATCACTATGACCCGTCGGACTAAAATTTTCTCTCGAAAACGTATTAATCAACAACAAAATTCTTTCATTAACTTAAATCCCACCGCTGTGTGAAAGTAATGATATTAACCTTAATGCTTTTTCTGAATAAAACATTGCTTGAATGTGTATGAAACGTAATCTATCTTTATTTATTATGCAAAATTCTTGTTCTCTGCTATCGCCCCTTTCCTGCCTTCGGTGAAACTTGTGTCTGCACCCGACAATTGTTGGTGGCATTGTCTTCTTTTCGCCGCCGGGATTGCCCTTCGTTTGAGAGGCTCTCCCGGTGGCTGAAAGAGGAACTTAACTCTCTAATTATTCTGTCTTTAAATTTTCTGATGCAAAGGTATGAATAAAAGAGGTTATGTGCAAATTTAATCAATAAACCGCCTACTTTATGGTAGGAATCAGTAAAAAATGGGGTTAAACTAAAAAATCGTAAGAATTTAACGCCGCTCGGTTCGTTTCTGTAATCAGCATTGGCCGTGTATGTAAGCATTGAAATCGCGGCGCGCACCAACTGTTTAGGCCGCGGCATTTCATGCTTCACGGCACTGGCGGCAACGGCTGCGGCGTTCGCAGTAGCGTTCGCATTGCATGCAGATGTCGTAGCCCAGCATCGCGCCAAGGATGAAGTCCTCCTCGGGTGTAAGTTCGTTTAGAGGTCGTGTCACTATTAGGCGTATGGCATCGAGACATTCCTTGCGCCCGAAGAAGAGGTTGAGCCTGTCGTTGCCTATTGGTTGTATGATGTAGCTTATGTTTTGGCTTTCGAGCCGGCGTGTGGCCGCGCTCTCATATTTCTTGTTGAATGTGAACAGCACCATGCGCCGCACGCCTTTTTTGTATTCGTAGATGTGGTTCATAAGCACCTTCATGTCTATGGGTGTAGCTTCTGCCAGTGTCATAACTGTATGCTTTTTCTGATTGTTTCCTAAGCGCAAAATTAGCGCGTTTCGCAATCGTGTGCAATACCTAAAACCGATGAAATGGGCAACAACAAAATTCCTTTGCATGGTTAGCACACCATTGCCCCTGAAAGGTAGGGGGCAAAATCCCTAAAATATTTTCTGCACTGTTTTTGGGTAGAACAATAGGCATAATACGAAACATTGCATACATCAGCCCTGAAAGGGCGTAACAGTCGTAGCCCAGGGTGAGCCGTTTGCGACAG
>CAVCLB010000126.1:0-2945 GCA_963602915.1 Dysosmobacter segnis | reverse complement strand
TACAGGGCAATCTCGAAAGGGAGATTTATCGGCGACAAAGGGTATTACACCATTTGGAAGGAGAGGGCCGACGAGTATTGGCTTAACAAGTAAGCCGATTTTCAGCTGCGCTCGGCAAAGCCCAAACAAGTTTGGCTTTGCTCTCGCTTGCGCGAAAATTGGGTAAACGACAAAAAAGAATAAGACAATGGAAAGATATAAAGACGGCGACACGATATACATATTGCTGACAAAGATACAAGCCGAGAGTGTATTGACCGAGTGGCTTGACGGCAACCACCAGTGCGACCTGCATGTGCGGCGGAGCAAGAAGACGAAGGGTTGCGTGATAGTGGAGACGCTTGACCCATTTTGGGCAGCGCGGATAATAGACTGGTGCGGCTGTCAGGAAGTAGTGTACAAACATAAACAATGAAAGGAGAGCGAGTGATGAACGAGACAATGGAAAAGATAATGAAGTATGCACGGCGCGCCATGAGCGGCTATGGTGGCGATGACCGCTACATTATGTGCGAGGAGCTGAGCCGCCGCATACAAGAAGAAGGCCGCGCCGCGCTGATGCAGGAATATTCGTTGGGCGGAAGCGACGGCGAGCAGATATTTTAAGGTGGGTTCTATAAATTCCCACCGCAAAACCTTAACAATAACCCCAAGAGAAAGGAAAGACGATGAAGACAATGGAAGAGTTGAAACAGTGGCTGCACGGTGTGAACGAACGTCGCCGTGCGCGTAACGCCCAGCTGCGCCACGCGGCGTTGGTGCGTGAGAGTGAGACAGCGGTGCAGGCCCGCGAGTTTTGCGGCGAGGTGTACCTATGTGTGAACAACGAGCCGATATTGCCCGCCGACGGTCTGACATGGGACCTGCCCACGTCGCTGGCCATAGCGCGCGAGTCGTGGCTGAAATGGAAAGAAAAGGAGGCGAGTTATGGGCGTTGCAGATAACTACGGTCGTTTTTTCGGGCTGTTGAAGCGCATGCCCGAGGCCGACAAGGACGTGTTGGTGGACCAGTTTACCAACGGCAGGACAACGCACCTTCACCTGATGTCGCGCCAAGAGTATGACGTGATGTGCTCGGAAATGGAGCGCGTGTCGGGTTACGGCGAGCGTCTGTCGGCGCGTCGTGCGGCCTTGCGCAAAGCCCGCAGCGGAGCGTTGCGACAGTTGCAGCTGTGGGGCGTAGACACGGCCGACTGGGGCAAGGTGAACGCTTTTTGCTCGTTGCCCCGCATAGCCGGCAAGACCTTCCTCGAACTCGACTGCGACGGGCTGTATGCCCTGAACCGCAAGATGCGTGCCATGATAAGGAAGCGTGCGGAGCGCGGCTTGGAGACGAAATGAAAAGAACCATGAACATATATATGAACTTTAAAAACGAAAAGACAATGGAAGAGACAAAGAAAGTTGTGAACCTTAACGGGATGAGCAAAGAAGAGAAGGCCGCATTGCTGGCCCAGTTGCAGACCGAGGCAAGAAACGACCGCCTTGCGCGGCGTGAGAGCTACGAGGCGTTGCGCGGCCAGTTTATGCGCGACGTGCAGATGCGCGCCGAGAGTTTGGCGAGCGTTGTAGGCACGTTCAAGGACTGGCTTGACGACGAGGCCACGGCCTTCACGAAGATAATGCACGAGTATGGTGCGGTGCGGGCTGCGTCGCAGCAGAGCTACACGATATGCGACGGCGACTTCAAGTTGGAGGTGAAGTGCAACAAGGTGAAACGCTTTGACGAACGCGCCGACATGGCCGCCGAGCGGCTTATGGAATATCTTAAAGGCTATATGGAGCGCAGCCAGAACGGTACTGATGACCCGATGTATCAAATGGCGATGACGCTGTTGGAGCGCAACAAGGCCGGCGACCTTGACTACAAGAGCATCTCGAAGCTGTATGAGTTGGAAGACAAGTTTGACGGCGAGTATGGCGAGATTATGGCGTTGTTCAAGGAATCGAACGTGGTGCAGGCCACGGCATTGAACTACTATTTCTCGAAGCGCGACCCCGATACGGGCGTGTGGCACAGAATAGAGCCGAGCTTTTGCCGGCTATAAGAAAAAGACTGACGCAAAGACTGGACTGACCCATTAGTGAATTAGTGATTATTGTTATTTTGAAAATGAGGTTGCCTTGCACGTGAGTGCCGGGCAACCTTTTGCATTTATGTGCGGGAAAATGAGTAACTTTGCAGTTATGGGTAAAGGTAGGGACAAAGGACTGATAGCGGCTCGCGACCAACGAGTTTTTGAGCGGTATTACTATTGGACGGAGGTGAAGCGGCTCCGTTTCGATGATGCCGTGAAGAAGCTGAGTGAGGAGGAGTTTTTTTTGAGCGAGAGCCGCATCCTGCAAGTTGTGCGGAAGTGTATCAGTGAGGGTGCAACGGTAGAGGGCAAGACAATCGCCCGCCCTATGTTTACCGGTTTCAGGGTGTCTACCACTCCTCGGAGAAAGGCCGGAAGGCGACCTGAGGTGAAACCGTCAGTTTGCGCCCGGCAACTGGAGTTGTTTGCGGAATAGGGTCGTAAACGGGAAGCGTATAGACGGTATCGTAGACCTTGATGCCGTGGTTGTAAGTATAGAATTTTGATGTGACGCGTATCATCTCGCCTTGGTCGGCGGGCCGGTAGCCTTGCAGGGCATGGTGGAGCTGCTCCACCAGGTCGTGGCGTGTGGCAATGGCATCGACGGTGCCGGAGGCGTAGTGAGTGTCGTCGTAGCAGTCGATGAGGAGGCGGACATTGATTTTTGCGGTGCCCTGCTGCGAGAGGCGTGCTGTGTTGGTCCACTCCACCTCGGGCGTGTCGATGAGAACAGCCGGGAAGGTGAGCGGGTAACGGTCAACGTTGTCGTTGTCGAGTGCTTCGAGTTGTCCGCAGTCCTCATCGACCATGGAGAGCGAGGGGACATAGTCCTTGATGTGACTAATGAGATGTAAGAGCAGAGATTCC
>CAVCLB010000125.1:0-3034 GCA_963602915.1 Dysosmobacter segnis | reverse complement strand
GTAACCCTGGGTAAATAATTGAGTTTCAAGGCTGGCCTGTAAGGTCAGCACAATATTTGAGAGCCAGTGTTGACCTTACAGGCCAACCTACTTCGACATACCTGAAACCCAGGGTTACGACTGTAGCTTCGCTCCATCCTCACCCTGGGCTACGACTGTGACGCCCTTTCAGGGCTATAAACACTAAATTCCTTCTGATAATCAAAATGTTATAAACTTAAATCCATATAAAAATTCCGCACATTTTGTAATCCAATTTTGAACACCCTACCCCGAAGGGGGCAAACTCTGCATAACCGCTGGTGACCGAAGGGAACCTGCGGTTATAGCATCGAATTATAAAATCGTCCTCGAAGAGGGCGAACTTTACATGCAAAGTTTTTACATGAGGGTGTTCGCCCTCTTAGAGGACGACTATTAGATTGTCATTCAGAATCCGCAGATTCCGCTCGCCATGCTCGCTTCACCAGCGGTTATGTACATTGGCCATCTTCGAGGACCTGCCGTTTTCAACGTTTACCAGACACCAATAGTTTTTTATCGTCACTTAACAGAATGTCGCCGCTTTTTTGTATATTTGCGTCATATTGGGTTGCTATGCCCAAGAAAGAACAAACAAACTACAAATCTGTGGAATTCTACAAGAATATAACGAAAAAACAATAAGAAAATGAAAATTAAAGTATTATTGACTACACTCACGATGGCGTTGTCGTGCCATGTGATTTCTTATGCCCAGACTACGACAAAGTCGGGCTTTGAGAAACTTGACAAGTGGGCGACCGACTGCATCGGCAGGAACAAGATGTCGCTGGGCTATCCCGGCAACAACGACATCAAACTACAAGAATTCTACAAATGGTATACCGACAACCACTTGGAAGAGATGATTATCAACAATGCCGGTGACCCGTTTTCCAAGGGCGACCACACGCTTTCGTCGCTCGATTTCGAGCGCGAGGTAATCGAGTATTTCGGTCCGAAATATGGTTTCGACAAGAGCAACCTTTGGGGGTTGGTCACTATGAGCGGCACCGACGGCAACAATCATGGCATCTACTTCGGCGTGAACTATCTGAAGAAGAAAACAGGCAAGATGCCCATAGTGTATGTATCCGACGAGGCCCACTACAGCAACTATCGCCTCTGCGACCTACAGCATCTGGACGTAAAGCTCGTGAAAAGCGATGAGATGGGGCGTATGATTCCCGATTCACTGGAGAAAGCACTCGACACGACACGCCCCTGCCTTATAATTTACGCCATGGGGTCTACGCTCAAGGGAGCCATTGACGACCAGAAAGCACTGAACAAGGTGCTTGCCAGACATGCCGACATGGCCGTGTACCGTCATGTGGACGCGGCTCTCTTCGGCGGCTACCTCCCCTTCACAGCCTACGGAGACATGGTGAGCCGCAAATCGTCGGCATTCGAGTCAATCAGTATCAGCGGTCATAAGTTTTTCGGCATAGACAGTCCGTGCGGATTGTTCCTTACTTCGCGCGATGTTTACGACAACCAGACGACGTTCGACATTCCCTATCTCAACGCCAACATGCGCATGATAAACTGTTCGCGTTCGGGTGTGGAACCGATTAAGTTTTGGTGGCTCATACAAACCATCGGCGACGAGGGATGGACAAAACAGGCTGCTCAGATAATGGAGAACACCCAGTATTTGAAGTCGCGCCTTGAAAGCATACATTGGCCATGCTGGCAAAACCAATACAGCAACACAGTGCTCTTCAAGCGTCCTACTGACAAGGTCGTGGCCAAATACAACCTGGCGTGCGGCGAGGCTTTCGGCCAGAAAGTGTCGCACATCGTGGTGATGCAACACGTTACAAAAAAGGCAATCGACATGTTCATTGCCGACTTGAAGTAAATGTGCCCATCCGGCGAAGGGGCATCAGTATGAGGCGCATTGACCCAAGCGCGAAGGAGGCATCCACTGAAGATGTGCTTCGCAACATAAGCCTCATCGGTGACGACTGCTACCTGCGTGCTGCCGCCGTGCTGCTTTTCGGCAAGCCCCCCAACCTTGCCCACACTGCAATGTGCGGCTTCTGCATTTGCCAAATAGTTTCCGCAATTCCGACAACAAATCTTATCGGCAATGAAATATTTTCGAAATTTATTCTGATATTTTTTGTTGTTAATAAAATATTTTATAATTTTGCCACTATAACAACAAAACAATTTAATAACTCAGACAATATGGAAAAGATTAAAGGACTTATCGATGCTCCCTTCACCCCATTCCACGCCAACGGAGAGGTGAACCTCGAGCCAATAGAACGTTATGCCAACATGCTTGTGAAGAACGGCCTCAAGGGCGTTTTCATCAACGGTTCGTCGGGTGAGGGCTACATGCTCACCGAAGAAGAGCGCATGGCTTTGGCCGAGCGTTGGGTGAGCGTGGCTCCCGAAGGTTTCAAGGTGATTGTGCACGTGGGCAGCTGCTGCGTGAAATCGAGCCGCCAACTGGCCGAGCACGCGCAGAAGATAGGTGCATGGGCAATAGGCGCCATGGCTCCTCCTTTCCCAAAAGTGGGACGCGTGGAGGAACTCGTGAAATACTGCGAGGAAATTGCAGCCGGAGCACCCGAGCTTCCTTTCTATTTCTACCACATACCGGCATTCAACGGTGCCTACCTGTCTATGGTTGACTTCTTGAAAGCCGTTGACGGACGCATACCCAATTTCGCAGGCATCAAATACACCTTCGAAAGTCTCTACGAGTATAACCAGTGCCGTCTCTATGCCAACGGCAAGTTTGACATGCTCCACGGTCAGGACGAAACCATACTGCCGTGCCTCGCAATGGGCGGCGCACAGGGCGGCATAGGCGGCACGACAAACTACAACGGACGTTGCCTCACCGGCATACTCGAGGCTTGGAAGGACGGCGACATAGAGAAGGCACGCGAACTGCAGAACTATGCCCAGGATGTGATTAACGTGATATGCCACTACCGCGGCAACATCGTAGGCGGCAAGCGCATCATGAAACTCATCGGACTCGACCTCGGCC
>CAVCLB010000124.1:0-3037 GCA_963602915.1 Dysosmobacter segnis | reverse complement strand
ATGCAATGTCTCGCAATTATGTTTATTGTTCTACAAAAAACGATGCAGAATAATACATGGATTTTGAACACACTACCCTACCGGGGCAATTCGTCGGGTATCGTTTCGCAAGCAACGAGTCCCGTAGGGACAACATAATAGAGGGTAGGGCGTAAGCCCTACCTTTTTTGTTCTACCCTCAACAAGTGCCCACGTAGGGGGCGCATAATTCAAAATTTGTATGATTACTTCCCGTTGGTCAGTGGGTCTTCGACAAATCTCGTAAAATTCGTGGTATATACAACCAATGCCCCGTGATATATTAACCACGAATTTTACTAATCTTACGAATAAAAAATGCAATGTGCCGTGACAATCCGCACAATGCGTTGAATTATGCGCCCCCTACAGGGGCAACGTTTGAATGCATACTAAAAAACGTAGGGGTGAACCCCTACGCTATAATCTGTCGTCCCTACGGGACTTGCCGATTGCGAAGTTTTTTTACCGTACATCAATAGTTTTGATTTAACCACGAAACAAAGTTCGTCGTCCTACGAGGTATTCGTGAGATTTGTAAAATTCGTGGTTAATTGCAACCAATGCCCGTGGTATATGAACCACGAATTTTACTAATCTTACGAATAAAAAATGCAATGTGCCGTGACAATCCGCACAATGCGTTGAATTATGCGCCCCCTACAGGGGCAACGTTTGAATGCATACGAAAAAACGTAGGGGTAACCCCCCTACGCTATACTATGTCGTCCCTACGGGACTCGCCGATTGCAAAGTTTTTACCGGATACCAATATCTTTTTTATGCTTATTGTTCGTTTCATTGCACTCGCTTGCACTATCTTTGCACTATCTTTGCACTATCTTTGCAATCAAACATACTGTTTTGACAACTATACAACTATGAGGAAAAACATTCTGAACGTGGCGGCTGCAACCGTTGTCGCCCTTGCGTCGGTGCCAAGCATAGCTCAGGAAACGACGTCCTATACATCCATCGGCAACCCTATCTTTACCCACGAGCACACGGCTGACCCTGCGGCTCTGGTGCGCAACGACACCCTGTGGCTCTTTACCGGTGTCGATGAGCCGGGCGACCACGACAGCTATGCCATGACGAGGTGGGCGGTATTCTCCACTACCGACCTTCGACATTGGACGGAGTACCCCACGCCGCTGAGCATCACCGATTTCAAGTGGGCCACTAGCAAACAGGCGTATGCCGGCCATGTGGTCGAACGCAACGGCAAATTCTACTGGTATGTGTCAACCAACTGGTGCGGCATCGGTGTGGCCGTGGCCGACAACATCACCGGGCCATACCATGACGCACTCGGAAAACCTATGCTCACCAATGAAGACTGCTTCGCATCGAAGCACTCGTGGGCCTGCATCGACCCCGCAGTATTCATCGACGACGACGGAACTCCCTATATCATCTGGGGCAACGGACAGTGCTACATTGCCAAACTGAAGGACTCCATGACCGAAATCGTGCCGGGCACCATCCGCCAAATCGACCTGGGCACCGACTATACGTTCACTGAAGCACCCTGGGTGCATAAGTACAACGGCAAGTACTACCTTACCTATGCCTCTGGGTGGCCCGAGAAGATAGCCTATGCCATGGCCGACCGCATCGACGGCACATGGCAGCCTAAGGGCATCATCTCCGAAATCGCCGGAAACAGCAACACCACCCATCCCGCCATTGTGAACTTGAGAGACCAGTGGCTCTTCGTCTCACACAACGGCGCACTGCCCGATGGCGACAGCTATCGCCGCAGTGTGATAATCGAGAATATGGCCTACCGCCCCGACGGGACCATCAAGCCCATTGCCCCAACGGCCAATGGTGTCTGCAGTAAGGGCAATCCTGTCCTCAACGGCTATCATGCCGATCCCGAAATTCTCTACTCCAACAAAACCCAACGCTACTACATCTACTCCACCACCGACGGCAAACCCGGATGGGGTGGGTGGCAATACTACGCCTACTCGTCGGCCGACCTGAATGACTGGCGATGCGAGGGCGTGGTGCTCGACGCCAAGAACGGGCAGATAACATGGGCCGACGGCAACCTTTGGGCACCCGCTGCCGAAGAGGTGAAGACCAAGAAAGGCTACAAGTACTTCCTTTATTATAGCGCGCAGCCCAAGGAGGGTGGTAGCAAGAAGATAGGCGTGGCAGTGGCCGACGCTCCCACGGGCCCCTTTGTTGACCTGGGACACCCGCTCATCGACAAGGAGACCGAGGGATTCCATGGCCAGCTCATCGATGTGGATGTGTTCACCGACCCCGTCTCCAAGAAGCATTACCTCTATTGGGGCAATGGCATGATGGCCGGAGCGGAGCTAAATGCCGACATGACCAGCATCAAGGAGAAGACCGTCACGCTTATGACACCGCAGGGAGGAACGCTCAGCGACTACGCCTACCGCGAGGCACCCTATGTGTTCTATCGCAATGGCATCTACTATTTTATGTGGTCGGTCGACGACACAGGTTCGCCCAACTACCACGTGGCCTACGGCACCGCCACCTCGCCGCTTGGTCCTATCAAGGTGGCCGACCAGCCTGTAGTGCTCCAGCAAGACCCTCTGCACGAAATCTATGGCACGGCCCACAATGCAGTCATACAGATGCCGGGCAAAGATGAGTGGTATATCGTCTACCACCGCATCAACAACGCCTGGCTGCACCACCAGCCCGGCGTGCACCGTGAGGTTTGCATCGACAAGATGGAGTTCAACGCCGATGGAACCATCAAACAAGTGGTGCCTACGCATGAGGGAGTGAAGATTAACAAGTGAAATATACGTTATGTTACTCAAATTTCTGATTTGGGGCTTACGCTTGAATAAACGTCCCCGAAGGGTAGGGTGTTCAAAATCCATAAAATTTTCTACTCTGTTTTTGGGTAGAACAATAAGCATAATTGCGAGACATTGCATTCATCAGCCCTGAAAGGGCGTAACGGTCGTAGCCCAGGGTGAGCCGTTTGCGACAGCAAACGGTGTAACCCTGGGTAAATAATTGA
>CAVCLB010000123.1:0-3169 GCA_963602915.1 Dysosmobacter segnis | reverse complement strand
GTTGGCCTGTAAGGTCAACACAACGTACAATTATTGTGCTGACCTTACAGGCCAGCCTTGAAACTCAATCATTTACCCAGGGTTACACCGTTTGCTGTCGCAAACGGCTCACCCTGGGCTACGACTGTTACGCCCTTTCAGGGCTGATGTATGCAATGTCTCGTATTATGCCTATTGTTCTACAAAAAAAACAGTGCAGAATATTTTATCGATTTTGAACACCCTACCTTTCAGGGCAGATGAATGCAATACCTCGCACATTATGCTTATCGTTCTACAAAAAACGATGCAGGATATTTTACTCAAGTTTCGGATTGGGGACTTATGCTTGATATACGTCCCCTAAGGGGGCACATGCTAAATGATAAATCCGAAACTATAGTTATGTATTATGAACACCCCACTCTACGAGACTTTGTTGTTTGCGATATTTTTACCGTATTTCCTTTCGAGCACCAACAATTTGCCATGCAACAACGCCGGGATTTGGTTTTTGTAAAAAACATCACATTTTTTGTAAAAAATATCCTACCGTGCAACCCTCTGCAATGGCTACATTTGCAAACGAATAGGAGACCTTGCCAGAAAAGCTTAAACATACGCAAAAACGACAAACATACATCAACACATTTATCAACCATTCGCCCGGAGGCACAGTTGCCAAAAGGTGATTAAAACTTATCGATTATGAAAACATTACTTACCACTTTCGTAAAATGTGCAGCGGCAAAGGCATTGTTGCTGCTAGTTCTATTGCTTGCGGGCACAGCCCAAGCCAAGGCCATAGACTATGGCTTGAAGATAGCCGGAAAGGACGTTACAAATTATAACTGCGAAGACCTGAGCGTTATTCCGGGCGTGAAAGGCACTGTGAAATTCGACCCCATAGAAAACATACTGTATCTTGAGAACGCCACAATCACTGTGACGGGCGAAAGTGAAAACGCCCTTGTCATCGACAATTCTGTCACGATAAACGTAACGGGAGAAAACACCATTTCATCTGTTGACACGGCAGTGAAACTAAACGGTGCACAAAATGTCATCAAAGGAAACGGAACGCTCAATGTAAATTCTTCGGAATATGATTGCGTTAATCTTACTGCAAACGGTTATCTTGAAATTGATGAATGCACGGTGAATCTTATAGCACGCATAAGAGGAGTCTTTGGTGACGTGCGTAAGACCTCATCTCTTCACATACGCAACGCAAAAGTAACAGTGCAAAGCAGTTATGGTACAATAACCTTTCTCAAAGCCTTCACAATAGAAGGCGGCACAATAACCCAGCCCGACGGAGCTGCGTTTTCTCCTACGGAAGGATTTGTGGTTGTTGACGACCGAGAAGCAACGGAAACTGTGATAGAACCGAAATCCAACTACAGCATATTGGTTGCAGGCGTGGAGATAACCAAAGACAACTGCAACGACCTGAGTGTGATACCGGGCGTGAGCGGAACTGCGAGTTACGACCCTGCAGCGAAGACGCTCAATCTGGAAAATGCGACGATTAACTATGATAAGAAGGGCGGTGCTATCACAAACAATAATCTCAACGGTTTCACGATAAACGTAACTGGCGAAAACAACATTTCTTCAAACTCAAGCGCAGTTGCATCCTTAAAAAACCTAATCATCGACGGAACAGGTACGCTCAATGTAAACTCTGAGAAAGGCTGCGGCATTTACCTTGATGAGAGTTATCTGAAAATACGCAACTGCACAGTGAACGCCAAAGGAAATTACGGAATTGCAGGAGCCTTTGGAGCAGAAACATTCACCGTGACGGATGCAAATGTAACGGCCGAGGGCAAGACGGGCTCTATCTGCGATTTTGCTTCGCTCACTCTCAATTATTGCAAGATTGTACAGCCCGACGGCGCGGTGTTTGACGAATCGAAGAATGCCGTGGTGCTCGACGGGAAAACAGTAACCGACAAAGTAGTAATAGAAAAGTTCATAAAATATGGCTTAAAAATTAACAATGTAGAAGTAACCAGTGACAACTGCAACGACCTCAGCGTAATAGAAGGGGTGAGCGGAACAGTGAAATACGACCCCGAGAGCAAGACCCTCACTCTCGACAATGCCACAATCAATGGCGTAAGCATGTGTATAAGTAATTACGACTTATTCGGGTTGGCAATAAACGTAAAGGGAGAAAACTACATCAATTCAGAATACCAATCAATATACCTTTATCGACATACACTCATCAATGGAGACGGAACTCTTAATGTTAAGGCCAAAAAGTACGATGCCATTTATGCAGCTACATACGATCCTATCAAAATCGTAGACTGCACGCTAAATATCGAAGGTGTAGACCACGGTATCTGCGGCGACTCATTCTACCGTCCCAATCTAACCATTATCGCAGCAAATATAACGTCGCAAGGCGACAAAGGTGCTATCAGTGATTTTTCATTTGTCACGCTTGACAAATGCTTAATAGCCGAACCCGAAAGTGCCGCGTATGACCCAAAATATAAAAACGTAATGGTAAACGGAGAAACGGCAACACGAGTGGTGATAAAATACGACCCGACAGCAGACATTGACAACATAACGACGACCCAATCGGCACACAAGCAAGGCATATACAGCCTCGACGGAGTTTACCTCGGCAACGACTTCGATATTCTGCCCAAAGGCATCTATATCAAGGACGGCAAGAAGGTCTTGAAGTAAAAACGCCTGCAATTTAGAGTTGAAGGCACACGCAACAAGAGGGACAAGTCAGCCTACGGGCTACTTGCCCCTCTCTTTGCATATCCATTATGCAATGCAGTAAGCCCACTTACTGACTCTCAACAAATTTCAACCAAACAGACGTTGGTTTGAATGAAATTAATTATCTTTGCAAATAAAGGAGCGAAACTACTATGGCACTGAAATTATACCCTATAGGAATACAGACATTTTCGGAAATCCGCAAAACGGACAAGTTGTATATCGACAAAACGGAATACATATACCGCATGGCTCACACCAACGGCAAGTATTTCTTCTTAAGCAGACCGCGCCGCTTCGGCAAGTCGCTTTTGGTGTCCACCATACAAAGCTATTTCGAAGGCAAGAAGGAACTGTTTCAAGGACTTGCAATCGAGCAATTGGAGAAGGATTGGGCGGAATATCCCGTGCTGCACTTCGACATGAGCTTGGGAAA
>CAVCLB010000122.1:0-3294 GCA_963602915.1 Dysosmobacter segnis | reverse complement strand
GGGCTACGACTGTTACGCCCTTACAGGGCTGATGAATGCAATGTCTCGTTTTATACTTATTGTTTTACAAAAAAAACAGAGCATAATATTTTATGGATTTTGAACACCCTACCCTTCGGGGACGTTTTGTTCAAGCATAAGTTCCAAATCAGAAACTTGAGTTTTTGTTTTTCACCGCCACTAAAATATTATGAAATATGCGATTTTGGTGTTTCGTTTGCCAAATTTTCAGATTAATTGGAGTATATTTGCAGTCGCAACACGCCATGGGGCGTGCCGCAAACCAAGTCCGGCAGGACTGCACTCTACCGAAACAATACAATTTAAATATGCACAGTATGAAGAAAATAATGCTCCTGGCGGTGATTCTTCTCATCGCAATCGGGGCTTCGGCACGGCAGTTTGTCGCTTATGCCGTGGGGTTCTACAATCAGGAAAACCTCTTCGACACCAATCACGACGAAGGCAAGAACGACTATGAATTTCTACCGACGGGATCTTACCGTTGGAACGAACTCAAATACACCCACAAGCTGCACAACATGGCACGTGCCCTTGCCGATATGGGCACCGACAAGCTGCCCGGTGTGGGCTGCGCCATAATAGGCATGAGCGAGGTGGAGAATGCCAAGGTGCTCACCGACCTTACCGCCGAGCCCGAACTCAAGGCACGCGGCTACAAATATGTGCATGTTGAGGGTCCCGACAAGCGCGGCATCGACTGTGCCATGATCTACAATCCGAGTCTGTTTACGGTGAACGACGTGAAGTTGCACCCTTACGTCACCGAGCAACCCAAGGACAGCAACTTCATAACGCGCGGTTTCCTCACCGTGAGTGGCACACTCGCCGGCGAACCCCTCACCGTGATTGTGTGCCACTTGCCGAGCCGTTTCTCGTCGTCTTACTACCGCGAACTGGGCACACGGCAGGTGCGGGCCATTAAAGACTCGCTCATGCTAGCCGACAGCAACCGCAAGGTGATTGTCATGGGCGACATGAACGACGACCCCACCGACAAGAGTATGCACGAGGCATTGTCTGCCAAGGCCGACATCGACAAGGTGGGCAGCGGCGACATGTACAACCCGTGGTATAACATTCTTGCCAAGGAGGGGCGCGGCACATTGTGTTACAGCGGTTCGTGGAATCTCTTCGACCAGATTGTCGTTACGCCCAACATGCTCAATAAAAACGGCGCAAAGGATTACTCTACGCTTAAATACTGGTCGTGCCAGATATTCACGCGGCCTTATCTGTTCCAGACCGAAGGCAAATACAAGGGCTACCCCAAGCGCACCACAGCCGGAGGAGTGTGGCAGGACGGCTATTCCGACCACTTGCCCGTGGTGGTTTATCTGCTGAAAGAAAAGAAATGACAAAGCGGCAGAATGCCGGTGCGCAGTCGGCTACCGACAATGTGAAAGACAATGGGGTGGGGGTGCCGGTGGAAAGGCATCCCTTCGAGCCGTTTCTTCCTGCCGGATGCCGCATGCTCATGCTCGGCAGCTTTCCGCCGTCGCAACGGCGTTGGGCCATGAAATTCTATTACCCCAATTTCACCAACGACATGTGGCGCATATTCGGACTGTGCTTCTTCGGCGAAAAGAATCGTTTCGTAGATGCTGACGCGAAGACTTACCGACTCGGCGACATCGTGAGTTTCCTCAGCTTGCACCGCATAGGCATGTATGACACGGCCTGCGCCGTGCGCCGACTGAAGAACACCGCATCAGACAAAGACCTAGAAGTGGTGGAGGCCACCGACCTCAATGCCATGATTGGCGCACTGCCACAGTGCGAAGCGGTGGTGACAACCGGGCAGAAAGCAACCGACGTGTTGTGCCAAACCTTCGCCATAGCATGCCCGCCAAAGGTGGGCGGTTGGGTGGAGTTCGGGTGTTGTGGGCGCACGCTGCGCCTCTACCGCATGCCGAGCAGTTCGAGGGCCTATCCCATGAAGGTGGAGAAAAAGGCCGAGTATTATGCGGCCATGTTCGGCGAAATGCACATTTAAGCGATACTACTTTATATATTGTTGATATATTATGGACAAACCTACTGACAAGATAACGATAATCGGTATTGCCGGAGGCACCGGTTCGGGAAAGACAACCGTAGTGAGAAAAATAGTTGAGGCATTGCCGCCGCATCATGTGGCCGTGGTGCCACTCGACTCTTATTACAACGACACGACAGGCATGACCGACGAGGAACGCCATGCCATAAATTTCGACCACCCCGATGCTTTCGACTGGAAACTGCTCATAAAGCAGATAAACGAGTTGCGCAACGGCGTGGCTATTGAGCAGCCCACCTATTCATATCTTAAGTGCAACCGCCTGCCCGATACGGTGCATGTCGACCCGAAGCCGGTGATAATTGTTGAGGGCATAATGACGCTGCTCAACAAGAAACTGCGCGACATGATGGACTTGAAGATTTTTGTAGACTGCGACTCCGACGAGCGTCTCATTCGCAACATCCAGCGCGACATCATCGACCGAGGACGCACCGTGTCGATGGTGGTAGACCGCTACCTGAAGGTGCTCAAGCCCATGCACGACCAGTTTATTGAGCCCACCAAGCGTTATGCCGACGTGATAATACCGCAAGGCGGCGACAACGTTAAGGGCATCGGCATACTCTGCCGCTATATAGAGAGCATCGTGCCCAAAGACAACCATACACAAACACGCTGAAAAAGCTTGTACACCCCATAGGCACTCGGCCGCGTTGACGCAAAAAGCCCCGCGCAGAAATTGTCTGCGCGGGGCTTTTTTGTCTTTGTGTGAGTTGCAAATGCTATGCCAACACTTGCGTTGTTGTGCCGCTTATTTCACTTGGGTCACTCTGAGTCCTTTGGTCGTCTTGATGTCTTTGTCGGTGAAGCCGGAGATGATGTTGCTGCTAACTGGGTTTTCAACCCAAGAGCTGTTTGCATATATTGGTGTCTGGTAAAAACTTTGCAGTAGTTAAGTCCCTACGGGACTCGCCAGTTGCGAAAGTTTTACCGGACAGCAATGATAAAATATTCTGCACTGTTTTTGACGAATAATAAGCATGAAAAGAGGCATTACATTAATCAGCCCCGTAAGGTAGTGTGTTCAAAATCTATATAATCTTAGGCCTCATTGTTTTATAGAACAATAGGCATAATTTCGAGACATTGCATTCATCAGCCCTGAAAGGGCGTAACAGTCGTAGCCCAGGGTGAGCCGGTTGCGACAGCAAACGGTGTAACCCTGGGTAAATGATTGATTTTTAAGGCTGGCCTGTAAGGTCAGCACAATA
>CAVCLB010000121.1:0-3363 GCA_963602915.1 Dysosmobacter segnis | reverse complement strand
TTAAGATGGAACTGAAATTGGTAACAGTCATCTTTGACAGACGCAATCTCTCGGCAAAACGAGGATTCGGGTATTTGGAAGTGAGAGTAAATCTTGGTCACAAGGTTCGCCGCTACGTGACCGATGAATTATGAGGTAAAAGACAGTTGAAAGCGAGGAACCTACTGCGTTATGTCTGGCTCGGCAGCCATAGTTAGACTGCTGCTTTCATTCATCTTGTATTTCGGTTTGCTACCAACACTATGCTTCTTGAAGTTCTCCGCCTGTTCGAAGATTTCCTTGAACACCTCATCCTTGGTATAAGGTGGGAATTTCTCTTTCGCAAGCGTGAGGATGATGGCCACCTTCATGCTCGCCTTGATGTCGCTACGCTTGTCCCAGTCTATAAATGCGCTTTTGTCGTCGACGATACCCTTTATCTCGATTGCCATGCGTTTGAATTGTTCTTCGGTGAAGTTCTCTACAAACTCATACTTCTCCGCCACCGATTTGAGAATGTCGTAAAACGCCTTGACTTCGATGTCGGGAATGCCGTCGGGCAGTTGCGACTCGTCCTTTATCTTGTTCAGCAAATCGGTGAGTTGCGAGGCTACGTCGGTAATGATTTCATCGGCAAACACGAGGTCGTCGGTGCGGTCGTTGTAGCGTTTCACAATCTCGTTGAGCCGCTGCGAGAAGTCCACACCTTTCACCTTGTTCACCTTCATCACGCCGTCGATGACGCGCTTCAACAGCTGTTCAAGCAGTTTCACCTTGGTGTTCTTCAACGGCAGCCGGTTGATGCGAGCCACATAACTGTTGGCCAGCAGGTCTATTTCCTCGGCATTGTCCATAGCCATGTTGTGAAGCATCTCCACCTCTTCGCTGATGAGCGAATCATTCACCATCTTGAGCACACGACGGTTCATCTTGGTAGCGTCGGGAGCTTCGCCCTTGGTGAGTTTGAAGATGATGCTTTTCACTCCCGTAAAGAAGTGTTCCTCGTTGATTTCGGTCTGCGTCACGCTGTCGTCGTTGTGGCACATTTTGAAGGCCGATGCCATCACCGCCACATGCTTCATGAAGCGGTGCTCCTTGTCGTCGGTCTGTTGTATGAGTTCCGCGCCTTGGTTCAGCGTGTCGAGCTGTTCCAAGGGCGAGCCTGTCCAAAACTTGGTGAAGTCGAACGGATAGAGCATGCGGCGCAACACGTCGAGTTCGTCGCGAAACAATTTCAGCGACTGCTCCACTACCTCTGCCGGCGTTTCCGTCTGTCCGCCGCTGGCATAGCGGCGCATGGCGGCGTTCATGTTCTTCTTTATGCCGAGGTAGTCCACAATCAGTCCCTTCTCCTTGCCGGGATAGTTGCGGTTCACGCGGCTCACGGTCTGCACGAGGTTGTGCATCTGAAGGGGCTTGTAGCAATACATCGTGTCGAGACACGGCACGTCGAAGCCCGTGATCCACATATCCACCACGATGGCAACCTTGAAGTTAGACTTCGGTTCTTTAAACTGCAGGTCGAGTTTCTTGCGTTCGTCGTCAGGACCGAGAAGCGTGTAGAGTTCTTCCGGGTCGTCCTTTTGGCGGATAAACACCATCTTGATTTTCTCAATGGGCTTTATCTTCTCCTTTTCTTGCTGTGTAAGTTGCTCGCCCTCGGCGCAGTCGTGCACCTCCGCCCACGCAGGACGGAGCGCAAGTATTTCTTTGTAGATGGCGTAGCCAATCTCCCGTGTGGCACACACAATCATGGCCTTGCCCTCCACGGTGCTGTGCTCCTCGCAGCGGCGTTCGTAGTGAAGCACAAAGTCGGCGGCGAGCCGCTTGATAAGGTCGGGGTTGGCAAGCACCTGCACCATCTGCGTCATGGCTTTCTTCGAGGCTTCTATCTGATACTCGTTGCTGCCTTCTTCCGCACAGCGGTTGTAATAGTCCTCTATCTCCTTCACCTTGTCGGAATCGACTATCACCTTTGAGGCGCGTCCCTCGTAGACAATCTTCTTCGTGATGCCGTCGGCAACGGCGTCCACCATGGTGTATTCGTCCACGATGTCGCCAAACACTTGCAGCGTGGCGTCAACGGGCGTACCCGTGAAGCCCACGTAAGTGGCGTTGGGCAGCGAGTCGTGCAGGTATTTGGCAAAACCGTAGGTGCGCTTCACGCCCTCTTCCGTAATCTGCACTTTCTCGTCGAGCCCGGTCTGCGACCGGTGCGCCTCATCGCTGATGCAGATGATGTTGGCACGCTTAGAGAGCAGGTCGGTGTCCTTGGAGAATTTCTGTATGGTGGTGAGAAACACGCCGCCGCTCGTGCGCCCTTGCAGCAAGGTCTTGAGATGTTCGCGGCTCTCCACCTGCATAATCATCTCGTCGCCGATGAAATGTTTGGCGTTGAGCACCTGCCGTGCCAGTTGGTCGTCGAGGTCGGTGCGGTCGGTGATGAGCAGGATGGTGGGCGAGCAAAGCGACTTGCTGCGCATGAGCAGTCGGCAGAGGAAAAGCATGGTGAACGACTTGCCGCACCCCGTTGCGCCGAAGTAGGTGCCGCCCTTGCCGTCGCCGACGGCATTGAGGCGCGAGTGTAGCAGGATGTTGCCGTAGAGGGCGCGCGCCGCGTAATACTGCGGATAGCGGCACACCACCTTTGCCTCGCTCTTGGTGGTGTCGGGGATGTAGATGAAGTTGTGCGCCACGTCGAGCAGACGGTCTTTGTCGAAGAGACCCGCCACCATTGTCTTGAGCGAGGGGATGCCGTTGATGGGTTTGTCCTTCGGCGCTATCTTGCGCCACGACGTGAAGAACTCGTAGTCGGCGAAGAGCGAGCCGTATTTATTGTTCACGCCGTCGGAGATGACCACAAAGGCGTTGTAGCGGAACAACTGCGGAATGTCGCGGCGGTAGCGCACGGTGAGCTGCTTGTAGGCATCTTCTATGGTGGTGTTCTCCTTGATGGCGTTCTTGAACTCCAGCACCACGAGGGGCAGTCCGTTCACATAGACGATGGCGTCGGGTATGCGCAGGTTTTCCAAGCCCTGCACCTCCAGCTGGTTGACGATGCTGTAGCGGTTGTGCAGCTTTCCCTTTTCGTCGAAGCTCACGGGGTAGATGTAGAGATTGGGCTTAGTCGGGTCCTCGCGCTTCATAGAGAAACCATTCATCAGCAACTGCATGAAGTCGCAGTTCTCGTCGTAGAGTGTGCCGCCCGAGTGCTGCTCTATGCGGCGCACGGCGTTTTCCACTTCCTTGCCGGTGATGCCCTCTCCGGCATAGCGCTCTTTCAGATAGGTGCGCAGGTCGTCCCTTTGCACCACCTCTGCCTTGTCGTCTCGTGCGATGGTTTCGCCGGGACGGTAGTCGTAGTGCTGTTCGAGGAACAACTGT
>CAVCLB010000120.1:0-3413 GCA_963602915.1 Dysosmobacter segnis | reverse complement strand
TGTTGACCTTACAGGCCAACCTACTTCGACATACATGAAACCCAGGGTTACGGATGTCGCTTCGCTCCATCCTCACCCTGGGCTGGGATTGTTGCGCCCTTTCAGGGCGTGATATGCAAATTCTCCATACAATTGCAAACCAAAATTCAACCAAAAAAAAGCCTGCAAAGAGCGCATAATTCATTGTGATGTTGAACTATGCGCCCCTTACAGGGGCAAAATAATGTAGTTCTCGGATAGATAGGGGCAAGCCCCTATCCTATAATATTCGCCCCATACTGGGGCAATGGAGTGCAAACCATGCAGTAAGTCCCGTGTTTGCAGAAGTCTTATAAAGACCAGACTTTCCACGTTTTACAAAGTTTGACCAATATGCGTCCTTCTACAAAGGGCGTCCTCGAAGAGGGCGAGATTTGTCGTAGACCACTGACCAACGGGAAGTAACAAACGCAATATAAATACCTTGTGAGAATGTTCGCCCTCTTCGAGGACGATTTTATAACCCGATGCTATAACCGCAGGTCCCCTTCGGTCACCAGCGGTTATGCACATTGGCCCTCTTCGAGGACCTGCCGTGTGCAACTTTTACCGGACACCAATAAATTTTTATCGCACACCTACAATCCCCAACCGCTATTTTCACGGGGCGCAACAGCACGTCATTGCGCTGCCGGTGCAGCATCGCGGGTGGTGGGCACGGCAAGCGCAGCCGCAAACAAACAACGATGCGCCCGGCAAAGCCAGATGTTGCTGGCCATGCCGGGCGCATTGCTGTCCAGTCAGATATTGACCGGTTATTTCACATATTTCTTTCCGTTCACGATATATATGCCGTTGCCGAGTGCCGAAGCGTCTTTTCCTGCATAGCGGCCGTCGATTGTATAGATGCGGCCGTCGGCCTGTTTCTGGTCGGCGTGGATGTCGCTAATGGCAGTCACGCAGTCGTTGCTCAGGATGTTGGTGTCGCTGCCGCCGAGCACGTTGAACTTCATTGTGCCATCGACGTTCATGCGTATTTCGGTAATGGGCTTGCCCATCTTCTTCGTACCGTCGGAGTTGCGCGTGTTGAGCGTTGCTGCCGGCTCAGAATCGTCGGTGAGCTCGTCGTTCACAATAGTGTTTCTCACCATGTAGGGATAGGGGTCGCCCTGTATCGAGGCAAGATAGGAGCTGCCCGTTTCGTTGTCGGCGTGGAATATGGTGCAACGCTGGCGGCTTGAGGTGGCGTTCACCTTGTTGTTCTGCCATACGTCGGCATCGTAGTCAACATGCAGTATGAGCATTCCGGCAGCGTAGAGGCTTGCGTCCCAACCTTCGAGCTGGCGGTTCTCGAGCAGGTAGTATTCGTCGTTGTTCTTCTCGTTGTAGAGGATGAACGGACGGCCGTTGTCTGAAATCGAACGCATCTTCAGCACCGAAGCGGGCGAGTCGATAACGATGGGTTCGGTCCATCCGGCATAAATGCGCTCATAAGATGTGTAGTTGCAGGGCACATAGCTGTTGCCGTTGTAGGAGCCCGATGCCATGACATCCCAGAAGCCCATGGCATAGTTGTTGCCGCCCGAGGTGTCGTACATGTCGGGGAATCCGAGGCAGTGAGAGAATTCGTGGCAGATGGTGCCGATGCCCGACGACTTGGTTTCGCTTGTGTATGTGCCGGTAGAAGTGTCGGTAACGCTTTCAATCTCGTTGCCGCAAGCATAGGTGTCTACATACACGCCGTCGAAGGTGAGCTTCTTTGCCACGTCGCTGCAGTATTGCAGCTGATATTCGTGGGGCCAGATTGTGGCGTCGTCGCCGCCCGAAGCCTGTCCCATTCCGGCGTAGAGCACGAACACCTGGTCCACCTCGCCGTCGCCGTCCCAGTCGTAGTCGGCATAGTTCACATACTTGTCGGCTCCGGTGCATGCTTCCTTAATCATGGTGCCAGCCTTCACGTCGCGGTAAGACGAGCTGTAGTCGTTGCCGTAGTAAGAGTAGTTGTGCGACAACTGTATGGGGCCAACAACGTCGAAATCGATGTCGAACGTGTTGTTGCTCTGTGCGCGGAAGTAGTCGCGCACGCTTCCCACATAGCCTTCGTCAGACGAGAAGTTCACGCCGTTGATTATATTCTTGTAATATTCAAGGTCGTGTGCGGTCTCAAACTTCTTGTTCTTGAACTCCACGAGTATCACGAGTCCCTTCTTGGTGCCGGTGTATGTGGCGTGGTCTTCGCCCAAACCCGCACGGGCCGGAGCTACACGGGCCGGAGCCATGCGCTTTGCGCGGCTCTCGTCAATGGGGCGGCGCTTCGAATCGGCAATCTCGCGCAGCAGCGTCATGTCGGCGGCTACATAATTTTGTGTGTCGCCTTCTCCGCGCACAAACTTGCGTCCGTCGGCAGACTCCCACCAGTTCATAAACTCGTCGCCCTTAAGCTCGGCACTGACAGTCGTCCCGTCTGCCAGCGTCAACACCTTCTTCACTCCGGGCTTTGCGGGCACTGCATGTGCGCCCATGCCGAATGCGAAGAACATCGACAGTAAGAAGATTGATTTTCTCATAATTGCGATTTCTTGATAAATGTATGAATTTCGGCTGCAAATTTACATATAACGCATTGAAAGGACAAACATTTTGTTGAAATTTTTACAAACTCGGCTTCAAAAACTACAATCTTTGAATTTGAGCCTTGTCTGAAAGACAAATTCACATCGGCAAGGCTATCGGCGTAAAATGGTTTCCTTATATTGGTGTCCGGTAAAACTTTCGCAGCAGGCAAGTCCCGTAGGGACGACAGATTATAGCGCAGGGGCTTGCCCCTGCGTTTGTGTTTTTTTCTATAATTTTGCCCATGAAAGGTAGTGTGTTCAAAATCGGATAAAAAAAACATACGAAATTTTATATGGATTTAAGTTTATAACATTTTGATTATCAGAAAGTATTTAGTAATTATAGCCCTGAAGGGGCGTAACAATCCCAGCCCAGGGTAAGGATGGAGCGAAGTGACATCCGTAACCCTGGGTTTCATGGTTGGCTGAGTAGGTTGGCCTGTAAGGTCAACACAAACCACAATTATTGTGCTGACCTTACAGGCCAGCTTTAAAAATCAATCATTTACCCAGGGTTACACCGTTTGCTGTCGCAAACGGCTCACCCTGGGCTACGACTGTTACGCCCTTTCAGGGCTGATGTATGCAATGTCTCATATTATGCCTATTGTTCTACCCAAAAACAGAATAGGAAATTTTATGGATTTTGAACACCCAACCTGTAAGGGGCGCATAATTCATTGTGATGTTGAACTCTTCGCCCCAGACAGGGGCAAAATATGGTGATGCCTAATAGATAGGGGCAAGCCCCTATCCTATAATATTCGCCCCATACTGGGGCAATGGAGTGCTAACCATGCAACGGGCAAAAGTAAGCCC
>CAVCLB010000119.1:0-3488 GCA_963602915.1 Dysosmobacter segnis | reverse complement strand
TATATCCAAGTGCCGAAATGCGTAGCACTCTATTTTCATCTTTTGTCATGCATATTAAAAAGGACCCGTCTTTATCACTTACAGTTCCATTGATGTATGTAGAATCATTACTATCTAGTACAACAACATTTGCATATTCAATAGCAACGCCTTTGCTATTGAATATGCGCCCATGTATATTTTCCGCCTTTACCGAGTATGTAAATACACAAAGTATGGCGAGAATCTCAATCTTCGTAAGCATTCTTTCCATAATATCCTATTTCTAACGTATGCATTGACAAAAGAACTTGCTTTGATTAACAATCCTATTACATGCATATTAAGAATTTGTTACATTGCAAAGAACCAGGAAGAACACAAATTAAGAATGAAAGGTAGACAACCTTTCCATGTGATTATTTAGCTATTCTTTTTGTTATACAAACGACAACGAGTAGAACTATGCCCCAATAAAAATAGAGGAAAGACTTTGATGTCTTTCCTCTTTTACGTTCTATGTTGATGGAAAATTTGGTACGGTTGTTTACATCAATTCCGCACGTTTTTGCGGTGATGGCTTCACTGCGCCACGCCCTCAACGGTATAGCCTGCGGTGCGGAGCAACTGCAACAAGCCCCGGTTGCCGCCGAGATGTCCTGCGCCAACGGCAAAGAAAGTGGGTGCAGCCGACATTATCGCGGGCATTTTCTTTGCCCATTCGGCATTGCGGCTGTAAATGAGAGCCTCCTCTTCCTCGAGAGTGGAGTCGCAGTCGGAACCAAATTTCTCTTCAACCACCTTTTGCAGAGCATCCAAGTCCTGCGCATAATAGGCATTTGCCATACGGTCCATCAGGTCGCCATAGCGGTCGGGGTTGTTAATGAGACACATAAGCTGCGCCACCTGACGCTTCATGGGCGTGCTGTCAAACAACAGAGCCGTTTGGAAAGTCATCGTTTCAAGACCGCCCACGGGTTCGTTGTTTTTCTTGGCCTGTGCCTGGAAATACTGATCGAACGTGTGTATAGGGTCGAATTCGCCCATGTGCCGCTGCATATACACCAGCATCTGCAACTGGTTGGCCAAGGCGGCAGGCGTGAGTTTGCCCATTTGTGCAAACACCTGAGGGTTGCTCAACCCCAAGCCGAGCATCTTCTTCACATAGCTGTCAACCTTGGCAAACTGCTCCTGCGTGAGCACGGTCTTCAATGTAGCGCCATCGGTAAGAGACATTTTTGCCTGCATATACTTCACCGAGTCGGCATTCATCATGTCGTCCCACTTCACTTCGCCATACATCTGATCGGTTTCGGTGAGAGCCTCGCGCACTCCGGCTATCTTGTCGATAAACCCAACGTTGCCATAATGGAACGTGCCTATAACATAAGACGGTTTTTCAAGGCCGTTGCCCGAAATTTTGTAAAGCATCTGTGCACTTGCACTGCCAGCCGCAAGAAGTGCTGCAAATAATAGTGTTGCCAGTTTCTTCATAATGGTCAATATCGCTTTAATATTAAATATAACATTGACAAAATTAAGCATTTGGCCTTGAACTGGCAAACTTTGCGACAAAATTTGCACTCTACGGCCAACAGCCACGCCTCTTTCGCCTTTGAAGCCATGTGGTTGCAAGGCCGCGATAGCGCATAATCGAATTAATTTCACTACCTTTGCATTTCAACTGGCCATGCCCCGCCCCACCCGCATAGCCATATCCCGACACAGACCATGTGGCCTGTGCATAGCGGAAAACGTGTCAACACTTATGAAAAAATATATTCTTACTGCACTCCTAGCACTCGCCGTCACCGCAGCGGGCGCACAAACGAGCCGCCGCGACATCGAGAACGCTGCCACCGAGGCAGTGAAACACGCAGTACTCACCGGCATCGCGCCACAAGACAAAGACTTGAAACAACTCGCGGCAACCGCCGAAACGAGCATCGAAATGATAAGCAAGATGCCCGACGACGGTGATGCCGTGCAGCACAATGCCTGCCTGAAAACCATAAGGGCCATAGTGAACTATGCCTCGCAACCTGCGGGCGAAGCCTACAACGACAACATGCGCGAAGGTTTGCTGCGCGCCATAGACCGCAGCGACAACCCCGACACGCGGTCGCAACTGCTCGACATGCTAGCCGACTGCGCCCGACCAGCCGACGCGCCGCACCTGCTCATGTATCTGTCGGATGCCGATATGGCTCCGGCTGCCTACCGCATTTTGGTGAAGATGCCCGGCATTGACGACTACATACAGTCGGTGGCGCGCGAAGCCACACCCGAAGACTCGCTCATAACGCGCATAGCACGCTCGCGTGCCGGCAGCCTTGTGGCTGCACCGGCAGTGAAGGCGAAGCCCAAGGCCGTTGTGCCTTTTTGGACTGCAAAGCTAGATGCCGAAACCGAACGCCAGCGCACATTGCCAGATGCCGAAGCCGACAGCATTCTTTCGGGCACTCCCTCGGTGGCCGCATTGCCACAGTTGCTCGCCATTGCACGCCGCAGAGAAGGCACAAAACGCGATGCCGTGATTGCACGCTACACAATGCTCGCCACACGCCTCGGCCTCGCCGGGGCAGCACGCTATCTTGTGCTGCGCGAAGCCGACGAAGCATCGCCAGGCGACGACATGCGACGCAAGATAATAATTGAGCTTGGAGCCACGCACACCGTGCAGGCCCTTGCCTACATACGCCGCTACTACGACATTCCGCGCTATGCCGATGCGGTGGCCGTGGCCGTGGCCGACATCGTAGCCAACAACCCGCTCGTGAACGGCGGCAAGCATCTGCACAACATGCTCAATGCCGCCAAGTATGCACTTGCATGCCACTACGACGAGCAGGGAGCCACCGATGCCATTGACGCAGTGCTGGCAGCCCTTGCCAACTGCCGACTCGACAGCGGCTACGATTTCTCCAACCTCGCGCCGACAAGCATGGGAAAGAATGGTTTTTGGAAACGCCTCGACACGATGGCCGACTTCGACCTCACATTCGACTGGCTTGCCAAGGGCGACATGAAGGTGAGCTTGCGCTCCATGCCCGTGCTTACGCTCAACCGCACAAAAGGTGCGCTGCTGGCAGGCGACGACAAATGGCACACCTTCGACAATGTGAGCGAATGGTGCACGGCCAACGTCATAGTGCGCAGCAAGGCCGTGACCGTGGCCATCAACGGCAAGCGTGTGATAGAGAACGCGCCGCTCACCAACCCCGACACCGACGGCGAGGTGAACCGTTCGGGGCAGGTGATGTTCAATGCCGATGCCGACGGGGCCGTTGTAAGGCATGTCTGCATACGCAAGCACGACTCAAAATAACGGCATACTGGCAACAACACATTGCCGCCGACACACATAAAACGCGGGGCTGCATTCCATAAAGCATAAAACAGGAATGCAGCCCCGCGTGTTTTGCGGTCTCCGTAAAGATAATTATTGGTGTCTGGTAAAAACTTTGCAGCAGGTAAGTCCCGTAGGGACGGCAGATTATAGCGTAGGG
>CAVCLB010000118.1:0-3547 GCA_963602915.1 Dysosmobacter segnis | reverse complement strand
TGTTCCGTGGTCTGTTTTGTTACGTCTATTCTTATTTCTTCCATTGCTCTTATTAACTGTATTTATCTAAGGTGCAAAATTACGGATATTCTGTTACACTCCTCGTAGATGAATTACGGATAGAATTAAACAAATTACGGCAATGTCGCGGGGGCGGAAAGAATTGCATCTCAAAGTTATTCGAAAAAAACACATACATACAACGTCCGATGCACGCATGTGCTACGGATGCCGCATCTTCGTGAAACAGCCGATGCACGTTCGTGCGTTTAATGATGACGTTTGAGAAAAGGGAGTATCTATAGGCAGACGTGCAACTTGTCTTGTTCGAAAATGCACATATAAGACTGGAATGTACGTATCGTATCAATCAAAAGAATTGGAAACCGACATTCATTCCATTTGCAAAGGCAAGAAAGAGAACAAAAACATCTTTCTCACAACTTGCAGCCCAATTTGGCCATCAGAAATTATGCGAAGATAACAAAAGGTTCGTTTGCCAGAATAACAGGCAAAAATTGTGCACTTACCGTTCTGCAATAGGTGAATTTTATCAATAACAAACCCATTGACAGAAGCCAATGGGTTTGTATACACTTCTTGTTTGTTGAAACGTAGAATTGGGAGTTTTTATTGTGGTTTACTCTCAACGCGCTTTTGCAGGTGACCTGATTTTACGATGTCGATGAAATACTCGTGCATTCGCGTGTCGTCGTTCAGTTCCGGGTGGAATGATGTCACGAGCTGGTTGTCCTCACGTGCTGCTACTATGTGCCCATCAACCTCGGCAAGGACTTCGGCTTGTCCGCTGACGCTCTTTATGTAGGGAGCGCGGATGAACGTCATGGGAATGTCTTTTCCCACACCTGCTACCTCACCTTCGGTATAGAAGCTGCCCAACTGCCTTCCGTAAGCATTACGGCATACGGTGGTGTGCATCGTGGATATACGGCTGAATGGTTCTTCCTCCACTTGCTTGGCAAGGAGTATCAAACCGGCACATGTGCCGAACACGGGCAGTCCGTTTTCAATGGCTGTCTGTATGGGCGTGAGCAACTTCAAGTCGGCGAGCAGTTTCAGTTGTGTTGTGCTTTCGCCTCCGGGAATAATCAGACCGTCGGCGGACTTTTCCCAATCGCGCAGCTGCCTTATCTCAAAGCTGTCTATGCCCAAACGCGCCAGCATGCGTTCATGTTCAACAAACGCACCTTGCAATGCCAATACAGCAATCTTCATGGTTTCACTTGCCTCTCTCGGCCATAAGAACCTGTATTTCCTGCTCGTTTATTCCAACCATAGCCTCGCCCAAGTCCTCAGACAACTCGGCCAGTTTCTTCGGGTCGTTGTAGTTGGTCACGGCCTGCACTATGGCGGCTGCACGCTTTGCGGGATTACCGCTCTTGAATATGCCTGAACCCACAAACACTCCCTCTGCCCCAAGCTGCATCATAAGTGCCGCGTCGGCTGGCGTAGCCACGCCTCCGGCTGCAAAGTTCACTACGGGCAGCTTGCCGTTGTCGTGCACATAGCGCACAAGGTCGTAGGGCACCTGCAACTGTTTGGCTGCTTCATACAGCTCGTCTTCGGCCATTGATGTGAGACGGCGCATTTCGCTCTGCATCATGCGCATGTGCCTCACGGCCTGCACCACATCGCCTGTTCCGGGCTCGCCCTTAGTTCTTATCATTGTCGCACCTTCGGCAATGCGGCGCAAGGCTTCGCCAAGATTTTTGGCACCGCACACAAACGGAACGTCAAACTTTGTCTTGTCGATGTGGTAGACATCATCGGCTGGCGATAGCACTTCACTTTCGTCAATATAGTCTATTTCGATGGCCTGCAAAATCTGGGCTTCGGCGAAATGACCAATGCGGCATTTGGCCATCACGGGTATGCTCACGGCATTTTGTATGCCCTTTATCATCTTGGGGTCGCTCATGCGCGACACTCCGCCCGCAGCTCTAATGTCGGCCGGAATACGCTCCAATGCCATTACTGCACATGCGCCTGCCTCTTCGGCAATGCGTGCCTGTTCGGGAGTGGTAACGTCCATAATAACGCCGCCTTTAAGCATCTGTGCCAAGTTGCGGTTGAGTGTTTGTCTGTTTTCTTTCATATCACAAAGTTGTTTTGTTGTATTTCTTTCTGTATTCTGTGGGAGACAGGCCTGTTTGTTTTCGGAAAAATTTTGAAAAATGAGCCTGCGAAGAGAAACCGAATTCGTAAGCTATCTCTTGCACCGTGCTTGACGAAGCCGTCAATTGTAGGCATGCTTCGCGGCACACATGCTCGTCTATAATGGCCTTCGGGGTCTTTCCCGTCGTTTTCTTCGTTACCTGAGCAAGGTATCGGCTACTTACATTAAGGCGGTCGGCATAATATTTCACATCGTTGTTGTTTACAGCGTGTTCTGAAACTTCGTTCAAGAACTCATTGTATAGTTCAGAACTGCGTCCAACCAAATTTATGTGCACCGTTGAATTCTGGTTGATGTAGTTGTAGGCCATCATTACGGCATCTTCAACGGAGTATGACTTGCCGAGAAATATGGCTATCGCCGACGACAGGACACCACTCATGCCATGAATGGAATGCTGGCTGTTGCCATCGGCCAACGACGACATGTATCTTGTTTCGCGATTGTTGCCGTGTATTAGTTGGTCGGCGTGAATGCCTGGCGATACCGTAACGTCTTGTAAAAGGATGTTTCCACAACCGCAGTCGAAAAGCTGTCGTGCGGCGTTGGCGATGTCGTTGTTGGTGCAAGAATCATGGTCGGTGAAATATTCAACGTCTCTGCTCCTTATTACCACAAGCGAGCACAATGGTATGAGCGATTTCTTTATTTCGTCGATAACATCCTGCTGCATAAGCATGTCGCCCCTCGACGACTTGATTACAGGGTCGTAGATTATGGTGCGTGGTGTGTGTTTTCTTAGTATTTCCACGATTCCGTGCACCACGTCCACCCTTCGGAGCATTCCTATTTTTACGATTTCGGGGCGCATATCGTTGACAATGGCTTCCATTTGCCCTTTTACTACTTCAGCCGGAAGGTCGTAAAATTCCTGTATGCCGAGTGTGTTCTGTGCAGTTATTGAGGTGATCACCGACACCGCATAGCCACCGAGAGCCGACATTATCTTTATGTCGCCCTGCACTCCTGCCTCGCCAGTTCCGTCGGAACCGGTAATCGTAAGTATTGGGGTGTGGGTGTTTGGTGTTACGATGTCTTTCATTGTCATTTGTTTGTGGCCTGTTATGCACGCGATGCGGGGTGACGCATCTCTGTATTTTCCACGGTTGCAAAGAAACAAAAAAATAAATTATTGCGGAAATTTTGTTCTCATTTTGACAAACATTCCTTTTCTTTGTATAAGTAATGTTTTCGCAATTATTTGTGTTCGGCAAAAATTTTATAGTGACGGTGAAAAAATAAGTTGGTATGATTTGCGGCTTATATTTTTGAGATGTTTTGGGCTCTTGAAGAGGGAGCATAGCGGGCTATGTGACCGATGAAAGAGACCAAAACAGCCAAAAAGATGAG
>CAVCLB010000117.1:0-3649 GCA_963602915.1 Dysosmobacter segnis | reverse complement strand
ATATGGTGATGCCTAATAGATAGGGGCAAGCCCCTATCCTATAATATTCGCCCCTTTCAGGGACAATGGATTGCAAACCATGCAATGGGCAAAAGTAAGTCCCGAATTTTTCATAATCGGGGCAAAGAACAATCATTCAGAGTTTTACTATGTTAGCCACATTTCTACCGGACGTCAATAATTGTTTGCTCGCGTCCGGCGCGTCAGTCGGCGCGCAGTATGGCCAAATATTCGTCGTAACTGATGTGCCGTCCTCCCATGGAGCGCAGGTGAGGCGTTTCAAACTGGCAGTCGATGAGCGCGCCGCCGTTCTGCTCCATATATTGCGCAAGGGCCACAAGAGCTATCTTGCTCGCGCTCGGCACAAGCGAAAACATGCTTTCGCCGAAGAAGCAACGGCCTATTGTCACACCATAAAGTCCGCCCACGAGCTGCCCTTCGTCGCGCACCTCCACGCTCGCCGCAAAGCCTTGCCTATGCAGTTCGGTATAGGCGCGCATCATGTCGTCGCCCAGCCACGCGCCGTCCTCGGCATCGCGCAGCTTGGCACACTGGGCTATGACGCCCTCGAAGTCGGTGTTGAAAGTCACGTCATAGCGTTGTTTGCGCAACAGAGTGCGCATGGAATGCGACACATGTATCTCCGAAGGGAATATCACGAAGCGCGACATGGGGCAATACCAGTGTATCTCGTCATACCACCGGAAGGCATACCACGGGAAGATGCCGTTGCTGTAAGCAAGCAGCAGACGGTCGGTGCTGAGGTCGCCGCCCACGGCGAAAAGTCCGTCGGGGTCGCCCTGACGCGGGTCAGGGAACACCAGTTCCTTACCTATTCTCCACACCATGGCTCCAGTTTTAGTTTGTCTCCGTCGGCCTCGACGGCAATATGGCCGCCCCCTGCGAGCGACCCGAACAAAATTTCGCGCATGAGCAGCGGCTTGAGGTTGGCGGCAATGGCACGGTCGAGTTCGCGCGCGCCGTAGACGGCACTGAACCCATGGTCGAGCAGCCAACTGCGCGCGCCGTCGGTGATATGTGCCGTTACCTTGCGTGCGGCCAGTTTCTCGGCCAGCAGACCGAGTTTACGGTCGAGTATGAGAGCCGCCATGCTGCGTGTCATGTCGTTGAACACCACTGTCTGCGTGAGGCGGTTGAGAAATTCGGGCTTGAACGTACGCTTCACCTGCGCGAGCATGGCCGTTCCGCGCGACACGCCGGAGGCGAATCCTATGTTTGCCTGCGAAGCATATTGTGCCCCGGCATTAGAGGTGAGTATCAGGATGACGTTGCGGAAATCGGCCTTCTGCCCACGGTTGTCGGTGAGAGTGGCATAGTCCATCACCTGCAGCAATATGTCGAAAATCTTCGGATGAGCCTTTTCTATCTCGTCAAGCAGCAGCACGCAGTTGGGTTTGTTGCGTATTGCCGCCACGAGCAGTCCGCCATCTTCGTAGCCCACATATCCCGACGGCGCGCCGATGAGCTTCGACACAGTGTGTTCCTCGGCATACTCGCTCATGTCGAAACGCACGAGTCCCACGCCGAGGAGTTCGGCCAGCGTGCGCGCCACCTCGGTTTTGCCCACTCCCGTAGGTCCCACGAAGAGCAGCGATGCCATAGGCTTGCCCTCGTCGGCAAGTCCGGCTTTCGACATCTCCACGGCCTCCACCACTTGGGTCACGGCCTTGTCCTGCCCAAAGATGCGCTGGTGCATGTCGGCCTCGAGCGTGGCAAGGCGACTGTTGTCGGTTTCGCGCAGCGCAGCGGCATCTATTCGGCACATGCGCGAGAGTATGTCGCCCATGAGTGTCTTGTCAACTGTCTGCCGACGGTGGCGTGTGGGGTGGGTTTCGCGGTAGGCACCGGCCTCGTCGATAAGGTCGATGGCCTTGTCGGGCAAGCATCTGCCGCTCATGTGCTGCGCCGTGGCACGCACGGCAAAGTCGATGCTGCCGGGCGAGTAGACCACACCGTGAAAATGTTCGTAGGACGATTTCAATCCGTTTACAATCTTTACTGCCTCATCCACCGACGGTTCGGCGATGTCGATTTGCTGAAAACGGCGCACGAGCGACTTGTTTTTGGCGAGATGGCGGTTGTATTCCTCATAGGTGGTAGAACCTATGAAGCGCACCGCGCCGCCCTCAAGATATGGTTTTAGCAGATTTGACGCATCGAGAGCACCGTCGCCCCCAACGCTGCCTGCACCCACGATGTTGTGCAGTTCGTCGATATACACTATGCCGTGACCTTCAGCCGCGATGCCGTCGAGCACCTGTTTCATGCGTTTTTCGAAGTCACCGCGAAACTGTGCTCCAGCCACCATCGTGCCCATGTCCATGAGATATATTTTGCTACCGAGCAGTCTTTCGGGCACGCGCCCTTCTTCTATGAGTGCCGTAAGACCGTAGACGAGAGCTGTCTTGCCCACCCCGGCCTCGCCTATGTGCAGCGGATTGTTCTTTTCCTTGCGGCAAAGCACCTGTATGGTGCGTTCAAGTTCGGCCTCGCGACCTATTAGCGGATTGTGTTCGCGATAGGTTTCGTTGAGGCAGGTCACAAGCGCGCGCCACTTGGCACGCTTGTCGGAATCGGCACTTGGGCCGTCGGAATAGGCATCGACAAGACTGCCGAGGAAATCGGCGCGCACGTCGCCGAAGTAACGGTTGAGCATATTGGCGGCCATTGAGTCGTGCAAATCGAACATCACCTCAACCACATGCGGCACATCTACCATACTGTTACCGGCAGAAGCGGCGAAGTTCGCAGCTGCGTCGATAACGGTTTCAAGTTGTACCGATGTTTCTATTTCATATTCAATATCATCGGGCACGCGTTCGCCGTGCATGAGCCAACTACTAAGTGTGGCATACATTTCGGTTGAATCCACCATTACATCGGCTGCGGCCTGAGCAAACTGCGGTTGCTGCATAATCATATAAAGCACCTGGTCGGGCGTGATAAACTCACTCCTTTCTTTGCGGCACGCTTCCATCGTATCGTCAATGGCCTTTGACAGGCTTTCACTTAAATTCATTGCAAACAGTTTTTAGGTTAAGACATTCATTCGGGCGTGCACTCAAGGCGCAACGGGAAGCCCTCGGCACGCGCCATAGCAGTGGCCTTGCGCACCTTGGATTTTGCCACATCGCAAGTGTAGATGCCCACAACCGCGCTGCCGGTGTTGTGCACTTCGAGCATGAGACGTTCGGCCTCGACAGCCGTTTTGAAGAACACGACGGTCAACACCTTCACCACGAAGTCCATAGTGGTGAAGTCGTCGTTGTGGAATACAACCTTGTAGCGGCGTGGTTCGCGCAGGTCAACACGCGAACGCTCACGCAATGATGTTTCTTTCTCTGCCATAACGGCGCAAAAATACGCAAAAAAACTGAATTGGAGAAATATTCGGCAAGCAGCCGGGCTATACATTATTATATATAAGGGATGTGGATTTGGGATTATTGGTGTACGGTGAAATATTGCCCTGACATTGTAGACCGCGGAATATCCAGTCTTAATAAAACATCTGAAAACACGGAGCTTACTATTGCCCATTACATGGTTTGCAATCTATTGCCCCAGTATGGTGCGCATATTATAGGATAGGGGCTTGCCCCTATCTATTAGGCATCACCATATTTTG
>CAVCLB010000116.1:0-3650 GCA_963602915.1 Dysosmobacter segnis | reverse complement strand
CATTGCAGAATATTTTATCAATTTTGAACACCCTACCTTACAGGGCTGATGAATGAAATGTCTCGTACTCTTTTTATGCTTATTGCTCGGCAGAAACAGTGCAGAATATTTTATAGATTTTGAACACCCTACCCGTAAGGGGCGCATATTATGAGGATAGGGGCTTGCCCCTATCAATCTTGTATTCTCACGATTTGCCCCTTACAGGGGCAAATTTATTGAAACACACAACCATAGGGGCAAGCCCCTACGCTATACTATGTCGTCCCTACGCGACTGGCTAGGTGCCGAGTTAGCCTCACTGTGTGAGCCGTGCATACATGTCGAGCAGCCTGGCCACGCACTCGGCCTCGGTCATTTTCGTGTTGAACCCATAGGCCTGCATCACGGCGAGGTCGTTCTGGTGGTGGGCTTTGCGCAGCTCCGGGGGCATGAGCACGGGGTCGTAGAGGTCGGCCAATGACGAGTCGGCATACAGGGCACGCGCGTCGAGTATGGCCTGCGCCGTGGCGCTTATGCGCTCGGTCTGCTCTGCCGTGGGCGCGGGCCACGCAAAATTGTTGTAAACCACATCCTTGCTGTAACGGTAGCGCATCTCCAGTCGGCCGCACACGGCACGCATCCACGCCATGTGCACGTTGCTCTCGAGTATGCCGAAGTGGTAGAGGGTGGCCTTGGGGATGATTTGAACCGCGTCGCTTGCAAACGTTCCCTTGTGTATGAAGCCCATGGGCACATAGCGCCGACGCTCCGATGACACACGGGGCACAAGGATAGAGTCGCCGTCGGGCATGTTTTCCACATGAAATCGGGTGGGGGTGTCGGCTATTTTGCGCGTGCCTGCGCTCTTGCTTTCAAGCCGCAGCTGCCTCACGTTGGCCACCCGCGCATAGCAAAGGGGCATGGCCTTTATCTCGGCCGGCGAGCAATTGCCGAGCCAGAGGCAGTAGCGCGGCTTGCGGTGGATGAACTCCACCGCGCCATACCACTCGTGAAACAACGCTGCCGACCGTGGCTCCTGCCTTACAAACTCCTGCATCTCCTCGAGGGTGAAGAGGTAGTTGCCGCCGTCGATGGGCTTGTTGCCTATGCCCATTTCGGGCACATGGCAAATGGGGCGGTTGCGGCTCTGCACGCAGATGTTGGGTGCATCTATGAGGTAGGCATTTATGTTGTGGGCCTGATAGGTCTTGTCGTTGTCGAAAATCATCTTCTGTTTCCATGCCACATGGCTGAAACCTATTATCACAACGTGCACATGTGCTTTGAGTGTTGACTCGCTGTCCCAACGGAAGGTGCGGTGGGCAAAGTTGATGTGCAGCCCTTGGGCAAGGAGCGGAGCCCAGAGGTTGGCCACCTGTTCGCCCTGCGCAATTGAGTTGGTAGATACGAGCGCGGCCTGAATGTCGGTGCCTGCCATGTAGTCGGCGGCACGTTTATACCACGCCCCCACATAGTCTATGTTGCCCACGTTTTTCCATTTCGCCCCGAAAATGTGGGTCATGTCGGCCTTCTGCGCCTCGCTCATGAGCCGTGCCCCCACAAACGGCGGGTTGCCTATGATGTAGTTGAGCCGTTGGGGTGCTATTATTTCCGTCCAGTCGGTGCGCAAGGAGTTGCCTTCGTGTATGTTGGCGTAGCTCTTTAGCGGCAGGAAGTCGATGTCGTGGTGTATTATCTTTTCGGTTTCGGCTATCATCTGCGCCTCCGAAATCCACAGGGCTGTGGTGGCAACGGTCACTGCGAAGTCGTTTATCTCGATGCCGTAAAACTGGTGTATCGACACCTTTATGGGGTTGTTGAAGGCATCAAACGGCTCCACATGGTGTATGGCGCGCAGAATGCGGTTTTCCAGTCGGCGCAGAGAGAGGTAGGTTTCGGTGAGGAAATTGCCCGACCCGCAGGCCGGGTCGAAGAATGTCAGTGCGGCCATGTGCTGCTGCAAGTCTTTGAGTTGCTGTATGCGCCGTCGCACGTTTTTGGTTTCCATTATCTCGTCATACTGCCGGTTGAGGCCGTCGAGAAACAGCGGGTCAATCACGCGGTGAATGTTCTCGATGCTGGTGTAGTGCATGCCGCCGCTGCGCCGAGTCTCGGGGTTGAGCGTGCTTTCAAACACTGCGCCGAAGATTGTGGGCGAGATGGAGCTCCAGTCGAAGTCGAGTGAGGCATGGTGCAGCAGCACGTCGCGCAGATAGTCGGTGAAGGGCGGCACGTCGATGCGCTCGGCAAACAGTCCGCCGTTGGTGTAGGGAAACGCCATGAGGTCGGCACTGAGAAACCGGTCGCGCTCATCTGTGGGCGTGTCGAGCGTGATGAAGAGCTGCTTGAGCCACATGCGCATGTCGGCAGTGGAGAATTTTGCCAGAAAATCGTGAAACTGGTTGTGCACGGGGAAGATGTCGGCATCCTCGGCATAGAGGCAGAACACGATGCGCACACACAGGATGTTGAGCTGTCGCAGGTCTTCGGCGGTGGGCTGGGGGCCGTAGGCCGGAAGCAGTGCGTCGTAGATGCGTGCCACGATGGCGCCTGCCTCGAGGCTCACCTGCTCCTCGCGTCGGATGTGTTCGTTGCCCTGGTCGGTGAGAAAGCGCAGGCGGTGGAAGTCGTGTTCCAGTTCGTCGAGCGCGATGTGCTGCGGTTCGTCGTGCGGATGTTCAAGGTCGTAGATGTCGAACTCGGCAAAGTTGGAGATGACAATCCATCGCGGCCGCTCCGAGTAGGGCATGTGCGCACTGTAGCGTTGCGCCTGCTCTATGGGCTTGAGCATTGTTCCGTCGCTCTGTCGTATGCCCTGTCGCAGGTTCTTGCCCAGCGATTTCTGTTCAATAAGTACGTGGGTTGAAGGAATTATGGCATCGACAAACGAGGTGTGGTCGAGCATCACCTGCTGCTCGAAGCGTATGTATTCGGTGGGTTGTTCCACTCCGAAGACGCCGGCAAGCAGGTCGAGCCAGAAGCTTTGGCTCTCGCCCCGCTCGTAGCCGCGCCCTTGCCAACGCTGTGCAAATGCCGCGGCCGCCGCTTTCTGTTGTTTCTCTGTGAGCATATCGTGAGAGTTGTAGTAGTGTAAAGATAGTGCAAATGTATAAAAATAATGTGAGAACCCCTGCGCAAAAGACAATACAAAACCGGCGAGAATGCCGTTTTTCCGCGTCAAAGACAAACGGGTGGGTTTTGTGGACATTCTCGCTGATTTTGCGCAAAGCATTGATAATAAACGTTATGTGCGGTTGTTGGCGGCCGATGCATGCTTGCCGAAGCCCTTTGCAGTGCTTTTTTGTTTGCAAGTAAGGCTTGTTTGCGCTTAAAATGCGGCTTTGTTTTGTCGCGAAAGAGGCTTCTTTGCAATGCGACAAAGGCTTGTTTGGCATCCAAACAAGCCTTTGTCGTGTTGTGCAGTCAGCTTGATTGCTGCCGAAACGGGCTTTTTTGTTGTTGCGGTTGTCTGGTTTGGAAATTTCTGCGGTAAACATTTTTTACCGTTGCGGGGCGTGTGTTTCAACATCATGATGAATTATGCGCCCCTTACAGGTAGGGTGTTCAAAATTCAGGAAAAAGTAGTCGCAATTTTGTGGGTTTTTGCATACCAAGCCCTGTAAGGGCGTAACAGCCGTAGCCCAGGGTGAGCCGTTTGCGACAGCAAA
>CAVCLB010000115.1:0-3710 GCA_963602915.1 Dysosmobacter segnis | reverse complement strand
CCCTGGGTAAATGATTGATTTTCAAGGCTGGCCTGTAAGGTCAGCACAATATTTGTTTGTTGTGTTGACCTTACAGGCCAACCTACTTCGACATACATGAAACCCAGGGTTACGGATATCGCTTCGCTCCATCCTCACCCTGGGCTGGGATTGTGACGCCCTTTCATGGCTATGATTACCGAATTTCTTCTGATAATCAAACAATTATAAACTTAAATTCATATAAAATTTATGCACATTTAGTAATCCAATTTTGAACACCCTACCTGTAAGGGGCGCATAATTCATTGTGACATTGGACTTTGTGCCCCTTACAGGGGCAACATAGTGTGAAATGCATAAACGCATGGGCAAGCCCCTGCGCTATAATATGTCGTTCCTACGGGACTTGCCCGATGCAAAGTTTTTACCGGACACCAATAGTTTTGCATGCAGCGAAAAATGCGTCCGGAAACGACAAAGGCCACACCGTTTGTGGTGTGGCCTTTGCATTGTTTGTCGGGGTGATGTGTGTGTAACGCTGTCGGGTGCGCCGTGTTGTGCTGCAGTGCGTGGAGTGCTTTCAGAACGAGCGCAGCCAAGCCTGCAGGTCGAGCAGCATCTCGGCGTGGTATTTGAATGCCGGGTTCATGCCGAAGCCGTGTCCGCCCGACGGATACACATGGAGCGATGCCGGAACATCGTGGCGGTAAAGCTCGGTGTAGTAGTTCACGCCGTTTACGGGCAGCACCACATGGTCGTCGTCGCACAGCAATATGCAGGCGCGGGGCGTTATGCGCGACACTTGCAGGTCGCTGCAGTATTTCTGTTCGTCCTTCTTGTGGGCACCTTTTCCCAAAAGATTGTCGTGCGAGCCTTGGTGTGTGATGTCGGGCATCATCGTTATCACGGGATAGAAGAGTATCTGGAAGTCGGGGCGCGCGTCGGCCTTGGCCTGCGTGGCCAGTGTGGATGCGAGGTGGCCTCCGGCCGACGATCCCATTATGCCCACATTGTCGGGGTTGATGTGCCACTCGCGTGCGTTGCGGCGCACTGTGCGCATGGCCTCTTCGGCATCGCTTATGGGCACCTTTGCGTTGCCGTGCGGCATGCGGTAGGTGAGCACCACGGCGGCAATGCCCATGTTGTTGAAGAACGGAGCCCAGTCGTAGCCCTCGTGGTGTATGGCTAGTTGCTCGTAGCCTCCGCCCGGACATATCACCACGGCACGCCCCGTGGCGGTCTTGGCGTCGGGCAGAAACACGCGCACCTTGGCCGAGTCGTTCTTAATGCCGTTGTTGTTGGGGGCCTTTGCAGGGAGGTTTATGTCGAACACGCTCTGTGCGGGCGCGTAGGTGGCGCAGAGCGCGAGTGCGAGTGCGGTGAAGAGGTTGCGTAGTATGTTCATGGCTTTGTTCATTTATTGATGTGATTGCTTGCAAAGGTAGCGTTTTTTTTGTAATATTGCATTGCTATAAAGGTAAAGCTACAATGAGTAAACTATTTTTAATGGTTGCCCTAGCCGCCACATTGTGCGGCCCGGCACAGGCAAAGGTAAGGTTGCCGCACGTAATAGGCGACAACATGGTGATACAGAGCAATGCACAGGCGCGCCTGTGGGGGTGGGGCAAGCCCGGCCGCGAGGTGCGCGTGAGCGTGTCGTGGAACGATGCGCGCTACACGGCGCGTGCCGGGCGCGACGGCAAGTGGCAGCTCTCTGTGCCCACGCCCGAAGCCGGTTTCAAGCCGCTGAGCATCACCTTCGACGACGGCGAACCGCTCACCGTGGGCAATGTGCTCTCGGGCGAGGTGTGGATATGTGCCGGGCAGTCGAACATGGAGATGCCAGTGCGCGGTTTTGACAACTGTCCCGTGGAGGGATACAACGACGCAGTGGCCGAAGCGCGCAACTATCCGGGCGTGCGCCACATAAAGGTGCCGAGCCAGATGAGCATGCGTCCGCTCGACGACGCCGACTGCCGGTGGGACGAATGCAACGCCGAGGGCGTGCAGTGGGCATCGGCCACGGGCTATTTCTTCGCACGCATGCTGTCGGGGCAGCTCGGCGTTCCCGTGGGATTGATTGAAGCCAACAAGGGAGGTTCGCGCGTTGAGTCGTGGCTCGATGCCGACAATCTCAAGAAATACACCGACGAACGGCTCGATTCCACTTCCATCTTCTCAATTCAAACCGACTACTACCGTCCCCTTGTATGGGGCAACGGCACGGTGGCTCCCATACAAAACTACACCGCACGCGGCATCGTCTACTATCAGGGATGCTCCAACGTAGGCTACCACACCGACCAGTATGCACGCCGTCTCGGCATCCTCGTCAACCAGTGGAGACGCGACTTCGGACGGGCCGACATGCCGTTCTACTTCGTTGAAATCGCTCCCTACTCCTACGACGACAACGACGGCACTGGGGCAGCACTCCTGCGCGAACAGCAACAACTGGCTTCGCGGCAGATAGCCAACTCGGGCATCGTGGGAACAAACGACTGTGCCTACCCGTGGGAGGCCTATCAGATACATCCCTGCCAGAAACGCAAGGTGGGCGAAAGACTTGCTTGGCTCGCCCTCACCGGCACCTACGGCAAGAAAGGCTTCATAGCCAAGAGTCCGTCAATGGAATCTTATAAAGTGGACGGCAGCAAAATCGTCGTGAAAGTGCGCGACACCGAGGGCGGCATGTGTCCCATATACGGCATGGAAGGATTTGAGATTGCCGGAGCCGACCGCAAGTTCCACAAGGCCGAGGCCCACTACGACTGGCGAGGAAGCATAGAGGTGAGCAGCAAGGACGTGCCGCAGCCCGTGGCCGTGCGCTACTGTTTCCACAACTTTGCGCTCGGCAACGTGCGCAATCAGGGCGGTCTGCCGCTGCTTCCGTTCCGCACCGACTCGTGGGACGGCCAGTAACCGCAGGCATCATGCAGCGGCGGCTTTTTAGGATAACATTGACATCAATATAACGACAATGCATTTATTAGAGAAATTCAAGTACTGTCCCGTGTGCGGCAGCCATCATTTCGAGGTGTCGGGCGAGCGCAGCAAGAAGTGCGACAACTGCGGCTTCGAGTATTTTATGAACCCCAGCGCGGCCAACGTGGCGTTCATCGTCAACGGCAAGGGCGAAATTCTTGTGGAACGACGCAAGAACGAACCTGCGAAGGGCACGCTCGACCTGCCCGGAGGGTTTGCCGAACCGGGCGAGACTGCCGAGGAAGGCGTGCGGCGCGAGGTGCACGAGGAGACCAACCTCACCGTGCTCGAGGCCGAATACCTTTTCAGTCTGCCCAACGTATATCATTACAGCAACATCGACATACCCACGCTCGACATGTTCTACCTCTGCAAGGTTGACGGCGTAGAGGCTCTCGCCCCGGCCGACGACGCTGCGGAGTGCATGTGGATAGCCCCCGAAGACATACACACCGAGCAGTTTGGGCTGCGGTCGGTGCGATGGGGACTGGTGAAATTCCTTGAAAGCATGGGCAAATAAGAGCCTTTCGGCCTGCCCGACGCCCGTAGCCCATGTAGCGGTGACGGCATCGCGGCCGGTTGAAAATATTGGCGTCCGGCGAAACTTTCGCAACCGGCAAGTCCCGTAGGGACGATATATTATGAGGACACTGAAAAAGTCTCCTCATGCCGAAACCGCATGAAAATGCCCCTGAAACAAGGTGCCAAACATTTGCATATGTCGATATTTTTTCGTACCTTTA
>CAVCLB010000114.1:0-3812 GCA_963602915.1 Dysosmobacter segnis | reverse complement strand
GTAACCCTGGGTAAATGATTGATTTTTAAGGCTGGCCTGTAAGGTCAGCACAATATTTGAGGGTAGTGTTGACCTTACAGGCCAACCTGCTCCGACGTGCATTAAACCCATGGTTACGGATGTCGCTTCGCTCCTTCCTCACCCTGGGCTGGGATTGTTACGCCCTTACAGGGCTTTGATTACTGAAAGTCTTTTGAGAATCAGATAATTGTAAATTTAAACCAATATAAAATTGCGCACATTTTTTAATCCGATTTTGAATGCCCTACCTTACAGGGGCAAAATTTGTGTTAAACATAAATGTAGGGGCAAGCCTCCGTGCTATAATCTGTCGTCACTACGGGACTTACTGGTTGCGAAAGTTTCACCGGAAACCAATGTTTACTAAACCTTTTTGCTCTTCAAAACATGGCCTAATTGCACAAAAACAAAAACTTTTTTAAGAAAAAGAAAACCTGCTGCACTGTTTGTAAACACTAAATAACCATAGAAAAAAGCACGTCAGACAAAAAAGAGCTAACTTTGCATAAAACAATTTACCCGAACAACCACGGCAAACATTATGAACACTATCTCACCATTTTCACGCCCGCTCTATGTGATGCTCAAACCCGTGGGCGCGTCGTGCAACCTGAGGTGCAAATACTGCTACTATCTCGAGAAATCGAAACTCTACCAAAACACGCCCACACGCGTGCTGTCGGAGGAAATGCTAGAGCGTTTCACCAAGGAGTATATCGAGGCACAAACCATGAACGACGTGCTCTTCACATGGCACGGCGGCGAAACCTTGATGCGCCCGCTGTCGTTCTTTCGCAAGGCAATAGAGCTGCAGAAGAAATATGCCCGGGGGCGGCGCATTGCCAACACCATACAAACCAACGGCACACTGCTCACCGATGAGTGGTGCGAATTTCTGAAAGAAAACAACTGGCTAGTGGGAGTTTCAATAGACGGCCCGCAGGAGTTTCACGACGAATATCGCCGCACGGCAAGCGGAGCACCCTCGTGGCGCAAGGTGATGAACGGCATAAAACTGCTCAACAAGCACGGCGTGGAGTGGAACGCACTGGCCGTTGTCAACGACTTCAATGCCGACTATCCGCTCGATTTCTATCATTTCTTCAAAGAAAACGGATGCCGCTACCTGCAGATTACGCCCATTGTTGAACGCATGGTGGAGCACGCCGACGGGCGCAAACTGGCCACTCTCACCGATGCCACCGACTCGCCCATAGCCGATTTCTCGGTGACACCCGAGCAATGGGGCGACTTTCTGTGCGCCATATTCGACGAGTGGGTGCGCCATGACGTGGCGCAGACCTTTGTGGAGATATTCGACTGCACCCTTGCCAACTGGGTGGGCGAAACTCCGGGCATCTGTGTCTATGCCAAGGAGTGCGGACACGCCGGCGTGATGGAGTTTAACGGCGACGTGTATTCGTGCGACCATTTCGTGTTTCCCGAATACCGGCTCGGCAACATCCACGACAAGTCGATAACCGAAATGCTCTACGGCGAGCAGCAACAACGCTTCAGCTTGCTCAAGCACAAGTCGCTGCCGTTGGAGTGTCTGCAATGCCCCTGGGAGTTTGCCTGCCACGGCGAGTGCCCCAAAAACCGCTTTGTGGCCGACAAATATGGCAATCCCGGCATGAACTATCTGTGCCGTGGCTATAAAAAATACTTCGAGCATGTGGCCCCATATATGGACTTTATGAAGAATGAGCTAGACAACCATCGTCCGCCGGCCAACGTAATGCAGCATGTAGACGAGATAGAACGCAGCCGCACACAACGGCAATGCCAGCAATGACTTACCAAAAAAAAGACATAAAAGCATGAGAAAACTATTGTTGTTAGTAGTGGTGGCACTCACGGCAGTTGCCGCCGCTGCACAGATTGCCCCGAGAGCCACGACGCGTTATGGCGTGCTCGAGGGAGTGAGCGAGTCGGGACTCGCAGTGTTTAAGGGCATTCCCTTTGCCGCTCCGCCCGTGGGCGACAACCGTTGGCGCGCTCCGCAGCCCGTTGCAGCGTGGCAGGGAGTGCGCAGCGCCAAGGAGTTTGGCGACGACCCTATGCAGGGCAACCCCTACGGCGACATGGACTTCAAGGCTCAGAAGAAGAGCGAAGACTGCCTTTATCTTAATGTGTGGACTCCGGCCAAGACAATGAAGGAGGCTCTGCCCGTGGTGATATATTTCAACGGTGGCGGACTTATTGCAGGGTCGGGCAGCGAACCGCGCTACGCCGGAGCCTCAATGGCACGCCACGGCATTGTGGCCGTAACGGCCAACTACCGCGAGGGCATATTCGGTTTTCTGTCGCATCCGGAGCTTTCTAAGGAAACATCCTACAAAGGTTCGGGCAACTACGGCTACATGGATCAGGCGGCAGCCATAAAATGGGTGTATGAAAACATTGCAGCCTTCGGCGGCGACCCCAAGCAGATAACCATAGTTGGCGAGTCGGCCGGTTCGATGTCGGTGAGCGTGCTGCTCACCTCGCCGCTCACGAGCGGCATGATTGCCCGTGCCATGGCATCGTCGGGAGCGCAGTGCGGACGCACTTGCCTCACGCTCAAGGAGGCCGAGGCAGCCGGAGTGGCAAAATTTAAGAAGCTGGGCATAAAGAACATAAAGCAGGCCCGGGCCATGAGTGCCGACGAACTGTTGGCCAAGACCGTAACCGAGGGCATTCCGCCGCTCTGCATCGACGGCCTCTTCTGCACCGAAAGTCCCGATGATGCCTACGACAACGGCCGTCAGCACAAGGTGCCACTGCTCGTAGGCCGCAACTCAATGGAGATGAGTCCGCAGTTTGTATTGCGCGGCAACGAGCCCACCGTAGCAGGCATTCGCCCGATATTCCAACAACTCTACGGCGACAAGGCGCAGGAGGTGATGCGCATGTATGGCATAGAAAAAGATGCCGACGTGCTGGGAAAGCCCGGCGTGGACTTCGCTTCCGACCAGTTCATTGCCTACGGCACATGGCTCTTCGGCTACAAGCATGCCAAAACCTCAGGCCAACCCGTCTATCGCTACTACTATGCCCACCCGCGTCCGGCCATGCGTGAGCAGGGCTTGGTGGCCGGACTGGCAGGCGGCGTGCAGAAAGGCGACGGCAAGGTGAGTGAAGCCCCGACGTCCGACGTGTTCAACGGCGCAGTGCACTCGGCCGACATCGAGTATGCAATGGGCAATCTGCCCACCAACCGCGTCTACGATTGGCAACCCGACGACTATGCCGTGTCGGCACAGTTCATCAACTACTACGCCAACTTCATAAAGACCGGCAACCCCAACGGGCTAGGACTGGCCACGTGGACTCCCATAAACGGCAAGGAAAAGCCCACGCAGCTCATTCTCGACGTGAACTCGCACGAGGAATATGATGCCGCCGCAGAAAACCGCAATATGTATCTGCTGCAGTTTGTAGGCGACAGGAAATAAGTGAACCATAGCCCCAGTATGGGGCGCATAATATAGGATAGGGGCTTGCCCCTATCTGTAAAGAATCGCAATATTTTGCCCCCTGTAAGGTAGGGTGTTCAAAATTGGATTACTAAATGTGCGGAATTTTTATATGGATTTAAACTTATAATTGTTTGATTATCAGAAGAAATTAGGTAATCATAGCCCTGAAAGGGCGTCACAATCCTAGCCCAGGGTGAGGATGGAGCGAAGCGACATCCGTAACCCTGGGTTTCATGTATGTCGAAGTAGGTTGGCCTGTAAGGTCAACACTGGCTCTCAAATATTGTGCTGACCTTACAGGCCAGCCTTGAAAATCAATCATTTACCCAG
>CAVCLB010000113.1:0-3861 GCA_963602915.1 Dysosmobacter segnis | reverse complement strand
TATGGCGATGTCTGATAGATAGGGGCAAGCCCATATCCTATAATATTCGCCCCTTTCAGGGGCAATGGAGTGCTAACCATGTAACGGGCAAAAACAGCCCCGTGTTTTCAGAAGTTTTATTACGGCCAGACATTCCACGTTTTACAATGTTAGACCAATATTTTACCGCACATCAATAAAATAAAATGAAAAAATGTTACTCCGTCACGCTACGGCGGCAATTTATGCTTAACTTTGCCGCATCCTTACACGATTTATACAAAGGACAACAATGAACAGGTTTTTCGTAACAGCACTGTCGGCGGTAGTTTATGTGTGTGCCGCCGCAGCGCAGAAACCGGCGTCAGGACTGGCGTTCGATGTTTCGAAAGGCGTGGCGGGGTCTGTGACGGTGGCCAATGGCCGCACCGTGCACTATACTGCCTACACTAAGCTCTTCTACGTTGCCAACGTCGAAGATTCCACCTATCAGTATCTCAACATCTTCGTGCCCGATGGAGCTACGCAGCGCACGCCCATTTTCATGCGCAACTATGTGGGCGGCTACATGGCGTCGGAACCGCGCGGCATCGACCCCGGCGACGCTTCGGGGCGTGCCCTTGCCGAAGGCTATGTGGTGGCCATTCCCGGAGCGCGCGGACGCAACTCCACGGTGAAGGGCCGCCGCGGGCGCACCGTCTACACCGGGCGTGCCCCCAAGGCTCTGCTCGACCTCAAGGCCGCCGTGCGCTACCTCAGACTCTTCGACAGCACCATGCCGGGCGATGCCGAACGCATCTTCACCGACGGAACGAGTGCCGGAGGCGCAATGTCGGCCCTGCTCGGAGCCACGGGCAACCACCCCGACTACGAACCGATGCTCAAGGCCATGGGAGCTGCCGACACACGCGACGACATCTACGCCGCCGTGTGCTTCTGCCCTATTATCGACCTCGACCATGCCGATATGGCCTACGAGTGGCTCTACGGCTGCACCAACGGCAAGGCGCGCCCGCTCACGGCCCAACAGCAACAAGTGAGCGACGAACTTGCCGCCCTCTATCCGGCCTATCTCGACTCGCTCAGACTGAAGAAGCCCGACGGCACGCCGCTCAACTCATCAAATATGATCGACTATATCAGGCAACTCCTTATTGCCTCGGCGCAGGAAGCCAAGGATGCGGGGGCTGAGATTGCCGACACACTGGGCTTCACGTTCAGCGCGTCGGGCATGTTCCACGCCCCGGTGAACGGCGGTATGCGCCCTGCCGGAGTTCCCGACGCACCGGGACGCCCCAGAGGCGAGCGCGGCCCACGGCCTGCCCGTCACGGCGACAAGGGCGAATACATAACCGGGCTCGACATGGACAAATATCTTGCCTATGTTGTCTCGACGATAGCCTTGAAGACTCCGCCTGCCTTCGACAGCAAGGATGTGGCCGGGGGACGTGCCAGCGGAGAAAATGAGGAGTTTGGCGACGACAGCGGAAGCAGCGTAAACTTCACGCCCTACTCGCTGCGCCGCGCCACGGGCAACAGCAACGCCCAACTGCCCGAAGCCACCAAGCGCAACGTGCGCATGCTCAATCCCATGTGCTACATAGCCGACCCGCAATCCACCGTGGCGCCGCACTGGTATATAAGGCACGGCGCGCGCGACCGCGACACGGCGTTCCCCGTTGCCGTGGCACTTGCCACGAAGCTGCAGAACACCGGGCGCGACGTTGATTTCAAGCTCCCGTGGAACCGCCCCCACTCGGGCGACTACGCCTTGGGCGAACTGTTCGACTGGGCGGCCGAGGTTGCTCCCGTGGCCGAATAGAACATACGCACCGCGTCGTCAACCTTCAGCTGCTGGTCGGCGGCGGCATGCCGCACCTTCATGCGGTAGTTGTAGACGGTCTGCACCGAGTAGTGCAGTATGTCGGCAATGTTCCGGCTGTCGTCTACGCCGAGGCTCACGAGTGCGTAGATGCGCTGCTCTGGGGTCAATGTGCCCTCCTTTTCGGCATGCAGCCGGGCATCGTCGCGCAGCAGCGAGTTAAGCATCTCGGGAAATGCGGGATGCAACAGCAGGAAGTCGCGGTCGAAATTTTCGTAGAACAAAGCCGTCGTGCGGTCGCGCGCGACGCTCTCCTTCGCCAACTTGCGTGCTTCGGTCATTTGTCCCGAAGCCATGCGGTTGGCGATTTCGCGTTTATATGCCCTCACATCGTCGAGCACCTCAGAGAGCAGGGCAAACTGCCTGGCCATCACGCCGTCGGCCACTCCGCGCGCGGCCACTAGGTGTTCAATGGTCTTTTCCTTCTCACTCGCGCTGCTGAGTTGCCTGCTCATGTCGCTTTCGAGCGTCTGCACGCTGCTGGCCAAGCGCGCGCTCTGCATGGCAATGGTCTTGTTCTTGCGGTGCAGACGCCAGGCTAGCGTCGCGCTCACCACGAGCAGCAGCGCGGCAAGCAATGCGGCGGCACACTGTGCGCGCATGCGAGCCTCAACACTCTTCTGATAGCGCATGAGAATGGGTTGCTGCGCGTTGACGAGGTGTATGCTGCGCCCCGTGTCGTTGAACATGTTTATGTTGGCAATGTTGAGCCGCGTGTAGTCGAGCAGCCGCCGCGTGTCGGTGTCGTCGCGCTTTATGAGTTCGGCAAGCAGCATCGTGAGCGACGACGAGTTCTTGTTGGCCGAGGCTATGTCGGCGGCTGCCGAGAGTGCAAACTCCACTATGGCGCGGTCTTGTCGGTGCATGCGGTTGTAGCATATTCCCAGCAGCATGCGCAGCATGCCTTCTTGGGGCGTGCCCTGATGCGTGGCCGATAGTTGCTTCTCTATCTGCCGTGCCACCTGTGCCGGGTCGTATTCGGGATGCGCAACGGAGTAGAAAAGGAAGTAGCACTTCGACTGTGGCGTGAAATACTGTGCCAGACTGTCCCACATTTCCCGTGCCTGCGAGGTGGTGAGTTGGTTCTTGCCGTCGTCGGTGAGGCGCACATACACCATCATCACAGCCTCGGCATACAAGTGGCGCAGCGCGGGGTGCACGGCATCGATGCCTCCCATGTGGTCGATGCTTTCCTTGGCTATGTGGTTGTCGCCCCTGTCGGCGAAGACAATGGCCTGCCCTATGGCGGCCTCCTGAGCCCACACGGCGTTGCCCTCGGCCTTTGCCATGTCGAGGCATCGGCGGTAATAGACGAGTGCCGAGTCGCTCATAACGTGCGAGTAGGCCGTTGCCACCTGCTTGCACGAGAGGTAACGGTCTACGGGAAGCGTCGCGGCACGCAGGTTGCCTTTAAGTCGTTCAATCTCGTCGAGTTTCTTGCGGGTGTAGAGCGAGTCGGCGGCCACGGTGCGGTCGAGCTTTTTCAGGGCCGATTCCACCGCGTCGTCGCTTGCCATCGAAGGCAACGACAGGGCGAAAAGCGCAATAAGTAGGGTATATAGTTTTTTCATTTCAACGCGTTTTTTCAACAGTGACAGCCCCTGAAAGGGGCGAATATTATAGGATAAGGGTTTGCCCCTATCTCCTCCGGTTTATTTTTTTGCTCCCTGTAAAGGGCGTATATTTCAACCTCATAATGACATAATGAATTATGCGCCCCTTACAGGGGCAATATAGTTGACAGGCACAAACACAGGGGCAAGCCCCTGCGCTCTAATATGTCGTCCCTACAGGACTCGCCTGTTGCGATGTTTATGCCAGACAACAATAGTTTTAAGGTTTTGCAAAGATAGCAAAATTGTGCTGAAAAAGCTGAAACAAGCATCATATTAGTAATAACGTGATTTTTCTATCCAATTAAAAACGAGCAAATTTCCAACCAACGGGTAGGGTGTTCAAAATCCATATAATATTCTGCATCGTTTTTTGTAGAACAATAA
>CAVCLB010000112.1:0-3894 GCA_963602915.1 Dysosmobacter segnis | reverse complement strand
TTAAAAATCAATCATTTACCCAGGGTTACACCGTTTGCTGTCGCAAACGGCTCACCTCGGGCTACGACTGTTACGCCCTTACAGGGCTTTGTATGCAAAAAACCACAAAATTGCGACTACTTTTTTCTTGAATTTTGAACACCCTACCTTTCAGGGGCAATGGAGTGTAAACCGAGCAATGACCAAAAGTAAGCTACACATTTTCAGAAGTCTTATAAAGCCTATATATTCCACGTTTTACATTGTTAGAGCTATATTTTACCGTGCACCAATAGGTTGGTGTGTGGTTGCAGGGTTTGCCTTCGTGTTGAAAATATAGGTGCAAAAAAAATCCCGGACATCTTTGCGGTGTCCGGGATTTGTGTTTCTTAAGCTTTGCTTTGCATTACTTACGCAGGCCGAGAGCCTTGATGATTGCACGGTAGCGGTTGATGTCGCGGTCGTACAGGTAGTTGAGCAATGCGCGGCGTTTTCCTACCAGCTGGGTAAGCGAACGTTCGGTAGTATAATCTTTACGGTTCTTCTTAAGATGTTCCGTCAAATGGGAAATACGGTATGAGAACAATGCTATCTGACTCTCTGCCGAGCCAGTATCAGTGTTAGACTTTCCGTATTGTCCAAAGATCTCTTGTTTTTTTGCTTGATCTAAATACATAGAACTTTTTGGTGTTTAAAATATGATGTTTTGCTAAATGCGGATGCAAAGTTACCACTTTTTCCCCGTAAACTTGTTCTGCCTCTGTTGTTTTACTGTTAAATTAACTTATTTTTACAGAATAAACCCGTCAATGGCATGTCGGCATGCACTCTAAACCGTTTTAAAACAATAAAATAATATGTGGCGAGTGCCGAATGTGGATTAATATTCGTAACTTTGCATCCAGTTTTTTTAAGGTATAGATAAATGCAAGACATTAGGAACATTGCGATTATTGCCCATGTCGACCATGGCAAGACCACACTTGTGGACAAGATGATGCTGGCGGGAAAGCTTTTCCGGGAAGGTCAGGATAACAGCGGACAGGTTTTGGACTCCAACGACTTGGAACGCGAACGAGGAATAACAATCCTTTCAAAGAATGTGTCAATCAATTGGAAAGGAACAAAGATAAACATCATTGACACTCCGGGGCACTCCGATTTCGGAGGAGAGGTTGAGCGCGTGCTCAACATGGCCGACGGGTGCATTCTTCTTGTCGATGCTTTCGAAGGCCCGATGCCGCAGACACGTTTCGTCTTGCAGAAAGCTTTGCAGATTGGACTCAAGCCCATCGTTGTTGTGAACAAGGTTGACAAACCCAACTGCCGCCCTGAGGAGGTGTATGAAATGGTGTTCGACCTTATGTTCTCGCTCAACGCCACCGAAGACCAGCTTGATTTCCCCGTAGTCTACGGTTCGGCAAAGAACGGATGGATGGCCGAAGACTGGAAGAAACCCACCGACAATATCGACTATTTGCTTGACAAAATCGTAGAGATAATACCCGCTCCGAAAGTGCTTGAGGGCACTCCGCAGCTGCTCATCACCTCGCTCGACTATTCAAGCTACACCGGCCGTATAGCCGTGGGACGCGTTCACCGCGGCACTCTCACCGAAGGCATGAACACAACCATTGCCCACCGCGACGGAACCGTGGAGAAGACACGCATAAAGGAACTGCACGTGTTTGAGGGAATGGGCCAGAAAAAGGTTGCCGAGGTGCACTCTGGCGACATCTGCGCAATCGTAGGTCTGGAGCGTTTCGAAATTGGCGACACCATTTGCGACTTCGAAAATCCCGAACCGCTGCCGCCCATCGCCATCGACGAACCCACGATGAGCATGCTCTTCACCATAAACGACTCGCCTTTCTTCGGCAAGGAAGGTAAGTTTGTAACCTCGCGCCACATAAACGACCGCTTGCAGAAGGAGCTCGAGAAAAACCTCGCTTTGCGTGTAAAGCCGTTTGAGGACACCACCGACAAGTGGATTGTCAGCGGACGCGGAGTGCTGCACCTCTCCGTACTTATCGAGACCATGCGCCGTGAGGGTTATGAGTTGCAGGTGGGTCAGCCGCAGGTTATCTACAAGGAAATCGACGGCGTGAAGTGCGAACCTATCGAGGAACTCACAATCAACGTTCCCGAGGAGTTCTCTTCGAAGATGATCGATATGGTGACACGCCGCAAGGGCGAGATGACATCGATGCAGACAATGGGCGAACGCGTGGACATTGAGTTCGACATTCCCTCGCGTGGCATCATAGGACTGCGCACCAACGTGCTTACCGCAAGCCAGGGCGAGGCCATCATGGCTCACCGCTTCAAGGAATACCAGCCTTACAAGGGCGAGATACAGCGCCGTCTCAACGGTTCGATAATAGCTCTTGAAACTGGCACGGCCTATGCTTACAGCATCGACAAACTGCAAGACCGTGGCAAGTTCTTCATCGATCCGGGTGAGGAAGTTTACTATGGCGAGGTGATAGGCGAGCATGTGCACGACAACGACCTTGTGGTGAATGTGACAAAGGCTAAGCAGCTCACCAACGTGCGCGCCAGCGGAAGCGACGAGAAGGCCCGCGTCATTCCCAAGACGGTTATGAGTCTTGAGGAATGTCTCGAATATATCAAGGAGGACGAGCTTGTCGAAGTAACTCCGAAGAGCATGCGTATGCGCAAGGTCATACTCGACCATCAGGAGCGCAAGCGTGCCAACAAAGAATAAAACACAAAGGTTTCGTAGCCGCTGATGCGCCGACAACGCCTACATCAGTGCTGCGATGTAATATAGCCCGCGCTGCGGTTGCCTCGTGAAGGCACTGCGGCGCGGGCTTTTTTTGTGGAATTGAAAATGCACTGCAATGCAATAATAACGGCGCGGCAGCGTTTATAATAATGTGGGGGAGGGCATTTATGTCTTGCAGCAAGGCAACATGAAATCACTCCACGGCTAAAATATTGCAAGAACAAAAAACAGAGAGAAAAAATATGAAAGTTAAATTGTTGTTGCTCACGTTGCTTCTTTCGGCAACGTTGGCATCTGCCCAACCCGCGATGGGTACTTTCTCGGTCATTCCGCGTGTCGGTCTTAACCTGTCAAACAATAAAGGCGACGCTATATACACCATTTCCGACGGCGGAGATGTTGCAAACACTGCAAGGATGAAAGCCGGACTGCTCGCCGGATTCGACCTTGAATGGCAGGCGTTGCCGAGTGTGGCGTTCTCAATCGGAGCCAGCTATTCGCAGCAGGGCTGCCGTTATTCAAACAACTCCATACTCACCGAGAGCGGAAAAACCAGCAAGTATAAAGGTTTCAGCGATGCCTCCACTAAGCTCGACTACATTAATGTGCCGTTATTCATGAGCTGCTATGTGGCGCAAAACCTTGCCGTCAAGGTGGGAGTGCAGCTCGGTTTCAACGTGAAGGCAAAGACCGAATACACCTCAAGCGATTTCACTCGTGACGAAGCCGGCAATGTAACCTACGGCACTCCCGAGAAAGTTGATACAAAAATAGACGTCAGAGCGATGGATGTGGCCATACCTGTTGGCATATCCTATGAATATTGCAATGTAATACTTGATGTGCGTTACAACGTAGGATTGCTTCAAACCGTTCGCAAGGCCGATGTGTCAGGAACGAGAAACCAAGTGCTGGCCTTCAGCGCAGGCTATCGTTTCAAGCTCTGAAGCACCGTTTAGTGACGGTGAAAAAATAGGTTGGTATGATTTGCCCTTTGCATGGTTAGCACTCCATTGCCCCAGTATAGGGCGAATATTATAGGATAGGGGGCTTGCCCCTATCTATTAGGCATCACCTTCTTTTGCCCCTTACTGGTAGGGTGTTCAAAATAGGATTAAAAAATGTGCGTGATTTTATATTGGTTTAAATTTACAATTGTCTGATTC
>CAVCLB010000111.1:0-3899 GCA_963602915.1 Dysosmobacter segnis | reverse complement strand
TCCATATTGAGGACTGATTCGTAGAGTTGTGTTATATTTACTGAATTTCTTCATAGCATTTTAGGTTAGGTTGATTAATAGTCCGAGTCATCGGACAATGTGTCTATTCAGTTTCTATGCATCCAAATTTATATATTACATTCCTTTTATACAAATTTTTCGGGTGGTAAATTTAAAAATGCGAGAAATAGAACATATTCGTCACCAATTCGATAAATGACGGATGATATTCAGTAAAACGACAAAGATATTAAATAAAACATTCATTTGATACTTCCGAAACGAGCATTAAGTGACGGTAAAAATCATACCAATTTATTTTTTCACCGTCACTTAATGATCGCTCTGTCTCATCAACATTTATTAGTCGGCCATTCTTAAATCAAACTTGCTATTCGACCGTTTAGCCGCTCCACGCACACGCTTCTTGCCAAACTTCTGCGAGAAAGTGACCACCACTCTTGTAGGCTCCGTTAAATTACGTGACTGATAGTAATAGGAAGGCGTTTCATAGAAACTCTTGTCTTTCCATGGGAACTGGCCGCAGTACCCAAGCTCCAAGGTCCCGCCGAAAGCGAATGTCTTGGATATTGTGGCGAATACGAGATGCTGCACTGGGCGCGTTTCGGCCATTTCATGTCTTCTCGCCGAAAAATCATAAATCAAGCTCAAGCTAAAATCACGCGCCTTGTTTAGGAAAAAGGTATTCATTATATTACACCCGCCTCCCCAACTGCGATTATTCACTGCATCATTCTCTACCTTTCCTTCCCTTCTACTAAATCCGAAACTTGCCTCTGCATTGACATAGTATCTGCCCCCCAAAAAACTGCGGTAGGCACTAAGTGCAAGTGCTGCATCACGTGACTTGCCCAAATCCCCGTACCCCGTTTTTGAAATGCCGTTACCAACTTGCGTTGTATAAGTAGTCACCATGTTCGGAGAAATTGAGGCGCGAACAGTAGCCTCATACCACTGTAAAAAGCGGTAGCTTAATGACAATAAATGCGTGTTGAACGGCTTCAGGTTCGGGTTTCCCACCCTATATGTATTTGGGGACGTCCAATACTTGAATGGATTGAGCCTATTGAAAGGCGACCGCAATCCGAACATAGAATAATTTATTCCGAATATGTGTTTCTGGTTGAGCGTATTAAAGCTAAGCGACACATTCGGAAAGAACTGCAGATAGTCGCGCGTGAAAGTCTCTCCGGTGGTACGCTGGTCGCCATGTATATGGGTATGCTCCACACGCAGTCCTATAGTGGAACTGAAAAACGTTGTCCACTGTCTGTTGTAATCAACATACCCCCCAGCAACATTCTCGTCATACAAGAACCTGTTGCTGCGCAGGGCATTGTCCACATAGGCACCGTCCACCCAATCGGAGTATCGCCCGTCATCATCTACATGCGAAATGTCATAGGCCCCGCCAAAACCTATATAGCCACCCTTGGCAAATCTCTTGTTGTATTTCACTTCCACTCCGAATCCGTGAGCTGCCCTTCGGTCAAGTTCTTCATAAGGAGAGGAGAGCCAACTGTCCATACCCATGCCAGAAGGTATTTCCACATTACCCGTTGACTTGTTTTTCCTGTTCGAATAAGACACGTTTGCTTCAAGCGTACTTAACTTTCCTGTTTTCAAAGAATAAAAGGCCAAAAGCGAATAGCCGGGCAACCGGGTAGGTGTCTTGTATTCAGATGTCTGCATTCCTCGGTTCTCCGTTGCTTCCTTGGCGTTTTTCAGGAGAATAGATGTCTCACCTGTCGATGTGCCCCCTGATAGGCTTGTCGCCACCGACAAGCCTATGTCACTCTTGTTGTTAAGTTCATACACGGCATTCATGTTTATGCTGCCACTAAAAGACTTGCTTTTCGTTCTGCTGGTATTCAGCACACTGATTGCATCGGCTTTGTAATCATATCCCATTTCGTTTTCCGTCACGCCGCGATTGTCAGCCAATGTTATATCTGCGGAGAACTTGAAGGGGCCGTGCCCATATCCCAAATAAGTTCCGGCAGCTTCAGACACTCGTTCGTTTTCAGAAATAGCGCCCAAATAGACATGCCCCCTCCACCCATAGTCAGGACGGCTCATTACAATGTTGACAATGCCTTTCTGGTCGGAAGCCCTTTGCGATGCCCCCGGATTATAAATAATGTCTATACGCTTTATGCTCTTTGGCTCCACCGAGCAGAGCATATCAAGCACCATCTCTGCAGGCATGTGAGGGTCTTTGCCGTTAATATAAATCTTCGCGCTGCCCTTTCCTATTATGCTGACATTTCTTCCCTCCACATTAAGCATTGGTGTCACAGCCAACAAGTCATAACCATCCTTAAGAAGCATCTCCGCGCCTCCCGGAGTGAATGAATATCCGCCTGGCAATCCCTCTATCTTCGATTTGGCCGTTACGGTTATACCTTTCAACTGATGCGACGTTTCTTTGAGAGTTATAAGAATATCATCCTTTGCATCTTTTCCAAGCACTGTTTTATTACGTTCATATCCCACACACGAAACAACCAGCAAGCTGTTGTCAACCACGCTGTCGGGTATGGCAGTGTTAAAAACGCCGATGCTGTCTGTTATAGCATTTGTAATAAGCGTGCTGTCAGCCAAAGAAAGGAATGAAGCCACCGCGCCCTCTATCGGTTTACCCGCACCGTCTACTATTTTACCTTTTATATTTGTGTTATCAGCAAAAGCGCTCATCGGCATAAAGCTACAAACAAGCAGAAACACAAAAGCCCCAAATATTTTCCCCATAACAGATTTGGTTTAAATCCGCCCACAATATATTTAATACTGTAGGCGGATGAGTTTCACAACCAAGAATTACTGCACAATGTTTTTGGCATTACACATGATGCCCGTTTTTCATCTGCCCACACAGATTATGTTCCACACGACTGGGTAGAAAAATTTTTGCGAATGTCTCCTGTTCCACATTCCTTTATCGGATTTGTTTCGATTGGCTTGCATGCAGGCGACAACAGATTGGTGTTTTTGCAAGTTCCATTTAATGCATCATCTGAACAAATATCAACATTCGTACAATACTTGTTCACTCCATTACAACCATTGCCTGTATTAGAACAAGGTTTATTTAAGCTGCCGGCATTGTCACCTCCCAACATTCCAACATCAGGAGAGAACACCATGGACTGCATCTCTGCCGTAATGATTCCCTTGTCTTCTAAAGACTTTAGGAATCCCTCAATTCGAGTTAACCGTTTCATGTTGTTTAAAAGTTTAGGTTGTTTATTTATTAACGACAAATACATTTGTCGCCGTTCTTTTCTTTAGGCAAAAGGTTGTATGGGGCTCAATGTATCGAGTTGCTCATAAAGATCGGGATAATGTTGTTTATGGTTTCTATATTGCCTCCACGCATCTCGTCATAAGCCGGTGATGTCAGAAGCACGAACTTATCGGATACGGCATTATAGCAAATTCCATATTGAGGACTGATTCGTAGAGTTGTGTTATATTTACTGAATTTCTTCATAGCGTATTAGGTTAGGTTGATTAATGGTCCAAAAATAGGACGGTGTCTATTCAGTTTTTATACGTCCAAATTTACAAATTATATTCCTTTAAAACAAGTTTTCCGGTAAGAAATTTTTTAAATGTAATAAACGGGAGAAATTTACCGATAATTCGACCAACAATGGGCTATATTCAACGAAACAACGAAGATATTAAGCAAAATCACCTCTTCGACTATGAGAAATCCAATGAAACAGAACCACCAAGCCCAAGGTCGTCGAAGACGGCAAATGTGTGACGGCAAATGTGTATAACCGCTGGTGACCGAAGGGAACCTGCGGTTTACCTAACTCAAGTTTCGGATTTGCCATTTAGCAGATGTCCCCGAAGGGTAGGGTGTTCAA
>CAVCLB010000110.1:0-3958 GCA_963602915.1 Dysosmobacter segnis | reverse complement strand
AAAATCAATCATTAACCCAGGGTTACACCGTTTGCTGTCGCAAACGGCTCACCCTGGGCTACGACTGTTACGCCCTTACAGGGCTGATGAATGTAATGTCTCGTTTTATGCTTATTGTTCTACAAAAAAACAATGCAGAATATTTTATCGATTTTGAGAACCCCACCTGTAAGGGGCGCATAATTCATTGTGATGTTGAACTATACGCCCCTTACAGGGGCAAATAAATGTGATGTCTTATAGATAGGGGCAAGCCCCCTTTCCTATAATATGCGCCCTTTTCAGGGGCAATGGATAGCAAACCATACAATTGGCTAAGGTATGCCCAGTGTTTTCAAAAATCTTACAAAGAAAACCGTTCAGCGTTTTACTATGTCTAACCAAAATTTTACCGGACACCAATATTAAAAAAAAACGGCTATTTCACTACCATTGCCCTGAGTATGCGCACATCGTCAACGGGACGGTCGGCCTTATCGGTGGGCACCCATTGAATGTCGCGCACCACATCAAGACCCTCAACCACCTCGCCAAACACGGTGTACTGCCCGTCCAAGTGCGGAGTGCCGCCATAACGGCGGTAAGCCTCGCGCACCTCGGGGGTGAGCGTCACGCCAGTGCCGCGCTCGTCGAGCCGCTGCTGCACCTTGTCGAGCATGGCATCGTCAAACCGGCGTCCGTAGACAATGTAGAACTGCATCGACGACGAACTGCGCTCCGGGTTAACGTCGTCGCCCTCTCGGGCGGCGGCAAGCGACCCGCGCTTGTGGAAGATGGCCGGATAGCGTATCTCGGCGGGCACGGTGAATGCCTCGGGCGTATCGCCCAAAGCCTCGCCGGGGCGTGCATGGCGGCTTGCGGTGTCGCCCGCCTGTATCATGAAATTGCTTATAACGCGGTGGAACAGCACCCCGTCGTAAACTTTGTTGCGCACGTTGGCAAGGAAATTGTCGCGGTGAAGCGGTGTCTCATTGTAAAGCGCAACGCGAATGTTGCCCATTGTAGTCTCGAAAAGCACCTCATGGCGCAAGGTGTCCTGCGCCGAAACCTGCGACGGTAAGGCAATAAACATAATCACAAGGCACGCCATAAACACACGGCGCAGTCTTTTTTTGCATCCTTTCATATGTCTTTTTTTGTTTGTAAGTGACGATGAAAAAACAAGTTGCTATGATTGCAACTTCTGCAAAAATACCAATAAAATGCGGAATTGCCCCGCAACACGACACACAAAACGGCCGGAAAGGCAGCATTTAACATTTGGTTTCACGCCAAACGCGGCTTTCTCGTTTTTTATTCATACCTTTGCCGTAAGACATTTAAATGCCCGATACCAAGGGAAACAAGCAAACCTACAACAATGACAAACCTACGTTACACGTTGACAACAGCCGCCCTCACGCTGCTGTTCGCGCCAATCGGCGCACAAAGTCTGCTGCCTAAGCCACAGAGCATGGCCGCAAGTAAGGGATTCTTCAACATTGCCGACAAAGCCGTAAAGGTGGACAACGAGGTCGGCGACGATGCCATAAACATCTACTCACGGCAGTTCATTGCCCAGAACACAGCCCAAGCACGGCGCGTGGCACGCTTCACCGCACTGCACGGAGCACAGTCGGCCGAGGCTTACAGAATACACGTCACGCCCGACACACTGCTCGTGAGCGCAGCATCGGCCGAAGGTTTTCTGCGGGCATGGCAGACAATAAACCAGCTCACCACGAAAAAAGGCATTGGATGCTGCGACATAACCGACGAACCGGCCTACAAATGGCGCGGAATAATGCTCGACGTATCGCGCCACTTCTTCCCGCTCAGCCACATAAAGAAGCAAATCGACGTGATGGCCCGCTACAAGTTCAACCGCCTGCACCTGCACCTCACCGACGCAGCTGGCTGGCGCATGGAGATAAAACGCTACCCCAGGCTCACCAATTTCGCCGCATGGCGGCCCGAACAGACGTGGAAGGAATGGACCAACAACGGCGCACGCTACTGCGAAGAAGGCTCTGCCGGGGCGCAGGGCGGCTACTACACGCAAGACGAGCTGCGCTCGCTGGTGGCCTACGCAGCCGAACGCGGCATAACGATAGTGCCAGAAATTGAAATGCCGGGACACTCCGAGGAGGTGCTCACAGCCTATCCCGAACTGTCGTGCACGCACGAACCCTACAAGCAGTCCGACTTCTGCCCGGGCAGCGTGTCCACCTACGACTTTCTCGAAAACGTGCTCAAGGAGGTGATGGACGTGTTCCCCTCACACTACATACATGTGGGCGGCGACGAGGCGGCAAAGAAATCGTGGCCCTCATGCCCGCTCTGCCAAAAGAAGATGAAAGAACTCGGCATTGACAATGTTGAAGGGCTGCAGGCTTATCTCATTGCCTACATGGGCAAATTCCTCAGCGCACACGGCAGACAGCTCGTGGGATGGGACGAGGTGATTGCCGGCAACCTTGCCAAGAACACCACAGTGATGGTGTGGCGCGGCACCGAATATGCACACGAAGCCATAAAACACGGCTACGACGTGGTACTCTCGCCCGGTGGCTACTGCTATCTTGACGGCTATCAGGACGATCCTCACACCCAGCGCGAGTCGATTGGCGGCTACCTTCCGCTCGAAAAAGTCTACTCCTATGTGCCGGGTAGCGACCTGCCCGAGAACGAACGGCAAAAGATAACGGGCGTGCAGGGCAACCTGTGGGCCGAATATATACCCACATGCGAGCACGCCGAAACCATGCTCTACCCCCGCGCGCTGGCCATAGCCGAGATTGGATGGAACGGCACAAAGACCAAGGACTACCCCGAATTCAGACAGCGCGCCCTGCAACAGATTGAAGAACTGCGCAAAGCGGGCGTAACCACGTTTGACTTGAAGAACGAGGCCGGAGAGCGCCGGCTGGCAAAAACGGGCATTGCCAACAAGGCTAAAGGTGCGAAAGTGACCTACAACAAACCCTACAACGACAAATACCGCGCGGCAGGCGACGCATCGCTCGTCGACGGGAAATGCGGCGGATGGGCCTTCGGCGACGGCGGTTGGCAGGGATTCATAGGCGACGACTGCTTCGACGTTACCATCGACCTCGGCAAAACCACAAAGATTTCGTCGGTGGCAGCCGATTTCATGCAGTGCTGCGGACCGGAGATTTTCTTCCCGTCAAGATACACCGTGCAGCTGAGCACCGACGGAACAAACTTCACCAACGCCATTGACAAGGAATATGTATCGGCAAAAACCGACCTGCCCGAGATAGAGATGTACACATGGAAAGGCTCGGCCACAGCCCGCTACATACGCGTGAAGGCCAAACCAAGCACCTTCGGCGGATGGATTTTCTGCGACGAAATCGTGGTGAAATAATCTTACACCATATATTGGTGTCCGATAAAATATTGCTATAACATTGCAAAACGTGGAAAGTAGGGTCTTTATAAGATTTCTGAAAACACGGAGCTTACTTTTGCCCATTGCATTGTAAGCACGCCATTGCCCCTGAAAGGGGCGCATATTATAGAATAGGGGCTTGCCCCTATCTATCAACCATTACTCCGTTTTGCCCCTGTAGGGGGCGCATATTTCAACGTCACAATGAATTATGCGCCCCTTACAGGGGCAAATTTATTGAAAACCACAAACGCAGGGGCAAGCCCCTGCGCTATAATCTGTCGTCCCTACGGGACTTGCCTGTTGCAAAGTTTTTAACGGACACCAACAGCTATAAATCCATAAAAAGCCTGAACTGTTTTTTTGTAGAACAATAATCATGCGACGACTACGAGACTTTGTATTCATCAGCCCTTTCAGGTAGGGTGTTCAAAATCCATATAATATTCTGCATCGTTTTTTGTAGAACAATAAGCATAATTGCAAGACATTGCATACATCAGCCCTGGAAGGGCGTAACAGTCGTAGCCCAGGGTGAGCCGTTTGCGATAGCAAACGGTGTAA
>CAVCLB010000109.1:0-4214 GCA_963602915.1 Dysosmobacter segnis | reverse complement strand
GGGCGCTTAGCTCAGCTGGTTTAGAGCATCTGCCTTACAAGCAGAGGGTCGGGGGTTCGAATCCCTCAGCGCCCACAGGGGTGTTTCCTCGTAGTATACTTTTATAAGTTACTGCGAGGATTTTTTATTTTTATACCTACACGTCACCCCCGCAACACAAGCCACACGAAGCCGGATGACATGCCGACAGAAAGCCAAGGAAGCATAAAGACGACTGCATTTATATTGTAAAAGCATTTCACCTTTATGCAAATTCCACATTCCATAGCTGCATTTTCCACTCAACACTAACGAACAATGTGTCGCAAAAAAGTCGTGTCTGAAAGAAAATGAGCATTAAAGTTCAACTTTATTTGCATTTTTTCACCTTTTTGTTTGGTCATTACACACAAATGGTTTACCTTTGTGAACAGAATAGCAACCAATGCGACACTACCTAATGCATTTATATCTAAAACCGTCAGGATATATGTAAAAAGAACCGACAGTACGAGAAATGCCAAATTAAACAACCAGACACAACCCTTCTCAAAGAATAATCGACAGCCGTGCGACAGATGCACGGCTTTTTTCATGCCCATACTCAATGCTCAAAAAGCCACAAACATGGTCGTATTAAGCGTTTTTTGCACCCAAACAACCCTTTATTCAAGTTTTTTTCTTAAATTTGCAGTAAGCGGTAAAGTGCCCGAATATACCGGGTAACACACCCCCGCAACAGTCACGACATTCATTTTTCAGCATATATGCACAAAGCAGGTTTTGTAAACATCGTGGGCAACCCCAACGTGGGCAAGTCTACACTGATGAACCAACTCGTGGGCGAACGCATAAGCATCGCCACATTCAAGGCGCAGACAACACGCCACCGCATCATGGGCATAGTAAACACCGACGATGCACAGATAGTATTCTCCGACACTCCGGGAGTGCTCAAGCCAAACTACAAATTGCAGGAGTCGATGCTAGCCTTCTCCGAGTCGGCCCTGCAAGATGCCGACATTCTTCTCTACGTCACCGATGTCGTCGAGTCACCCGAAAAGAACATGGATTTCCTCGACAAGGTGAAGAAAATGACAATACCGGTGCTCTTGCTCATAAACAAAATCGACATGAGCGACCAAAAGACACTCGGCAACACAGTGGAGAAATGGCATTCATTACTGCCTTCTGCCGAGATACTTCCAATATCGGCGCAAAACAAGTTCGGCACCGACATGCTCATGAAACGCATTAAAGAGCTCTTGCCAGAATCCCCCCCATACTTCGACAAAGACCAACTCACCGACAAACCAGCACGTTTTTTCGTTTCAGAGATAATCCGCGAGAAAATACTGCTGTACTACGACAAGGAAATTCCCTACTCGGTGGAGGTGAAGGTAGACACGTTCAAGGAGGAAGCAAAGCATATCCTCATACACGCGATAATATATGTGGAGCGCGACTCGCAGAAAGGCATAATCATTGGACACCAAGGTGTGGCTCTCAAGAAGATGTCAACAGAGGCGCGCAAGGCCCTCGAAAGATTCTTCGGCAAGCGCATCTATCTTGAAACATTCGTGAAAGTAGACAAAGACTGGCGCAGTTCAAAACGCGAACTCGACAATTTCGGTTACAACCCCGAATAAAACGCCGGTGCAATAGCAACGGGAAACCACGGCACTTAGCGGCACACCAGCAAACGACGTGCTTACAAGCGGGGGCAAAAATGCCTCTACCGCCGACAGCTTTTCGCCGCAAGAAGTGAAGCAACGAGTTTCCTGCAATACAAACAAATCCCATTTCAAACATTTAAAGACAACAAAGTGGCAAATTTAGTAGCAATAGTAGGACGCCCCAACGTGGGAAAATCTACACTTTTCAACCGTCTGACCAAGACACGGCAGGCTATCGTGAGCGACACCGCTGGCACCACACGCGACCGCCAATACGGCAAGTGCGAATGGAACGGACGTGAATTTTCAGTCGTAGACACCGGCGGATGGGTAGTAAAGAGCGACGACATCTTCGAAGACGCAATACGCAAACAGGTGCTTGTGGCCACCGAAGAAGCCGACTTGGTGCTGTTTCTCGTAGACGTACAGACCGGACTTACCGACTGGGACGAGGACGTGGCACAGATACTGCGCCGCTCGAAACTGCCCGTAATTCTCGTGGCCAACAAAACCGACAACAACGATCAGATTTACGATGCAGCTGAGTTCTACTCACTCGGACTGGGCGAACCGCAATGCATCTCGTCGGCCACGGGCAGCGGAACGGGCGATTTGCTCGACCTCGTAATGTCGAAACTCAAGGCAGACAACGGCGAAATCATAGAGGAAGGCATTCCACGCTTTGCCGTAGTAGGCCGCCCGAATGCCGGAAAGAGCAGCATCATCAACGCCTTCATAGGCGAAGACCGCAACATTGTAACCGAAATTGCAGGCACTACACGCGACTCAATCTACACGCGCTACGACAAGTTCGGATTCGATTTCTACCTCGTTGACACAGCAGGAATACGCCGCAAGAACAAAGTTTCGGAAGACCTCGAGTTCTATTCGGTGATGCGCTCCATACGCGCAATAGAAAATTCCGACGTGTGCATACTTATGCTCGACGCCACACGAGGCATCGAAGCACAAGACATGAACATATTCCAGCTTATACAACGCAACAACAAGTCGCTTGTTGTTGTCGTCAACAAATGGGATTTGGTGGAGAACAAAGACCAGGCAGTGATAAAGACATTCGAAAACGCCATACGCAACCGCATGGCACCGTTTGTCGATTTCCCCATTGTCTTCGCATCGGCTCTCACCAAGCAACGCATATTCAAGGTACTCGAAACCGCAAAGCAGGTCTATCTCAACCGCAAGGCAAAAGTGGGAACGGCAAAACTCAACGAAGTGATGCTGCCTCTCATCGAAGCATATCCGCCACCATCGACAAAGGGCAAGTACATAAAGATAAAATACTGCACACAGTTGCCCAACACGCAGATACCTTCATTCGTGTTCTACGCCAACCTTCCACAATACATCAAGGAGCCTTACCGCCGTTTCCTCGAAAACAAGATAAGGGAGAACTGGTCGATGCACGGATGCCCAATCAACGTGTTCATACGACAAAAATGATGCTTGCCGCATAAATACAAACAATTGCCGGCAGACCGACTTCATTACCAAACACTCAAATGCAGGCAAATGCGCAATGCCGCATGCCTGCATAATATATATATGAAAGCACTGACGATATTCTCACTTGCCGCATCAGTCATGCTGGCAAGTTGTCACGACAAAGCACCCGACCAAGGGGAGATAGCAGGACAAACGGCAAAAATATACTACGATTACCTCATAGACAAGAAATACGAGGCTTACGTAGACGGCTTCCACCAACCCGACAGCATCCCAGCAAACTACCGCGAGCAACTCATCACCAATGCAAAGATGTATGTAGGCATGATAAATGAGAAGCACAACGGCCTGAAATCAGTGAGCGTGGCAAACGCCCAAGCCGACACCGCGCGCCATGTAGGCAGCGCATTCCTCATTCTCTGCTTCGGCGACAGTACACGCGAAGAAATCGTTGTTCCCATGGTGCAACACCGTGGAGTGTGGATGATGAGATAAGAACTACACAATACGCAAGCGAAAGGGGCATTCTTTTTCAAGGAATGCCCCTTTCGCATATATAAATATATGTGTTTCATTCTTTCTCGAAAAGGTCAATAATATGTAAGAATGTCAAAGAACGCAGCTATTACAAGCAGATGCAAAGGTAATGTGCTGCGCAAGCGATTGCAAGTGAAATCCAAATTATAAGCGTTGACTCAAGCAATCAGAAGTCTATACAATGACAATATTGGGAATTGCAGCTTATATTATATATGTACGCGAACATATATATATACAAAGCTATACCGCCCCATTAACGATTACTAATGTAGAATAAAACAATAATTGGTGCCCGATGAAACTTTAGCAACTGGCAAGTCCTGTAGGAACGACAGTTTATAGTGCAGCGGCTTGCCCCCTACGTTTATGTATTTCTCTATTTTTCCCCTGTAAGGTAGTGTGTTCAAAATCCATATAATATTCTGCATCGTTTTTTGTAGAACAATAAGCATAATTGCGATACATTGCATTCATCAGCCCTGTAAGGGTGTAACAGCCGTAGCCCAGGGTGAGCCGTTTGCAACAGCAAACGGTGTAACCCTGGGTAAATGA
>CAVCLB010000108.1:0-4224 GCA_963602915.1 Dysosmobacter segnis | reverse complement strand
AAAGAATAGGCAAAAAGCGTGAATATATTTCTTCACTTGAAAAAGGACAGACGGACATGCAGCTCTCCACTTTTTTGAGAATCGCAGATGCCCTTGGCCTCCGCTTTTCCTTGGTATTGGGATAGAATTTTAGTGACGATAAAGGTTAAAATTTCGGATTTGGAAATTATGCTTATCGTCCCCGAAGGGGGCCAATGTGCATAACCGCGGGTGACCGAAGGGAACCTGCGGATTTACTGATAGCGGAACGTGCGTCCTCGTAGAGGGCGAACATTCTTATTAATGGTGACCGGTAAGATATTGGTATAACATTGTAAAATGTGGGATGTCAGGTCTTTATAAGAAAACTGAAACCACGGGGCTTACTTTTGCCCGTTGCGTCGTTTTTGGCGGCTGTGCGGCCGTTGCGGCCACTTTTTCTGCCTTTTTGCTCTTCTACTTTTAATATAAGTCGTAACTTTGCGCTTGAAAAGAACATAACAACAACCACGGCGCCCGCCCGCAGGCCGCGCCGATATAAAACAACAAGCAAGAAAGATGTCATTAAAATGCGGTATCGTGGGTCTGCCCAATGTGGGCAAGTCCACCCTTTTCAACTGCCTCTCCAACGCCAAGGCGCAGGCAGCCAATTTCCCGTTCTGTACGATAGAACCCAACGTGGGCGTGATAACCGTGCCCGACGAAAGGCTCACACGCCTCGCCGAGATAGTGCACCCGGGACGCATCGTGCCCGCAACGTGCGAAATTGTGGACATTGCCGGACTGGTAAAGGGAGCGTCGAAAGGCGAGGGACTGGGCAACAAATTCCTCGGCAACATACGCGAAACCGACGCTATAATACATGTGCTGCGCTGCTTCGACGACGACAACATCGTGCGCGAGGGCGGGGCAGTGGTCGATCCCGTTGACGACAAGGAGGTGATTGACACCGAGCTGCAATTGAAAGACCTCGAGACCATAGAGTCGCAGCTCTCAAAACAGCAGAAAATGGCGTCGGGCGGAAACAAGGACGCCAAGGTGGCCGTGACCGTGCTCGAAGCCTACAAGGCCGCACTCGACAAGGGACTGAACGCCCGCACCGTGCAGTTTGAGACAAAAGAGGAGCAGCGCGTGGCCCACGACCTGTTCCTGCTCACCGCCAAACCAGTGCTCTATGTGTGCAACGTAGACGAGAACTCGGCCAAGGAAGGCAACGCCTATTCGGCCAAGATAGCCCAAATAGCCGAGAGCGAGGGCGCAGAGATGCTCGTGATAGCCGCCAAGACCGAGGAAGACATTGCCTCGCTCGAAACCTACGAAGACAAGCAGATGTTCCTCGACGAGCTCGGACTGGAGGAGAGCGGCGTAAACCGACTCATAAAGAAAGCCTACTCGCTGCTCAACCTCGAGACATTCATCACCGCCGGAGAAATGGAGGTGAAGGCCTGGACCTATCACAAGGGTTGGAAAGCACCGCAGTGCGCCGGCGTGATACACACCGACTTCGAGAAAGGATTCATCCGCGCCGAAGTGATAAAGTATGACGACTACATGCAGTACGGCTCCGAAGCAGCCGTGCGCGAGGCCGGAAAACTCTCGATAGAAGGCAAGGAATATGTGGTGCAGGACGGCGACATCATGCACTTCCGCTTCAACGTGTGAAACGGAAAATGACTCTTTATCGTTACTTGTAAACGAAAGGTTATGGTGAACAATCTTCTTTATATAATGTGGAATCCCGCCACCGACGCATTCCGCCTCGGACCGTTGTCGGTGCACTGGTATTCGCTGTGCTGGCTCATCGGCCTCGCGTTGGCCTACATCATCGTGCATAGGCTCTACCGCGAGCAGAAGGTGGACGACAAACTGTTCGACCCGCTCTTCATCTACTGTTTCGTGGGCATCCTCGTCGGGGCGCGCCTCGGCCACTGCCTATTCTACCAGCCCGACGTGTTCCTCACCTCGTGGCGGCATTTCATCGAGATTTTCCTGCCCGTGGAGTTCCTTCCCGACGGAGGATGGGTGTTCACCGGCTACCGCGGACTCGCCTCGCACGGCGGAACACTCGGTCTTATGATTGCCCTTTGGCTCTATGTGCGCCGCACCCACATGAACATCTGGCACGTGCTCGACGACATCGCCATTGCAACGCCCGTCACGGCCTGCTTCATTCGTCTGGGCAATCTGATGAATTCTGAGATAATAGGCAAGGCCACCGACGTGCCCTGGGCTTTCGTCTTCGAGCGCGTCGATATGACACCGCGCCATCCCGGGCAGCTCTACGAGGCTCTGTTCTATGCCGCCCTATTCTTCGTGGGGTGGGCCATATATCGCCGCCGCCCGCAGCGCGTGGGCACGGGCTTCTATTTCGGCTTGTGCCTGACGTGCATCTTCACCTTCCGTTTCTTCATAGAATACACCAAGGAGGTGCAGGAGGCGTTTGAGGCTTCGCTTCCGCTCGACATGGGACAGATACTGAGCATACCCTTTGTGGTGCTCGGCATAGTGTGCATGCGGCGCGGATTGAAGGCCGGACGCTGACCAGCATCCACTCGAAAGTGGATTTTTGTTTGGGTCTCACCAATGTTTTTATAGGATAAAAAACATCGCCCAGCCCCTGTAAGTGGCGCATAATTCATTGTAATGTTGAACTATGCGCCCCTTAAAGGGGCAAATTTATTATAAACATAAACGCAGGGGCAAGCCCCTGCGCTATAATCAGTCGTCCCTACGTGACTCGCCGATTGCAATTTTTTTTCGCCGGATATAAATATTTTTTAATCCGATTTTGAATGCCCTACCTACGGGGCAATAATTAATAACACGTCAATTGTCTCACCATGTGTCAATTGTCTCCACGCGTCACCACACGTCGCGGTCGTCGCTGTTGCTGCGCGTCACGCTGTTGCTGCGGTTGAAAATTTTGTCGTAGTCGCTGTTGCTGCGGTTGACAACGTTGCCGGCACTAAGACCTTTTATGCAATTTTCGCTTACATTGCCCGAAATCGAGGCCGAGCGTGCCGAGCCGGTGACTGCGGACTTGATTATACCCGTGCCCGAGAGCGACAGATTGTTGCACTTCACTTTTATTGCCGAAGAGGTTTGTCCGCCGCAACTAAGCTTCATGTCGCCGCCGTTGAAGTTCATCTTGCCGCTCGCTATTCCCGAAACCGACATGGTGAGAGTGTTTCCCTTCACGTCGGTGTCGGCCGAATAGGCTCCCGTCACGCTTAGCGTTGTCTCGTCGCTGTTTATTGCAAATGCGCTGCCTTTTACCATGCCCGAGCACGACAGCTTGCATTTGTCGGCATTTACTTTCATGCCCGACACGTTTATCACGCCGGGGACGGAAATGTAGGCGTTCTTGGCGCGTATGGCCACACCTTTGTCCATTCTGGCCACCCCGTTGTTTGTGATGTTCACATCGTCAGCGTTGATAAGCTCAGCCGAGAATGTCACCACTCCGTGGTTTTTTAAAGTGAACGCGCCCGAGGTGGAGCTGAACGTGCCGAGGTCAATTTCTGCCTGGCCGTTGTTGCTTATCTCCACGTCGGCCGAGGCGGTCATGCTCTTGGCGTCGAGATTGAGAATGCCCGAATTCGACACGTTGGTCATCTGCGGAAGGGTGACAAACAGCTCGGTCTTTATGCTGCTTCCGTCGATGTTGTAGCCGTTATTACGGCCGGAAAGCCCGTCTACGGTGAGCTTTTTCCCGTCGAATGTCACGTTGCTGTGCAGCTTGCCGTTCTCCACCACGCGCACCGTGGCACGCTGCCCTCTGCTTATGTGCATTGTTACATTACTGTTGCATTTAATCGTTTTCACCCCGTTTATTGCGGTTGTAACGCCCTCTTTCACGTCGGTTGCCATGCACATTGCCGCCATCGACATGAGCGCAGCCAAAAGAAATAATATTCTCTTCATATAATTATTGTTTTTCTTGTTTTTTTATCCGTGATGCTGTTGTGCGGCGCAATTTTTTGTCCGCTACATTATTATATACGATCATGTGCGCCGATTATTGACACGGAAAACTCAAAAAATGCGTTTTCCGCGTGATTTCATGTTGGGAAATATTCGTATCCGCTAAAAAAAATATTGGTGTCTGGTAAAAACTTTGCAACGGGCAAGTCCCGTAGGGACGACATAGTATAGCGTAGGGGCTTGCCCCTACGTTTATGGTTTTCTACAAATTTGCCCCTGTAAGGGGCGCATAATTCATTGTTATGTTGAACTCTGCGCCCC
>CAVCLB010000107.1:0-4244 GCA_963602915.1 Dysosmobacter segnis | reverse complement strand
TCACCCTGGGCTACGACTGTTACGCCCTTACAGGGCTGATGAATGCAATGTCTCGCAATTATGCTTATTGTTCTACAAAAAACGATGCAGAATATTATATGCATTTTGAACACCCTACCTTCGGGGACATGTTTTCAAGCAAAATTCCCAAATCTGAAACTTGAGTGTAAAATAGCTTGGTGCGATTTGAGGACAATGAAAACACCTCGTCGGATGTTTGTCCGGCTCATTTTTTTGCAGTTTTTGCCTCTCTCATCGGTCACATGGCTCGCTATGCTCCCTCTTCAAGTGGTCAAAAACACCTCAAAAATATAAACTGCAAATCACACCAACTTATTTTTTCACCGTCACTTAGGGCTGTTTTGCCGAAAAAACACTACCTTTGTCTTGTGTCTGCCGTCATTTCTGCATGCCGGCTGCAACCTTACACCTATTTATATTATTATACTGTCCCATTATGCCTAACATTTTCAACATCGGTGGCGACGGCAAGAATGCCGCGTTCAAGAAAGACATTCTTAAATATTTTGTTGCCAACGGAAACTCAACAATCAACGAACTTGCCAAAGACACGTCGCTTAGCGTGCCCACCGTGAGCAAGGCCGTTGGCGAACTCCTCGACCTAGGATATGTAGAGGAGTATGGAAAACAGGAAACAGGTGAGGGCCGCCGCCCCAACCTCTACGGTCTGAACCCGGAGTCGGGCTATTTCGTGGGCGTAGAGATAAAGGATGGCTTCGTGAACATGGGACTTATGAATTTCCGTGGCGACCTTGTGGAGCTCGACGACAATGTGCCGTGCCGCATAGACAATACCATGGAGTCGGTTGACGAACTGTGTGGGCTCGTGTCGCGATTTATCGACAAATCGGATGTTGACCGATTGCGCATAGTCAACACCACGTTCTGCATCTCGGGCCGCGTCAATTCGGAAAGCGGCTATTCGCACACGCTCTACAATTTCTCCGAACAGCCTCTCACCAAAATCCTTTCAGAGAGGGTGGGCTGCGAGGTTGACATAGAAAACGACACACGGGCTTTTGCCTACGGAGAATACATGAAAGGCGCAGTAGACGGAGAGAAAAACGTGCTCTTCGTGAATGTGAGCTGGGGACTCGGACTGGGAATAATCATAGGCGGCGAACTTTATAAAGGAAAATCGGGCTTTGCCGGAGAGTTCGGGCACACCCACATGTTCGACAACGACATTCTTTGTCATTGCGGCAAGAAGGGATGCCTCGAAACCGAAGCCTCGGGCAGCGCGTTACAGCGTATGGTGCGCGAGCGTATCGGGAATGGTGAATCCTCGTTCCTCATAAAGCGCACGGGCGACATCTTTTCGCTTGAGAACATAATCGACGCCACAAACAACGAAGATCCGCTTTGTATTGATGTCGTTGAACACGTGGGGTCGCATCTCGGCGAGAGCGTGGCCAATCTCATAAACATCTTCAATCCCGAGCTAGTGGTAATTGGCGGCATGCTCGCCCGCACGGGCGATTTCCTTCTGCAGTCGGTCACTGCCTCGGTGCGGAAATATTCGCTCAGCATAGTAAACAAGGACACGCGGCTGTGTCTCTCCAAACTGCGTGAGCGCGGCGGCGTTATCGGCGCTTGTCTGCTTGCAAGAAAGAGCGTGCTCGACTGACGCATTGTCCGGTGCTCCTTTGCCGGTTGCCTGCCCGGTTGGGTTGGCGCGTTTGTGGGCACGGTGCAATCCTGCCGCTTTCTAGCGGCGCAAAAAACATAAAATAACATGAAGATATTGCTTGCCATCGACTCCTTCAAGAACTGCATGAGTTCGGTTGAGGCCGAGAATGCAGTTGCCGGGGCTTTCGCCGAAGCGTTGTCCGATGCCCGGGTGGAGGCCGTGCCGGTGTCTGACGGAGGCGAAGGCATGGCGCGTGCGTTTACTGCCGCACTCGGCGGACGGCTCGTAACCCTCACCGTGCACGACGCTTTCATGCGCCGCCGCGAGGCCGTGTATGGCATTACGCCCGACGGATGTGCCGTTGTGGAGGTGGCTGAAGCCTGCGGACTGGCACATGTCGCGCCGGAAGAACGCAATCCCGTGCGTGCCACCACTTATGGCGTGGGCGAGATTGTGGCACATGCCGTGCGCAGCGGATGCCGCGACTTCATAATAGGTCTTGGTGGAACAGCCACAAGCGACTGCGGAATGGGCATGCTGCGCGCTCTTGTGGATTTGCTCGGCAACGGCGGCAACATCGACAGCGTAATTGCCGGACCATTGCGCGGCTGCCGTTTCACGCTTGCCTGCGATGTGCGCAATCCGCTCACCGGACCCGACGGCGCGGCAGCGGTGTTTGCCCCGCAGAAAGGTGCAAGCCCCGATATGGTGCGGCAACTTGAAGATTGTGCCGTGCGTTTCGCACGGTTTTCGGCCCAACATTTCGGACACGACTGCTCGCAGCAACCCGGAGCAGGTGCAGCCGGAGGTTTGGGCTATGCTTTTATGCAGTATTTCGGCGCGCGGCAGAAACCCGGAGCCGATCTCCTTCTCGACATTCTTCACTTCGACCGCCTTGCTGCCGAGGCCGACATCGTGGTTACGGGCGAGGGCTGCGCCGACCGGCAGACGCTCATGGGGAAACTACCCGAGCGCGTAATGGCATGGACACGAGCCAACGGCAATGCCGCAGTGTGGCTGGTGGCCGGGCGCGTGGCCGACGTTGACAAACTTGCCGAGGCTGGGTTCTCGGCCATAGGCGAGGTCACTCCGCCGTCGCAACCGCTTGATGAAGCATTGCAACCCGAGGTGGCGAAAGCCAATCTGCGAAATGCAGTATTGCGAATGATAAAAGAAAAGAAATGAAAAAAACAGTTTTGCGCATAGTGGCGGCAATTGCCGTCGTGCTTGCCGTGGCCACGGTGGGCGGAAGTTTCTACATGATTGACTATGCTCTGTCGAGCGCAAAGCGCACTCACCGACCCGACATCGCCACGGAAGTGCGCCGCTATCCCGAATTGCGGCCGTGGATTGACAGTCTGCAACGAGCGGGCGCACTGCGCGACACGTTTGCCGTCATGTCTTCGGGCGCACGGATGCACGCCGTGTTTGTGCGATCGCCGCGTGCCGAAGGGCGAACGGCGGTGGTGGTGCACGGCTACTCGCGCGATGCCGTTGACATGCTGCACATAGCCCGTATATATGCCCAGGATATGGGCTACAATATAATATTGCCCGATCTTTACGGGCACGGCCAAAGCGACGGCGACGACATCCAAATGGGATGGAACGACCGCCTCGACGTGTTGCAGTGGATAGGTATGGCCGAACGAATGTTTGCCGAGTCGGGGAAACACTCGCGCATGGTGGTGCACGGTATATCGATGGGTGCTGCCACGACCATGTGTGTGGCCGGTGAAACCACGCCAGATTATGTGAAATGCTTCGTGGAGGATTGCGGATACACGAGCGTGTGGGATGAATTCGCCCACGAACTGCGCGACCAGTTCTCGTTGCCGGCATTTCCGCTGCTCTACACCACTAGCGCATTGTGCCGTTTGAGGTATGGTTGGTGGTTTGGCGAGGCTTCGCCGCTCAAGCAGGTGGCCAAGTGCCGCAAGCCGATGTTGTTCATACATGGCGGCAGCGACGATTTCGTGCCAACTCGAATGGTGTTTCCGCTTTATAATGCCAAACCTGCACCGAAGCAACTTTGGGTGGCCCGTGGCAGTGCACATGCCGCGGCCTATCGTGACCACAAGACCGAATATGCACGTCTTGTGAAGAATTTTGTCACGCGATGGAATCGGTAAAATAATAACGTTTGGTTTTTTATTGGTGTCCGGTAAAATATTGGTCTAATATGTGTAAAATATGGAAAGTCAGGTCTATATAAGACTTTTGACTCCTGGGGGTACTTTTGCCCTTTGCATGGTTAGCACTCCATTGCCCCAGTATGGGGCGCATATTATACGGTAGGGTCTTGCCCCTATCTATTAGGCATAACCATATTTTGCCCCTTTAAGGGGCGCAGAGTTCAACATCACAATGAATTATGCGCCCCTTACAGGTAGGGCGTTCAAAATTAGATGTAAAAAACATACGGAATTTTATATGAATTTAAGTTTGTAATTATTTGATTATCAGAAGAAGTTCGGTAATCATAGCCCTGAAAGGGCGTCACAATCCCAGCCCAGGGTGAGGATGGAGCGAAGCGACATCCGTAACCCTGGGTTTCATGTATGTCGAAGTAGGTTGGCCTGTAAGGTCAACA
>CAVCLB010000106.1:0-4251 GCA_963602915.1 Dysosmobacter segnis | reverse complement strand
CAAATATTGTGCTGACCTTACAGGCCAGCCTTAAGCATCAATCATTTACCCAGGGTTACACCGTTTGCTGTCGCAACCGGCTCACCCTGGGCTACGACTGTTACGCCCTTTCAGGGCTGATGAATGTAATGTCTCGTTTTATGCTTATTGTTCTACAAAAAAACGATGCAGAATATTATATGGATTTTGAACACACTACCCTGCAGGGGCAAAATAGTTTATAACAAAAAACGCAGGGGCAAGCCCCTGCGCATACTATGTCGTCCCTACGGGACTCGCTGCATTGCGAAGATACCACTAGTTCTTTGGTGTCATGTGCACCCGTGCGGTTGCCGCACCGTAGTGCATGCTCACCCGAACAGCAGATGTGCGAGGGCAAACGACACGAGCGTCGACACTATGGTGCACACCAGTCCGGGCATCATAAACGAGTGGTTCAGCAGATATTTGCCTATCACCGTGGTGCCCGAGCGGTCGAAATTCACCGTGGCGATGTCCGACGGGTAGTTGGGCAGGAAGAAATAGCCGTAGACACAGGGAAACACTCCCAGCAGCACCGGTCCGGGAATGCCGAGCGAATAGGCTAGTGGCAGCATCGACACCACCACTGCGCCCTGCGAGTTGATGAGTATCGACACGGCGAAGAAAGCGAAGGCTATTGTCCATGGGTGCTCCTTCACCACGCCGCCTAGCGCGGCTTCAATCTCGGGCAGGTGGTTGGCAAAGAAGGTGTCGGCCAGCCACGCAATGCCATAAATGGCCACTACGGCCACCATGCCGCTCTGCCACACCGCTCCGCTCACCGCCTTCTTGGGCGATGCTTTGCAGAATATTATCATCAAGGCCGATGCGGCAGTCATCACTATCTGTATCACCACGTTCATCTTCAGCGGCACCATGCGTGTCTCGGTCATCCCCTCAACCACCATTCCGGCCTTCACGAGTTGCGGCGGCGACATGAAATGCCATGTGCCTGTGGCCCCTTCAACGGCCACAATCTGCTCGTGCGAGGGCAGCAGCGACTGCCATGAGGCCAGCACCACTATTACTATGAGCGCGCCGGCGAATATCATCACGGCGCGGCGTGCCGTGGGCGGGATGTCGCGGCCCATTGTAGTGGCTTCAGAACCGTATATGTATTGGCGCACGGCAGGGTCGGCAAGGCGCGCCTGAAACTTGGGGTCACGGTCGAGGTCTAATCCCCGGCGGTAGGAGCACGCGCTCGCCGCCATGAGTCCGGCAAGGCACGCCGGTATTGTCACCATTACAATCTGCGGAATGGTTATGCCGAAACCGTTGTCGCCCGAAATGGCGGCAAACGCCACCACGGCTGCGGCAATGGGCGAGCACGTTATGCCCACCTGCGAGGCCACCGACGCCACGCCGCACGGACGCTCCGGACGTATGCCTTTCTTCAGTGCTATGTCGCATATTATGGGCATCAGCGTGTAGACCACATGCCCTGTGCCCACCAGCACAGTAAGGAAGAAGGTGCACAGCGGGGCATAGAAGGTGATGCGTGCGGGATGCCGTCGCAGCAGCCGTTCGGCCAGTTGTATGAGCCAGTCCATGCCGCCCGAGGCCTGCATGATGCCTGCACAGGTCACGGCGGCGATGATGATGTAGATGACGTCGGTGGGAGGAGTGCCGGGCTTCATGCCGAAACCGAACACGAGCAGTGCCAGGCCTATGCCCGACACGGCCCCGAGGGCTATGCTTCCGTAGCGCGACCCCACATAGAGGGCGAGCAGCACGATGGCGAGTTGCAGTGCAATCATTAGGTGTGGTTTTAAGGTATGTAGATGCAAAAGTAGCGGTTTGTGGCAGCACGGGCAAGAAAACCGAGCGTTTTTTGCCGGAAGGCAATGTGGAGTGGGTGTTTTCGGCGTTTTGCCTGACGCAAATAAATGTTTGTAAATATATTTGTTTTTATCGCCGTTAACCCATATTATAATGAAGTAATTTTACTATATTTGCAAACTATAATTAAGTCTACGGATATGGCAAAGAATACGATGGCCAACAAACTTCCCAGAAAGTTGATGCAAAAAATGGCAATTGTCGGTGAACAGATAAAACTTGCGCGGTTGCGCAGAAACCTGAGCATGGCACAGGTGGCAGAGCGAGCCACATGCTCTGAGGTGACATTGTGCAAGGTGGAAAAGGGCTTGCCAACGGTGTCTATGGGCATTTATCTTCGTGTGCTCTATGCCCTGCAACTCGACGACGACGTGTTGCTTCTTGCCAAGGATGACAAGTTGGGCAGGGCTTTGCAGGATATGGGCCTGAAAAATAGGCAAAGGGCAACATCAAAGGAGTGAGCTATGGAGAAACTGTTTGTTTTTGGAGATTTCAATTGGTTTGGTACACCAAAATTTATAGGCGAACTGTGCTACGAAAAGTTGCGTGGTGCTGACAGCTATGCTTTCAAGTTTGATGCCGATTGGCTAAATTTTCATGCAGGAATAAAGTTGTCGGAGGATATTAACAACTACCCGGGCATGCAGTACACTTTGCCTGGCAATGATATATTTGGGTGTTTTTCGGATGCATTGCCTGACAAATGGGGAAGAACTCTTCTGAAGAGAAGAGAACAGTTGCAGGCAGAGGAAGAGAAACGAGCGGTCAGAAATCTGTCGTCTTTCGATTATTCGGTGGGCATCGATGATTTCTCCAGAATGGGCGGCTTCAGGTTTAAGAAGAAAAAAGACGGTGGTTTTATCAATGTTTCACCTTCTCTGAAGATTCCGCCCTTGACGGAAATAAAGGAACTCATGTATGCAAGCCAAGAGGTGGAAAAGTGTGAAGAAGATGACATCTTGCCTGAGAAAAAATGGATTGTCCAGTTGATGCAGCCCGGTACTTCTCTTGGTGGTGCAAGGCCCAAGGCCAGCGTGTTGGATGAAGAGGGCAGGCTTTGTATGGCCAAATTTCCATCCCGCAAGGACGATTATGATGTCGGACTTTGGGAACATTTCTCGCATTTGCTTGCCAAACGTGCAGGAATTTCGGCGGCGGAAACACAAGTGTTGACAGGACTGGGCAAATACCACACGCTCTTGTCGAAGCGTTTTGACCGCACCGGTGAGGGAAAAAGAATACATTTTGCTTCTTCTATGTCGTTGTTGGGATTAAAGGACGGCGACAATGCGCAGGGAGGATTTGGATATTTGGATATCGTAGATTTTATTCTGCAAGGATGTTGCGATGTGGAGAAAAATTTGCAGGAACTATATCGTAGGGTCGCGTTCAATATATGCATCGGAAACGCAGACGATCATTTCAGAAACCATGGATTCTTGCTCACTCCTAAGGGATGGACATTGTCTCCTGCCTATGACATGAATCCAACGCTCAAAAGGAGTTTGAGCCTGCTGGTCAATGCAACATCCAATGATGCTGACATAAGGATGTTGTTAGATTCTTGCGAGGATTATATGCTCAATAGGAATGTGGCTCAAAGTATTATCGAGGAGGTGCAAGACGCAGTAGGATGTTGGGAAACATTGGCAAGTCGGTTGAAAATTCCCCAAATGGAGCAAGCGATGTTTAAGGGGCGATTCCAACTTTTTGCGAATTGCAACGGAGTGGGGAAGCGTTATTCGTAAGATTAGTCGTATTGGTTCATATAGAAACATACTTGGATTGTTGCATAAACCGATGGAAATATGCGCCCTTTTTGTAAATACGCTTATAATTTTGTTGGTTTGTCGGGTGAGCTAAATTATCCGAATGATGTCAGTGCGAGTCTTTCGTAGAATTTAGTCGTATTCGTGGTTTGTTACCCTAACCTCATGTTGCGGGTTGTCGAAGACGGCCAATGTGCATAACCGCTGGTGACCGTAGGGAACCTGCGGATAGCCCGACGTGATGAGCAATCGTCCTCGAAGAGGGCGAACATGTGAAAGAAGCAATGCCGTTATCCGTTCGCCCCCTTCGGGGACGTACAGTCAAACAATAGCACAATTCGTGTAAATTCGTGGAATTCGTGGTTAAAATAAAATGCGGTGGGAGGGAACCACGAATACGACTAATCCGACGAATGGCCTGCAATAGCACAAATCGTGAGATTCGTGAAATTCGTGGTTAAAATATATTGACTCCTGGTGAAATTTTTGCAACCGGCGAGTCCCGTAGGGACGACAGATTATGAGGACACTGAAAAAGTCTCCTCATGCCGAAACCGCTTGAAAATACCCCTGAAACAAGGTGCCAAACATTTGCATATGTCGATATTTTTTCGTACCTTTA
>CAVCLB010000105.1:0-4502 GCA_963602915.1 Dysosmobacter segnis | reverse complement strand
ACCACTTTCTTGCCGTTCACCACATACACTCCGTGTGCAAGACCGTCGAGCGATGCGGCGTTGCGGCGCACGAGCTGGCCGTTGAGGTTATACACGTTGCCACCTATTGTTTTGACATCGGCATCTATTGCGGCAATGCCGTCGGTGTTGCCGTTAACTTCATCCACCACGCCGTTGATTTCATACACCAGTTTGTTCGAGTTCTCGCCTTCTTTGGTTTGCAACCATCCGCGGAATCCCTTCGATGGGGTCTCCACGGTGCGGTAGTACCACAGTCCGGCGGTGCCACCCTTGTTGTTGCCGTTCAATACATAAGAGCTTGCGGGAATCTTGTTGTCGTCGCCGAGCTTGACGTATGTACCAACAAACTGCACCTTAGTCTTGCTTTCGAAAGTCTCGTCGCCTTCGGTGCCATAAACTGTTGCCTCGATGTCTTTGCCCGGGCAGAATGTCACCTGCGGAATGGTGTAGTATTTGCTTATCGTGCTCTCGGTGCCGGGAACGGTCTTTACGGTTGATTCCTTATATTCGTCGGTTGACGACGGCTTCACAAGGTAGAGCTTGCCGGCCTCGATAGCAGTCTTTGTCTCATCGTCGCGGCTCACGCCGATAGCCTCGAATATTATTGTTTCGGGGCGGTCGGAATCGGTTGCACCCTTTAACTCCGATATGCGCACGTTGGTTCCGAATGCCTTCTTCACCTGTCCCACGGTGAGGTCAACGGGCAGCACGAGTGTGTTCCACTTGTCGGCGTTCATTGTGCGGTTGAGGTAGAGGTTGCGCTGGCCGTCGTAGTTCTCGTTCACTGTTCCCGAAGCGTCGGTGTAGCTGCGCTGTGCGTTGATGTAGTCAACCGAAGTCTGGTTCTCGTCGAGCACGAGTTCCACCTGCGCGTCGCCGTAGTAATCCACGCGGAAATCGTCGAAGCAAGCCCAGCAGTTATCGCCGCCGCTTGCCACTCGTACTCCGAAGCAGATGTTGTCTATATATGTTTTGCCGTCTTTTGTAACTTCGCTGGCATATATCCAAACCTCGTGGTTGTAGTTGGTGCTTTCGGTGGTGTTGATTGTCTGCGATGCTTCAACGTATGTTTTGGGGCGGTTGGCGATGTAGGTCAGCACATCGTCGTCATAGTAGTGGTTCTTTTTGGCCTCGTCGGTTCCGGTAATGCCTGAGCTTGTAAAGGCAACAAGCTTAGCTACACCTCCTGTTGTGGTGAAACCGTTGCAGCTGATTTTATACCATCCCTTGCGCAGTGGGTTGAGAAACTGATAAACATGAGCTGAGTTGCCGTGTATGTTTCCCGTCCACTCTGCACCATATTCCATCTGTCGCTTTGTTGTGTTCACCTCGCCGGTGAAAGCATCAAAGGCATCAGCGTCGGCATATCCGTTGCCAACATAGAATGTGTAGCCTTCGGTATAACTAGCTTCTTCGGTGCTGGTGTAGGAATAATCAGCATACTTTTTAGATGTGTACTCGGCATTAACCTTTGGCGAAATAGTCTTCATGCTGTCGCCGTCAATGAAATTGGTTATTGTGGTAGTATAAGTATTGCTGTTTTTTGTGTATGTATATGTGTGTACATACTTTTTCACGGGATTGTCTTCAGAGGCGTATGCGCATGCCGGCAGACGTTGCGTGTCGTCTTTGTTTGCGAGTCCACCACTGCTTAAATAGTTCACGTTGCTCTTGTCTGTGAGCCAGTTGCTCACGTCGCCCGACTGGCGGTAGAAGCCCGGGTCTTTTATAAGGAATGTTGCGGGCACAGCCGATGCACCTGCAATGTCGGCCTTTGTGAAATGCTCTTCGCGTTCCGATTCGGGCACGAGCATCCAGTAGCCGCTCTCGTCGGTGGGAGCTGTAGAGCTTGTGCCTATTGCGCCGTTGTTGTTCACCAGATAAGCCTTTGAGCCGAGTGTAGAGGTGTTGCTGCTTGGCACGACATATATGGTGTATGTGTTTTCCAGTCCGTCAACGGCAGTGAAATAGAGTTGTTCGTCCTTCTCGTCATTGTTCCAGTCAACGTAGAATTTTCCTGCGTCGTCGGCCTGGGTGTTTGAGCCGTTTGCAAGAGTGAGATATTTTGTACCCTCGGTCTTGGTCTGCAACCGATAATATGTGCTTGATGTCTCTTTCGTGAGCGTGAATGTTTCGCCCACGCTTCCTATGACGGCCTGTGTGCCCCAGCGTCCGCCTTGTCCCACAAATTTGTTTGTGCCCACGTTGAGGAGGAACACCTCTTTGCCCGATGCGTCGTCAAGACTTGCTCCTGTCCATGTCTGTGCATCCGCCGTGTTGCAGCCCAATGCGGCGGCAAAGGCCAATGCTGCGACGACGAAACGTTTTGATGTGGCGGCGCTTCTGACGCGTGCCAGAAGCATACTTGTAGTGGAGGTGATGTTACGAACAACCTCCTCCCGTGAAGAAACGAGAGTTCTAATCATAAAAGCTGTTTCTTTTAGTTTGTGTTATAAAAATTTATTTCCAAATAATACGAGTGCAAAGTTAGCTATTTTTATCCTAAATTTCGCACATAAGTGCCTGTTTTTATGCGAAATGGCGCGATTAATAAATATGTGCGTCGCATTGTGCCCGTTTTGTTGCGGCCAACCTTGTCACGAAAAAACCGCATCGGCCATTTTGGCAATCGCCGATAAAGTCTTACTTTTGCCGCCGGAAAACCATTATATTTATGATAATCATAGCAACAGTATTGGCTTATTTCGCCGTTCTCATGGCTTTCAGCCGCTTCACGGCACGGCATGGCGACAACGACACTTTCTTTCGTGCCAACCGGCGTTCGCCGTGGTATATGGTGGCCTTCGGCATGGTGGGGGCTTCAATCTCGGGCGTTACGTTTGTCAGCGTGCCCGGCATGGTGCAGCGCACCGACATGACCTATGTGCAGACGTGCATTGGTTTCATCTTCGGCTATTTTGCAATAGCCTTCATCCTGCTACCCGTTTATTACAGGCTCAACCTCACCACCATTTACTCCTATCTCAGTATGCGGCTCGGGCAGCGTTCCTACAAAACCGGGGCACTGTTTTTCCTGCTCTCAAAAATGACCGGTGCAGCCGTGAGGTTTTATGTGGTGTGCATCATTTTGCAGCGTTTCGTGCTCGACGGCATCGGCGTGCCCTTCCCCGTGACCGTCGTTGCAATGGTAACTCTGATATGGCTCTACACGCGGCGCGGCGGAATAAAGACCCTCGTGTGGACCGACTCCTTCCAGACGGCATGCATGTTTGCCGCCCTAGTGCTTATTATATATAATGTGATGGGGCAGCTTGGCATGTCGGCAGGCGAGACCGTGCGCGCCATTGCGGCCGACTCGCATAGCCGTATGTTTGTGTTCGACGATTTCGTCACCACGCAGAACTTCTGGAAACAGGTGCTCAGCGGAGCGTTCATAGCCATAGTGATGACCGGGCTCGACCAGGACATGATGCAGAAAAACCTCACTTGCAAGACTCTGCGCGAAGCCCAGAAAGACATGTGTGCCTATGGCTTCGCCTTTGTTCCGGCCAACTTGCTGTTCATGTCGCTCGGCGTGCTGCTCCTGATGCTTGCCCGCAGACAGGGCATCGGGTTGCCGGCATCGGGCGACGAACTGTTGCCCATGTTTGCCGCAAGCGGACAGTTGGGCACGGCGGTAGTGGTGCTGTTCACCATAGGCATCGTGGCGGCATCGTTTTCAAGTGCCGACTCGGCCCTCACCGCCCTCACCACGAGCTTCTGCGTTGACATCTGCGCACGTCCGGGCGACGAGAAATTGCGCAAACGCGCCCATGTGGGCATGGCCGTGGTGTTTGTCGGGTTCATCATCCTGTTCAGACTGGTAAACAGCACGAGCGTGATCGATGCCATATATGTAATGTGTTCCTACACCTACGGGCCGTTGCTCGGGCTCTTCGCCTACGGTCTTTTCACCCGTCTCGGCGTGTGCGACCGTTGGGTGCCTTACATTGCCGTGGCCGCACCGCTCGTTTGCTTTGCCATCGACACGGCTGCGCAGCAATTCGCAGGCTATAAGTTCGGCTACGAACTGCTCATGCTCAACGGTCTGCTCACGTTTGCCGGGCTGTGGCTTTCGTCGCTGATTGGCAACGGCGCGGGGCGTGCAATAGCAAAGCATTGCATTCATTAGGCATGAAAGGTAGGGCGTTCGAAATACATAAAATATTATTGGTATCGGGTAAAATATTGGTTTAACATTGTAAAACGTGGAAAGTCTGGTCTTTATAAGACATCTGAAAATACGAGGCTTACTTTTACCTATTGCATGATTTACCCTCCATTGCCCCAGTATGGGGCGCATATTATAGGGTAGGGGCTTGCCCCTATCTATTAGGCATTACCATAATTTGCCCCCGTAGGGTAGTGTGTTCAAAATCGGATTAAAAAATGTGCACGATTTTATATTGGATTAAATTTACAATTATCTGATTCTCAAAAGGCTTTCAGTAATCAAAGCCCTGTAAGGGCGTAACAATCCC
>CAVCLB010000104.1:0-4571 GCA_963602915.1 Dysosmobacter segnis | reverse complement strand
CCATCCTCACCCTGGGCTGGGATTGTGACGCCCTTTCAGGGCTATGATTACCGAAATTCTTCTGACAATCAAACAATTATAAAATTAAATCCATATAAAAATTCCGCGCATTTTGTAATCCAATTTTGAACACCCTACCTTACATGGGCAATAATGGTGAAATGCATAAACGCAGGGGCAAGCCCCTGCGCTATAATATGTCGTCCCTACGGGACTTGTTCGCTGCAAAGATTTTACCGGACACCAATAGTTTTTATTTCGCGCCGTCGCCCTTGGCCATGCTGTGCATGTAGGCGCGGGCCAGTCCGCCTTCGCTTGTTTCCTTGTAGAGTGAAGGCAGGTCGTGCCCCGTTTGTTTCATTACATTCACCACGCGGTCGAACGACACAGTGTGTGTGCCGTCGGAGAACGACGCATAAAGGTTGGCGTCGAGGGCGCGCGTGGCGGCAAAGGCGTTGCGCTCTATGCACGGAATCTGCACCAGTCCGCACACGGGGTCGCACGTCATGCCGAGGTGGTGTTCCAGTCCCATTTCGGCGGCATATTCTATTTGCGACGGACTTCCGCCGAAGAGTTGGCACGCTGCGGCCGAGGCCATTGCACAGGCCACGCCCACCTCGCCCTGGCATCCCACGTCGGCACCCGATATTGAGGCGTTCTGTTTCACCACGTTGCCGAATATTCCGGCAGTGGCGAGGGCATGCAATATGCGCCTGTCGCTGAAATTGTGACCCTTGGCAAGGTGGTAGAGCACTCCGGGCAGCACTCCGCACGATCCGCATGTGGGTGCGGTGACTATCGTTCCGCCAGAGGCATTCTCTTCGCTCACCGACAGGGCGTAGGCATAAACGAGGGCGCGCGACTGCAGATGCTGCTTGTAGCCGCTTGCCTTTACATAATAGGTGGGACCCTTGCGCGGCAGGTTGAGCGGTCCGGGCAGTGCGCCCTCATGGTCGAGTCCGCGTTCCACCGACTCCTTCATCACGTTCCACACCTCGAGCAGATAGTCCCATATATCGCTGTTCTCGCACTCGTCAACATATTCCCAGTAGTTGCGTCCGTGATTTTCGCACCATTTCATTATCTCGAGCAGGGTGTTCTTGGGATACACGTCGCGCTTGTCGTCGATCCACCGTGTGTGCGGACCCTCCGACAAAGCCCCTCCGCCCACGCTGTACACCGTCCACTCGTCGCTTTCGCTGCCATATTCGTCGCGTGCCACGAAGCGCATGCCGTTGGGGTGGAAGGGCAGAAACACCGACGGCTGCCAGTCGATGCGCAGCGGGGCAATGGGGCGCAGCACCTCGGTTATGGCCACGTCGGTCATGTGGCCGCGCCCTGTTGCGGCGAGGCTTCCGTAGAGTGTCACCTCAAAACTCTTTGCGTTTTGGTTGTGTGCGGCAAATATCTGCGCCGCTTTTTGAGGCCCCATCGTGTGGCTGCTCGACGGGCCTTTGCCAATGCGGTATAATTCTTTTAGTGATTTCATTTCGTAGTTGTTTTAGTGACGGTGAAAATACAAGCCCTGACAATCATTTTGATGCGTATTTTTATATAGTCAAAATCATGCCAAGTTGTTTTTTTATCGTCGCTCACTACAAAATTACTAATAATTTTCCTGATAGTGTGAAATTATAGGGCAGAAACAATGCTGTGCCGCATATGTGGACTTTGTTGGTGTGCCAAAACACCTTTTTATTATATCTCCACCACTTTTATTATATCTCCACCACCTGCCAATCGGTCAGACCTTTGCCTTGGTTGTCGAGTTCCAAGGCTAGCCCTATGACTTGTCGGCCGTCTCCTTGGAACGGGTCGAGGTATTGGTGTGAAACAATTTGGTTGGCTGCCGCCGCCATGCCGCCATTGTTGGAGAGTTTCAGCTCCATGACATAGATGTAGCGCGAAGTCCATGCCACGATGTCAATGCGCCCGCTGGCGAGCATGCGTTCCACCTCCACGCGTAGACCGATGGCATTGAGAATGGTGCTTATCACTAGGCGGTAGCGTTCTTCCATGTCCATTGAAGCCAGCTTCTTGTTGCTGTATGGCACGTCGGCGATGAGTGAACGCAGCGTGTTCTTGGCCTCGTCGAGTTGGCATGTGCCCAACTGGTAATACAGGTTGGCCTGCATCGACTGTATGTCGCCTTGTCGCCGGAGCGTGAGTGCAGGGAGTACCGACTCGAAGAGTGCCTGCTTCACCTCAGCATTGGGGAATCCCAGTGTGTAGCCGAACTCGTTGCTGCTTTTTATGGTGAGGTAGCCCGATTGGTAGAGAAACAGTTCTGCGCCGCCACCTGTCACGTCTGACGATTCGAGCATGTTGCGCATGACGCGGCAACCTTCAAACTGTCCCATTCTTATCTCGGCATCCTCGACAAATTTAGGCAGCAGCGACGTCGAGCCAGATGCCGCCCAGTAGTTGCCGAGCTTGCGCGTATTGAGGGCATTGATGAGGCTGAACGGATTGTAAATGTCGGTCATGTTGTCTTCGCTGAAGTGGTAGCCGTCGTAGTATTCTTTCAGTCGGTCGTGTGTCTGCTGCATTGTCCATTTATTGGCTTGTGCCATCCGTTGCAGTTCGGGCGTGAAATTTCGGGCAATCTCGTCTTCGGTTATTCCGCATAAAGTGGCGTATTCGGGAAAGAAACTAATGTTGCAGAGGTTGTTCAATACCGAGAAGAGCGATATTTGTGTGAATTTTGTGATGCCGGTGATGAACACAAACTTCTCGTATTTGTCGCAACTTTTCAACACGGCAAATACACTGCGGTAAAGCTCTGTGCACTCCTCGTGGTGCGGTGTCTTCCACGAATGTTGCAGCGGCGAGTCATATTCGTCGATGAGTATGGCCACCTGTAAGCCCGTCTTCTTGTAGGCTGCGGTGATGATGTTGCCGAAACGTGTGGTGAGCGATGCCGTCGGCTTCACGTCAACGGCGTAAATGCTTTCGTATTGGTCGAAGACATTGCTCAAATACGACTCCATTTCATGTTTCGTGGCACCTGCACAGCTCATGTCGAACCTTATCACGGGGCGTTGCAGCCATTCCTTCTCCAACTGCATGATTGCAAGTCCTTCGAAGAGATGCTTCTTGCCGGAGAAATAACATTCGAGCGTATCAACAAGAACCGACTTTCCGAACCGCCGTGGACGGCTCAGATAATTGTATTTTACGTTGCTGTTGACGAGTTGCCATACAAGTGCGGTCTTGTCAACATATAAAAAGTCCTCGCGTCTGATTTCTTCAAACGACTGCAGGCCTACGGGTAGTTTTCTTGTTTGTAGCTCCATGCCGTTTCTCCTTTCGGGAAAGTGTCCTGATTGCAAAGTTAATGATTATCGGCTGATTAGCAAAGTTTTCTGCCGCACGTTTCAGCTTTTAGCGATGCTCTTCTACGTCTTTAAATGCACAAATGAGTAAAAGCCTGAAACATGCATTGCGAATTTTGGTGAAGTTGCAGTCTGCATGTGGTATGGGGAAAACAAAAAAAGGCGCAGACCGCAGCCTGCGCCATGCTTTAAAATGATGTATGTTGGCCCTTCAAGAGCCGTATTGATTACAGTCCGAGTCCCTTCAATGCTTTGCTTGCAGCCTTGTCAACGGCCTCGTTGGCCTTTTTGTTGGCTTTTTCAACGGCATCGTTCACGGCCTTGTTGGCCTTTTCTTTGCCTTTGTCCACCTCGTCGCTCACTTTCTTCTCGGCAGCGGCGGCGGCAGTAGAGGCAGCAGCCGAGGCGGCGGCCTTCACTGTTGCAGGAGCGTTCTCAACGGCTTCGGCAGCAGCTTTTGCAGTTGCCACGGCAGTTGCGCCCTTGGCTATCGTGGGCGATGCAAGGTTGACAATGTCGCTGGCCACAGCGTTTTTGGCCTCGTCGGCAGTGGTTGCAGCCGATGTGGGCAGACTGGCAATGCCGTTGACAAGGTTTGCCACGGTTGTGTTGCCGCTTGCCACATTCTTGATTGACTCGGCGTTGTCGTTGAGGAATTTCTTTATAGCCGACCCGTATGCCTTTGCCTCTTCGAGCTTGCCGGCCTCTACGAGGTTCTTGTATATAGTTTCAAGGTTGGCAAGTGTGGCTATTGTGCCTTTGGCATCCTTGGCGTTCACGGCCTTCTGAAGTTCGGCGGTGAGGTTGTCGATTGTTGCCTGCGATTCGCTTGACAGTGCTGCTGCGGCCTCGTCGGCGGTTGCTGCAGTGTCGGTCACTTCGGTAGAGTCGGCATTGGCCTGGCTGTTCTGTGCCTTGTTGCCGCAACTTGTGAATGTGAGTGCAAGCGCAGCGGCGAAAATGAATAATTTCTTCATGTTTAAATTGTTTTTATTAGATGTTTGTTATTGTTGTGCAGTTTGTTTGCTTATTTTATAACCCGACGGCAAAGTTAGTGTTTTTGCAACAAAAACAACGCAAAAGAGTGTGTTAAAATAATTGTTTAGTGACGGTGAAAAAATAAGTTGGTATGATTTGCGGCTTATATTTTTGAGATGTTTTGGGCTCTTGAAGAGGGAGCATAGCGGGCTATGTGACCGATGAAAGAGACCAAAACAGCCAAAAAGATGAGCCGAA
>CAVCLB010000103.1:0-4634 GCA_963602915.1 Dysosmobacter segnis | reverse complement strand
AGCAAACGGTGTAACCCTGGGTAAATGATTGGTTTTCAAGGCTGGCCTGTAAGGTTAGCACAATAACAATGATTTGTGTTGACCTTACAGGCCAACCTACTTCAGCGTACATCAAACCCAGGGTTACGGATGTCGCTTTGCTCCACCCTCACCCTGGGCTGGGATTGTGACGCCCTTTCAGGGCTTGGTATGCAAATCCTCCACACATTTGCAAACCTAAATTAAAACGTTTTTAAACGCTCTTACCTTGCAGAGCTAGTAAGAACGTAACCCTTACAGGGGCAACGTAGAGCAATCCGGGCTATGGTTGACGTGACAACAAGCCGTTGTTAGCGGCGGTTTGTTGCAGAACTACCTTTTACATATTTGCGGCCGTTTTCGATGTAGATGCTGTTGTCGGCGGGCGAGTCGGTCTCTATGCCCTGAATGTTGTAAATGCGGCGGTTGCCGTCGGATGCCGACTCCACGATATGTGCAATGCTCGTTGTGCCGTCGGCATGCACTATTCTGGCCTGGGTGAACGTGTTGGCTATCGACGTTTCTATCCAGCAACGGAAGCCGTTCATCAGAATGGTGCGCCCGTTTGCCACCTTATACACCGTGTTGTCCTGCGTGAAATACGTACCTTTATATCTGTTGCCCGTAAGAGCCTTGCGTTCGAACGATCCCTTGAAGCTTACTGTGTACAGACCGTTGTTCGAGTCATACTCGGTGCTGCCGGGCTCGGCGCAAAGGGTTCGACTTTCGAGCTGTATCCATTTCCTTTCGTCATTCTTCGGCTTTATCAGATAACACTTGCCGGCCTCGATGCTTGTGACTTTGGTGAAGTTGAGTGTGCAGGTGCCGTTGCCGTCGTCGGTGATGCCGCTGAACTGTTCAACCACGGTGCCGACACCATACCTGTTGGCAATTTCAACGTCGCTCATGTCGAAAGGCACGCACAGCGTGTTCCAACCCGAGGCGTGCAGTTCGCGCTTTAGATACACCGCCACCTTACGATTCTTGTAATGGTCGATTACGTCGCCTATGTAGTTGGAGTTTTCGTCGAGCATCACGCCGCCGTCGCACGACACGGCTGCATCGGTGTCGAAATATGCTCCGAACGGCGGTACGTCGATGTTCTCTTCGTTTTTAAGGGTGACGCCGTTGTCGAGTATGTCGAAATTGCGGCATCCCTGTTCCACATGCTTGGTGTCGAACGTGCCGATAGGTCCGGCCTCAAAAGTCTGTCCGTCCTGTTCGGCTTCGGTCTGCGGCTCGCCTACCACATAGCCGTGCAGCACCACGTCGATGGTTTCGGTTGGTTTCTTGTCGGCATAGACAATGAACGGAATGCCTGCGGGCACCGAGTCGCACTCCACGGCATAGGCCGAATATCCGTCCTCGGCAGTGCCGAAGGCTTTGCCCAGCACCAGCAAATACATATCGTCGGGCAAGTCGCTCTTGTGCAGGGTTGCCGGCAAGCACATCAGCTTGATGGCATAGTCGCCCTCAAACGTGAGCGGGAAGTGCATCTGTCCATTAGTCACTGTTCCTGCGGGCGGAGCGTAACGGAACGGTACGCCGTCAGTCAACTGGCAGTTGACAAGATAGTTCTCGTTCTTGTCCTTGTCGCAGAAAGCCACCTTGGGGAGTGCCCAGAGCAACTGGTCGGTGGCTGTCTGGTCGGTGAGCTCGTGGCACCAGATGTCGTTGCTGGTGCTTTCGTCGTCCATAGGTATGGCATCGGCATACACCGTCTTTCCGTCGTAGGTCGTAAGAGCATAGTGGCGTGCTCCGTCGAGCACGGGGCGGCAGGCTCCGGTGAGCCAACCCTCCTTATCCTTGAAACAGGCGGCAAGACCATCGTTGTCAGTCACCTTTCCATCACTGCCGTCGAACCTTGGGCAGAGATAACGGCAGTTTGCCTCGTCGAAATTTACGGAGGTGTTGTCGGCCATGATGCCTGCGCCTACACCAAGAGTATCGCTGAAATCGAAGTAGGCATAGCAATCATTCAGCGTCAGAGAGGTGCCTATCTTGTTGCTACCCACCAGTCCGTAGTAGAAATGTCCTTGGGTGCTGACATCGGTGGTATTGGCCATGATGCCTCGGAAGTAGCTGTTCTTGATGCTTACCTTGTTGTCGGAAGCCTCGTAGAGCAGTCCGGCAAGGGTGGTGCCGTCGTTGGAGTTATCGACCAAAGTGATGGTGCCTCCGGCATAGCAGTTGAGTATAGAGGCATCGGCTGAGCCTCCTGCCTTGTAGACTAACGGTGCGCAATGAGGATTGTCGCCAGTGAACGTCATGTCAACCAGGGCAAGATTCTTCACCGTGCCCGACAGGTTGCCGAAGAGGGCACAGCCTTTTACGGTCAGACCTGAGATGACATGGCCATTGCCGTCGAATGTGCCTCTGAACGGATGGTTGTCGTCGCCGATCTGCTCCAGGGCGTCACTGCCGCTCAGGTTGAGGTCGGTGGTGAGGAGGTAGCTTTTGTCGGCGTTGGTGTTCTTGCTTATCATATCCTGCAGCATGCGAAAGTCGGTTTCCGAACTGATTTGATACTGTCCGTCCTCGTTGCAGTACAGTGAGGTCGATTCGCCGCCGCAGGCTATCGGTATGGGAAGGGTGTAGGTCTTGTCTTCGTAGGATAGCTTGAAATTGCCCCACACATTTTCTTCGAGGTCTGCGTTCAGAATGTCGTAGAGCATATAATGGTGGCTATCGAGTTCGGCAGCGCTGAGTTCAGTGCCGTTGGAATCGTAGGTGTCTTCTGAACCCAATGCGAAGGGCGGTGTGGCCTCTTTCCACACTATGAGGTTCTGCTTGTTGGTGTCGTGATTCAGACTATTGTATCCGGGGGTTATGGTGATTCGTGATGCGTTGCGCTTGTTGGGCAGTATGTATCGGCCGTAGTTCACGCAGTCGTAGTAGCCGTTGACGCATTTACCGGTGAGCCCCATGTGCGAGTACCATATCTGGTTGCTTGTGAAGGTGATGTTACCAAGGTTGGCCGACCGCCGCACCTCGGTGGCATAGGGCGACAGGTTGTAGGCACTGACAAGGCTCATCTTGCTGTCTTTGTCGTTGTCGGCTCTCAGTGTGAGGTTGTTCAAGCACTCGGTGATATAGATTCTGATAGGTGTCTCGGTTTTTCCGAGCAATCCGCCCATGTTTACTGTCTCGCCGCCTTGATAAGTAGCCATGAGCAAACCGGCTGTGCGGCAGCCGGTAAGGCGCAAGGTGGTGTAGCTGTGGAAGCCGGTTGTGAAGTAGGCACCAAGAAGTCCTCCGGCATGCACGCTGTTGCCAGTGAGCATATACATGTAGCCGTTGAAGAAGCAGTCGTTGAGCGTGATGTCGTTCTGGCCTTTGCCTATCAGTCCGCCGTAGCACATGTCGGAATTATCCGTGTTGAAATTGCAGTACATGTAGCAGCCCTCCACACCAACATTGGTGAACGTGGAGCTGAGGGAGCGTCCCACCAATGCGCCTATCAGAGGATGGCTGGCCTCGGTCTTCTCCGTGTATATGTAGACATTCTTTAAGGTAAGGTTCTTTACTACGGCATCCTCGGTGCTTCCGAACAGTCCTACGTAGGCACGTTTAGACTGCTCCTTCATGTAGAGGCCGTAGATGGTGTGGCCGTTGCCGTCGAACACTCCCTGGAAATCGTCGTCTCTGAAGAAACCGTGCTCGCCTATGGGAGTCCATTCCTTAAGGTCGCCGTTTGCCGTGAGTGCTCCCGTGGGACTGACGGTGAAATCGTTGAGGTAGATGTCGCTTGTCAGTTTGAAGTGCTTGCCGGTCACATCGTCGTTGCCGTCGGTCACGATGTAGGCGAGGTTGGCCAACTGTTGGGCCGACTGGATGAGGTAGGGTGAAGAAGCCGTTCCGCTGCCCGAGAAACTCGTGAGTTTGGGGTCGCTGCTCGGGTAGCTCCAAACTTCCGCTTTGCCTGCGGCATTGGCCGGCAATGTTCCCCACAGGGCGAGGCACAGAGCCAGTGTAAAAAATGTGCGAAGTCTGTTCATTTTGCGATGTATTGAATTCATAAATTGTTGGATGAGAGGCAAGTTTGCATGCTTACCATGGATTGTATTCTGTATCGTCTTTGGTTTCGCCGCCGTCGGTAAATTCACTTCCGCCCGAGTCGCCGTCGGTATTCACCTTGATGCCGCTGCCCGATGCAGCCAATAACACGAGGCGTTCCACGCATACCGTTTCCGTCTTTGGAGAACAATATTTCCTTTTCATTTTATTATTATGTTGCTTGTTCAAATTGTCTTTTAGTCAGAGGACAAGAGAATTGTATATGAGTCATTTCCAAGCGAAATTTCCTCATTGTGTTGACTTTGCACCACTAAACGGTGCATCACTTGTATTAAAATGCAAAATTACAAATAATATCTTGCTGACACGGTTTTGGCGGCACAAAAAAGTGCGCAATGGGCAATAAAATCATTACCACACTTTTATTGCTTTCATTTCGTATGTGGGGGATATTCCAACTTAGGGTGTTCAAAATCGGTTGAATTTTATTGATGTCCAATTGTGTAGAGGATCTGCATACCAAGCCCTGGAAGGGCGTAACGGTCGTAGCCCAGGGTGAGCCGTTTGCAACAGCAAACGGTGTAACCCTGGGTAAATGA
>CAVCLB010000102.1:0-4727 GCA_963602915.1 Dysosmobacter segnis | reverse complement strand
TAAAGGTACGAAAAAATATCGACATATGCAAATGTTTGGCACCTTGTTTCAGGGGTATTTTCAAGCGGTTTCGGCATGAGGAGACTTTTTCAGTGTCCTCATTATAGGATAGGGGCTTGCCCCTATCTCTCCAAGAACTACATTATTTTGCCCCGGTAAGGGGCGCAGAGTTCAATATCACAATGAATTATGCGCCCCTTACAGGGGCAATTTATAGCAAACAATAAACGCAGGGGCAAGCCCCTGCGCTATAATCTGTCGTCCCTACGGGACTTGCTTGCAGCAAAGTTTTTACCGGACACCGGTAATAATATATAAGTACGCGGGCGCGTGTACACTATAGATCACTCCACTGTCACCTCGTCGAGGAAGAACCAAGCAGGGTGTCCCACGCCGTAGTGCCACGGTGGGCACAGTCCGAGGGTCTTCACCTTCACTCTGATGAAGCGTGCCTCCACGGGCGCGGCGAGTTTCACGGTGCCCGGCACGAACTTCACTGCGAGGTCGCGGTCTTCGGCAAACGCGTGTGTGCCCATGTCGGTGAAGTTTTTCCCGTCGGTGCTGTAAGCGTAGGAAACGCTGCGCGGCAGCAGAATCCATGCGCCCAACTGGTGCAGGAAGTCGGTGCTCACAGAGCTGATGCTCTTCTTCTCGCCCATGTCGAGCGTGAAGTCGGCGTCGCGGCCTTCCCATCCCACCCAGCTTTCTACATAGGTAGTGCCTCCATACAGACCGTCGGTGAGGGCCTTGTCGGCAATAGGCTTGTAGCGGTCGGCCGGTGCTTCGGTCCACGTCACCTTAGCTCCGGCGGCCTTGTTGGTGTTGGCGCGCGGAATGAAACGCTGACGGTAGAGCTTGCAGTAGTCGTCGATGCGGTTGTTGCGCTCGTTGAGCACAGTCACGCCGCAGCTTGCTGCCGTGCTGTTAAACTCGTTGAGCAACTTGGTACGCTCCTCGGCATCGCCCCCGGGACGGGTGCGTGCAATTTCAAGATAGCTGTACATTATAGGCAGACGGGCCGTGCGCACGCGGCGCAGAAGTGTGGTGTCGGCGGCCACGGCATGCTCGGCATCGTCGAAGAGTTGGTTGTATTCCTTCATAAGGTGGTCGTTCAGCATTCCGTCTTTGTGCGAAATGGGCGAGTCGTATATCCACAGCGGCACGCCCGAAGCCAACAGTCCGCCCTCAAGCAGTTGGCGATAGCGGTAAAGATAGGGAGCGGCAGCCCCGTAGTAGCCGCGAAGGAATGTCTGCATGAGCGAGTCGGCATCCTGATAAGGGTTCCACATGAGCTTGGCCAGCATGTAGGCGCGCATTTCAGAAAAGTCGGTGCCGCGCTGTCCGTTCACCTGCTCAAACACCATCGTGGCATGGTGGCGGTGGAAGAGCTCGAGGTTTTTCTGCAGAATGTGGAAGTTGGGGAACGGCGCAACCATGTTGTCGAAGTTGATGCCGTAGTCCCACACGAAGATGTTGTTTGACATTTCCGACCATCCTTTCAGCGCGCGCATGAAATCCTGCCCCGAGGCATTGTCGGTGAGAGCCACCTCGCGCTTGCAGTCTATATCGCACAGCATTATGTTGACATTGGGCAGCGGGCGCGTGTGCTTTGGCGGATGCATGCTGAAAAGGTAGGCTAGCGTTGAGAACTGCTTGTCGGGGAAACGCATTGCGAGCTTGTTGAGAAAGCGTATGATGTTGCCCGAGGGCGAACCCTCATACTCGTCAACCTTGCGGCACTCCTCGCATTGGCAGTAGGTGTTGTTGCCGTCGTTCTGGCTTACGCTTATCATCTGCTTGCCGGGGTTGGCGCGGAAGATTGAGTCGAGCTTCGCGGCCACGAGGTCGAACACTGCCGGATTGGTGAGACACCACTGACTGTGGTTGCCCGGCCGCCGACTGCCGTTTATGTAGGAATAATATTCGGGGTGGCTCTTGCCGTAGACCGACGACGGCATCAGCCTATCGAAGGTGTGCACCCACAGATTGTCGGCAAACACCTCGCTTTGGTCGCTCAGTCGGAACCAGTCGTAGTAGGTGGAGTCGGCTGCGCAGTAGCTCTGACTCTGGCGAAACCGGAATGCAGGGGTCTCGGCGCGGTGCATGATGGGCAGACTTATTGTGGTTTGCGGAGTGAGTGTGTATTCGCCGTAGGAGTAGTAGGCCATGCCGAGATTGCGCTCCAACAGGTCGGCCACACCGTATATTGCGCCCTTGCCGCCGCCCGAGGCTATGCTGAGCGTGCCGTCTTTGCAGACGATGGCAAACCCGTCGGCACCGGCCTCGGCGGTTGGCTGGCCTATTATCACGGTGCCGCGGCCTGCCGCCGAGCCCTTGGCTATGGGCAGCGTGGCCCCCGATGTTTCTTTCACAAACCGCTGCAGCATGGCGGCGGCACGGCGGTTGGTGGCATTGTCTTGGGCTATTACTATGCGCGCCTTGGCCTTTCCTTTCTCCACGAGTGTCATCTGCGCGTGGGCCGGAACGGTGATCAAGGCACACACTAGGGCGGAGAGGGTGGTTGTAAGGTAATGGTTCATGTCGTGTAATGTTGATTGTTTTTTCTGTCTGTGGCAAAAATAGCAATAAAATCCGAGAAAACCCGCATCGGCGGCAGGCTTGTGGCCGTGTGCCGACGTGTTGCGCTTAAAAAACACGAAAAATAGTCCAACATTTATTCGGCCTTGCCTGTGTTGTCTGCAAAATTTCTTAACTTTGCAATCTGTTGTCTGTAAGCGTGAAAACAGTGTCATATTGATACGGATTTTATGAGACAGATGCCATGAATGAGAACTAAAACAAACAAACTTATGCGAAAAATTTACGTTATGCTTATGCTGATCACGGCTTTTGTGACGGCAGCCGGTGCCGCCGAGGTGCATCTCGGCTATTGCAACGGTGTGGTGAACAAATCGGGCTCAGTGGGTGCTACGGGCCGCAACTGGGTAGATGCGGCAATGGCTCTGCCTGCCTCCATGCTCAATGCCTATGCCGGCAACGACATAACGGCGGTGCGCGTGGGACTTGCCACCAAGCTGAATGTCGATACGGTGCGCGTGTGGTTGCGCTCCGAACTCGAAGGCAACAACCTTGCCGAGGGCGAGATTGTGCGCGACGAGATTGTGCGTGGGTGGAACCAGGTGACGCTCACGTCGCCCTACACCATACCTTCCACGGCACAGCGCATTTATGTGGGCTACACCTTCAAGCAGCGCGGCACGGGCAATGTCATGTCCTATGTCTCCACGGCAACACAAGATGCCTTCTGGGTGAAGCTCGGCGAAGGCGAACAGTGGAAAGACCTCAGTTCGCAAGGCGCACTCAGTCTTGAGGCTGTGGTGTCGGGCGACAACATCTACACCTACGACATCGGCATAGCCAACCAGACTGCCCGCACCATGAGCAACACCGACGACATTAGCGTGAACGCAGTGTTCAAGAACTACGGCACGGCCGACGTGCACTCCGTGAAACTGCTCTTTGGGGCCGACGGCACCGACAGCGACGTGCCCGTGACGCTCAGTCTCAATCTGCCCTCGGGCCGGTCGGTTGACACAACGTTCACCGTTTCGGGACTGCCCTCGGCAGTGACGCTCGCCAACACCATATATATGCAGGTGGACAACGTGGACGGCTACCCCGACGAAAACCCCGCCAACGACCGCGTGGAACTGCCCTTCGCCAATGAGCGCAAGGTGCTCATCGAGGAGTTTACCTCTGAAAGCTGCCAGAACTGCCCGCGCCTCGCCGCCACTCTGCACAGCGTGCTCTGCTCTGACAACTATCGCGGACGCGCCGTGGTGGTGTGCCATCACGACGGATTCTCCACCGATTTCCTCTCGATGCCGTCCGACTCCGAATACACTTGGTTCTTCAACAAGGCCACAACCTATGCTCCTGCACTCATGATCGACCGCTATCCCTACTACACCACCAGCGAGAACAAACCCACGCCGGTGAGCGATGTGGATGCCACCGAACTCATGGACGGGCTCGACGACCGCCTCGATGTGCCCACCTACACCAAACTTAACATCGCGGCCACACCCCACGACGGCAACGGCTTGAGCGTGAAGGTGACGGGATTCCGTGCCCGCCCGTTCTGCGACACGCCTGCACGCATCACCCTCTATCTGCTCGAAGACAGCGTGATTCCGCGCAACCAGCAGGGAGCAACCGCCGGATTCCGCCACATGCACGTAGAGCGCGTGATAAACAGCACATGGGGCGAGGTGATAGGCTGGCAGGAGAACGGCACGTTTGAATACGACTACGAAATGCAGCTCTCCGACGCGTGGAAACGCAACAACCTCTCGCTCGTGGCCGCCATAGGCGGATATGATGCCGACGACCTCACCAACTGCGTGGTGGAGAATGCCGAGCAGCTCGACTTGCGCGACATCCTCGCCACAGGCATAAGCCATACCACAGTTGATAATGCCGCCGAGGTGGATAGCAGCATTTACACCATCGACGGCCGCCGCATCGGTGGCGACACGCCGCGCAAGGGCGTTTATATAGTGAAGAAACGCTACGCCGACGGACACACCGTGGCAGTGAAGCAGATGCGGTAAGACACGCTTTGCCGACAATTGCCCCTGAAAGGTAGGGTGTTCAAAATCGATAAAATATTCTGCACTGTTTTTTTGTAGAACAATAAGCATAAAACGAGACATTGCATTCATCAGCCCTGAAAGGGCGTAACGGTCGTAGCCCAGGGTGAGCCG
>CAVCLB010000101.1:0-4755 GCA_963602915.1 Dysosmobacter segnis | reverse complement strand
AGAGCACGTGATTTGTAATCTCGGGGTCGTTGGTTCGAATCCGACAAGAGGCTCGAAAAAGAATGACGAGACAGAACCTTTGTGTTGCTGTCTCGTTTTTGTTTTTGTATGTTTGGCGTGTGCTTCGGCAGTCGTTGCGACAAAACTAACATAGTTACATTATATAATAAGGAGGATATAAAGAATGAAAAAAATCAGTGTTTCCGACTTGAAAGACAATTTCTTCGACACCATCAGCAAGGAATGGATGCTTGTCACTGCCGGTGACAAGAACAATTTCAACATGATGACGGCCTCTTGGGGCTGCATAGGTTGGTTGTGGAATAAGCCAGTGGCGTTAGTTTTCATACGTCCGGAGCGTTACACGCACGATTTTATTGAGGCTGGCGAAACCGTAAACCTCGTTTTCTTGGGCAAGGATGAGGCTGCGCGCAAGGCATACAATTTCTGCGGTACAAAATCGGGACGCGATTTCGACAAGGCAAAGGAGTGCGGTCTTGTGCCCGTTGCAACCGACAATGGCGGAGTGACATTCAGCCAGGCACGCCTCACGTTGGCTTGCCGCAAGCTCTACAAGGGTAACATCAAGCCCGAGGAGTTTATCGACAGTTCGCTGTCACAGTGGTATGGCGGCAGCAAAGGCGGCTACCATGACGTGTATGTTGTTGAAATTTGCGACGTGTATGAGCACTGATTAGTGTGGCAATAATAACACAAACGCCGCCCCGTAATGGGGCGGCGTTTTGTGTTTATAGGTGTTCTGTTTCTGCTATCTCCACCACTGTCAGCCGCGTTCCGTTCACCTTGAACCGCACGTCGCGGCCTGCATAGGGCATGCCGTAAACTTTTTCGGGGTTGTCCTGATATCTCGGTCTCGGGTCGAGTGACAGCACTTCGCGCAGGGCGGCAGTTTCTTCGGCAGTCAACTGTGCAGCCGTTGCAGGCGGAATTTCCACTTCAAGTCTTGTGTCGGAATGTCCGTCAACAAATCCGCAACGCACGCCTTCGTGCGAGTCGGCATAGGCTATGTAGGGTTTTATGTCGTATATGGGCGTGCCGTCCATAAGGTCGGCTCCGCTAACGAGTATCACCGGACCGTCGGCAGAGTCGGTTTCTATGCCAACAATCTTTACCGACGAGAGCCCGAGACGGTTTGGGCGGAACGGCGAGCGAGTGGCAAAGACACCCATTTTCACGTTGCCGCCCAACACCGGAGGGCGCACCACGGGGCTTGCCGCCGCGTGTCTGTTGGCCGAAAACTCCCATATCAACCACAAATAGTCGAAACCTTCAAGTCCGCGCAAGGCGTCGGCGTTTCTGTATTTTGGCTCAAAAACTATCGTTCCTGGAATGTTTTCGGCAAGGCCGCTTTGTTTCGGAATGCCGAACTTTGATGCGAATGGCGACCTGAAATGCGCTATTTGTTCTATTTCCATATTGTTCCTGTTTTTAAAGCCTTGACGGCCAGTGTGTGCAAATTTACTAAAAAGCTATTAAAGTGACGGCAAAAATACAAATTGGTGTGGTTTGTGGCTAGAGTTTTAATTCAGCACTGGCATTGGGCGATAGCTTATTTAACACTTTAATGCCGTTTCGTCTCGGAAAAAAGCCTTACTTTTGCATATACAACCGTTTGGCCACAGCCGCGTGGACGGGTCTTAATACTTCCGCCGATACGGTTTGCATGCATCAGGACTAATCTTAAACAAAAATACTTACAAAACAAATGAAACCGACAAAGACAAGCGGGCGCAGCCCCATTTCATGGGTACCAACGCTCTATTTTGCCATGGGAATGCCGTTTGTGGTGCTCAATATGGTGTGTACACTCATGTTTAAGGGGCTTGAAGTGTCCGACGGGCAAATAGCATTTTGGACATCTATAATAATGTTTCCGTGGACGCTGAAGCCATTGTGGAGCCCGCTTCTCGAAATCTACAAGACCAAAAAATTCTTCGTTGTAGTAACGCAGATTGCCACGGGATGCGTGTTCGGTCTTGTGGCCATGGCTCTGCACCTGCCCAATTTCTTTGCAGTGACGATTGCACTGCTTGCCGTTATCGCGCTGAGTGGTGCAACCCACGACGTGGCGGCCGACGGAGTTTACATGGCAACGCTCTCCACTGAAGACCAGGCAAAGTATATCGGCTGGCAGGGTGCATTCTACAACATTGCGAAGATTGCCGCCACCGGCGGACTTGTGTATCTTGCCGGAGCTCTCATAACGCATTTCACTGGCAACACCGCAGGCCTTGACGCAGCCGGAATTGCCGCTGCAAAGCACCACGGCACGGTGTTGGCGTGGACAACAATCATGCTAATCATCGGCGTGGTGATGCTTCTTCTCGGCATCTACCACATAAAGTTCTTACCCAGCGATGCCAAGAAAGAGGCTTCAGAAAAGCCTGGTTTCAAGGAAAGCATGGTTGAACTAGGGCGGGTATTTGCCGATTTCTTCCGCAAACGCCACATTTTCTATTATATATGCTTCATCATTCTCTACCGTTTTGCTGAAGGGTTTGTTATGAAAATCGTGCCGCTTTTCCTGAAAGCGTCGCGTGCTGAGCAGGGACTGGGACTTAGCGAACAGGAGATAGGACTGTGCTACGGCACTTTCGGTGCGGCGGCTTTCGTGATTGGTTCTATACTCGCCGGCTACTACATTGCCCACCGTGGATTGCAGAAATCGCTCTTCTCGCTCTGCTGCGTGTTCAACCTTCCGTTTGTGGCCTACACATTCCTTGCCATTTACCAGCCCGAAAGTTTGTGGCTTATAGGCGGCGGCATCGTGCTTGAATATTTTGGCTACGGCTTCGGCTTCGTCGGTCTGACCTTGTTTATGATGCAGCAGGTGGCTCCCGGAAAGCACCAAATGGCACACTACGCATTTGCATCGGGCATAATGAACCTCGGAGTCATGCTACCCGGAATGATTAGCGGTTATGTGAGCGATTGGCTGGGCTACCGCATGTTCTTCATTGTTGTGCTTGTGTGCACCATTCCCGCGTTCCTCATAACATGGTTTGTGCCCTTCACCTATCCCGACAAGGCGAAGAACTGAAACATTATACACCAAACGATAAAATCACAATTAAATTACCAATATGAGCAATCTTATTATCAAGGGCAATCCGCTGCCCAACATGCCGTGGGAAGATCGTCCCGCCAACTCCAATGCTGTGATGTGGCGTTGTTCGAAGAACCCCATCATCCCGCGCGACCTTCTGCCCACATCCAACAGTATTTTCAACAGTGCCGTAGTGCCTTTCGGCGACGGCTTTGCCGGAGTGTTCCGTTGCGACGACACCAACCGCCGCATGGTTCTGCATGTGGGGTTCTCCAAAGACGGAGTTAACTGGAACATCAACGAGGAACCGTTGCGCTTCGAGTGCGACAACGCCGAAATCGGACAGTGGGTTTATGGCTATGACCCGCGTGTGTGCTTCATCGACGACCGCTACTATGTTACATGGTGCAACGGCTATCACGGCCCCACAATCGGTGTGGCTTGGACAAAGGATTTCAAGACATTCCACCAGCTTGAGAATGCTTTCTTGCCCTATAACCGCAACGGCGTTCTGTTCCCGAAGAAAATCAACGGCAACTTCGCCATGCTCAGTCGTCCTAGCGACACCGGCCACACTCCGTTTGGAGACATCTTCTACAGCGAGTCGCCCGACATGGAGTTCTGGGGCCGCCACCGTCACGTCATGGCTCCGGCAGCATTTGAGCAGTCGGCATGGCAGTGCATGAAGATAGGCGCAGGCCCTATCCCCGTTGAAACATCCGAGGGTTGGCTGCTGTTCTACCACGGCGTATTGCGCTCCTGCAACGGCTATGTTTATGCCTTCGGATCGGCACTTCTCGACCTTGAGACACCTTGGAAGGCTATCTACCGTTCGGGCCCATACCTCATTTCTCCGCAGACTCCTTACGAGTGTATGGGCGATGTGCCCAACGTGTGCTTCCCCTGTGCCGAACTGCACGACCCGGAAACAGGCCGCATAGCAATCTACTACGGCTGTGCCGACACCGTGACAGGCCTCGCTTTCGGATACATTCCCGAGATAATAGAGTGGACACGCAAGAACAGCATCATCTGATGCATTTCTTATAACAACAAAACCAATGGCGGGTGGAATTTGTTTTCAAATTCCACCCGCTTTTTGATGTGTGCAGAGTAATGCATTTTTTTATTCCAAAGTATTGGTATCCGGTAAAATATTGGTCTAACATAGAAGAACACTGAATGGTTGTTCTTTATTAGATTTTGGGAAATGTGGGGCTTAATTTTGCCCATTGCATGGTTAGCACTCCATTGTCCCAGTATGGGGCGAATATTATAGGATAGGGGCTTGCCCCTATCTATTAGACATTATTATATTTTGCCCCTGTAGGGGGCGCAGAGTTCAATATCACAATGAATTATGCGCCCCTTACAGGTAGGGTGTTCAAAATTGGATTACAAAATGTGCGGAATTTTTATATGGATTTAAGTTTATAACATTTTGATTATCAGAAGGAATTTAGTATTTATAGCCCTGAAAGAGCGTCACAGTCGTAGCCCAGGGTGAGGATGGAGCGAAGCTACATCCGTAACCCCGGGTTTCAGGTATGTCGAAGTAGGTTGGCCTGTAAGGTCAACACAACTCTCAAATATTGTGCTGACCTTACAGGCCAGCCTTGAAACTCAATTATTTACCCAGGGTTACACCGTTTGCTGTCGCAAACGGCTCACCCTGGGCTACGACTGTT
>CAVCLB010000100.1:0-4815 GCA_963602915.1 Dysosmobacter segnis | reverse complement strand
TGTTGACCTTACAGGCCAACCTACTTCGACATACATGAAACCCAGGGTTACGGATGTCGCTTCGCTCCATCCTCACCCTGGGCTGGGATTGTGACGCCCTTTCAGGGCTTTGATTACCGTATTCCTTCTTAGAACCAAACAACTGCGAATTCTAGACAACATATAATTCCGCTCATTTTTAATCAGATTTTAAACGCCCTACCTGTATGTATGGGGCGCAGGGTTCAACGTCACAATGAATTATGCGCCCCTTACAGGGGCAAATTTATTGAAAACAACAAACGCAGGGGCAAGCCCCTGCGCTATAATCTGTCGTCCCTACGGGACTTATACTTTGTATTTTTTACCAGACACCAATAAAAAACCATTCCAATCACCACTAAAAAAATAGAGCGGCCGACGCTTACCGCGCCGTCCGCTCCATATAGTTAATCAATCAAGAAAGTGTTTTCTGTCGTATTGCGGCGGATGCTGCACGCCCGCGCAGCACATGGCCCACGCTCGTGTTGCGGCCGCCGCAGACCATGGTTTGGCTATCGGCGCATCACCTTCATGGTGCGTCCGTCGGCGGTGCGCACTATGTTGAGACCGCGAGAAGAGGCCGACACGCGCTGGCCTAATGCGTTGTACACTTCCTTCACGGTGTTGTCGGCAGCGGCAGTCTGCACGCTCTCAACGGCGGTGGCATAGTCTGTTGCATCCACATTGGCCTGAGCTGCGTTGACAACCACTCCGTCGGCATCGCACAACAGCACCACGGCACGCAGACAGCGCGGGTTCTGCATGAGGCATTCACCCGAGGTGTTCACCATGTCGGCGGTGGCCAACTGGTAGGCAAAGTTGGCTTCGGCATCCTCGGCATAGCTGTCGTCGAGTTCTGTATTGCCTTCGGCGAGGCGCGAGGTGTAGATAATCACGTCGGGGAAGTATATTCCTTCGATGTAGCTCGCACCGTCGTAGAACTGTTCGAATTCGGGTTCGGGGAATGTTTCGCCTTTGCCGTATTTGCCTTTGGCGTAGTAGTTTGACTGCTTCCATTTGTCGCCTGTGCCGTGCAGACTGTCTGACACCACGATATATTCAAGCGTATAGCCTTTGGTATCGACATCGGACACAAACATGAGTTTGGCATCTATGCCTATTTTCGAGCCATCGGCCGAGAGTTTGGCCTTTGTCTCCATTGCCACGGGCACGAATGTATTGCATGCTTCCAGCCAGTCTTTGTCTAAGCCGAAGACGCTTCCTGAGCTGCCGTAGTAGGCATCCACATCAAGCTCGCGGTCGAGGCAAGCCGCCGGATAGCCAGAGAATGACGTCGGGAAATAAAGTTGAGACATTATTTCCATGGCATCCTGGTTGTGGTAGGATATGCCAATGAAATCGTCGGGATAGAGGCGTTTCATCACTTCGAGGCCCACGAGGCCGCGCGGACAGTAGCCGCACCATGTGCCGGTGTATTCCTCTACCACCGGACGCTTCACCGGCAGGACGTTGAGGGCGAGCAAGCTGCCCGAGAGTGTGGCTGCCTCGGCCAGCTGCTGGCCGTTGACGCTGGTCACGGCAAGGCTTGCCGGATAGTTGCCCTTGACGTCGGGGGCGGGCAGCGTGACGGTAACTTTGCAAGAAGCTCCGTAGATTTTCGGCAGCGAGGGTTTGAGGTCGATGTGGCCAGTGCCCTTCTTTCCGTCTACAGTGTATTCGTAGTCAACCGACTTCACGCCGTTGTAGCCGTAGTTGGTGAGGGTGAACGTGGCGTTGGCATCGGTGCCCACCTTGGCTTTCACGTCGAGCGGAGTGGTGAACGCGGCCGCATCGGAGGTGGCATTGCCGAGCAACACCTTTAGGGCTGAGCTTCCCTTGGATGAATAGTCGAACCACTTGCGGTAGGTTGACGACGAGTGCACGAAGAATCCGCCGACGGTTTTATCTGGGGTGAGCACCACGGCCGGCGTCACTGCGCCGTCGTTCTTCACCGCCGTGAACGTGTAGCCCACATATACGGTGTCGGCCGTAATGGTGTAAGGCTCTGCCAGCGTCACAACGGCATCGTCGCCGTTCACCTCGGCATCCTGCGTGTAGAGGTCGGGCACGTTGGTTTTCTTGCTGTTGATGGTCTGCAGCTGGAGCTTGCTCGATATCCACACCTTCAAGTCGGTGGCATCGGCCTGCGAGGGGAAGGGCACGGTGAACTGCTTCACGGTCTTTCCGCGCAGGTCGCGGCCGGTGAGCATCACCGCCACGTCGTAGGTTTCGACCTTGGCCGAACCGAATGTTGTGCGGTCAACTGAGCCTGTATCGCAGCTGAACACTATGTCGCCGGTGTCGGCGAAGGCGTAACTGGGGGCGGCTGCAAGCGCGAAGAGCGCGGCAAACGCGGTTTTCTTTATATCGATTCGCATAATGGTGTCTTTTGTTTTTGGGTTTTTAAAAAAGCGTGCCCGGTTCATCACGAACTTACGGCACGCCTACGTTTTATGAAAAAATCTTCTTTACTGCCTTGTCATTGTGCAAGCGTCAGCGCATTATCACCTTCTGTGTGCGCACTGTTCCGTCGCTCATGGTGGTGGTCTTGATGTTCACGCCGCGTGCGGGTGTTGCCAGACGGCGGCCCGTGATGTCGGTGTAGGTCACGCTGCGGGTGCTTGCCATGCTGTTGTCGGCCACTTTCTCTATGCCGTCGGTGGTGAGGTCATACCACTCAATGGGGCTTTCATAGCGTGTGTCGCCGTCTTTATAGATTGTGCTTACGCCCATCTTGTCGAAGCCGGTAATATAGAAATACACGATGTGGCTGTCGCCGTAGCACGAAACATCGTTGCCGCTGTAGTTGTAGGGCACGTCGGTCACGTCTTCTTCAAACTCCGGGTATTCGTCGGGAGTGAAGGTGAACAATTCGTCGTCGAAATACACATTATAATATAGCTTCTCAGGATTGAGGTAGTTGCCGTCGGTGCTTATGCGCGAGAGGGTGAATTGTGCTCCGCCATAGCCGTAGTCGTCGGTGTATTCCAGGAAGTCCTCAAACGTGGGTTTCTGCGGTGTGCCTGCAGTCTCCACATAGGGTTTGATAATCGGCGAGAAGAATTCTGCCTCCTGGTTTACGTCTACCGTTCCCTTGTTCACGATGAATCCGTTTGCGCTCTTGAGCGTCTTTGTGGCGGCATCGTAGTCGAACACAAGTTCTTTCTCTACATAAATGCTGTCCCAGGTGTAGTCCCAGTCGGCTTCATATACCGACTTCTTGCCTGCAGGAGAGAAATATTCGTGAGAAAGCAGCGATTCGTTGGCTCCCAAATACTGCGGACCGGTGAACGTAACCTTGTTGCCTTCTATCTTGCCTTTGGCCCATCCGGTGTCGTTTCCGTCTACGAGGCTGCCCAAATAGACGTTGTCGCCCTCTATGGCCATCTTGGCTACGCGGTAATCGGTTTCGCCGCTGCTTTCAAACTCAATAAGAGCCGGCTCGGCAGAGGCTGCATCGGCAGGTGCGCTAACGGGAACATCATACTTGAACACCTTGTTGGCGTAGTCGCCGTAGCCCGTCCATTCACCATCTTCTGACGTTCCGAGACCCATGATGTAGTCGTCGCCTTCAACCATCTGGAGTGTGTCGTTGCGCAGGGTGAACTTGATTGTCTGACACTCTGAGTCGGGCACATAGGTTTGATATTGTTCTCCGTCTTCCTCTGCAGTGGTGAATTTCATGCGCCAGAGGCTGTAATTATACACATCGCCATAGTATTCTTCTGAATATATCTTCTGGGGGAAGTCGAATGCAATAGTGTCGCCCTCGGCCTGGTAGCCTTTCACCCAAGTGCCGGCGTGCAGCATGCTCATCAGGTTCTTGGCATAAATGGAGCCATCGGCACCCTTCACCAAGTCAACCACTCCACCGTCGGTGTCGGCATTCAGCACATAGCCCCAGAACACATAGTAGCCTGAAGCCTGCTGGTAGCAGTTTTTGATGAGCTCGCCCTCGGGCTGCGTCGTTATAATGGTGTCGGCGGAAGCCGATTCAGCGGCGAGGCGCAACGGCAAGTAGAGCGCGGGGTTGGAAACATTGAGACCCATGCCCGAAACGCGCACGCCTGCCTGGTGTGCCTTGGCATAGGCTTCAGTTCTGCATTGTGTGGGGATTTTTGCAATCTGGCTTGTTGGCTGGTATTGCAAGTCGAGTTTCTGTGCTGAAACCGAGGCGGCAAACATTGCCGCAGTTACCATGAAGTAAATCTTTTTCATAAATAGTTCCTTTCTCTCAGTATTTCAATTCGATGTTTTTAACTCTCTATTTCTTTTGGTTTATTACCTATTGCAAATTTAAACAAACGATTCGACATACAGTAAAAAATTTGTAAAAAAGTGTCTTTTTTGCTGTAAAAATTATACATTTTTCTGTAAATGCCACCTAAATCACCCGTTACACATTATTATATAATATAAAGAGCGGTTTTCGGTTGCATTTTTCTACATATTCAATTTTTATTCAGTCAAAATGTCGCGATGCGGTTTTTGCTCCGCAAGCGGAGTTTCGCGGTGCTCAAAAGAAGGCTTCTTTGCATTGAAAAGAAGGCTTCTTTGCGATGCAAACAAGCCTTACGTGCATTACAACAAAGGCTTACTTGCAGTGCAAGTAAGCCTTGTTTTCAAATTCATAATTGTCAGGTGAAAAAACTTTGCAATGGTCAAGTCCCGTAGGGTAGTGTGTTCAAAATCCATATAATATTTTGCATCGTTTTTTTGTAGAACAATAAGCATAAAACGAGACATTACATTCATCAGCCCTGTAAGGGCGTAACAGTCGTAGCCCAGGGTGAG
>CAVCLB010000099.1:0-5587 GCA_963602915.1 Dysosmobacter segnis | reverse complement strand
GTAGCTAGCGTTCATCCTGAGCCAGGATCAAACTCTACATTGTAAAATATTTTTTGACTCTCCCGAAGGAGAAAATCTTCATTGTTCCTGTCAGAACGCTTCGTATCTATCGAGCATTTAACCCCAGCCTCATAAAAAGGCCGAAATCAACGGTTCGTAATATACCCAAGCAATCAAGACCAAAGTCTTTCATGCCTGCTTCTTGTACTACTTTATCTGTCTTATGTAAATCTTCTCAAAGAACGCTTTCTCATCGCTTCCGTTCGTGTCGTTGTTTCTCGAAAGCGGATGCAAAGGTAAGGCAAAAAAGCCACCCGTGCAAGAATTTTTGCAAAAAAGTTTCAGAAAAAGTGGGAATTTAAGCCCGAAATTGATATAAATCAACAAAAAACGGTGGTTATATAGGCGAATAATGCCACAGAAACACGATTTGGAGGCAATTAGGGGTATTAAAGAATAAAATTAAGGTTCGCGCGCGTTCATTATATATACCCACATTTTTACCCATGTTTTTTTGTCCATTTTTCAGTCATGTTGCACGCCCTATCCGGGCAAGCGGGCGGGGAATGCTGCAAGAAAAAACGGAGAAATGAGACTTGACAGAATTGCCGAAGTCGCGTTTCTCCGTTTTTATATTAGTTTTCAATGAGTGTGGTTGCCTCGCGCGAAGCTATTTTATCGGGTGCTTCTGCGCGTCGCCCAAACCGGCTTGCACGAAATAGGTCTTGCCGTCGGGTTTCTTGCCGAGCAGACAGTTTTGCAGATAACGTTTGCCTCCGCTCTTTGTCACGATGGCAATCTTCATGCTGTAGCCCATGATACGATAGGGATATTTTGACTCTTTCTGCGTTGTCCACGAACTGGTGAGGAAAATCACCTTCTCAAATTCGCTGCCTGCATATTCTTTTGCAGCCTTGGTGCCCTCGGTGCGTGTCTTGGCATCCACGGTAACGCCCTTGGGTTCGGCCACCGGTGTGCCGTTGTCGCTTTGGAATGCATGGGTAAGTTCGGAAACCGTGGGCGACTCGATTTTCAGTTTCAGAAGTCGCATCTGGTCGTCAGACGGTCGGTCGTCGCGGTTGGCGATGACCTCGTTAATGAGCGTGGTGAGCACATGATGATTGAGCAGGCGTGAGAACGACGTTGCATTGGCGGCTGAAATACCATCGGCGAGTTCGTTGGCAAGCTTGAGCAGGTTTTCCATCGGTGTGTAGGTCATCACCATCTCATAGCCTAGAGCGGTGCGTTTCCACTTCATGTCCTTGTAGTCGGACGCAAGGATGGAGTTGTCGGAGACCGTGCCGGAGAATTCATCTTTCATGCAATAGGTGTAGCTTGCCTTGAGCACGAGGTTCTCGAAGAGCGTGTAGACATACATGAATTCCTTGAGAGCCGTTTCCGATTTCGGGTCGGCCACGAAGCGCAGCGTCCACCAGTTGGCCACAAGTTCGTCGGCGGGCACCACGATTTGCATGTTGGAAAGCGACACGGGCGCATATTCGTTCATCTCATAAACGGGACGCATCACCTTCTGCGAGTTCCAGAAATAGGAGAAAAGCTGCCGATAGGCATTTGCCGATGTGTTTTTTCCGATGCCGTAGAAGCGGCGGGCGTCGGCAGTGTAGTAAGGTTTGTAGAGCGAATAGTCGGCCAGCTGCTCAAAGCAGGCGTGTATCTGCCCTATGCTCTTGGTGAAACCCTTTTCCACGGTTGTGTCGTTGGCCTGCGGGTCGGCGGCCAGAGCCTCTTTGCTCAGTGTGTAAGTTTTGTTGGGGTTGAAGCCCGACTGCTCGTTGCTGTTGGATGACGTTTCGATTCCGGCGGCAGCTTTCGCTTTCTTTGTCACCTTGCTCTTGGTTTCATCCACTTTCTTTTCAACCTCGTTCTTCACTTTCTCCTTTGCGGAATTCTTTGCTTTGTTAAGCAGTTTGCCAAACTGTGCGTTGGACGTTGTGCAGCAAGCCAGCATAAGGGCTATTGCCACAATTGTTCTTGTTGTTGTCTTCATATGGTAAAGTTTTTATTGCCTTTAACCTCCCGATTGCCTATGCCGTGGCACAATGCCTATAACGGAGCCATGCCGCCGCATGTCCGGGCACTTGGCATATCGGTTGGTTTCTGCTGCAAAGTTAGCCCGGGAAGGCACCCAAATGGTAGGATATTTTTTACAAAAAATTGTATATTGTGCTCTTTCGGCACGTTTTATGGCCGTGTTTGCCAATAACTTGCGGCAGACGCATGAAAACATCTTATTATTGGCGGGCACAATGAAGGCAACAAAAAAAACGGCACCATTCTCTCCCCTACCTTGCAGTAGTGTGAGAAAACGGTGCCGTATATGTATTCCGGCGCGCCGCACTTGGCGGAAACGCTGGCATAATGTATTCTTACTTCACAGAAGTTCCGTCAGACAGGAAGCTCCATTCCCATGAAGTCTTGTTGATTTTTGCAAGAAGGTTATCAACATCGTCCTTCGTATATATGGCTGAAATGTTGCTGATTTCATTCTCGTCTGTAAATATAGAATGCTCGTAGCAGTATGTCAATTTCGGCTTTGTTTCGTAGCCGACGTAATCCTTAAGTGTTGCACGAACCTTGAAAGCTCCCGACATGGGGAATTTCTTTATCGTAATTCTCTTCGAGAACGGACCAGTGAGTTTCACGGTTTTTGTGTCGCCGTTCTCATCGGTGTAGCTCACTGTCAGGTTGGCTATGGCCAGAAGTGCGCTGTTGGGCTCGCAGCTGAAAGCCACAACCTGAGACTCTACCTTACTGTTTTCGTTGTCGTCGCCGCACGAAGTCAGCATTGTTGCCGTGAACGCAACCAAAAGTGCGCACAAGGCAGTGAATATCTTTTTCATAATTTTTGTTTCAGCTAATGTTATTACTTTTCTTCAATTGCATTAGAACAAATTACTTAATAACCAAGCTACCGGCATTCTCGAAGGTTGCAGTCGTGGTTACGGTTGAATTTTCCAACGCTTTAATCACGGCATCTGTTGCTTTGCTTGTATCAAGGTTTTTGTGCAATAAGAACCCATTGGTAGAATGGTTGTTAGGAGCGAATATACCGCCCAGGTCGTTGGTGGCGGCGATGTCTACATAAAGAAGATATGTAATTTTGCCGAGACTTCTGAGGTCAACGCCTGGTTTAACCTTGCTCGTCAGTGACACGGTCATCTTGGCCGGGAATTTGGTGTACTGCTTTGCAGACACTTTGTACATACGCACATCATTCTTCAAATTTGATGTGTACGGAGTGTAAGATGTGTCATAGGTGTTGTCTTTTGTCAGCGTAACTGTCTCGCCGTCGATGGTGCAGGTGATGTCGAAATAGTCGAACATCTCGCTACGGATGCACACTTCGGGCTGTGCTGTGGCTGTCGTTGCCTTTGAACTACTGCCACCGTCGCCGTTGTCGTCGCTGCCGCACGATGTGAAAGTGATACCTGCCACGGTCATAGCCATAGCAATGAGGAATGAGAAAATCTTGTTGTTCATCTTTTTGTCTGTTTTTGTTTTTTTATACAGTTTATTAACTTGCAAAGTTACTGTATTTTATTTAAGGAAAGTAAATATGTGCCAAAAAAAATCGATGTTGGCGAGTAAAAAGTATGATTAGCGCTTGACATCATCCCATACGAAGCCATTTTTGTGCATCGCACCGTATGCCGTAAGCGTGTGCACCTAACGCGGCACGAGCGTACCCCATACGCTGCGCGTCATCATCCGGAGCGAGCCGACTTGTGGAGAGCTATCTCTGGCAAGGAAAAGAAATGAAATTTCCAGAGAAAAGAACAACTCGAAATATTTTTTAGTGACGGTGAAAAATATGATCCGGGTAACCACCAAACGAATATGTATTTCATAGTTCTCAAATCTTACCAAGTTATTTTTTCCGTCACAATAAAACGCTGGCGCTAAAATAGAAGTGTAAAAAAAAATATTATTGAGGGGAAAATGCATAACTTTGTGGCATAACAAAACTCAAACGCATACCTATATGAAATATTTTACACTCTCTTGCACAACCTTCTTACGATTGTTTATGGTCGCGATAATATCGCTGACAGGCACATTGCACGCTTTGGCCTACGAGTTTACCGCCGTGAGCGAGTCGGGCACTGGCTACAAGGAACAGGTTTGGTTCTACAGCAGTGAACTCGACCAAAACAAAATAAAAACCAAGTGGGACAAAGGACAACGCATTATCAGCGCATCATACACCGACAAAGGTTGGTTTGTGGTAATGGCAAAAAGCACCGGATATACAATGCAGACCTACCACTACGACAATGATTGGCCCACCGACTAGATCGACAAAAAACAGAGTGAAGGCTATCGCTTCACCTCGGTAGGGCACAGCCAGCAGAAATGGATGCTTGTAATGTCGAAAGGCACCGGATTCACCAAGCAGGAGTGGCTCTACGGAAGCTGGTCGTCGTTGAAAAGCGATATCAAGAGCCTATGGGACGATGGCTATCGCATCACATCGCTTGTGTGGAACGGCAACGGTTGGTTTGTGGTGATGAGCAAAGGCACAAAATACGGCGCCCAACAATACTTCTTTGGCAACACCTACAGCGAAATCCGCGATGAAATCAAGAAACAATGGAATAAAGGTTACTCTCTGCATGCCCTCGATTATGGCAATGGCAGTTATGTGGCGCTGATGGTGACTTATGCCGACGGGCACTAGCCCAAGCAGTCGTTTATCGGGTCGTCTGACGAGATTAAAAGCACTATAAAAGACTGGTGGGATTCCGGCAACCTACTATGTGGAACATCCATGTATCATATGCAAAGGCGACGGCATGTGCCACATCTGTTGGGGAACTGGAGGCACGTACAATGGCTACACGGGCATTTTCTATCCTTGCTCGGGATGTGCCAGGGCTGGAGGAACAAACAAATGCTACGCTTGCCAAGGCAAAGGCAAAACCACTTTAACGGGAACCTATAAAAACGGCGTGGCAGTAGGTATAGGCAACGATGGCCGCACGTATATAGGAACTGCCGAAGGCGACAACAGCAAAAGTAGCAGCAGCCGGAGCAATTCGAGCAGCAGCCTGAGCAACGACTATGTAGAAACAATTGAATATGCCCCCAACTATACAGGCGGCAACAACAGCCGGTGGTGTGAGAAATGTCGGAAATATGCACCAGCGCACAGCCACATACGTAAGAGGGCTCACTAATAAAGATTATTGGCGTCCGGGAAAATAGTCTTGCGAGATTTGCTTGTTATTATTGGCGTCCGGTAAAATTTCGGTCTAACATAGCAAAACGCTGGATGAATGTCCTTTATAAGTTTTTGGGATAGTCCGTGTCTTACTTTACTTCGCGCGTTTTGCTATCCATTACCCCTGAAAGGTAGGGTGTTCAAAATCGGACTAAAAAAATATGCGCGATTTTATATGGTTTAAATTTACAATTATCTGATTCTCAAAAGACTTTCAGTAATCAAAGCCCTGTAAGGGCGTAACAATCCCAGCCCAGGGTGAGGAAGGAGCGAAGCGACATCCGTAACCATGGGTTTAATGCACGTCGGAGCAGGTTGGCCTGTAAGGTCAACACTACCCTCAAA
>CAVCLB010000098.1:0-5772 GCA_963602915.1 Dysosmobacter segnis | reverse complement strand
GTGACTGCGAAGTGTTAAAAAGTAAAAGCCCCTGAAAATCAGAGGCTTCTTCTTGGATGGTTATAATTGCTAACGGTTGTTTCTAAGGGGTCATTTTCCGATGCAAAAGCGACTAAATATATTTCCAAGAATTTCATCTGAGGAAATTTCTCCACCAATTACATCAGAAATATGTGCAAGTGTTTCCCGTAAATCAAAAGCAATTAGTTCTGTTGAAAGACCTGACTTTATGCCATTTATTACACGATGCAGTGCATCCTGGGCTTTAACAAGTGCATTGTAGTGCCTCAAGTTACTCACGACGACGTCGCTCTCAACTTGCATGCCACCATAATGTTGCGAGAGCATTTGTTGCAATTGGGCAACGCCATTGCCTGTTTTGGCGGAAACCTGCACACATGTTATTCCATGCATTTCAGGAATTACGCTGTCTTCCGAGTCAATTTTATTGGCAACGAGAATGAAAAGTTTGTTGCCACTCATTCTCTTAATTTCTTGGATATTCTCCCTCCAAAGATCATACGACCGCGTTGTATCGGCCACATAAAGCACCACATCGGCTTTTTCTATCGCTTTGTATGTGCGTTCAATTCCTATTTTCTCCACCTCGTCGGTTGTGGCACGCAGACCTGCAGTATCGATAAATCTGTATGTCATGCCGTTGATAACCATCGTGTCCTCAATTATATCGCGTGTTGTGCCGTGAATGTCACTGACAATTGCCCGGTCTTCACCCACGAGAACATTTAGCAATGAAGATTTGCCGGCATTCGTCTCGCCGACGATAGCCACGGGGATACCGTTTTTTATGGCATTGCCTGTTGTGAAAGAGGTTACGAGCTTTTCAATAGTTTGCGCTGCATCAGCAGAAATATCCATGAGTTCGCTTCTACTTGCGAACTCCAAATCTTCGTGATCGGTAAAATCCAACTCAAGTTCAAGCATGGATGCAAGATGCAGGAGTTTGTCACGAAGTCGTTTTAATTCGAGAGATATTCCCCCACGCATTTGGTTTATTGCCATGCGGTGTTGTGCTGCAGATGTCGTAGCAATAAGGTCGGCTACGGCTTCCGCCTGCGACAAATCCATTTTTCCGTTAAGAAATGCCCGCTGTGTGTATTCGCCTGGTTCTGCATTACGGCATCCATTTGTTATAAGCAAGCGCACAACCTGTTGCAGAATATAGGAAGACCCATGACATGATATTTCTACCGAGTCTTCTCCCGTGTAGGAATGTGGCGCGCGAAACAGACTTACAAGCACTTCATCGACAACAAGTCCTTGTTCATCGTGTATCTCGCCAAATGCCAGAGTATGCGACTTGCGCTCATGCAAAGGAATTCCTCCATTGTGTGGAGCGAAAATACTGTCGGTAATATCAATGGCATTTGCACCTGAAACGCGCACAATGCCAATAGCTCCCCCCGATGGGGTCGCTATTGCACAAATAGTATCTTGGTTGTTTGTTTTCATTGTCGTTAATGTAAAATTCTGATAGCAGAAAAAACGCAGTACTGGCTATTCCACATCGATTGACAGTCCATCGTAGGCCAATTGCACGCCTTCAGGAAGAAGGCTCGTAGCCTCGGAATGCATACCCACTTGGTGACTCATGTGTATAAGGTATGTTTCGCGTGCTCCGACACTATTAGCAAAAGCAATCGCTTCGTCAACTGTTTGGTGAGAATGGTGTTGTGGCGAAAATCTCAGTGCATTTACCACGAGTGTCCTAACACCGCGCAACATGTCGCAGTCATTGCCGCTTATCGTCTTCATATCGGTGATATAAGCAAAACTACCGATTCTGAAGCCAAGTATTGGCATTTTCCCATGCATTACTTCAATGGGCAAAATTTCAATATCGCCTATTGTGAACGCCACATGCGGGTGCAGTTCGTTCAATTCCAATGGAGGCACGCCGGGGTAGAGGTCTTTGCCAAAACAATATGGCATTATTGTATGTATGCGTTCGCACGTCTTTGCATCAGCAAATATCCTTATCATTCCAAATTGTGCGAAAGGGCGCAAATCGTCAATTCCCCCCACATGGTCATAATGCATGTGAGTAAGCAGAACTCCGTCAATGGGCTTGAACGGTAAAGGCATCAATTGCTGCCGTATGTCAGGTCCGCAATCTATGAGCAACCTTGTCGTAGAACTTTCTATAAGAGCTGCGCAACGTAGGCGTCTGTCGTGTGGGTCGCTACTTTCACATATCCTGCAATGACATCCCAACGAAGGAACGCCACCTGACGTACCAGTGCCGAGAAGCGTTACATGGATTTTCTGAGTAGACATTGGTTGCATGTGCTCTCTGTTGTCTGTAACTGCAGTCATACGACATTCACCTCCGGATGTATGTCGATATCAAATTTTGCCTTTACGTCGTTTATTATGCGGTTGCACAATGTAAGGATTTCCTCACCTTTGGCTTTACCGAGATTTACAAGCACAAGAGCCTGCTTGTCGTGCACTCCGGCATTGCCCAAGGCCCGTCCTTTCCATCCGCATTGTTCAATAAGCCAACCGGCAGGTATTTTCACATGTTGTTCGTCAATGTCGTAGTGCGGAATTGCCCCATAGCGTGATGAAATATTCTCATAGATTGCCTTGTCAACTATAGGGTTCATAAAGAAGCTACCTGCATTGCCGAGTTTTTCCGGGTCAGGCAGTTTGGCACGCCTTATCTCAATAATCGTTTCGCGCAGTTCACTGGCCGTAGGCATGCCAATGCCTTTGTCGGCGAGTGCCTTGCGTATGTTCCCGTATTCCAGTTCGGGAGTGAATGTTTTAGAAAGTTTATAGGTTACATGCGTTATGAGAAACCGGTTCTTCCACTCGTGCTTGAATATGCTGTCGCGATAGCCATAACGGCATTCCGAATTCTGCAGTGTAATCTTTTCGCCCGTTTCGATATCGACGGCTTCAACAAGAAAGATGTAATCGCAGGCCTCAGCACCGTATGCACCGATGTTCTGAATGGCACTTGCTCCCACTTCTCCCGGAATGAGCGACAGATTCTCAAGTCCGTGCCACCCATTTAGCACACATTCGGCCACCACATCATCCCATGTTTCGCCCGAGCCACATCTTAAAAGCACGGTGTCTGCGTCGTCTGCAGGCACTTGTTCAATGCCTTTGATGGCAGAATGCAATACGATGCCGTGGAAATCATGTGTCAGCAGAAGATTGCTTCCCTTTCCTATTATAAGCAGATTCTGCTTTTGTCCAGACAGAGAACGGGCTAGTTCTTGTGCTTCTTCAGAGGTGGCATATTCAACAAAACGGTCGCATTTGGCATCAATACCGAACGTGTTGTGGCCCAACAAACTATAATTGGCTATGTCTCTCATTCTACATTATTATTTTCATAAGTTTCCACTGCCCGTCTTTTTTACGGAACGTAAGTTCGGTTTCCAAACCATTGGCAATGCCTCTGATAACAAAAATCTTTTGTTTGCTTTCCGAATATTTCTGTCCGTAAAGGATATTGTATATCACATTTTGAGGCAATTCCGGTGCAAACGAAGGCCACTGCTCGGGTGCGAGTATACCGCTCATATTGCTGAAATCGTCGTCGGGGTTGGGCCCTGTGAAATCGAGTGGGTCGTTGATGCTTTTCACCTGAAAAGCCGTGTCGCTTACAAATTTCTGGTAAAATCTCAAAAACGACGCATTCTTGCTGTTTCCTATACGCCCGTTTACTATTTTTGTCATCATCCATTGTCCGTTGTCGCGTTCAAACACATATTGTTTCACGGCCATACGGTTCAGGTTGATTTTTTCCACCACAGCGTTGTCAATCGTAGTATCCTTCACTGCATTCATTTGGCGCCTGTTGTCAAATATAATGGTATAGAAATCCTGATGCATGAAGAAGTGCTCCATTTTCCAACGTTTTGCCGTTATAAAGGCAGTATCACCGTTGGTTATTACAGGCAGAGGAAATGTGATGCGTTTGAACTGCAAGTTACGGTTGGCCGCAAAATTAAATATGAAGTCGTCAAACAATTCATCGGCAGCCTTTGGCATAGGCGTTTCCGAGATGATTTGTTCCATTGTGTCGCTGGGCAATTCCGTCTTTTCAGTATCTGCACTGTCCATTCTTGCCGGCGACTGTTTTTTGTCAGAGCAACCTGATGAAGAAAAAACCATCATGCACACAACCATTGTGAGCACAACAGAAAACATTGTTTTTCTCATACCACCTGTTGACTTTTTTATCCCTTTATTTTTCCGCAAAATTACAACTTTATTTCGATAAAATTCTTTTTTAGCCTAAAAAATGTTACCTTTGCACAGTTTTTGTCTGTAGGGTGTCAACCGCCGCAAAACGCGACATTTACGTTGCCCTGCAGACCTTATAAACGAATTTACAGAAGGTAAAATTTATTAGCTATGATTTTAGACAGGATAGAACAACTCCTCAACGAAATTGAAACGCTACGGGCAGATAATGCCGTGGACATAGAGCAATTGCGTTTGAAATATCTCGGCAAGAAGGGCGAGATAACAGCCCTTATGGCCGATTTCCGCAATGTTGCGCAAGAACAGAAGAAAACAGTTGGAATGAAAATAAATGAGCTGAAGCAATTGGCTCTTCAAAAAATCGACGAACTCAAAAATTCTGTTGTGGAAGAGGGGAGTGTTGACGAAAACATCGACCTTACCCGAACGGCCTATCCTATAAAGCTCGGAACCCGTCACCCTCTGACTATTGTCAAAAACCAGATTATCGACATTTTCCAAAGAATGGGCTTCACCCTTGCTGAGGGTCCTGAAATAGACGACGACTTGCATGTTTTCACAAAGTTGAACTTTGCCGCCGATCATCCCGCACGCGATATGCAAGACACATTCTTTGTTGAGACATCGCCAAACGATGTCACCAAAAACATCCTTTTACGTTCTCACACGTCCAATGACCAAAGCCGTGTAATGGAGCACCAACAACCGCCAATACGCGTGATTTGCCCCGGACGTGTCTACCGCAACGAAGCAATATCGGCTCGCGCCCACTGCTTCTTCCACCAGATAGAGGGACTTTATGTCGATAAGAACGTGTCGTTTACCGATTTGAAGCAGGTGCTGCTCACATTCGCACGCGAACTTTTTGGTCCGGACACAAAGATTCGCCTTCGCCCCAGCTATTTCCCGTTCACCGAGCCCAGTGCCGAAATGGATATCTCGTGCCACATTTGTGGAGGCGAGGGATGCGGCTTCTGCAAACACACCGGTTGGGTAGAGATTCTTGGTTGCGGTATGGTTGACCCGAATGTGCTTGAAGCATGCGGAATAGACAGCAAAACATACACAGGATATGCATTTGGTATGGGCGTAGAGCGTATAACCAACCTCAAATACCGTGTGGCCGACCTTCGCATGTTCTCCGAAAACGACATACGGTTCTTGCACGAATTCGAGGCGGCCGACTAACACCGTCTGCTAGACAAAACAACACGACAAAAATCAATGGCGTTTTGTTCACGTTAAGCAAATGCCATTATTTATAATGTCTCATTGAGACTCCACATTAAAGCGCAGGGTATTTCCCTGCGCTTTTTGTTTTTAGGCGGGTTCTATAAATTGCCTTCGATAGATTTCTAAATTTTACCTCAGTTCGGGATAAGAAAGTCATAAAAAAGTGAGTAAAAAAGTTGGCAGTTTAATAAAAATCTGTATCTTTATAGGTGAAAATCAAATAGTTACAAATATGAATATTAAGACTGCCGATTACAAAATTACTGAATTATTCTGTGTTATTGATGAGTT
>CAVCLB010000097.1:0-5942 GCA_963602915.1 Dysosmobacter segnis | reverse complement strand
GCCCCGACATTCATCTCGAAGAAGATGTCGTGGCGGCACTTGATGCGCTGAAAGCCGCCGGTTGCACGTTGGCTCTTATCACCGACGGCCGCTCCGTGCAGCAGCGCAACAAGATTGCCGCCCTTGGGCTGAACCGATGGATAGCCGACGAGGATATCGTTATCAGCGAGGAGATAGGCAGCGAGAAACCCGATGAGGCCAACTACCGCCGCATTATGAACCGTCATCCCGATGCAGACCGTTTCGTCTACATCGGCGACAATCCTAAGAAAGATTTCATTGCCCCCAACCGCCTCGGCTGGACCACCGTCTGCCTGCTCGACAACGGTGAGAACATCCATCCCCAACGGTTGGCTGACACGCCCCCACAGGCCCAACCACAATATAAAGTGGGAATGTGGAAGGACGTGCTGAAACTTGTAACCCTGTAAGAAACGCAGATAACACCACTCATTCAACATTCGTGAGATTAGTAAGATTAGTGGTTAATAATAACCGCATTATGAGTTTTAATTTAACCACTAATCTTACTAATCTCACGAATCTTTCGCTTGAGGTATTGAACCACGAATTTTCACTAATCTCACGAATATCAATAGTAACTTTTATTCGTTAGATTTGTTGGATTCGTGGTTTATTAAAACCCTAATGCGTTTTTTTATATTAACCACAAATCTTACTAATCTCACGAATACTGATAATAACTTTTATTCGTCCGATTCGTAAAATTCGTGGTTAGATTAAACCCATAATACGCTTCGTGGTTAGATCCCGCGCTTTAAATTTTAAATATAGATTATGACCCAATCAAAACGCATACTCCTCTGCCTTGCCCACATGAGCGGCAACGAGCAGAAATACATCAAGGAGGCTTTCGACACCAACTGGGTGGTGCCTCTCGGCCCCAACGTCAACGCCTTTGAGGAAGACCTGGAGCACTTCCTCGGCGAAGACAAGCATGTGGCGGCCCTCTCCGCCGGAACGGCTGCCATACACCTCGGCCTTGTGTTGCTCGGGGTAGGGAAGGGCGACGAGGTGATCTGCCAGAGTTTCACCTTCTCGGCCTCGGCCAATCCCGTCGTTTACCAAGGGGCTACGCCTGTCTTCGTAGACAGCGAGCCCGGTTCGTGGAACATGTCGCCCGAACTCTTGGATGAGGCTATCCGCGACCGCATCGCCAAGACGGGCCGCAAGCCCAAGGCCATCGTCGCCGTGCACCTCTACGGCATGCCCGCCATGATCGATGAAATCATGGAGGTGGCCGCCCGCTACGACATCCCCGTACTGGAGGATGCCGCCGAAGCCCTCGGTTCGGAATATGGCGGACAGCAGTGCGGCACGTTCGGCGCGTATGGCGCACTGAGTTTCAACGGCAACAAGATGATCACCACCTCGGGTGGCGGTGCCATAGTCTGTCCTACGACGGAGAAGAAGCAGCGCGCCACGTTCTTTGCCACGCAAGCCCGCGAGCCGTTCCCCTACTACCAGCACGAGCATATCGGCTACAACTACCGCATGTCGAACATCTGCGCCGGTATCGGCCGCGGACAGATGACCGTGCTGCGCGACCACATTGCCCACCACCGCCATGTGGAAAGCCTTTACGAAAAGTTGCTCGCCGACATCGACGGCATCACGCTCCACACCAATCCTTCGGCGAAACAGCAGAGTAACTACTGGCTCAACACCATAACCGTAGATGCCGCCAAGTGCGGTATCGATGCCGACACGCTGCGCCAGCGTCTCGATGAGAAGGGCATAGAGAGCCGCCTGTTGTGGAAACCGCTCCACCTGCAGCCCGTCTTTGCCGACTGTCCGAAATATGTCAACGGCGTGAGCGAGCAGCTCTTCGGCTGCGGATTGTGTCTGCCCAGCGGTCCGTTGGTGAGCGATGAAGATGTGGAATATATTGTAAACGAAATAAAAGCATGCTGCACAAGAAATTAATCAACTGGTATCTCTCGCGCGACTCGCTGCCTTATTGGTGTGTGCTTCTTGGCGACTCGCTCATCGTTATGGTGTCGGGCGTGGTGGCCTTCGCGTCCTACTACGGCCCGGGCAACACGCTTGTCCATATTGTCCCGCTGCTCCTGACCCTTGTGGCCTGCATGCCCTGCTATCTTGTGGGCTTCCGTTTGCAGCACACCTATAGCGGCATCATACGCAAGAGCTCCTTCGCCGACCTCGCGCGCATCACCGTAGCCATTGCCATAGGCATCGCTCTGGTGATGCTCATCCGCATCTACTGCCCGTTCAACGAGTTTGTTGCGCAGGTGCGTTTCCGCGTGCTCGCCCTGCAGGCCGTGCTCTCCATTATGTTCATGTGTGGCATGCGTGTGGCCATCAAGATGTTTTACGACTACTACATCAAAAACCACATGGGCATTTATGGCTTGGATAGCAACAAACTGCTCGACATCGAGATGAAAGACTTGCTTCCGCGCGAGCCTATTGTTGTTGACACCGGACTGATAATGACTCAGATGAAGGGCAAGTGCATCATGGTTACGGGTGCTGCCGGAAGCATAGGCTCGCAGTTGGCAAAGATTCTCACGCAGTTCAACCCCAGTCAGTTGGTGCTCATCGACCAGGCCGAGACACCGCTCCACGACGTGCGCATGTGGATGAAGGAAAACCACCCCGAGCTCAAGGTGCTTACCATAGTGTCGAGCATCTGCCACAGTCACCGCATGGAGAAAATCTTTGCCCAAACCCACCCCGTCATCATCTTCCACGCCGCCGCCTACAAACATGTGCCCATGATGGAGGACAATCCCGTGGAGAGCATCCTCAACAACGTTGACGGCACGCGCAAGATAGCCGACCTCGCCGTGAAATACGGCGCAGAACGATTCATAATGGTGAGCACCGACAAGGCCGTCAACCCCACCAACGTTATGGGTTGCTCCAAGCGCATCTGCGAGATTTACTGCCAGTCGCTCTCCGGCAAGACTCAGTTCATCACCACGCGCTTCGGCAATGTGCTGGGCAGCAACGGTTCGGTCATCCCCATCTTCCGCGAACAGATACGTCAGGGCGGACCAGTGAAGGTGACCCATCCCGACATACGGCGTTTCTTCATGCTCATTCCCGAGGCATGTATGCTCGTGCTCGAAGCCGCCACCATAGGCAAGGGCGGGCAGATTCTCGTGTTCGACATGGGCAAGCCCGTGCGCATCATCGACCTTGCGAAGCGCATGATAAGTTTGAGCGGACATACCGATGTGGAGATTGAAATATCGGGGCTGCGTCCCGGCGAGAAACTCTACGAGGAGGTGCTCAACGACGAAGAAACGGTGTTGCCCACACAACACCGCAAGATAAAGTGTGCCAAGGTGCGCGAGTATGAGAAAAGCGAGGTGGAGGCAAAAATCAACCGCCTCATTGAAGTGGCCCGCACCTACGACGAGGAGCAGACCGTGCGCTTGATGAAAGACATCGTGCCCGAGTATGTAAGCCAAAACTCAAAGTACTGCGCCTTCGACAAGTGAATTGCAGTTTTTGCTTAATTCTCTATTCATTTTTCACGTTTTTGGCTCGAATAGAGCGACAAAGCGCACTTTTTGCCCAAATTTTAATGTAATAAATAAGGTCGTTTGCTATTTTTATAGTAATTTTGCCAATAAAAATCTAATTGTGGCATGTTCTGCAAGCAGCGGCAGAACAAAATCTTGTGAAATGACAATGTAGCTGCAAGACGACAAAGATTAAAACTTAGCGTACGTTATAATAAAGTTATGAAGAAAAAATTGTTGATGTTGCTTTCGCTGGTCATGCTGCCGTTTGTCGGCACGTTTGCCCAGCGCGACAAGTACAAGGACTACCCGGTAATCTATACCGACACGGTGGATTACACAGCTCCGACACTGGTAACACTGCAGAACGACACGGTTTACGACCCCATGCGCGTCGTGACCAACCGTTTTGGCAAAAACTGGTTTGTGTTTGCTACGGTGGGAGCACACTCTTTCCGTGGCGATTACAGCAAGACTGGCAGCTTCGGAGGCACTGTGTCGCCCGACTGGAGCTTGGGTATAGGTAAGTGGTTCACGCCGGGCATCGCCTTGAAGTTGGAGTTCATCAAGTCAAACTCTCGCGGTTGGACCGAATATCTCACCGGCCACTACGGCTACGGCGACGTGAAACTCACCGAAAACAACACGCCTTACCGCAAGATGAAAACCGGTTGGTGGGACATCAGCGGTAGCGTCATCCTCAACCTCACACGCCTCTTCTTCGGCTACGAGGGCACCAATAGCAAGAAATTCATGAATCAGTTTATGTTCGCAGCCGGTATCGGCGGCGTGCACCACACTGGTTTCGGCAAGACGGGCGGCAGCGACAACGAGTGGAGCGGCCACCTCGAACTGCAATATAGCCGTTTCTTCTCGCGCCGCAAGAATTTCTCGCTCGACCTCAAGGCACGCGGACTGTTCTATCAGACCAACTTCGACCTTGAATACGGTCAGGCCGACCACTACGCCGAGAAATGGGACTGCAACCTCGGTGTTGACCTCGGCTTCACATGGTATCTCGGCACCAAGAAAACCAACGGATGGAAGCGCAGCACGCAGGCCATCTACCGCCGCGACTACCGCGAGCGCGACATCCTCACCGTCAAGGCAAAGGATAGCAACGTGACCTATCGCACCATGACCTTCTATGTGTTCTATCCCAACAACTACTCTGGCCGCAGCGACGCTCCGACAGTATCGGGCAGTAAGGTCAACGCCATCGACTATCTCGCTGGTGGTCTGTTCACACAGAAGCGTTATTCCAATAACTCGCAGGTGGCTTCGCGCCTGGCCGACGGCAAGTCGCCCATTGGTCTCACCACCGAGGATATTGCTACTGAAACAGCCGACCGCACCTTCGACACCGGCTCTCTGCCCCGTGGCTACGAGATGTCTAAGCAGCCGCTCTCGCTCAGTCTTAAAGCAAGCGATATGGCCGACTTCCGTCAGCAGCACGGCTACTACTATGCTCCTATCTACGACGGACAGCACACATGGCAGTATCGCATCGACCGCGAGACCGAGGGACAGAAGCTCCTCTCCGACAACAACTACATGGAGACCACATCGTTCGGCTTGAACCAGCACGAGGGTCTTGACATCGTGCGTCAGAACATGGACGTTGAGAATGGTGAGGAACTTGTGAGCTTCGCCGACGTATATGCCGCAATGAACAGCAACACCGGTTATGTGGCCGAGTTCACCGACTCAGCCGCCGTGGCCCACATCAAGGACATCCTGCAAAACGGCACCATCGCCATGATACAGTGCGAGGGTCTTGCCACAAGCCAGGACAACTACACAGGCGACAATGCCACACAGGTGGGTCTCGACCGCAACAATGCGCTCTCGCAGAACCGTGCCGCAACGGTAATCTCATGGCTCAAACAGAAGCCTTGCATGAAGAACGTGGCATCGCAGATATATATGGTGGGCACGCTCGGCGGCAACATCCGCACCGTCACCGACAAGTCTACGCGCGGTCTCAACGCCAAGCTCAACCGTTGCGTGAAGGTTCGCATCCACTATATGCTCAAGTAATTTCGGCCCACAGCCCCGTAGGGGCGACATAATATAGGATAGGGGCTTGCCCCTATCACTATAAACTAACAAACATCCAATGCCCCTGTAAGGGGCGCATAATTTAAAAACAACAATGCGCGGCGCACGTCGCCGCCAAAACAAATACAAATCAACGAATGAAAATGAAAGCAAAGAACACTAAAACGCTTCTCGCCCTTGCCCTTTTGGCCGGCGGACTTGCTTCTTGTTCTGTAGAAGAGCAGGAGATACCCGCTGAGGAACAATATGCGCGCGAGTTCTACAAGAACTTCGGCTTGAACGTCTCCAACGAAGGAATGAACGTGGTGGAGGAGAAGAGCGTGACAATGAACTGCAGCAAGCCCACCCACGTGAAGATTTACGAGC
>CAVCLB010000096.1:0-6266 GCA_963602915.1 Dysosmobacter segnis | reverse complement strand
GCCCTTACAGGGCTTTGATTACTGAAAGTCTTTTGAGAATCAGATAATTGTAAATGTAAACCAATATAAAATCGCACACATTTTTTAATCCGATTTTGAACACCCTACCTTTCAGGGCTTTAATTACTGAATTTCTTCTTAAAATCAAATAATTGCGAAATCAATGCTATATAAAAACCCTCACATTTCGAAAGTGATTTTGAACACCATAATCAACAGATCGACAAAAAGTACTGCACTTTTCGCACCGGCAGAGCACATGCTTGCGCGCAAACGGAGCTTTCCTTGCCGCGTGCGGCAGACGATGAACGCACGTGCAGCGGTTGCAGAAAGCACGTGGCGCAGACGCTACACGCACGCGGTGCGGCTGCTGCACGCGCCAAAAATGGTTTACATTTTGCCCCGACGAACGCTTCATCGGCTTTACTATTGCATTTCTCAACACATTGTTTTACAATTGTTTGCAGCGCAACGGTTTTACTTTCGACCTATTTACACCATACGGCGCGGCGGCAAGGCGACACATTGTTGATAATTTTGCAGCAACGATTTTAAACCTAAAAAAACCGAGATTTATGAACATATTCAAAGCCAAAATCATCGCGGCATCGCTCATGCTTGCAGCATCGGTGGCAAGCGGGCATTGCGCCGCACCCTCAAAAGCCACTCTGCGCGTGGGAGCCGCGCGTGCCGACATAACCCCTCCGGCGGCCATGCTGCCATTCCATCCCATGCACGAGGAACATCCCTACACGGCCATACACGACAGTCTGTATGCCCGCGCCGTGGTGATGGACGACGGACAGCGGCGTGCCGTAATCGTGGAGATTGACGAGGTGCAGGTGCCCGATGCCCGCGCCATGATAAGCGAGGTGGCGCGCAAAGCATCAACCCACCCCAGCGCGGTGTTAATCTGCGTGAGCCACACCCACTCCACACTGCATCCCGACGGGCGCGACCGCAGACTTCAGTCCGTAATCAACCGCATACACGACGGCGTGCTGACCGCCGTTGGCCGCGCGGTGGAGAATCTCCGCCCTGCCAGCGTGGCATTCACACGCACAAAAGCTAACGTAAACATAAACAACGGCGAGGCCGACGGCAGCCGTGGACAGTATTCGCCCGACGCCTATTCTGACAAGACCCTCGACATAGTGCGCTTTGCCGATGAGGGCGGACGCGCCATTGCTCTCGTGGTGAACTATGCCTCGCATGCTGAGGTGATGTTCCGCAGCGTGAGCCGCGACGGCGGTTTTGAGATTTCGGGCGACTTGCCGGGCCGCACCGCCGCCCTGCTCGAGCACGCGCCTGCCGACGGCAGCGTGGCAGGGGCAGCTCCCGTGGCGCTCACCACGGCGGGGGCCGAGGCCGACCAGCAGCCCATTTTCACCTCGCGGCAGCGCACATCAACCATGGGCATTGCCGACCAAGGTGCCGGCGGTTGGGCCATTGTCGATGCACTCGCCCACCGTCTGGCCGACGCGGTGAACGAGGCCGTGGAGCAGATGCCGCAGGGCGAGACCGGGGCAAGCATTGCTGCGCGATCGGGCGAGGCCATAGTGCCCGGCCAGCACCGCCACGGCGACCGTGAAACGGGCAAGATTACCGACGAACCTGCTGCCGACGTGCACATTCCGGTGGTGCGCCTGCAGGTGGGCGGCGTGACTTTTGCCGGCGTGGGGGCCGACCTCGGGGCGAGCATAGGCACAGCCTTGCGCGACAACGCAAGCAACCGGCAGACGATGCTAATAACGTGCATTGCGGGAAGCGTGGGCTATGTGCTGCCCGACAGCATGTATGCACGCTACACCCACGGGGTGATGGGGTCGCCGGTGCGACCGGGATTTGCACAAAGTGCACTACTGGAAGAACTGAACAAGCAATAACCATATTACTATTTAACAACAAACCAAGACATGAGAAAAATGAAATTCATCGTGGCTCTCGCCTTCGCGGCTATGGCCACACTGGCCAAGGCGGCTACCGACGCGGGCTACACGTCGGCCTATGTGGGCCTCGGCCGCCAGCACGCGTTGGTTTACCATCCCGTAAAGAAATCGGCCAAAAGCTCCGTAGGCATCGTGGTGATGCACTCCAACGACAACTACATGGGCTTCGCGGCCAACTCGCAACTGGCCAAACGCGGCTACACCGTGATTGCCACCATTCCTGCCGACGGCGACATTATGGACTCGAAGCTCATAAGCATAAAGAACTGCGTTGACTATCTGCGCCGCCAGCCGGGCATAAAGAAGGTGCTGCTGCTCGGCCACTCAGGCGGAGCTACGGTGATGACTGCCTATGAGATGATAGCCGAGCAGGGCGTGAAGGCTCTCGACGGCAAGTTGTTCAACGACTACCGCGAAGACCTCTCGCACCTTACCAAGGCCGACGGCATGCTGCTGCTCGATGCCAACTACGGCAACTCGATAATGCGCCTCGTGAGCCTCGAGCCAAACATGCGTTCCACGGGGCGCGGAACGGGAGTGAACTGCCGCATCAACCTCGCCGATCCTGCCGTGGGCTACAAGGCCAACGGCACGTCAAACTACTCCGACGCGTTCGTAAAGCAATATTCGCAGGCACAGCGTGCGCGCCTCAACGACCTCATGAGCGATGCCTTCAACCGCCTCGCGCTCATAAAGCAGGGACGCGGCGACTTTGCCTACGACGAACCTTTTGTGGTGGCCGGAGCCAACCAGATAAGGATTTACAACAAACTTTTCCCGCAAGACTTGCGCCTGCTGTCGCACACCAAGCGTGCGTGGCCGCTACTGCATGCCGACGGTAGCGTGACCAACGAGGTGGTGCACTCGGTGCGCGCCCCGATGAACGCCGACGCAAAGAGCGACGGTCTCGACGCAGCCATGGTGACAACGGTGCGCGGTTTTCTCTCGGCTTGCGCCATAAGCACCACCGACGACTTCACAGTGGGTGCCGACGGATTTAAAGGCATCGACTGGACATCGAACATCAACAACCCCGTGGGCAACTCCGAAGGCATTACCGTGCCGACACTCATGATGGGTATGACCGGCAGCTGGGAGTATCTCGCAGCCGAGGAGATTTATGCCCACATAGCATCTACAGACAAGCAGATGGCCTTTGTAGAGGGCGCGTCGCACATGTTCTTTGCCGACCCCGATGCCGAGAAATACAACAACACCAGCTACGGCGACACCATGAAGACACTCTTCGACTATGTTGACAAGTGGATAAGCAAGAAAGGGCGCTTCATGTGACACGCACACACAGAATAAATAAGGTATCCTTAAGGTGGGTTTTATAAATTCCCACCGCAAAACAAGAATTAATATAAAGGGGTGAGTTTTGTCATCTTGCGGTCTTTTTTCAGTCCAATCCGTCTGTTAGTTCAGTCGTATAGCCCGCTATACTTCTTCACTCACAGAGTGAATTGTCCTCGAAAACAGCCTCGCAATCTGCCAAAGCCAATTTATAAAACCCACCTTAAACCATAACCCACAACTTAAAAACCCAACAAGTATGACTCTAAGAAAATCTTTCACGGCCATCGTCGCAGGGACGATGTTGCCCGGATGCCTGCTCGCGCAGGACGTGATACAGAAAGACTCGGTGGTGAACACCAAGGAAGAGAAAAACCGCAACGTGATGCTCAACGCCTCGGCCACCGACCAGCCGCGCCAAATCAACGTGGGACTGCCCGGCACGCGCAGCGCAACGATATTCGAAGACGGCATTCCAGTGTCTTATTTCTTCTGGCCCGACATGCCGTTCTACTCATGGTATGGCGGTGCCACCTACGACAAGACATCGGTGATGAGCCTCTCGGAAGGCGCAATACAGTATGGCGAGGTGAGCTACATCATCGACAGCCACAACCGCTACTCCACCGATCGCTTCGGCGGACTGGTGCAGTATCAGGCCAACCACTTCGGCCGCCAGTCGCTCGACGCGGCCATAACAGGCCCTATGGGCCACGGATGGGGCTACACGCTGAGCACCCACCAGGTGTGGGACCCCGGCACATACAACACCCAGGCGGCACAGCTGCACAACCGCACACAGTCTTACAAGATTGGCATAGACAAGCGTTTCGCTGGCGGACGCGGAAAGATGAGCCTGCTCTACCAATTTGCACGCTATGTGAACAACAGTTCCGACTATGCCCCGTTTGTGTTCGTGGGCGACGGTTCGGTGAAGAAATACAACGGCTTCAAGATGGGCACCGACGGATATTTCGCCAAGGAGATGACCGACTTTACCTACATGGACGTGCTCACGGGCGACATAAAGAGCACATCGTGGCGCGACGCAGCCACCACCGACAACCACACGGTGCGCTTCAACCTCGACTACAAACTGGGCAAGACGACATCGCTCTCGGTGGCGTCGAAACTGAAACTGGCCACGCCCAGCGGCGCATCGATAGAGATGACCAACCTCACCGACAACAACGGTGCCTACTTCTATGCCGACGGCACGCCCTACACCGGCGAGAAGGTGCAGAACTTCAACGTGTCGTATGCGCCCAACAAAGACACCGAGTGGCTCACCACGGCGCAGCTTACGGGCAAGAGCAACGACGCAAAGCACTCTTGGAGAGCCGGACTTAACTACTGGTATCAGAAATCCTACTCGCACGAGATGTCTACATCGTTTGTGCAGGAAGTGACCAAAGAGCCCTCGCAGCTATTCACCAAGAATGCCGACGGCACACTATCGAAGGCTCTCATGTATAACCCTCACGTGGGATTCTACGACGGCCACGACAACACTCTGGCCGTGTATGCCAGCGACGACTGGAACGTCAGCCCGAAACTGTGGATGAGCCTCGGCGTGCGCCTTGCCTACCAGGCCTACGGAGCTGAGACCGCCAACAACCTGGGAGGCTCCACCGTGAACGACCGCAAGCCGGGATGGTATCTCAACGACGGCACGCACCAGCGCACACACATCACCGGCGACTGGATAAACCCGTCGGCGGCCTACAACATACGCTACACCATTGCAAAGGGATTCGGCGTGATGGGCGAGTATGTCTACACGCGCCAACGCTGCAACCTCGAGGACTATGCCAGCGAAAACTATCCCAACACGGCGGCAATGAACACCAACATGGCACGCGTGGGAATATTCTGGAACACGCCGTGGCTGCAACTCGTGTCGCAGGTGTCGTTCATCAACAAGAACAACAACAAGCGACGCTCCACATTCTATCATGTGATGCAGAACGACGCAACCGACGGTTCGGGCCTGAAGAAAGGCGACGAGGACAGCCGCGGCATACAGATGGCCTACGGCATACAGACGCTCGGATGGACCACCGACGTGGTGCTCACCCCGTTCAAGGGCTTCTCTCTGCACGGCAGCTTCACTCTGCAAGACCCGAAATACAAGAACTTCAACCTCTTTGCCACCTTCTCCGACGGCGTGACCGACGGCATGGACGTGAGCGACAACACGGTGACAAGCATGTCGAAGATACTCGTGGAACTTGACCCGTCGTACACAATCGACCGTTGGAGGTTCAACCTCAACTTCCGCTATTTCAGCAAGCAGTATATAAACAAGACCAACACGCTCTACTTCAACGGTTGGTGGGAGTCGTTCGGAGGCGTGAGCTACCGCCTGAACGACAATGTTGACCTCGCCGTGAACGTGGTGAACCTGTTCAACCAGCTGGGCGCAAAGGGCGACATAGGCGCCGCCGACCTCGTGACCGACACCACACCTTACAACAACTATGTGATGACAGGTTCATACATACGCCCGTTTGAGGTGTCGGCAACGGCAACCATAAAATTCTGAAAAGGTATTGGTGCTATAGGTAGGTTCAATAAATTGCACGCATTGTTTAATTTGTATTTTAGACAAATTGCTCTTTGTGTCTTTTTGTTTTTATCCGGCATCTTTCCCTTCCTCCCTCAGTCGCATAGCCCGCTATGCTCCTTCAGAAAGGAAGTGAAATCTACTCGGCTAAAATTCAAAAATCCATCAAAGGCAATTTATAGAACCTACCTATAAAGTTTTAGGATAATAAGAAGGTAGAGGAGGCTGACTTGCGGGTCGGCCTCCTCTTTTTTCGTTCGCAAGGAACAAAGCGATGTAAAATTCTGCACATTTACAATTATTTGTATCCAGTGAGACTTTCGCAACTGGCGAGTCCCGTAGGGACGACAGAATATAGCGCAGGGGCTTGCCCCTGCGTTTATGTTTAATACAAGCTTTGCCCCTGTAAGGGGCGCATAATTCATTGTGATATTGAACTCTGCGCCCCTTACAGG
>CAVCLB010000095.1:0-6863 GCA_963602915.1 Dysosmobacter segnis | reverse complement strand
AAAGGGCGCATAATTCATTGTGATATTGAACTCTGCGCCCCTTACAGGGGCAAAATTATTGAAAAATAAAAACGCAGGGGCAAGCCCCTGCGCTATAATCTGTCGTCCATACGGGACTTGTTTCTTAATACCCGAATATCTCTTCGGTTGACACTCGTTTCACGGGTGCAATCTTCTCTAGAGCCTTCATGTCGAGGTCGTTCTCGTTGCCAAGAATCATGTATCGCCACTGCTTGTTGGCCATGTTCTGCTTCTCAAACTTCACGATGTCGTCGAGAGTGAGTGCCGGAACTTCCTCATACACTTTGCGGTTGATGTCGTAGTCGATGCCGAGCTTCTGTGCCGAGATGTAGGCGAAGAATATGTTGGCCTTTGTGGTGCGTGCCGATGCGATGCGTTTCAAGAGTGCCTGCTTGGCAAGGTCGAACGCGTTCTGCGACTGCGGGATGCTGTCGAGTATATCGTGGAACGTGCGCACGCAGTCAAACATCTTGTCGTTCTGGGTTATTATGTGGGTGTAGGCCATGTCGTCGAGGTCTTTCTTGGCCGGAGTGGAGAACTCGGCGTAGGCGTTGTAGGCAAGGCCGCGTGTCTCGCGGAGCTCCTGGAACACCACGCCGTTCATGCCTCCGCCGAAATATTCGTTGAAGAGTTCAACGGTGGGCTGCTCGTCGGCGTTCCATTTTTTGCCCTCGTTGCAGTATTGCGACATGTATATGTTCTTGGCATCGTAGGGTGCGAGCAGAATTTCGTTGCCGTTTGTGCGCGTGTACTTGTATTCCTTTCCTACCGGACAGTCGGCCGGAGCCTTTGCCGTGCGGTGGTTCTTGTTGATGAATGCCACGAAATCTTTCTCGGCCATGGGGCCGTAATACATCACGCGGTGCTTGTAGCCGGCGAGTTTTGCGAGCATGCCGGTGAGCGTGCTCGGGTCGGCATTCACGAGTTCGGTGCTGTCGGGAATGTTGCGGTAGGTGTTATATTTGCCGTAGAAGCCGTAGCTTCTCAGTGCGGCGTAGTTGGCACGCTGGTTGGCCTTGTTGTCTTTGCGGTCTTTCAATGTGGCATCGGCAAACTTCTTGTAGGCTTCCTTGTCGGCCTTGGCGTTGTTGAGCAGGTCTTCGAGCAGTGCGAGTGCCGGTTTCATGTTCTCGTTGAGGCCGGTGAGCGACACTGTGGTGCGTGTTTCGCCCACGCTTATGCCATAGCTGCACGCGAGTTCATAGAAACGCTTCTTCACCTCGGCTGCCGTGAGTTTGGCCGTGCCTATGTAGTCGAGATAGTCTGAAGCGTAGGACATCCACTTGTTTGCCGTCTCGCCGAAGTCATAGTAGAAATAGAGCGAGAACAGTCCGTTCTCCTTATTCTGTATGTAGTAGACGGGCAGCGAGCTCTTTGTCTTGGTCTGGGTGAAATCTTTCTTGAAGTCAACAAACTGCGGTTGTATCGGGTCGGTCTTCGAATTGGCTATGTCGGCCACATATTTGCTCTGCAGTTCGCGGTTGGCCGGAATGGGAGTGATTTGCGGTTTCTCTATTTTCTTCTCGGTTGTGTCGGTGCCCTGTTGCTTATACACCACCACATAGCCGTTGCCAAGATGCTTGCGGGCGAAGTCAACGATTTCCTGCTTGGTTATTTTCGCCATGCGGTCGAGCTGCTCCACGGCGTCTTTCCATTCCACTCCGTTTATGAAAGCGTCAACGCAGCGGTCGGCGCGGTCGCTGTTGTTGTCGAGCGAGCGCAGATAAGCCAGCTTTTTGTTGTTGAGCACGGCCTTCACGAGTGCTTCTTCAAACTCGCCGCGCTTGAGTTTCTCCACCTCGGCGAGCATTATGTCGCGCACCTCCTGCAGGGTCTGCCCCTCGTTGGGCATTCCGATGAGGATAAACTGCGAGTAGTCGCGCATCGTGGTGAGGTCGGCCTCTGCATATTGGCATTTCAGCGGCTGGTTGATGTCAAGGTCGAACAGTCCGGCCTTGCCGTTTTTAAGAATGTCGCTCACAAGTTCGAGAGTGTCAATCTGTGCCGACTTGGCTGCGTCGAAGCGCCAGGCCATTGCCACGTTGGCTGCCTCCTGTCCCACAACGGTGGTGTCGGTGGGCGCGGTGAGGTCGGCCACGGGTGCATATTGCGGATACTTCACTTCGCCGTAGCCTTTCCATGCCCCGAAATAGCGGTCGATTGTGGCTATAGTCTTGTCGGGGTCGAGGTCGCCGGCCATACATATAGCCACGTTGTTGGGCACATAATACTTGTGGAAATAGTTCTTTATATTGGTTATCGACGGGTTTTTCAGATGCTCCTGCGTGCCTATTGTCGTTTGTGTGCCGTAGGGATGATTGGGAAACATCTTGGCTCCGATTGCTGCCCATTCCTTTCTGAAGTCGCTCGTAAGCCCCATGTTGTATTCCTCATACACGGCTTCAAGCTCGGTGTGGAACCCGCGTATCACCATGTTTTGGAAGCGGTCGGCCTGAATTTTGGCCCAGTTGTCCACCTCGTTGGTCGGGATGTCCTCCACATAGCATGTTATGTCGTTGCTGGTGTAGGCATTAGTGCCTATTGCTCCTATCGACGACATGAGCTTGTCGTATTCGTTTGGAATGAAATACTTGGCTGCAATCTGCGACACCGAGTCAATCTCGTGGTAGAGTTGCTTGCGTGTTGCAGGGTCGGTCACGGTGCGGTAGTGTTCGTAGCGGCGTTCGATGTCGTCGAGATAAGGCTTTTCCTTGGCTGCGTCGGTGGTGCCGAACTGCAGCGTGCCCTTAAACATGAGGTGCTCAAGGTAGTGTGCCAGACCGGTTGTTTCGGCAGGGTCGTTGCGCGAACCGGTGCGCACGGCTATGTAAGTCTGTATGCGCGGTTTCTCTTTGTTCACCGAGAGATACACTTTCAGTCCGTTGGGCAGCGTGTAGATGCGCGTTGCCGACGGGTCGCCTTTCACGGTCTCATAGCCGTAGGCCGACGCGTTGGTGGCGAAACCAACTCCGAGGACAATGGCGGCAGAGGCCAAAAAATTACTGAATGTCATGTGAGTTTTATTTTAATGTTACTTTTTTATCGTCACTATATAGCGACAATTTGCAAATGGGGCTGTTGGCGTAAACACCCGTTTTAGGGCTACACGTCCTGCTGCTCGGTGTCGATGTCGTTGTAGAGGAAATCGTTGTAGGGATATTTCTGCACATGCAGTTCGCGCACCTTTTTATATATGGTGTTGCGGAACTCGTCGATGTTGATTTTTTCGCGTGCCGAGATAAACATGCAGTTCTCGTCCATGCGTGCCATCCAAGTGCGCTTCAAGTCGTCGAGCGAGATGTTTTCGCGTGTGGGCGGTGTGAGGTCGTCCTCCTCTTTTTCCGTCCATTGGTAGTTGTCTATCTTGTTGAAGACAATCATCGAGGGCTTGTCGGCGCAGCCAAGGTCTTTCAGCGTGTTCTCCACCACGTTTATCTGCTCCTCGAAGTCGGGGTGCGATATGTCAACAACATGCAGCAGCATGTCGGCCTCGCGCACCTCGTCGAGTGTCGATTTGAACGAGTCCACCAGGTCGGTGGGCAACTTGCGTATGAAGCCAACGGTGTCGGCCAGCAGGAACGGCAGGTTTTCAACCACCACTTTGCGCACCGTGGTGTCGAGCGTGGCAAACAGTTTGTTCTCGGCAAACACCTCGCTCTTGGCCAGAAGGTTCATTATTGTCGATTTGCCCACGTTGGTGTAGCCCACGAGAGCCACGCGTATGAGCCGTCCGCGGTTTTTGCGCTGTGTGGTTTTCTGCTTGTCAATCTCGGCGAGCCGCTCCTTGAGCAGACTCATGCGGTTGAGAATGATGCGTCGGTCCATTTCGAGCTGCGTCTCGCCCGGGCCTCGCAAGCCCACGCTTCCCTTGCCGCCACCCGAACCCGAGCCGCCGCCCTGGCGCTCAAGGTGAGTCCACAGGCGTTGCAGTCGTGGCAGCATGTAGCGGTATTGCGCCAGCTCCACCTGCGTCTTGGCCGCTGCCGTCTGCGCACGCATGGCGAAGATGTCGAGAATGAGCGACGTGCGGTCGAGTATCTTAACGCCAAGTTCCTTCTCGATGTTGCGTATCTGCTTTGCCGACAGTTCGTCGTCGAAAATCACCATGCCCACGGGCCGTTCGGCATCTTCCTCGGCCTTTATGTAGTCGCGTATTTCGATGAGCTTTCCCGACCCCACATAGGTCACTGCGCTCGGGCCTCCCACGCGCTGGGTGAAGCGTTTCACCGTTACGGCTCCTGCCGTGTCGGCGAGGAATTCGAGTTCGTCGAGATATTCCTTTGTCTTTGCCTCGTCCTGGTCTTTGGTTATCAAACCCACGAGAACGGCCGTTTCGGCCTTGACTTCTGATATTACAAATTCTTTCATCCAGTGTATGTTATATGACGCGAAATTACACAAATTTGCGCACATAACGTCATTTTGCACCCGATTTCCGGGCTATGGGGCGGTAAAACGCGTCGAGCGGATAGCCTACCGGCACTTTTGCCGCACAATAAGTGTGCTGAATGTGCATCAGGACGGCATTTTGTTGCAAAATGGTTTTTATTGGCCTATAATTTTGCCAGTTTCGCCGAATTTGGATAACTTTGGCTTCGTAATAGCAAAACTACAGGTTATGAAACATTTGATAATGGCAGCGGCATCGCTGCTTGCAGCGTCTGCCGCCGAGGCGCAGATGCGCTATCCGGCAACGGCCAAGGTTGACGTGGTGGACGACTATTTCGGCACCAAGGTGGCCGACCCCTACCGTTGGCTTGAAAACGACACTAGTGAGGCCACCGCGAAATGGGTGGAGGAGGAGAATGCACTCACGAGCGCGTATCTGAAGAAGATACCGTTCCGCGACGCTATACTCAAACGCTACAAGGAGATTGTGAACTATGAGAAGATAGGCATGCCTTTCGAGGAGAACGGCAAGTGGTATATCTACCGCAACAACGGTCTGCAAAACCAGAGCGTGCTCTACCAGATGAACCGCCCGGGCGGCGAGCAGCGTGTGTGGCTCGATCCCAATGCGCTCAGCGACGACGGTACGGTGGCACTGAAAGACATCTCGTTTTCAAACAACGGCAAGTATATGGCCTATGTAATCTCGCGCAGCGGAAGTGACTGGGAGGAGATTTATGTGAAAGATGTGGCCACTGGCCGCGACCTGCCCGACCATATATTGTGGGCCAAGTTCACGGGCGTGACGTGGCAGGGCGACGGATTCTATTACAGTGCCTACGATGCTCCCGAGAAAGGCAAGGAAACATCGTCGAAAAACGAGGTGAACAAGGTGTACTATCACCGCATGGGCACGCCGCAGACCGACGACCGCCTGTTCTATCAGAACCCATCCTATCCGTTGCGCTTCTACGGAGTTTCTACCGACGAGGATGAGCGCGTGATGTTCCTCTATGAGAGCGGTATGGCAGCGGGAAACAACCTTTATGTGAGAGACTTGCGACAGAGCGACTCGCAGTTTGTGCAGATGACCTCGCAGCCCGACTATTCCTACTCCACGGTTGACGTGTTGGGCGATAGCATAATAGTGCTCACCAATGCCGGAGCACCGCGCTACCGGCTCATGGTGGCCAACCTGAAGCGTCCGGGGTACAACGACTGGACCGAGCTTGTGCCCGAAACCAGCGACGTGCTGGAGTCGGCACAGGTAATCGGCGGCAAGCTGATTCTGAAATACACACGCGACAACTGCAGCCACATATATGTGCACTCGCTCGACGGCAAACGCCTTGCCGAAGTGGAGCTGCCCTCGGTGGGCACCGCCTATGTGAGCGGAAAGCGCAAGCGCGGCGAGTGTTTCTACTCGTTCACATCCTACACCGTGCCCACGACAATATACAACTACGACCTCGCAAGTGGCAAGAGCACGCTCTATGCCGCGCCGAAGATAAAGATTGACCTGTCGAAATACGAGAGCAAAATGGTGTTCTACACCAGCAAGGACGGCACGCGCGCTCCGCTCTTCATCACCTATAAGAAGGGCATCAAGCTCAACGGCAAGAACCCGCTGCTGCTCTATGGCTACGGAGGCTTCAACGTTTCCTATCCGCCTGCATTCTCAACGGGCTATCTGCCGTTTCTCGAACGTGGCGGAATCTACGTCAATGCTGTGCTGCGCGGCGGCGGCGAATATGGCGAAGACTGGCATCTGGCAGGCACGAAGATGCAGAAACAGAACGTGTTTGACGACTTCATTGCCGCAGCCGAATATCTCATAGCCAACAAATACACCGACCGCGACCACCTCGCAATAAAGGGCGGCAGCAACGGCGGACTGCTTGTCGGGGCTTGCCTCACGCAGCGGCCCGACCTCTACAAGGTGTGCATTGCCGACGTGGGAGTTATGGATATGCTGCGCTACCACAAGTTCACGATTGGATGGAACTGGGCGCCCGACTACGGCACAAGTGCCGACAGTCCCGAGATGTTCCGCTATCTGCTCGGCTACTCGCCGCTGCACACGCTGAAACCAGGCACGCATTACCCGGCTACACTAGTCACCACCGCCGACCACGACGACCGCGTGGTGCCGGCACACTCGTTTAAGTTTGCCGCAAGGTTGCAGGAGTGTCAGGCTGGCGATGCCCCGACGCTCATACGCATAGACAGCAAGGCCGGACACGGTGGCGGCAAACCGCTCGCCAAGGTGCTTGAAGAGCAGGCCGACACTTACAGCTTCATACTCTATAATATGGGTGTGAGGAAATAGAACGGTGATTGCGGCGCGTAAGTGGAATTTACCGCTTCCACCGCATTCTTATGTCTATTGCATGCTAATCTATCCATTGCCCCTGAAAGGGGCGCATATTATAGGATAGGGGCTTGCCCCTATC
>CAVCLB010000094.1:0-6911 GCA_963602915.1 Dysosmobacter segnis | reverse complement strand
GGAAGGTGTTGTTCCAACCGAAGGTGAACTTGGGCAGCGGCGAACCGATGTTGGTTTTGTCGTTCTCGTCGATGATGCCGTCGCCGTTTACGTCCTTATACTTCACGTCGCCCACGTATGTGGTATTGGTACGACTATACTTTGTGGGGTCGGTGCTCCATGATTTCTTGCCGTTTTTGTCGGTTACGATGGGGTTGTTCTTCTGCAGTGTGTTCACCGGAGAGTTGATGATGTCTTCAAGCGACTGATAGACGCCTTCAACCTCGTAGCCATAGAAGTTGTAGAGCGACTCGCCGGGAGTAGAACGCGACACAACGTCGGTCCACTGACCGTAGCCCAGAATGGCAGTGCTGCCGGAGAGGCTCTTCAGTTTGTTGCGGTTGATAGAGAATGTCACCTCTGACGACCAGTCGAAGTTAGCCGTTACAACGGGTTTCACATTGAGCGACATTTCTATACCAGAGTTCTGGATTGTGCCGTAGTTGCCGTAAGGAGCGGCAAGAGCCGACGATGCGTTTCCGCTTGTACCCATGATAGAGGGCAGAATGAGCTGCATGAGCATGTCCTTCGATTCCTTGCGATACCAGTCGAAGGTGAAGTTGATGCGGTTGTTGAGGAAGCCGAGGTCGAGACCTACGTTGAACTGCTCCTGGGTTTCCCACTTGATGTCGAGGTTCTTGAGGTTGGAGGGCTTGTAGCTTGTGCCAAGACCGGTCTCCATTACGCCCATTGACGAACCCCACTTGTAACCGCCGATACCTGCGTTACCGGTCTGACCCCAGCCAAGACGGAGTTTACCGTTGGTGAGCCATGTGCCTGCAAACTTCTGGATGAACTTCTCGTTGGAGAAGCGCCATGCGAGGGCTACTGAGTGGAAACCTGCCCAACGCTTGTTGGGACCGAAGTTTGACGATCCGTCGTAACGGTAGGTGTATGTAGCGAGGTAGCGGTCGTCGAAGTTATAGGTTTCGCGGGTGAAGAATGAAGCCATTGAGGAGCTGCCCCAACCAGAGTTGATCTGCGGGTCGCCAGTACCGAGAGCCGGATTGTGTACGATGTCGCTGGGGAGGTTGGTGTTGTAGACTGATGCGTAGTCATACTTCGACTCCCAGCACTCCTGACCGAGCATGGCCGACACGCTGTGCTTGTCGATATTGAAATTGTAGGTGAGGTAGTTGTTGAGCGACCAGTAGTTGGCGCTGTTCTTCTGTATGCGGCTCTGGTTGTTGTCGCGGGTCCAAGTACCGAGGTCAACCTTCGGCTTGTAGGTCTCGGCCTTCGACGAGTTGATGTCGTAACCGAGCTGAACGTGCCATGTAAGGTTCTTTATTGGGGTGATGTCGGCGAAGATGCTACCGTTCAACGACTGACGGCCGAGCAGGATATCGTCCATGAGGGCCATAGCGATGGGGTTAGGATTGGTATAACCTTCCTTCGAAACGCTTGAGTAGCTTCCGTCTATATTATAAATAGGTATGTCGGGAGTCGTGGTGAGCGAATAGCTGATAAGGCCTTCGTCGCCTTCGGCCAGCTTCAAGCTCTCGTTTGTCTTTGCAAATGTGGTGTTAACACCCAGCTTAAACCACTTCTTGAGTTGTGCAGTAAGGTTGACGCGCACAGAGAAACGGTTGAAGTCGCTGCCGAGAATAGTACCCTCCTGGTCGGCATAACTGCCCGAAACATAGTAGTTCACCTTGTCAGTACCGCCTTCGGCCGAAATCTGGTGAGAGTGCTGCCATGCTGTGCGGAACACTGCATCCTGCCAGTTTGTACCTACACCGAGTATTGAGGGGTCGCTGAAGGTCTTGTCGGGCTGCGAAATCTCGCCTTGCGAAGCCAGTTTGTTGTAGAACTGTGCAAACTCGCGCAGATTGAGCATGTCGAGGCGTTTGTTCTGACGGCTTGCTGTTACCGAACCGCTGTAAGAGAACTTAGCTTCGCCGGCCTTACCCTTCTTGGTGGTGATGAGCACAACACCATTGGCACCCTGCGAACCGTAGATGGCCGTAGCCGATGCATCCTTGAGCACTTCCATGCTCACGATGTCGCTGGGGTTGATGAGTGAGAGGGGCGACACAGCAGTGTGTGAACCGTTGCCAAGAGCATCGCCGAGTCCGAGCGACGAACCGCTGTTGCTCTGAGAGTTGTAGATAACACCGTCGACAACGTAGAGAGGCTCGGTGTTGGCATTGATTGTGGCAATACCACGCACGTTAACCGACACGGCCGAACCCGGCTGGCCGGAAGTCTGTGTGGCTGTCACACCCGAGATACGTCCCTGGAACGCTTGGTCGACATTGGTAATGGGAGCCGACTTCAGCGTCTTCTCGTCCATTGAGGCGGAAGCGCCGGCGAGGTCGCTCTTCTTCATCGTACCGTATCCCACAACGACAACTTCGTTAAGGGTCTGGTTGTCTTCTTTCAAGACAACCTTTACGGTGTTCTTGCCCGTGATGTCCACAGTCTGCGGCATAAAGCCGATGTAGGTCACCTCGAGTTGTTTCTTGCCTGCGGGGACACTGATACTGAAGTTTCCGTCAATATCGGAAACAGTTCCCGTGCCACTAGCCCCTTTGACAGTCACGCTCGCGCCGATGACTGGTTCGCCGGTCTCGTCGCTGACGTTACCGGTTACTTTCGTCTGCGCGAATGTCAGGCTCGTCATGATGAGAGCCATCATAAGCATCACTAATTTCTTCATTAGGCGAAATTTAATGGTTGTTATTAATAATAAGGAAAATTGATTTTAAAAACATTATGTTGTGCTTTGAGAAGCCATGATGTTTCGGTTTTACGTGCAGAACGCCGGTCCGCCACGCCACGCACGGGGACAACGGCACACAGCCATACAATGGATGGTGTTTGAATTAGTCATTGCGTTTTAAGTTTGAAGTTATTCGGTATTACTATTCGGTTGCAAAGATATATCAAAACCAATAATTTCAGTAATACTATTTTAACTGGATATTGTACAATTATAACATTATTTGAAAAAATATCAGACACGATTGCGCAGCACAAAAATTTTAACAAACGATGCATTTTTAAGGCATTTATGACAGGAAAAGCCACAAAAGAGCCTGTGCCCGTACACATTTTAGTAAATTTAAACATTCAGCCCACATTCGCCCGAAACCATCCCAAAGACATTCCACAATGTCACGTGCATGCACCGCCGTGCCGCCCGAGCAACAGGCACATCCGCGTTATGATACTTTTCTACCTTGACGCATGTCAACCGAGTACCCGGTATGCGCCCCATGCACACGGCGCAGCACGGAAGCCTTGGCATATATACAAAATGTACGCATGCGCACGCGATAGCATACTGCGGCAGCGTTTCCAAAAAAACGCGATTAAGTGACGGTGAAAAAACAAGTTGGCGTGATTTGCGGCTTATATTTTTGAGATGTTTTTGCCTCTTGAAGAGGGAGCATAGCGGGCTATGTGACCGATGAAAGAGGCAAAAACGGGCAAAAAGATGAGCCGGGCAACCAACCGAAGGCGTATTTCACCGTCCTCAAATCATACCAAGTTGATTTTTTATCGTCACAAAAAATCCCTATTGTCGGCCAAAAGGCGTAACTTTGCAATATAACACTTTTACACACCGCATACACATGAAAAAAAATATCGCAGTGATTCTGGCCGGAGGCGTGGGCTCGCGCCTCGGGATGTCAACGCCGAAGCAGTTCTTCAAGGTAGCCGGCAAAATGGTGGTGGAGCACACCGTCGATGTGTTTGAGCGCAACCCGCGCATCGAAGAGATTGCCATCGTGTCAAACCCGGCGCTCATAGCCGATTTCGAAAACATCGTGCTGCGCAACAAATGGAGCAAGGTGAAGAAGATACTCAAGGGTGGCAAAGAACGCTACGACTCGTCGCTGTCGGCCATAAGGGCCTATGCCGACGACGACGTGAACCTGATATTCCACGACGCGGTGCGCCCGCTCGTGAGCCAGCGCATAGTGAACGACGTGGTTGACGCGCTCGCCACGCACCGGGCCATTGACGTTGCCATTCCGTCGGCCGACACGATAATTGAGGTTGACGACGACTTCATAGCCGGAATACCCGACCGATCGAGGTTGCGCCGAGGGCAGACACCGCAGGCTTTCGACCGGGCTCTCATTGAGGAGGCTTACGACAAGGCCCTGCGCGACCCTCAATTCCGCACCACCGACGACTGCGGCGTGGTACGACGCTACACCGACGAACCCGTGTTTGTGGTGCGCGGCGAGGAGAGCAACATGAAGCTCACCTACAAGGAAGACACCTACATGCTCGACAAACTGTTTCAGCTGAAGAACACCGAGCCCGACACCACCGCCGACACCGGCACGGCGTTCAAGGGTAAAGTGGCCGTGGTGTTCGGCGGCAGCTACGGCATAGGCAAAAACATAGTGGAGATGCTCGAGGCAAGCGGCGCCGAGGTGCACCCGTTCTCGCGGTCGGGCAACGGCACCGACGTAGGCAACCGCGACAGCGTGGCACAGGCCATGGCCACGGCGGCACGCAAGTCGGGACACATCGACTATGTGGTGTGCACCGCAGGGGTGCTCAACAAGGAGCCGCTCGCCACAATGCACTATAACACCATTGAGCAGGCCGTGCAGACAAACTACATGGGCACGGTGAACGTGGCACTCGAAGCCTACCCCTACCTGAGGGCCACCGGCGGAAAACTCATCTTCTTCACGTCGAGCTCCTACACCCGCGGACGCGCATTCTACAGCATCTACTCATCCACAAAGGCCGCCATCGTGAACTTCGTGCAGGCCGTGGCACAGGAATGGGACGGCGACGGCATAAAGATAAACTGTATAAACCCCGAGCGCACCAAGACCCCCATGCGGCAGCGCAACTTCGGCATTGAGCCCGACGAAACACTGCTCATGCCCGAACGCGTGGCCGAAGCCACTCTGCGCACACTCGCCAGCGACTGCACTGGACAGGTGATTGACGTGCGACGCGAACGAAAATAAAAACCACAACAATGCGGCTGCGCCCACTGGCCGCCGCACCACAACGGCAACTGACTACAAGAAATGGACAACAACCTTGAACAATTCAAACAACGGCAACTGCGCGCATGCCAGCTGAAACAACTCTCCATACTCGAGGAAATCGACCGCATCTGCCGCAAACATGGCATTGAATACTGGCTCGACGGCGGTTCGCTGCTCGGAGCCGTGCGCCACGGGGGCTTCATTCCGTGGGACGACGACATAGACATTGCCATGCGGCTCGACGACGCACGGAGGTTTGCCGAAGTGGCTCCAGGCGAACTGCGCGACGGACTGCACCTGCAGACGCCCGAAACCGAGCCTACACGCGAACCCATAATGAAGGTGCGCGATGACGACTCTTTCTATGTGGAAACCAACGACGATTTCTCGCTAGCATACGGCAAAGGACTGTTTGTAGACATATTCCCGTTCATCGACTACCCCGACGTGTCGCCCAGGTTCTGCAAACGCTACGGCAAAGGCATGTCGAAATGCTACTCCATACTGCACCACTCTCACCAGTATTCGTGGCGCGCCGCCGCCGAACTGGTTTTCTTCGGCGCAAAATACCTGTGGTGCAAGTTGGCATGGCGCACGGCATTCGCCCTGAAGCCGAAAGGCACATACATTTCAAACGTGCTCATAAACAACGGCTACGGCATAATGCACCGCAAAGACAGTATCTTCCCGCTTTCCACAATCAACTTCGAGGGCAAGAGCTTCGCCGCGCCCCACAACCCCGACGCCTATCTGCGCGACCTCTACCGCGACTACATGCAGATTCCGCCCAAGGAGAAGCAAAAGGTGCACGCCGTGTTCATCATGCCTTCGCTCAACTGCACCCACCCTCTGCACGACGGCAAATAGCACGCTTTGCCGGCACGGCACCAGCCCCGGCAAAGACACATAAACAGAAGTGGGGAGCGGCATTCCTACGACTATGGAACGCGCTCCCCACTCTACCTAAAAACCAATCGTATTTCCTGAAACAATTTCTTTACCTGCATGCCGGCCACAAACCGTGTGCGCCCGTGCGAAGCCAAACCTTTTTGCGGCCTGTACCCGAGCTGGTTTACAAAGCCATGCAAAAGCCCGGAATGCGCTGATACCTTTCCGCTCACGCGACAAGCGCATATTAGCCACAAAATAAAATTACCAATCAAATTACCTAAAAACCTGCTATACGGGCAAAAACATGCTGTTCAAGCCCCAGTAGCCGACCATTGCCCAAAGGGTGCGCCGCACGCGCATCTGCAAAGGTAAGGTCAGGCTTCTTTTTACGCCTACAAAATTATACATCATCCGCCTAAACTTATGATACTATCTTAACCGCTCTTTTGCCAATATGCGCTCGCGCGAAGATAAGGCAAAACAAAAGTGTGAAAAGGTCAAGCATATTTTTTGTGACGGTGAAAAACAAGTTGGTTTGATTTTGCGGCTTATATTTTAAACCTGCTTTTATTGCATCCAGTAAAGCTTTCGCAACCATCAAGTCACTACGCTACTTACTGCTTGCGAAGTTTAACCAAACGACAAAACTATTATCTGACACCACATTTGAAAAGAAGCCTTACTTGCAACGTAAACAAGCCTTGTTTGCAATGCAAAGAAGCCTTACTTGCAATGCAAAGAAGCCTTACTTGCAATGCAAAGAAGCCTTGTTTACAATTATTGTTGTCCGGTAAAATATTGGTATAACAATGTAAAACGTTTAATGTCGGGTATTTATAAGACTTCTAAAAACACAGGGCTTACTTTTGCCCACTGCATGGTATGCACTCCATTGCCCCTGAAGGGGGCGAATATTATAGGATAGGGGCTTGCCCCTATCAATCAGACATCAACAGATTTTGCCCCTGTAAGGGGCGCAGAGTTCAATATCACAATGAATTATGCGCCCCT
>CAVCLB010000093.1:0-7460 GCA_963602915.1 Dysosmobacter segnis | reverse complement strand
AACTATAAGCATAATTGCGAAACATTGCATTCATCAGCCCTGTAAGGGCGTAACAATCGTAGCCCAGGGTGAGCCGTTTGCGACAGCAAACGGTGTAACCCTGGGTAAATGATTGATTTTCAAGGCTGGCCTGTAAGGTCAGCACAATATTCGAGAGTTGTGTTGACCTTACAGGCCAACCAACTTCGACATACATGACCCCCAGGGTTACGGATGTCGCTTCGCTCCATCCTCGCCCTGGGCTGGGATTGTGACGCCCTTTTAGGGCTATGATTACCGAATTTCTTCTGATAATCAAATAATTATAAACTTAAATCCATATAAAATTTCGTATGTTTTTTACATCTAATATTGAACACCATACCCTGTAGGTGGCACATAATTCATTGTGATGTTGAACTCTGCGCCCCATACAGGGGCAAATTTGCAGAAAACGATATACACAGGGGCAAGCCCCTGCGCTATACTCTGTCGTCCCTACGGGACTCGCCAGTTGTGAATGTTTCACCGGACACCTATAATTCAAAAATCGTTGTCGTCTGGCAAGGGCATAAAATGTGTCGTGTCACATGCACGCAGGTGGATTAGAACTCAAGCAGAAAATCGTTGAGCGATTTGTCGGTAGACAGACCGAGTTTCTTTCTCAGACGGTAGCGCGCACCTTCCACGCCGCGCACTGAGAGGTGGGTGAAGCCGGCAATGTCCTTGGTGTTGAGGTTGAGGCGCAGTAGGGCGCATATCTTCATGTCGTTTTGTGTGAGGTCGGGGAAATGTGCATGAAGGTTGCGGAAGAAGTTCTCGTGTATGAGGTCGAAGTTGTTGTGGTAGGTGCTCCAGAACATTTCGGTGTCGTTGTCCTTCAGTTGTTGCAGAATTTGGCTGGCTTTCTTCGACGACAGCGTGCCGTTGCGCATGCCTTCGAGCAGTTGCTCGCGCACGCTCTCCATGGAGTTTTTCATTGCCACCATGTCGAGTGCCATGCTTGCCACGTCTTTTCCCTTCAATTGCAGTTCGTTTTTGAGCAACTGTTGCTGCTGTTCGGCTATTATTCGTTCCTGTTCCAGCGTTTTCATCTTCTGCTGCATCAGTTCGCGCTCAGCCTTTTTCTTGTTGCGCGCCACCGCCTTTGCCGTGCGCCACCGTGTGTAGAAAAACACGAGTGTCAACATGGTGGCTATATAAAAGAGCCATGCCCAAAATGTGGAGTAGAAAGGGGTGGGGTAGGAAAAGGCGTAGGCGACGAAGCCGAGCCGTTTGCCGGCAATGTCGCATACGTCAACATGCAGTGTGTAGTTGCCGTAGGCCAGATTCGAATAGGTCACGGTGGGTTCGGTGGAAGATATCGTGGTGCTGTCGCCGCTGTGTAGCAGAGTGTAGTTGAAGGTGAGGCGGTCGTTGTTGTAGTTTGGAAACGACACGTTAACGGTGATGTTGCCGTAAACTTTTTCAGCCCGGTCGGTGCGCAACCGACTTATGTCGTTGTTGCGGTTGCGTGTCGTGGCCGAGGCTATTGACGGCTTGTAGGCTGCGGGCGCAGGCATGGGGCGTGCCGAATTGTAGCGTCCGAGGGCATCGTTGAGGAAAAAATAGGTGTGTTGCCCGTCCACATACATGGCTCGACCGTAGGTGTTTGTCTCCTGTCTGAAAATGGAGTTGGGTATGAGCAACTGTGCTTTGCACTGCTGCCGCGTGTTGCGCATGAGCCAGTAGCCGTCGGCGTTGAGCAGCCAGAATGTGTTTTTGTCAACCATGGCAGTTGTCACCGCACTGTTGTTGCCCTGTTTCCCGCAACCGTTGTAGGGCACGATGCGGTGGTCAATGTCGTCGTAAGTGTAGAGTTTGCCGCCATAAGCAAACAGCACACGTCCGGCTGCCGTCATCACATGAAACGCCTGTTCGCTGCCGTTGCCTAGCGATGCGTAGTAGCGCACGCTTGTAAATCGGCTCAGGTCGCGCGAGAGTTCAAGCTGATACATGCCCTTGCTCATGTGCGCCGCCCATATCACTCCGCGTGAGTCAATTTCAAAGTCGTGCACGGGAGCGTTGAACCCCTTTATGTCGCCTGCACATTGCCAATGTCCGTTCACTTCGCGGTAGATGCGGAATGTGGCATAGGTGGCCTCGATGAGTGCGCGTTGTCCAAACAGATTGTATTCGCGGAGTGCCGTGCTGCCCATTGAAGGCATGCCGTTGTCGTGTGCTTCGATGTCTTTCACGTTTTTCAGCCCCATGTTGTTGCCTGCCATCACTTGGCCGCCGTAGCGTTCCACATACCAGTTTTGTCCTTCGCACCCCGTCACCTGGGCAACGCTTGCGTTTTGAGGGTCGTATCGCCACACGGCCTGGTTGGTGGCAAGATAAATGAGGCCGCCCTGCTTGGTCATGCCATACACCATGCCTATGCCGTCGAGGCGGGCCACCTCTATGGGGAGCGAAGCGTGTATCACCGACAGACCGTTGTCGAGTGCCGTCCATACATTGCCCGAACGGTCGGCAAAAAGTCCGAGCACAGTGTTGTTGCCCAGACCGTTGTGCTTGTCGTAATGCCACAGACACTGCCCGGAACGTGTGTCAATGGCAATCACGCCGCCTTTTATTGTGCCTGCCACAAGGGTTTGGGGCGACAGCATTATGGTGCGGTTGATGATGGATTGGCGCAGCAGAGGGTCGGCAGCGGTGGCGAACTGACGTGATTTCGACCCGTCCCACACATATAGACCGTGGGTTGCCGTTGCCACGAGCATCGTGCCTTGGCCCAGTGGGTGAAGCCCCATAACATAGTCGTTGCCGAATTGCTCGCGTCGGGCAACGGGCACAAGGCCATTTTGAGAGAGGCGGCAAAGTGCGCCGTTGATTACTTGTGCATAGATGTCTCCGCCAATGTTGAAAAACCACAGGGGCTTCTTATCTTTATTATAATACGCGCGCACGCGTGTGCCGTCGTAGCAGAAATAGGCCGCGAAAGACTGGAACCATATTCGTCCGCGCCCGTCTTTCACAATGTTCCAAACCTCGTCGTCGTGTGCGCGGTAGTTGCGCGGCCACAGGGAGTGGTAGCGCAGCATGCCGAATGCGTCGCGTTCAAAATAGCCGAAATCGGTGTAACCTCCGGCATACACTCTGTCGCCGTCGGCAAACACAGCCCTCACAATGCCACGGCTGGGCAACATGGCACTCTGCCATGAATAGCCGTTGTAGGACAGAATCCCGTCGTTGTTGCCGAAATACATCGTGCCGGCAGCATCTTGAGTGCACGACCAGTTTTGCAGGCCGTTGCGATAGTCAAGCGAGGAGTAGTGCAGAATGATGGGCATGAATGTCTGTGCCGTGACGTTTCGTATTGCGGCGGAAACAAGACAGAATATGATAATTAATCTAGGTAATATAGGCATTTCTTAGGTATGGTAAAGGTTAGGCTGCAAATTTGATAAAAGGTGAATTCTGCAAGCAGATGCAAATTTAGCAAATGTTCTTGTAAAAGGACTCAATTGACAAACAGAATTGTAAAATCTCGTTATATTTTGCTAACTTTGCATATCGTCAAGGTCGCATCCGTATGGGAAGTTTATCTTGAAATGATAATTTTGTTGTATTACATTGATTTTATGAACAGTTTGCAAATAACCCCCCCCGTAGGCTTACAATTCTACGTTATGTAGGTCTTTTTCTTTTCTCTTTCTTTCTGCTAACGTTTCTCTCACCCGACTCTTTTTTGACACACTTGTGTGCCCACCGTTGTGATTCTGCCTGGTTTTTCACTTGTGGAAAGGCATGGATGGAGGGCATGACACCATACGTTGACTTTGCCGACTCTAAGGGTCCGTTGCTTTGGCTCATCTATGGCATTGGCTATCTTCTTTCTCCAACCTCATACCTTGGCGTGTTTTGGCTTAGCGTATTGGCATATACCGTGACCTTTGATGTAGTATGGCGCACGGCTCGGTTGTTTGTCGGTCGGCGGGAATCGCTGATTGTGCTTGTTATGATGCCGGCACTTCTCCTCTATCGTGGAATACATGAGGAGGTGCGGGCCGAAGACTTTTGCCTTCCGTGGATTTGTATAGGTATTTACTGCACGTGTCGGGCGTTGATGTCACCGCAAGGCGCGTCAGTCAGAAAATACGCCTTTTGGACTGGTGTGGGTATGGCGTGGTGTCTGCTTGTCAAGTGGAATTTGTTTGTGTTGATGGGTGGTATGGCCCTTATCGTGTTGGGCGTTTCGTTCATTAGACGGCGTGCCGATGGCCTATTCTTCGGTTTGCTCGGTATAGCTGTACTGGTATTACAATTTGTGGTATATTTTCTGTGGAAGGGCAATTTTGCGGCTATGGTGCAGGAGTATTTCGTCAAAACGTTTCTTATTACGGGGCGTGGTGACGATGCTGGAGAAAGCCGAACCGTGTTCTACACGTTTTTTGCCGAACGGTCAGTCTGTTATAACGTAATGTTGGCAGGTGTCTTTGTTGGATTATTTTTGTTCTGCCGTTGTTTTCGTATCACATATTGGTTGATGTTGAGTTATGTACCCTTCTTCCTGTTTTTGGAATTTGAACCGTGCATCTCTCATTATTTCACGATTGTTATGCCGTTTTACATTTTCTTTCTGTTGCCGATTGTACACTACTGTTCCCGTAGCATCAACCGATGTCCGCAACTCATCTTTGCCGTCATCGTGGCGTGTATTTGTTTGGGAGGCACTGCATACAATACACGTTGGAGCCGTTTCGTGTTCTTCCCCTCAGAAGACCAGGAACGATGGGATGATGTGCAGTCGGTGTTGCGGCGAAAGCATCAACCCCAGATACTTGTTGGAGCAAGAGACCATGGCTATGGAATTCTCACCCGCGCTTTGCCGGCCTGCAAGTATTGGGCATTGCAACTCAATGCGAGCACGGAAATGAAGGAGGAACGGCATCAGGCAATAAGGGCGCGGAAACCAGACTTTATTTTGCTTGTCAGCAAAGGAAATGACATAAAGGAAGTTGAGCGTAGAGATCCTCAGTTCTTCACCGTCCTCCGCGAGAGCGGCTACCGCCAATGTAGCGTTACGGTCAAGAAGAACGGAAAAACGATAAAGAAGGCAGTGCCCGTGTATGCGAAAGAGTAGGGGAGAGTGCTTCGGTTTTGACGGTATTTGGCAATAAAGCGTATTGTAAAAAAACTTGGTGTATGACAAAATGTCATACTGCCTGACGCGATGCGGCGTGTAAATGTCGCTTGGCACAACGTTTGTTATTATGTAGGCGAATGTCTGCAAAACTTGATGGCGAGGCGTTACTCAGGTGGCAACGCCGAATAAAGTTAGATAGGCATTTCATACATTATTAATAAGAAAACAAAAAACAAAAAAGAATAAAGACATGGGAAAGATTATTGGAATCGACTTAGGAACAACAAACTCTTGTGTTGCTGTGTTTGAAGGCAACGAACCGGTTGTTATCGCCAACAGTGAAGGTAAGCGCACTACACCTTCGGTGGTGGGCTTCGTGAAGGACGGCGAGCGTAAAGTGGGCGACCCCGCAAAACGTCAGGCCATTACCAATCCGAAGAACACGGTGTATTCAATAAAGCGTTTCATGGGCGAGACCTATGAGCAGTGTGCAAAGGAAGTTACACGCGTTCCGTTCACTGTAGCCAATGAAGGCGGCTATCCGCGCGTGGATATCGAAGGCCGTAAATACACTCCGCAGGAGATTTCGGCAATGGTGCTTCAGAAAATGAAGAAAACCGCCGAGGATTATCTTGGTCAGGAAGTTAGCGATGCTGTGATTACAGTGCCTGCTTATTTCTCCGACTCGCAGCGTCAGGCAACAAAAGAAGCAGGACAGATTGCAGGCTTGAATGTTCGTCGTATCGTGAACGAGCCTACAGCCGCAGCCCTCGCCTATGGCGTGGACAAGGCAAACAAGGATATGAAGATTGCTGTGTTCGACCTCGGTGGCGGTACGTTCGATATCTCTATACTCGAATTCGGCGGCGGCGTGTTCGAAGTGCTCTCCACCAACGGTGACACCCACCTCGGCGGTGACGACTTCGATCAGGTAATAATCGATTGGCTCATCAATGGTTTCAAGGCAGACGAAGGCATCGACCTCAGCAAAGACCCGATGGCAATGCAGCGTCTGAAAGAGGCAGCAGAAAAGGCAAAGATAGAACTTTCGAGCACCACATCCACCGAAATCAACCTGCCCTACATCTCGGCAGAAGGCGGCGTGCCCAAGCACTTGGTGAAGACACTCACTCGCTCGCAGTTTGAGCAGTTGGCACACAACCTCATACAGGCTTGTCTTGTGCCTTGCCAGAATGCAATGCGCGATGCTAAGTTGAGCACATCTGACATTGACGAGGTTATTCTCGTGGGCGGTTCAAGCCGTATTCCCGCTGTGCAGACCCTCGTGAAGAACTATTTCGGCAAAGAACCGTCAAAGGGTGTGAACCCCGACGAAGTGGTTGCCGTAGGTGCTTCAATTCAAGGTGCTATCCTCAACAAGGAAAGCGGTGTGGGCGACATCGTATTGCTCGACGTTACTCCGCTGACACTCGGTATTGAGACCATGGGAGGTGTGATGACTAAGCTGATTGATGCCAACACCACTATCCCGGCCAAGAAGAGTGAAACATTCTCGACGGCTGTTGACAACCAGACCGCAGTGACCATACATGTGCTGCAGGGTGAGCGCCCGATGGCCGCACAGAACAAGTCTATCGGCCAGTTCAACCTTGAAGGTATCGCTCCGGCACGTCGTGGTGTGCCTCAAATCGAGGTAACATTCGACATCGATGCCAACGGTATTCTTAACGTGAGTGCCAAGGATAAGGCCACAGGCAAAGAGCAGGCCATTCGCATCGAGGCTTCTTCTGGTTTGAGCAAGGAAGAAATCGACCGCATGAAGGCCGAGGCCGAGCAGAACGCCGCCTCCGACAAGGCTGAGCGCGAGAAGATTGACAAACTCAATCAGGCCGACTCAATGATTTTCACCACCGAGAACTTCCTCAAGGACAACGGCGACAAGATACCCGCCGACCAGAAACCCGGCATTGAGCAGGCTCTCCAGCAGCTCAAGGATGCCCACAAGGCAGCCGATGTAGCCGCCATCGACACCGCCATCAACAATCTCAACCAGGTAATGCAGGCCGCCAGCGCCCAGATGTACCAGGGCGGTGCACAGCCCGGTGCCGGTGCACAAGGCTTCAACGGTGCCGGTGCTGGACAGCAGGCCGGAGGTCAGCAGAAGTCGGACGACACTATCCAAGACGCCGACTTTGAGGAGGTGAAGTAAGTAAAGACAACTACCAAAAGGTATAAATAATCAAATCCGCATAGCTCAATGAGTTATGCGGATTTTCTTTTTGGTTAAACTTTGTATTTCTTTCGTTGTTTAGGTGTAATTATCGTACTTTTGCGCCATAAAGTAAACGTAAAAAATAAGTAGACGAGATGTAAAAATGTAAGTTGAACC
>CAVCLB010000092.1:0-7766 GCA_963602915.1 Dysosmobacter segnis | reverse complement strand
CAACGACCCCGAGATTACAAATCACGTGCTCTGGCCAACTGAGCTAAAGAGGCAAATCCTTGCAGCCGTTACGACTTCGTTTAGGACTTGTTCTAAAACGGCTGCAAAGATACGACTTATTTTTTATTCTCCAAAACTTTTGCCGTTTTTTTTTAAATATTTCTCGATTTTTCTTTGAATTTGGTGAGTTGCACCTTCATTGCATCCACGCAAAGGTCAATTCCCTCCTCAAAAGTATCGCATGTCTTCTCAACGAAAAGTGTAGTTCCCGGCACGTTCACCGAGAGGCTAGTTTCTTTATTTTGAGCCGTGGCAGGTTTCACAACCTTAAGTTGTACCTCCACTTTCTGCACTTCCTCGAATGTCTTCTCAAGCTTGGCGACCTTCTTTTCGATGAACGCCTGCAGCTTCTCGGTAGCGTCGAAATGTATCGACTGAATCTTAATCTCCATAGTTACCTCCTGTGTTTAAAGGGTTAGGCCCTTGGATGGGCATTGCTATATACTTGCTTCAACTGCTCGAAAGTCGTGTGCGTATATATTTCCGTAGTCGACAGTTTTTTATGTCCGAGCAGTTTCTGCACACTTTCAAGATCGGCGCCGTTGTTCAACATCGCCGTGGCAAAGGTATGGCGGAGCACATGTGGGGTGCGTTTTGTGAGATTGCACACCTGCGTGAGTTTCTCCTTCACGTCGCGCCTTACCCGGTCGTTAGACATCCGTGAGCCGTTTTCCAAGACGAAGAAGGCTTCGGATGCCCCGCACTTCACGCATGCATCACGCACTGCGGCATATCGGTGCAACGCATCGGCGAGTTCTTTGCCGAACGGGATGACGCGTTGTTTGTTGCGTTTACCCGTCACTCTTATCTCGCGGCTTACGAAATCCACCGAAGCATCATCCAGCCCGGTAAGCTCGGACAGACGCATTCCGGTTTCATAGAACGTCAATAATATAGTACGCGTGCGTACATCTATATAAGTATCGTTCCATTGCACGTCGTCCAGCAGACGGTTCATCTCGCCTTCGGTGAGAAACTGCGGCAGCGGGCGGTGTGTCTTCGGACCTCTCACTGAGTGAGCGGGGTCGTGCTCCACAAGTCCGCGCGACAGTGCATACCTGAACATGGAACGCACGGCACTGAGCCGCCGGCATATCGACGTGGCCGTATTTCCGCGGTCCATCATATATTCCATCCAGTCGCGTATGACATCCGCATCGACGGTTTGCAATGTAAGCTCATCGTCCAGACTGTTGAAATATGCCTCGAAATTCTCCAAGTCTGCACGGTAGGCAGCCACGGTCAGCTCCGACCGTCCACGCTCACAGCGCATATACTCCAAGAATTTTTCAGCTATGTTCTCCACGTTGCCATTCCTTTTATTTGCCTCCGAAAATACGAAGAATTATCTGTACTACAAAATTTTTACACGTTTTTTTTGAAAAAACCGGGAAAGCGACCAACTATATTGCCGTTTGCGATTGGTTCAATGCAGTCATTCCCCGCCTCAATATCCAAGCCTCTGCAATGTTTCGCCGGCATCGGGCACAACCGACGGTGCTTGCGAATTGTCATATACATGCCCGTCATGGAACGGGTTAGGAATACTGGCGTTGCAGCGATAGCCGTTTTCTATAAGATAGCGGAGTGACATGCCCGGAAGATTGGTGAACAGTCCGTCGAGGCGAACTTGCGACGATACCGCCGTGGTTGAAACGGAATGAGCCGTAGGCGGCACGGTCACGTTGAGTATTTTGCCATACTCGCCCGCCTCATCCGTGGTACCATGTCCGGTATATTTGGTCATTTGATCTTCCGAGTCGAACGTGAACGGGTGGTTGAGCATGCCCGAACGCCGTATGAGACATGCCTGCCACGGGGAGTTCAGCTCGTAATAATTGTTCGGTTCGCCCGAAATTGAAGGTCCGATGATGTGTGCCCCATTGTCAAGCCCGTCCTTTATTATCGACGCATAACCTTCAGCGGTTTCATGCCTTACGCCGGTCGGGTCGTTTTTCTTCCACAGCAGGTAGCACATCGGCACTTTCCCCTCAAACAATTCATGCACTTTAGCGAGGGCATCCTTCGAGAATGTCTGCATAACCACCTTTCCGTTTGTGTTGCCCACATTCACTTTTCCGCCGGAATAAGAAGCATTTCCTGCCTCGGGCTTCGTTATAATGTTCCAACCGTTTTCGTCGAGCAGGTTATACACCCTCACTTCCATATCCCCGGGATTAACTTCGGGTTTCTTGAATTCTATGTATATTCCCGGGCGGTTTCCCGTGTCCTGCGGGTCGTCAACATAAGCGTTGGCGAAATCGTATTCCACGAAATCCATGTATTCAGGTGCATAGGAATACGCCACGCCCGAATTGTCGCACTTCACCGTTTTTTTCTCCGCATTGTATATTTGCGCCAAGGTCATGTCCTTGTATTTGTCCTTAATCCGATAGGTCAAGACTCTTTCGCCATTACTGTCACGCTTCAGCATTTTTCCTCTTGCATAGGCCATCTGATCTTGCAGGGCCGAAACATAGAGATGTGTGCCCCCGGCGGCTGCAAACGAAGGTCGTGCCTGCCCCGGACATGCGGCATTAAACCAACTTCCGGCATCGAGGGCAAGCAGCTCGTGGTAATAATACGATTTGGTGCGGTAGGCCACGAAGTCGGCCTCATCGCGCCGACATTGCGCCTCGATGTCATCCTCTGAGAAATGCTGTGTTCCGTCGGCATTACGGAAACTGCGGTAGAAGTCGCTGCGCGTAGCCGGGATGTGGTCGGCATACACATCGCCGATGTTTGTGGTGCGCTCCAAGCTCTCGTCGTGGTTGGCCAACACCACTCCATCTTTCGACGACTGAAGGTCCGACTCCAGATAGTCGGCTCCCATTTCACGCGCCCACCGCCATGCGGCTTCGGTTTCTTCGGGAGCCCAATAGGTTGTTCCCCGGTGAGCCACGACAGCATACAGAGGCACATAGTCACGCACTTTGGCCATGTCGGCACTTATGTGTGCCACCTCTATGTGTATGGCATCATTCTCGTCAAAGTCTTGTTTTTCTGCACATGAAGCCAGCATTCCTGCTGCCGCGGCAGCCATAATGCAGCCCGCTACAAAGCTTCTCATAACGTCACTTGCTTTTTTGTTTCCACACATCATTCCAATGTCACTTTCTCCACGCGCAGGCGCAGCAATCCTGCAGGCACGCGTGCCTCAACGGTGTCGCCTGCCTTTTTCGAGAGCAGTGCTTTGGCTATGGGCGACTTTATCGAAATCTTGCCTTCGGCCAAGTTGGCCTCGTGCGGACTCACTATTGTGTAGGCCATGCGTCGGTTGTTGGCAAGATTGGTAATTTCCACCCGGCTCAACAGTCCTATGCTGTCGCCCTTGAGCCGCGCCTTATCTATCACGCGTGCATTTTCGAGCACTCTCTGCTTGAAGCGTATCCTACTCAAGAGTTTGCCCTGTTCGCGTTTTGCGGCATGATATTCGAAATTCTCGCTGAGGTCGCCCTTGTCGCGTGCCTCGGCAATAGCATCGCGCACCCTAGGCAGTTCAACACTTTCCAATTCATGCAGTTCGGCCACGAGTTTGTCGTAGCCTTCTTGCGACATATATTCCATATTCTCGTAATATTCAGTTATACTTTTCAACATTCAGAAAGCCGCACCAAGACACTGCGCGTGCCTTGATACGGCTTCCGTATTGCCGTTTTCGCAAAGGTTATTCGTGCTTGTCGGCTATGGCTTGCTTTATCTGTGCTTCAAGTTCCTCGCAAAGTTCGGGATTGTCTTTGAGCAATGCCTTGGTGGCATCACGTCCCTGCGCAAGTTTCGAACCGTTGTAGCTATACCACGAACCGCTTTTCTGTATAATTCCATACTCCACTCCAAGGTCAACAATCTCGCCCACCTTCGAAATTCCTTCGCCGAAGGTTATTTCAAATTCGGTCTTGCGGAATGGCGGGGCCACCTTGTTCTTCACTACCTTCACGCGCACCTGGTTGCCAATAATCTGGTCGCCATCCTTTATGCTCGTCACGCGGCGTATGTCGAGACGCACGCTCGAATAGAATTTCAAGGCGTTGCCGCCGGTGGTTGTTTCGGGGTTTCCGAACATCACGCCAATCTTCTCACGCAACTGGTTGATGAAGATGCACGTTGTATTGGTCTTCGATATTGTCGAGGTGAGCTTGCGCAGTGCCTGCGACATGAGGCGTGCCTGCAAGCCCACCTTGTTGTCGCCCATGTCGCCTTCAATCTCGGCTTTGGGAGTGAGTGCTGCCACCGAGTCGATTACGATGATGTCGATAGCCGACGAGCGTATGAGCTGGTCGGCAATCTCGAGAGCCTGCTCGCCGTTGTCGGGCTGCGAAATCCACAGATTGTCCACATCCACGCCCAGCTTGGCGGCATAGAAGCGGTCGAACGCGTGTTCGGCATCGATGAAAGCCGCTATTCCGCCGTTTTTCTGAGCCTCGGCAATGGCGTGTATTGCGAGCGTTGTCTTTCCCGAACTCTCCGGACCGTATATTTCGATTATGCGTCCCTTCGGATAGCCCCCTACTCCGAGAGCAGCGTCAAGACCTATGCTCCCGGTTGGTATCACCTCGACATTTTCTATATGTTCGTCGCCAAGTTTCATTATCGAGCCTTTGCCGAAATCTTTCTCTATCTTCGACATTGCCGCCTGCAAGGCTTTCAGCTTGCCTTCCTGCATGAGCGACAGTTCTTCTTCTTTCTTTGCCATAATCTTTTCAATTCTTTGTGTGTTTCATTGCAAGGCGTGCCGACGTGCGTCGGCGCACCTATCGGGTTACTTGCACTCAGAGTTCGATGTCGGTATCGAACAGTTCGTGCCACGGCAATCCCTGCTTATTGAGCTGTTCCATGAACGGATCCGGATCGAAATCCTCAACGTTCCACACGCCGGGCTTGCGCCACAGTCCCTTGAAGAACATCATTGCTCCTATCATTGCCGGAACGCCCGTGGTGTAGCTCACGCCCTGCATGCCGGTTTCCTCATAGGCGGCCTGGTGCGAGCAGTTGTTATATACATAATAGGTGTGTTCCTTTCCGTCCTTCAGTCCGCGTATGCGGCAGCCTATCGAAGTCTGGCCGTCGTAGTTTTCACCGAGGTCCTGAGGATTGGGCAGTACAGCCTTCAAGAACTGCAACGGCACAATCTTCACCTTCACCTTCTTTTCCGGTTCGTCGGCAAGCGGTGCTTCATACTCTATTTCGTCGATGCGCGACATGCCGAGGTTCTGTATGCAGTCGAGATAGGTGAGGTATTGCTGACCGAAAGTCATCCAGAAGCGTGCGCGCTTTATTGAAGGATAGTTCTTCACAAGACTTTCTATTTCTTCGTGATGCAGCAGATAGCTCTCCTTCGGACCTATTTCGGGATAGTTGAGCGGACGGTGTATCTCGAGCGGAGCTGTCTCCACCCATTTGCCGTTTTCCCAGTAAAGTCCCTTCTGTGTTATTTCGCGGATATTAATTTCGGGGTTGAAGTTTGTGGCGAAAGCCTTGTGGTGGTTGCCGGCATTGCAGTCAACGATGTCGAGATACTGAATCTCGTCGAAGTGGTGCTTTGCCGCATAGGCTGTAAACACGCTCGTCACGCCCGGGTCGAAACCGCATCCGAGTATAGCGCAGAGTCCGGCCTGCTCGAAACGCTCCTTGTAGGCCCACTGCCATGAATACTCGAAATGGGCCTCATCCTTGGGTTCATAGTTGGCCGTGTCGAGATAGTTGCATCCGCAGGCGAGACATGCCTCCATGATGGTAAGGTCCTGATAAGGCAGCGCGAGGTTTATCACAAGTTCGGGCTTGTAGTCGTTGAAGAGGGCCTTGAGCTGCTCCACGTCGTCGGCATCCACCTGCGCCGTTTTGATGTTGGGATTGCCTATGGCCTTGACAATTCTGTCGCACTTCGACTTCGTGCGGCTCGCAATCATAAACTCTGTGAACACGTCGGCGTTCTGTGCTATCTTGAACGCTGCGACAGTAGCGACGCCGCCGGCGCCGATCATTAGAACTTTTCCCATTTCCTATGTATTATGTTGTTTTGTTTCGGTATATTAAATGCGTCAGCTCGCGAGTTGCATCACGCCTCTCGGTGTCATTCGCCCGAGGGTATCTCGTCGGCACGTATGCCGAGCGCGTTCATAAGCGAGTAGCCGAGTATTTCCTGCCTGAAATTGCCGCCCGGCATGGGCTGCATGGCAAACACCGTCACGCGCTTGTCATCGGCAGTATCGCGCAGGGTGCGGCGCATCATGTCGCACAAAGCAGTGTCGATGGCATCGGCCACCACCATTACCCGGCGCACGCTCTCGTGGTTGCACGCCGTGGCAAGCACGTCAACAAGAAAGTCGCCTGCATCAACCACATCTTCCACCGGGTAGGAGCTTATGACAAACTCGCCAAGATTGTCGCAGAATGCCTTGCCGTCAAGGTCGGCAGAGAAATTGCCCGGAGCGAAATTCTCCATTTCAGTGCGGTTCTTGGCGTGCAGCAATATCACCTGCGTGCGGTTGTCGCCCTCGCGCAGTCCGCCGTCGAGAGCCACGCAGTCAATCCACCGCGCGGTGTCGGCCTTGGGGATGCGGCGACCTATCATCCGCTCGAAATTCACCGAGAGGTCAAACGCCACCTTATCTATATAGTCGGCATCGGCAATTATTATGTTCTCGCACCATTCGGTGCCGGGTTGTCTTTCGGTATTCATATGTGCAAAGCTAATCATATTTTTGCGATTTCACAAATTTTCGGCTAACTGTGTGTGCCACACCGCGCACAAAAATTCCGCGTGTTTTTACCGCATGACCATTCCCCCACATGGCCACGCGGCGACATGCAGCAAATAGTTAACGAAGCTAAAAAAACACGTTCCTTGACAATGCCGCCGTTTGCCGTCTCGTGCAAAACGAATAAATTTGCACTTAGTGACGGTGAAAATATAAGCCGGACAACCATCAGAAGATGTGTTTCATCTGTTCTCAAATCGCGCCAAGTTATTTTTTATCGTCACTTATATGGCAGCACACACAGCGCGGCCAACACCAACAATAACATGAATAAGCTATGAAATCATTGTTCTACACATCGATAGCTGCCGTCACTATGGCAGCAACTTTCACAACCACCGGATGCCGCGTTCCGCCTCCCACCGACGACGGCGACACGGTGGCGGCAAGCGTGTTCGAACCCGAGGACACTGCCGTAGCGGCAGCACGCCGCGTTGCCAAACAGAAAGTCCAGGCGGCACAAAAAGACAGCAACGGCATCTACTACATCGGCAGCGGCTCCACGCGCGCTATGCTGCAGCTCGTGTCCTACCCGTCAAGGCGCGACACCATATTCTACAGCAAGACGCGCCATGTGAAAGTGAAAGGAAGCGCGGCAATAGGCAACGTGGTGCGCGTGGGTTTCTATCTTTTCAACGGGCGCGACTCGCTAGTTAACTATGTCGAACAATTGCCCTACGACGGCGTGGCACAAACCACGCCGCAAAAATAAAAGCCATAAAACCTGCATAAAGCAAGAAAAAATGCCTATCTTTGCAGCACACGGCGAAAATCGGCGGCACTTTTCCGCGCACCGTGCACAATTCTTTACAGCTACAATAACAGCAACGATACACTAACGGGATGTTCTATAAATTAAGTACCTGATAATCAGCTTAATTCTTTGCTATTTCAATAAAAAGTCGTACCTTTATAGTGAAATCAGAAGATAATATGCAGAAAACAACG
>CAVCLB010000091.1:0-8308 GCA_963602915.1 Dysosmobacter segnis | reverse complement strand
TAAAGACCTCTTCTTGCTTCAATTTCGTTAGAAATGTTCCTTGTGATTCCGCAGGAATCCTTGTGATCCGCTTGGGGCTCGAACCCAAGACCCCAACATTAAAAGTGTTGTGCTCTACCAGCTGAGCTAGCGAATCGAACCGTATTTGTCTAAAGCCTGTCGGGAGAGTGATCCGCTTGGGGCTCGAACCCAAGACCCCAACATTAAAAGTGTTGTGCTCTACCAGCTGAGCTAGCGGATCTCCGTATTGCTCTTAGCTTTTGTCCTAAAAGCGAGTGCAAAAGTACTGCTTTTTTGTCAAACTACAAAATTATTCGGCACTTTTTTATTTAATTATTTGTTTTATGGATTTATTCTTGGTTGACGTTTTCATATTCTTTGGTTACATACCGTTGCCAATAAGCCATGAGTAATGTTGTCAACGGTAGGGCCACGATAAGTCCGATAAAGCCAAGCAATGCTCCCCATACCGAAAGCGACAACAGCAATATTGCAGGATTGAGCCCCATGGCCTTGCCCATGATTTTGGGCGTTACAATCATATCGGTTATAATCTGCACGACAATGAACAATCCTACTGCCAAACCGAACACCATCCAGAAATTCTGCCCTGTATCGGCTGCTTTCAACATTGCCAGGAAGGCGGTAGGTATCAAGGCGAAGGTATGAAGGTATGGCACAAGGTCCATGACGCCTATCAATATGCCAAGACCTATCGCCATAGGGAAATCCATCAGACTGAACCCTATGCAGAACATTATGCCCATGCACAATGCCACGAGACTTTGCCCGCGTATGTAGTTGTTGAGTTCGCGTTCAACGTCCTGCATAAGCTCACGCCAAAACGGGCGGAGCTTTTTGGGGAAGATGCGCACCCAATTGGTGGTGAGATACTCGTAATCGAGCAAAATAAAAAATGTGTACAGCAATGTTATGCACGAAGCCACGATGCTTATGACGATATTTGCTGTTTGTCCCACCATGGCAAACACCTTGGGCATTGTAGATTTCAAGGTGTCGGTAAAATCCCTGCTTTTGAAGAACCTTTCAATTTCGGCCTGATTGTTTCCAATCCAATTTTTCACGAGTGCAGTCAGGTCATTGGTGTGTGTTGTCTGATGCAGCCAGTGCATCAGAACTTCATACAGTTTTTGAAACTGTTCTATCATCGGCGGAATGATGAAATACACCATTAGTCCCACCACGCCTACCACGAGGAGCAATGTTAGTATTATTGCAACGGCTCTTACCTTTACGTGCATGCGGTATTGTATGAACTTTACTATTGGGTAGAGCAGATAGGCAAAAAGCCATGCTACGAAAAACGGCAGAAGCACCCCGCTGAGATAATTCATCACAAACAGCACGGCCAACACCATGAGTGTGATAAGGGTGCCGCGTATGAACTTGTCGAAAGTTATTTTCTGGTCAAGCATATCTTGTCGTTTATAAAAGGTAAAAACAATCATGTATGCGAAGCCTATGCATACAACGGTGCCTTATTCTTCTGTTGTGTGCAATGCTTTACGGTAGCATTCCCGGCATAGTGGCTCATATTCGGACTGTTCTCCAAGCAACACCCGTTCGTCATCGTTCACAAGTCTGTGGCTCACATAGGCCAGTGCGCCACATTTCACGCAAATTGCATGCACCTTGGTCACCTCGTCGGCCACTGAGCACAAAGCGGGAATAGGCCCGAAAGGCACGCCCTTAAAGTCCATGTCAAGTCCGGCTGCAATCACCCTTGTCCCATTGTAGGCCAAAACATTGCATACGCCAACAAGGCTTTCGTCGAAGAATTGCGCCTCGTCAATGCCCACAACGTCATATCCCGATGCATTGGAAAGAATATCGCTAGCCGATGAAACAGGTATCGACTCTATTAGATTTTTGTCATGGCTCACTACGTTCACGTCAGAATAGCGCGTGTCTATGACAGGCTTGAAGATGCCCACTTTTTGCCGGGCAAACTTTGCGCGTCTCATACGCCGAATCAGTTCCTCTGTTTTGCCCGAAAACATCGAACCGCATATCACTTCTATTCTTCCATGGCGATGTGGTTCGCCTGCTAAATACACTGTCATAACAAGTGCAAATTTACAAAGACGTTTTAAAAAATGCAAAGAAAGCGTTGCTTTTTTTGTCAATGGCAAAGAAATGTATATTTTTGTCTTTCATATGGGGATATTGTATATTGTGCCCACTCCGGTGGGGAATATGGAAGACATGACGCTTCGTGCCGTGCGTGTTCTGAAGGAGGCCGACCTCGTGCTCGCCGAAGACACGCGCACGTCGGGCATTCTTCTGAAGCATTTTGACATACAGAACAGGCTCATGTCGCACCACAAATTCAACGAACACGGCACGAGTGCGGGCATCGTCGAGCGTCTTAAGGCCGGGCAGAACATTGCCCTGATAAGCGATGCCGGCACACCCGGAATAAGCGATCCAGGATTTTTCCTGGCCCGCGAGGCTGCGCGTGCCGGCATTACGGTGCAGTGTCTGCCCGGAGCCACGGCGTGCATTCCGGCCATAGTGTCGTCTGGGCTTCCGTGCGACCGCTTCTGTTTCGAAGGTTTCCTTCCGCAGAAGAAAGGGCGGCAAACCGCGCTCAATGCTTTGCGCGACGAGCCACGCACTATGGTGTTTTACGAATCGCCCTACCGCCTGGTCAAGACGCTGACACAATTCGCCGATGTATTCGGTGCCGACAGACAGTGCAGTGTTTGCCGCGAAATATCCAAAGTGCATGAAGAGAGCGTGCGCGGCAGTCTTGCCGAGGTTATACAGCATTTCACCGACAATGAACCGCGCGGCGAAATCGTAATTGTAGTGGCAGGAAATAATGTCAAGAAAAAACTTAAAACTGAAATGATATGAAACATCTACAGCTATTAGTTATCGCATTGGCCACCGCCGGCCTTGCCGCTTGCGGCAGTAGAGAGAAAAGCTCCGACTTGGCAAACATCGAGCAGAGCGACTCTTTGCAACGCATAATCTCGCAAAAAGACAACGAGATTAACGACATCATGGAAACATTCAACCAAATACAGGAGGGGTTGCGTGAGATAAACGAGGCCGAAAACCGCGTGAACATCGTGAAATCGGGCGAGGGAGCCGACAAACGTCACCAGATTGTCGAGAACATACAGTTCATATCAAGCACGATGAAACAGAACCGTGCACTCATTGCAAAGTTGCGCCAACAACTGCGTGAGGGGTCGGTAAAGGGTGACCAGCTTAAAAAGACAATCGACAATCTCGTGAAACAGCTTGACGAGAAAGACCTGCAATTGCGCCAGCTCCGTGCCGAGCTTGATGCCAAAGACATACACATTGCCGCCCTCGACGAGACGATAAACAATCTCAACAGCAATGTAAGCAACCTGAAGACAGAGTCGTCGCAGAAGACTGAGACGATAAATGCCCAGGACAAGCAGCTCAACACTGCGTGGTTTGTATTCGGCACGAAGAAGGAACTGAAAGAACAGCGCATCATCGATGGCAACAAAGTGCTTGAATCAAATTTCAACAAAAGCTATTTCACCAAGATTGACATACGCATTGAAAAAGAGGTCAAGTTGTTTTCCAAGTCAGCAAAAATCCTCACCATGCACCCGTCAAGCAGTTACACACTTGAGCGTGATGCCAACAACATGTATGTGCTGCGCATAACCAACCCCCAGTTGTTCTGGTCAACAAGCAAATATTTGGTGATAGTCGTAAAATAATCGGACACAGCAAAAACGCGCTGACAAAAATACAGCAACCACACTATATGACGATGGGGTCTTTTCCTCATCGTCATTTTTGTATTATAGCCTTTCATGCAAGCCGACACTCTGTTTCCAAAGATTACCGTATCATGCGACCTCACGCATTCTGCCAATCCTGACAATTCTCTCATTGCCCTACCATTACATGCACAAGACGTGTTAAACCATTCCTTGCCAATTGCCACATTGCGCACTGCAAGAAAGAAAAACGGCCCGCAACCAATCTTCAGAAGAATTTGGTTGCAGACCGTTGTATTGGCCGTTATCGCCTTAATGTAGGCGTTTTCATTGTCATTTCATAAGCACCTTGTTCACGCTGCGTGTGCCGTCGGCATATTCAACAGTACGCACATAAATGCCTTTCGAAGGCTTGGAAACACGGCGTCCCGACAAGTCGGTATACACAACCGACTTCAACTCCTTGGCAGCCATATTCTCGCTCACGCCAGTGGATGCATTATATGTCACGAGATTTGACACAAGGCGGCGGTCGCCGTCAAGATAGAACTCCTGCAGACCAAAATTCGTGACATCGGTGTAGTAATACACACGGCGCACATCTCCGTCCACCTCAAAATCATAAGAAGCAAAACTGTAAGGCACATCGGTCATCGATCCCTCCACATCTACATACTCGCTTTCATTGAAAGTCATCACCTTTCCGTCGAAATACAGGTTGTAGTACAGATTATCGGGGTCGAGGTAGTTGCCATCGTAGTCGGTTCTCGACAATTGGAATTCGATACCACCATATCCCAAGAAATCGAGGAAAGGCATATAGCTTGTGAATTTCGGGTCGCTCGGAGCACCAACGTTCTCTGTCCATGCATAAATCACGGGAGCGATATACGAGTCAACCGGATAGCTCGACAACAGTCTGTTGCCGGTGTTCACCACAAGGTTCTGGCTTGTAGAATACGTGTCGGTCGTGGCATTGTAAGAGAATGTTATGGGCGTGTCAACAATATACAGACTGTCGGTAATACCGTCCACTTCCTTTGTCTGCTCATAGGCATACAGATAAGCGTGCATGAGCATCGTGGAGTCAACTCCCATATACTGGCCTGCGTCGAGAACCACATTGTCGCCGTCTTTTTTTCCTTTCACCCATACGTCGGGCAGAGCCTCGGTAATGCCGCCAAAATACACGTCGTTGTCCTCAACAGCCACGCGCATGGTGTGCAGCACCTCGCCCGAACCATTATAGGAACGTATAACATATTTCTTGGCTGCATCGGGATTCTGCGGTTGTGCCACTGTTTCGCGCACCACGCGCGACACCGACTCTTTTTCACCGTAACCAATCCAGTTGCCGCTTGCGAGGCAAAGGCCGAGCATATCGTCGTCAACCTTTATAAGCGAATCGTTGCGCCACACATATTTCATTGTCTGCGAAGCCTCATCGGGAACGTAGGAACGTCCGTCTTCCTCGTCAATTGCGGTGAGGCGGAAAGCATAACCATATACGGTGTTATTGTTTGAGCCCTGCTCCGAATACATTATCTGCGGCAGATCAACCTCTATGGTGTCGCCGGTTGCCTTGTGGCCTTTTATCCAGGTTGCGGTGAGGAATGAGTTTATAGGGTTCTCTATATACAGACTTCCGTCGTCGGCTACGACTATTGCGCTTGCGTCGGCATCGGCACTCACCTGCGAAGCATAGCCCTGCTGGGTGCGCACTGTGCCGGTCGTGCTGCGGTAAACCACATAATATGTGCCCTCGGGACGCTCGGTGATGAATGTCTCAGGAGCAGGGAGCGACCATGATGCCCTTGCGGCGGCACGCTTTGGCGCGTTGTCGGCAGCAAGCACCTGCATACGGTTCATGCGCGAGGCGTTAGGCATTGCCTTGTGCGTGGCGTTGCCGCGCTCCAGCAAGACTGTCTGTGCCGACATGCCCGTGAACGACATTGCGGCCAGCAAGATTGCTAAGTAATGATTTTTCATAAACGTTATTTTTTATTGAGTTTCATGCATTGCGACAAAATTAGTATAAAAATGCCATACGGGCAAATAAATGTGCATAAAAGCTGCAAAAACACTTTCATCGTGCAAACAACCACTACACAGAACCAACGAAACGAATTTGTTTGCACTAAAAACTACTTGAATGTGCAAGTGGCTCTTGCGGAAAGAAGCAAAAGAAAGCACTGCTCTTACACAAGCTTATCTTTAGTTGTCATCACGTGTTTTTACGTTTTTTATTGCTACATTTGCAGCGACACTACACATTATATATAATATGAAACAACATCACAGATGCCAACCGGAAAAATTGCACAATGCCATTATGCTACTGTTGGCAATTTCGGTTGCCATTGTCTGCCTATCGGCATGCACGCCGCGCGCCGGAAACAAACAGCCCGACACAGGCGACACGATAAAGTTTGCCTACGCCGACAACATCACTGCCGTGCGCCACGACAAATACACCGTCGTGAAACTAGCCAACCCATGGAAACACGGAACAACGCTGCACACTTACATTCTTGTCGCAAGGAGCGACTCCGGCCAAGTGTCCGATTTGCCTGAAGGTACTGTGGTGTACACACCGCTAACGCGCAATATTGTATTCACCGCCCCACACTGCCAACTGCTGCAATGGCTTGGTGCAGGCTCGACAATTGCCGGAGTGTGTGACATGGGCTACATGCACCAGCCCTACATCACGTCGCGTGTAGCCAGCGGCAACATTGCCGACTGCGGCAGCAGCATGTCACCGTCGGTGGAGCGCATGGCCACTGTGCAGCCGCAGGCCATATTTGTCTCGCCCTACGACAATTCCAACTATGGGGCACTGGAACGTATGGGCGTGCCTATAATAGAATGTGCCGACTATATGGAAACCTCGGCTCTTGGACGTGCCGAATGGATGCGTTTCTATGGCATGCTTGCCGGACGCAACCACGAGGCCGATTCGCTTTTCGCCAAGGTGGTAGCCAACTACCGGGCATTGGCTTCGCAGGCACGCAAAGCCGGCCAAGGCAGATCGATAATCACCGAGAAACGAGTGGGCGGCGTGTGGTATTGTCCCGGCGGACAAAGTTCAATGGCACGCCTCATTGCCGATGCCGGAGGCCGTTATGTGTTTGCCGACGATCCGCACAGCGGTTCGCTCACCATGGCCCCGGAGGCAGTGTTGCAGAAAGCCGAGAATGCCGAGACATGGATTTTCGTCTACTCTACCCCACTGCCACCCACGCGCAAGTCTCTGTTGGCCGAGTATGAAGGCTACAAAGTGCTCAAAGCCTTCCGCGAAGGTAATATCTACGCATGCGACAGCGAGCATTCCACCTATTTCGAAGAGTTGTCGTTCCGTCCCGACATGTTGCTGCGCGACCTTGTGCAGATACTGCATCCAGGCCTAAAAGGTCTTGGTCCCACACGCTATTACCACAAGGTTGAGTTGTGACAACAACTTCAATGCTGCAAACGAAGGCGTAGTTTCTTAGCTGAGAAGGATTTGTTTACAAGAAAATGACTGTTTTAAAGACAATGCGAAATAAAAATATTGATATCACATAGACTTATTCTTTAGGAAGACATTTATTATGGATATTTCTCATTTAAACAAACAACAACAATTGGCCGTCTGCTCAACAGAGGGGAAAGTACGAGTGATAGCTGGTGCTGGTACTGGTAAAACACTTGTACTTGTAAATCGTTATGCTTATTTAGTTAATGTTTTAGGAATTGACCCACATAATATTTTATGCCTTACATTTACCAACAAAGCTGCCCAAGAAATGAGGAGTCGCCTTTCTGATATGTTTGGAATAGACATAAAGGGTAGTTTTGTTGGAACATTACATGGCTTCTGCTTGAACTTTCTTAGGGGAAATTATGCCCAAGTTGGATTATCGGAAGGTTTTACGATTATGGATAGAGAAGACTGCGTGGCATTGGCAAAAGAGTTTTTAAAGGAGAAGCGTGGGGCTAAAAGTTTTGTCGATGAAATTTCAGATTGGAAATATTCTGTCAAAAACGATTATATTAAAATCATAAACAATGCGAGGAAACAAGGGAAAAACGATTCTTTTTCAAATCCAAAGTGTCAATTCGTTTGCAGACAACAAGAAATGAATATGGCAGATTATGACGATTTGCTTCTATATACATATTCCATACTAACGAGCAATAAAGAAATATGCCAAGAATGGTCAGAAAAATTTGACTATATCATGGTAGACGAAGCACAAGATTGCAGTATGGTAGACTGGTGTATTATTAATAAATTATCTTCTGTTACTGGGAATTTATTTGTTGTTGGAGATCCTGATCAGTGCATATATCAATGGCGTGGTGCTGCTCCACGATATCTTGTTGAATTCAAACCTGATATTGATGTAATTCTTAACGAGAATTATCGCTCTACTCAGAGTATTTTGAATGTAGCTAATAATCTTATTTCTCATAATAAACTGAGAGTGCCAAAGGATCTGTTTTCAATAAAAGCCAAGGGGACAAAGCCTGAATTATTCTTCTACTCGTTCCACCCTTCCTTCTTCAAGGACTTAAAGAAATATCCACAA
>CAVCLB010000090.1:0-8657 GCA_963602915.1 Dysosmobacter segnis | reverse complement strand
GAGCATCTGACTACGGATCAGAAGGTTCCGGGTTTGAATCCCAGCGGAGTCACAATTTAAAAGAGGATTTTACTTTATGTAAAATCCTCTTTTTTGTATATATTCGGCTATACATCAGCAATTTAACCACGCTGCATTTTTGCTCAATTTGTAATAAATGGGGACCAAAATTGGCACAACAAGACGTTTTGGTGTAACACCCACCACCCCATTGGTATTACACATTTTCCTTTTTCTTGCCTTCAAACATGCAACGGACAACACAGTTCGCTGCGGTTGTTTTTGGGCATATACATTGTTTATTAAGCCTCTTTTGTGGTTATCCGCACATTAAAAAACGCGCCTGTGCTTTCGCACAATTTGTTTTTTTATATTAACTTTGCAATTAAAACAAAAACACCGTTGACATTCTTGACACACAACAATGGATAAAATCAGAATAAAAGACATTGCCGAAAGGGCCGGAGTGTCGGTAGGCACAGTAGACCGTGTGCTGCACAACCGTCCCAACGTGTCGAAACCGGCACGCGAGAAAGTGGAACTGGCTCTCAAAGAAATGAAATACCAGCCCAATGTCTACGCAAGTGCCCTGGCCTACAACAAGTCTTACACTTTCTACATGCTCATTCCCCAGCACGAGTCGGAAGCCTATTGGGAGGAGATTGAGCAAGGAGCGAAGAAGGCAATAGAGGTGCGCCGCGACTTCCACATCGACGTAAAGATAATGTATTACGAACGCTTCGACAACCAGTCGTTCGTAAACTGCTACACCGACTGCCTGAGTTCAGCCCCCGACGGTGTAATAATCGTCCCGGTTGACATCGACACCACGAAAGTGTTTACCGACATTCTGCACGACAAACAGATACCGTTTGTCCTGCTCGACTCCTACATGCCCGACCTGCGCCCGCTTTCCTTCTTCGGCCAGGACTCATTCTGCAGCGGATATTTCGCCGCCAAGATGCTCATGCTCATTGCAAGCAACGAGAAAGAGATAATGCTACTGAAACGCATGAAGAACGGGCATGTGACAAGCAAGCAGCAAGCCAACCGCGAAGTGGGGTTCCGCCACTACATGCACGACCATTTCCCAAACATCCAGATTACCGAGCTGCACCTTCCGTTTAAAGGCACCAAAGGCGAAAACGACAGCATGCTGAAGACTTTCTTCGAGGAACATCCGCAAGTGCACCACTGCATAACGCTCAACTCCAAAGCCCACATCGTGGGCGAATATCTGCTGCGCAACAACCGCCGCGACATACAAATCATGGGCTACGACATGGTGGCCAAGAATGCAGAGTGCCTGCGTCAAGGCAGCATCTCGTTTCTCATTGCACAGCACGGCTACCAGCAGGGCTACAGTTGCGTAGACACACTGTTCAAGGCAATAGTGCTCAAGAAGAAAGTGCAGCCCGTAAACTACATGCCCATTGAGCTTCTCACCAAAGAAAACGTGGATTTCTACCGCCGCACACAGCTTTAGTGACGGTAAAAGAGATGCTTACCCGCATGGGCATCTGATTACAAAGCGAGGCATAACGATGCCTCGCTTTGTCAAAATAAGGCATCGAATTAACAAACAACTTGTCACGATTTGAGCACTATAAACACCGACCGCAAGATGAACAACAAAAAAGGTATTGCCGCACTGAGCCCGCTAATTGTCTTTGTCGCCATTTATCTTGTAACGTCAATCATAGCACACGACTTCTACAAGATACCGATAAGCATAGCGTTTATGCTCTCGTGCATCTACGCGGTGGCCATACACCGCAAGGAAACCACCTCGGAGCGCATCGCGATATTCAACAAGGGAGCGAGCGCGCCCAACATCATGCAGATGCTGTGGATATTCATTCTTGCCGGGGCGTTTGCCAATTCGGCCAAGCAGATAGGCAGCATCGATGCCACGGTAAACGCCGTTTTGGCCATTTTGCCGGGCAGCATGGTCTTGCCGGGACTGTTTTGCGCCTCGTGTTTCATAAGTCTTTCCATCGGCACAAGCGTAGGTACGATTGTCGCGCTGGTGCCCATCGCCACCGGTCTGGCCTCGTCAATTGATGCAAGTCTGCCGCTCGTCACTGCAACAGTGGTGGGCGGAGCATTTTTCGGCGACAACCTCTCGTTCATATCCGACACCACGATAGCGGCAACAAGTTCGCAAGACTGCAAGATGAGCGACAAGTTCAAGGCCAATATCTACATAGCCCTCCCTGCCGCAATAATAACATTGCTCATTTATGCCTACATCGGCTTCGGCCACGGCACTGCCGCGCAGCACGGCGACACCAACCTTATAAAGCTCATACCCTATGTGGCGGTGCTCGTCACGGCGGCTATGGGCATCAACGTGCTCACGGTGCTTGTCACGGGCATAGTGCTGACGCTCGCCATAGGCATAATGTGCGGGGCGAGCGACATATTCAACCTTTTCCATGCAATGGGCGACGGCGTGCTGTCGATGAGCGAACTCATCATCATAACGATGCTCGCCGGCGGACTCTTCGAACTGGTGCAGCACGATGGCGGCATCGACTACATCATAGACAAGATAACGCGCCGCATACACGGCAAGCGCGGTGCCGAGTTTGTAATCTGCTTCCTCGCCGCAGCCGTTGACATGTGCACGGCCAACAACACGGTGGCCATAATCACGGTGGGCAACATTGTGAAAAACATAAGCCTTGCATTCGGCGTTGACAAGCGCAAAGCCGCCAGTCTGCTCGACACCAGCTCGTGCTTCATGCAGGGCTTGATACCCTACGGCGCACAGCTGCTCATGGCATCGGGACTGGCAAAAATCAGTCCCACCGACATTGTGCCCTACCTTTACTATCCGTTCATTCTCGGAGCAGTAATGGTGTGCAGCATCCTGTTACGTTTCCCGAAAAAATACTCCTGACACTCCACACAACAGATGACACTGGCCAATACCGACATAATATTAAGAAATTTCTTCAAGTTGCTCAAGTCGGGCGCACTCGGCGAATTTGAAGAAATAGAGCCTATGTCCGATTTCAAGTGGAACCGCCTCTACGACATAGCGTTGCAGCAAAGCGTGCTCCACACCGCAGCGGCTGGCATAAAGTGCAATCCGCACACGCCGGCGGCCATGCCACAACACATTGTAGACCGCTTTTTGGAGGCCGACGATGCCATGCACCACGACAATGGCGAGGCGAAAAGCGGCGACGTGCTGCTCACCAACAGGCTGCTCAACCGCAGGATAAGGAAGACAAGAGAGCGCGAGAATGCCTCGGAAGAACGTTCGGAAAGCACGCTGCACCTATTCAACCTCATAATCACAAACACCAACCAGGTTCTCACCCGTGGCATATCCTACGGCCACTTGCTGCCCATAGGCATTTTCCTTAGGCATCAAGGCGACCGTGTTGACTTCGTGAAACTCGACCGTTGGCTCGAGAAATGCCACATAAAAAACCTTGCGCAACTATACGGCAGCATACTCATCACCACGCTCGACTTCGAGAAAGAAGAAGTGCCTTTCGTGTCGCGCATCGACCCCTACGGCTACCGGCAGGCCATGCGCAGTCTGCTGCACCACACCAATGTCGACACAAAAGACTGGCAGTTTCACCAGAGCGCAACCGGACTTGTTGAAAACGACCCCAAGGCCATGATGCGCACCGTGAAAAACAGCATGAAATATTTTGCCTACGCGCCCATAGAAACCACAAGCAACCTGCTGCACAGTTTCATTGTCAACCTTGCCGAGCTCGAAGAATAGCCGTGCAACGACACACGCGCACACCAACACACAACCCTTCATTCCCCCCGAAACACAACCTGCAACCGCCACAAGCCCACACGGTTTGCCATGTTGCGCCATGCGCTGCACACACGCACCGCACATGCTGCACACGCCTACACCATCCGCCGCACACACCTGCAGCGGCCGCCGCACGGCATACTGATGCTGAAATTCAGGCGACACTAAGCACAAACGACGAAATAAAAACGCCGCCGATTGCTCGTTGTTTTAATATTTATTATTAATTTTGCAATCTACAATAATCTTCGATATTGAATTTATGACAATCCCCACAACACAGGTCAAAATCGCGGCAAGGCAGTGGAGACATTGTAGTGTTGTGCCCGGAGCGGTGTCAAGCCGCGCAGATTATCGTAGCGCCAGGCAGAAAACGCCCATTAAGGCAAGCTCAGCCGGCAACCCGAATGAAACAAATGATTTTTGAATATAAATATGAACGAATTCGAACTCATTGCCAAAACGTTCATGGGACTTGAACCCGTATTGGCAAAAGAACTCATCCAATTGGGAGCAAACAACGTGCAGACCGGGCGCAGAATGGTGTCGTTCACCGGCGACAAGGAAATGATGTACCGCGCAAATTTCCAGCTGCACACCGCCATCAGGATTTTAAAGCCTATAAAACACTTCAAAGCCCGTTCGGCCGACGACGTTTACGAAGAGATAAAGGACATCGAATGGGAAAAATACATAGAAAAAGGCAAGACTTTCTCGGTTGACTCGGTGGTATACTCCGACGAGTTCCGCAACTCGCGCTTCGTCACCTACAAGGTGAAAGATGCCATCGTAGACTATTTCAGAGAGAAAACCGGCACACGCCCCAACATCTCGGTGAGCAACCCCGACATAAGACTCAACATACACATTGCCGAAAGCGACGCTACACTGTCGCTCGACTCAAGCGGCGAGTCGCTCCACCGTCGCGGCTATCGTCAGGAGTCGGTAGAGGCACCGCTCAACGAAGTGCTCGCAGCCGGAATGATTCTCATGACCGGTTGGCACGGCGAAACCGATTTCATCGACCCGATGTGCGGTTCGGGCACACTGCTCGTCGAGGCTGCGCTCATAGCCCACAACATGAGCCCGGGTATCTTCCGCAAGGAATTTGCATTTGAAAAATGGCCCGACTACGATGCCGACCTGTTCGACCGCATATACAACGACGACTCGCAGGAGCGCGAATTCAACCACCACATCTACGGCTATGACATCGACATGAAGGCCGTGAACACCGCAAAGCTGAACATAAAGGCCGCCGGACTCACCAAGGACGTGACCGTGGAGAATGCCGACTTCAAGGATTTCACCAAACCGGCCAACAAGAGCATCATCGTGATGAACCCGCCCTACGGCGAGCGCATATCCACACCCAACCTCATAGCCACCTACAAGATGATTGGCGAGCGGCTCAAGCATGCCTTCATGGGCAACGAGGCATGGGTGCTCAGCTACCGCGAGGAGTGTTTCGAGGCCATAGGGCTCAAGCCGTCGATAAAGATTCCCGTGTTCAATGGTTCGCTGGAATGCGAGTTCCGCAAATACGCTATATTCGACGGTTCGATGAAAGAGTTCCGTCAGGAAGGCGGAATAGTGAAGACCGACGAGGAGAAACGCCAAATGGCCGAGAAACACAGGTTCAAGAAGAACCGCGAGTTCAAGAAGCGTCTCGACGAAGACGAGGAGAATGCCGAGGCCGACATACGCTCGTTCAAGTTCCACTCGTTCGACCGTTACAAGCGCGACGACGAAAAAGAGAGTTTCGACAAGCGCCGTCAGCCAAGAAAGCGGTTTGACGACAACGACAAACCGGCACGCGGCCGTTTCGGCAAAGACAACCGTGGCGGTGCCCCGTTCGGCAAGGAAGGCAAACGATTTGGCAACAACCCGAAGCGCGACACACGCGGTTTCGCTTCAAAACGCGGAAAGAGAAATGAGGAATAAACGATTGTCGGCCATACTGTTGGCTCTGTTGGCCACGATGGCCGTTTGCGCACAGATGAAAGAATTCACACTTGAAGACCTGAATTTCGGCGGAAAGAACTACCGCAACATGTCACCGGCCAACCGCCATCTCGTGTGGTGGGGCGACCAGTTGGTGCGTGTCGAGGCAAAGACATGCTTTCTGGTGGACAAGGCAAAGGGCAAGGAAACACAGCTTTTTGCCATAAACGACATCAACCAGTGGATTGGCAACACCCGTGACATAAAGGTGAACAGCCTCTATGGGGTGTCGTTCCCCTACCCCAGCAAGTCGATTGTGAACATCACCACCGCCGACCATGTGTACAGCATCGACTTCAAGAAGCACTGCCTTGCCGACAGCTACACCTTTGAAGACGGCGAGACCATTCTCGAGACAAGCCCTGCAAGTTTTGCGACGGTCTATCTTAAAGACGACAATCTGTATGTAGCTAAGGGCGGCAAGACATGGCAACTGTCAACCGACGGTTCGCGCGACATTGTCTACGGGCAGAGCGTGCACCGCAACGAGTTCGGCATCGACAAGGGAACATTCTGGAGCAGCGACGGCAAGAAGCTTGCATTCTACCGCATGGACCAGAGCATGGTGACCGACTATCCGCAGGTTGACATTCCCGAACCGGTATTCAACCACCCCGAAACAGAAACGTGCATAGCCAAGGCAGCACCCGACAAATATCCCATGGCCGGCGAAACGTCGCACAAGGTGACGGTGGGCGTTTTCGACACCACCACCGGGAAAACCGTTTACTTGCAAGCGGGCGACCCCACCGACCGCTATTTCAGCAACGTGGCATGGAGCCCCGACAACGAGTCGGTGTACATGTTTGAGCTAAACCGCGACCAGAACGACTGCCGTCTCACGAGATACAACGCAGCAACCGGCGAGAAGGAGGGCGAACTCTACCGCGAGACCGACGACAAATATGTGGAGCCGCTCCACCCAATACAGTTCCTGCCGTGGGACAAATCGAAGTTTGTGATGCAGAGCCAGAAAGACGGCTACAATCACATTTATATATGCACAATCGCCGCGAAAGGCGGCAATGCGCAGCTCGACCACTCTTCATTGGCGATAAGCCAACTCACAAGCGGCAACTGGACGGTAATGGAGGTTGTTGGTTTCGATGCAAAGAGCAAGTCGATAATAATCGCGTCGAACGAGCTTTCGCCCATACAACGCAACCTGTTTGCCGTGGAAGTGAACACCGGCAAGCGCCGCCTCATCGACGAGAACGGCAAGGGATGGCACTCGGCCACGCTCAGTGGCAGCGGACAATATGTGGTTGACAACTACTCCACGCCCGACACTCCGCGCAACATCTGCATAGCCAACACCGAAACGGGCAAGCAGATGCAGTATTTCAAGGCCGACGACCCGTGGAAGGGCTACAAAGTGCCGCAATACAGCTGCGGAACAATAAAGGCCGCCGACGGCACAACCGACCTGTACTACCGCATGGTGAAGCCCATGGATTTTGACCCCACGAAGAAATATCCCACAGTGATATATGTGTATGGTGGCCCGCACGCGCACAATGTAGATGCAAGATGGCACTACTGCAGCCGCAGCTGGGAAACCTACATGGCTCAGAAGGGCTACATTCTGTTCATTCTCGACAACCGTGGAAGCGAAAACCGAGGCAAAGAATTTGAGCAGGCTACGTTCAGACAACTGGGGCAGGAGGAGATGAAAGACCAGATGAAAGGCGTGGAATATCTGAAAACGCTGCCCTATGTTGATGCCGACCGTCTCGGTGTGCACGGATGGAGCTTCGGAGGTTTTATGACAATATCGCTCATGACCAACTATCCCGACGTGTTCAAGGTGGGTGTTGCCGGAGGTCCGGTGATTGACTGGCACTGGTATGAGGTGATGTATGGCGAACGCTACATGGACACTCCGCAGGCAAATCCCGAAGGTTACAAGAAGACATCGCTCATAGACAAGGCGGCCAACCTCAAAGGTAAACTGCAAATAATACAGGGTTACAACGACCTGACGGTAGTGCCGCAGCACTGTCTCTCGTTTTTGAAAGCCTGCATAGCAGCCGGAACGCAACCCGACTTCTTCGTTTATCCCGGCGAACCGCACAACATGAGAGGTCACCAAAGCGTGCACCTGCATGAGCGCATAACGCAATATTTTGAGGACTACCTGAAATAAAGGCAACGACAAGACGCAAATAAAAGCACAAATAAGCACGTCATTAAACGGGCGGAAAACGAGATAGGTTTTCCGCCCGTTTTCATTTTGTGTCCATTTATTGGCGTCCAGTAAAAACTTTGCAAAAGGTAAGTCCCGTAGGGACGACAGATTCTAGCGCAGGGGCAAGCCCCTATCCTATAATATGCGCCCCTTTCAGGGGCAATGGAGTGGAAACTATGCAATTGACAAAAGTAAGCCCCGTGTTTTCAGAATTCATATAAAGACCAGACATTCCACGTTTACAATGTTAGACCGTTATTTCACCGGACACCAACATTTTCCTTTTTCCATTATAGGCATACCGTGGAAAAATAGGTTAATCCCCGAAAATTCGCAGTACTCGTGTTAATTTTATAACTTTGCATCTGACTTTAATGTGTCCAAGAATTATTGAAAAGATAAAAGTAACAATACTACAACAATAACCAAACAACCAAACGATTATGAGAAAATTATTAACCATTCTCATTCTGACAATCTCGTTGAGCATGTCAGCAACATCAAAGGATACGCTCAATGCCGTTTCTATGGTTTCTTACGAACAAGGGTATAGTGACTATGAAGGTACATTGGCTTTGAAAAACAATACCGATGAGGACATTTTTAATGTAACATTCCGCATTACCTATCTTGACATGAAAGGAAATCCTCTTGACTACGAGGAATATACTT
>CAVCLB010000089.1:0-9308 GCA_963602915.1 Dysosmobacter segnis | reverse complement strand
ACCGGGGACACAAGGATTTTCAGTCCTTTGCTCTACCAACTGAGCTATGGCACCGACTTGTTGCATTTGCGGGTGCAAAGGTAGGCATAATATTTTAAACTACAAAAAAAATGCGGATTTATTTTACAAAAGCGGTTTAATAAATGCGTTTTTCTGCATTTCTATATGCCGTTTGCCATAGTTTTGCGGTGCCGTGTGCGGTTATTCTTCCGAAACGGAGAAATGTGCGAGTGCGGCAGCTACGCCATCTTCCTCGTTGGAAAGTGTCACATAGTCGGCTTCGGCGCGCACTTCGGGTGCGGCATTGGCCATTGCCACGCCCATTCCGGCAAGGCGCAGCATGGAAATGTCGTTGTAGCCGTCGCCAAATGCAATCATGTCTGAGGGTGTATAGCCTATGTGGTTGAGCAATCGTTGCAGCGAACGTGCTTTGTCGATGCCCTTGGGTACAAGTTCGATGAAGAACGGGGCGGAGCGGAACACGTCCATTCTGTTGCCGAGGATAGATGCAAGTTCTTCTTCGGCTTTCACCATTTCGGTAGGGTCGCCGGTCATAAGCAGTTTGGTGGGATGCTTTTCAAGATGTTCCAGAAGGTTGTCAACGTGGCATATTGGCATCTTGTTTATGCGCGATTCTTCGCCCACATATTTGTCGTCGGGACTTTCGGTGATTATTTCGCTTCCCGAATAACCTAGCATGGCATAGCCTTTTTTGTGCGCATAGTCGTGTATTTCGGGCAGCACCGTGTCGGGCAGATATTGCGAATAGAGCGTCTGCATGGTTCGGCAGTCAACTATTTTGCCGCCGTTGTAGGCGAGGATGAAGCCGCCGCGCCGTTCGAGTTCCAGACAGTCGGCTATGGGCATTATGCCGTAAGTGGGCCTTCCCGATGCGAGCACCACCACTGCTCCGTTGTCCTGTGCATCGGCAAGGGCTTGGCGTGTGGCCTCGGTCACGATTTTGTCGTGGTTGGTGAGCGTTCCGTCGAGGTCGAGTGCTATGACGCGGTAGGGCAGGGTGCATGGTGTGCCTTTTGATGTTGGTGTATAGGAGTTCATATTGTTCTGTTGTTTCTTTAACTGTTTTGAATATGTCGGCGGGTGCTTTTCGGCACGCCGTTGTTGTTCGTTTTTTTGTGGCCCATTCTCATATAGAGGGCCGTTGGGGATATTCGCCCGTGCTCTTGCCGCTGGCCGATTGGGCAGCCAACATTGCATAGCGGCCTAACAGGCACATGCAGACAATGAATACATAAATCATTGTGAGTTGCAAGGCACTGATGTCGATGCCTTCGATGCTTGCCCCCGGCAGACGGGCAACCCATTGCATGGCGGTGTCGAGTGCGCCCACGACATGTTCCACGATGTAGGCCACGGCATTTTGCAGCACGGGCACGGGTGTGGTTGCAAGCAGTGCCAGCGACGAATATATCAATATTGTTGCCATGGGAACGGCGATTATATTGGCGATGAGGAAATAGCACGGAAACCGTCCGAAATAGAATGCCACGAGAGGGGCGGTGAACAGTTGTGCCGACAGCGACACTGCAATCATGCTCCATAGCCATTTTGCCGCGCGCCACCGTGTGATGTGCCGTGCGGTGGGTGTGTGGTATATGGGCGAATAGAGTGTGGTGATGCCGAGAACGGCAAGGAACGACATTTGGAAGCCCACGTCCCACAGACTTTGCGGGTTGGCCGTAAGTATGGCAAAGGCGGCAAATGAGAGCACATTGAGCGACAGGCGCGGACGTTGTAGCAGCGAAGCTATGGCGTAGAGGGTGAACATTGTGGCCGAGCGCACCACACTTGGCGACATGCCCACCATTGTTGCATACAACCAAATGGTGGCCACTATGATTGTCTGACTTGCCCATTGGCGTCTGCTGCGCATTGACAGGAGCGACAACACGGCATAGATTATGCCTATGTGAAGTCCCGACAGGGCGAGAATGTGCGACGCGCCCGATATTGAATAGGCCTCTTTTGTTTCGGCCGAAAGTCCCGACTTGTCGCCGAGCGTCATGGCCGACACCAGGGCGAGGGCGTTGGCGGTGAGCTTGCTGTGCTTGAATATCGCGGCAATGCGCTGTTGCACCATGCGCGCACGCAGCATCATGCGACTTGTGCGCGGCGTAAGGTCGAGGGTTGTCACGGCGCGTTGCCATTTGTTGCGGCCTATGAATGTCTGTGCGGCATAGCCTTGCACCTTCATCCAACGAGTGTAGTCGAACTTGTGCTGCCCGTTGGCCGTGGCCCGAGGCTGCTCAAACAGCGACACGGCCCTTATGCCGTCGCCCACCAGAAGCTGCCCGGCTCTGTTGCCGTCGGTTTGCTGCAGAATGGCGGCGCGTATGTTCTTTCCGGCCAAACGACCTCGTGTTATCAGCAGGTCGCACCCCACTGTCTTGCCGCGCGGTGCGGGCACACTTGCCACCACGGCTTCGTAGCATTCCTCGCAAGTGCCGGTGGTTGCTGTCAACTCATTGGTTTGCCGAGCCGCATTCCATGCGCCAAATGCCGAAATGCCTAGAAGCATAAGCAGGCTTTGTGCCAAAGGGTGCGAACGCAGTGCTGCACCCGTTGCCATTAATGCCGCCCATGCTGCCGCCCATGCCCATACGGGCACAATGTCAGCCGCCGTGTCGGCCAAGGCTATACCTGCGGCGAGCATCAACGCGAGCCTGAGCAAAGGGTAGAGTTGCAGTCTGCCGTTGGCAATCATTCGTAGTCGTCTATAACATCGTTTATGAAGTCCATCATGGGCTTTGCCGTCTTCAGTATCGTTTCGATGCCGTCGAGCCAACCATCGCCTTCGAAGAATGTGTCGGGGACAGCTTTCCAGCAGCAGAAATCCTTCATGCGCAGATAGTCGATAAACTCATAGTCGCGGTCGAAACCGGCCGGGCATTTCTTGAGCATCTCCAGACCGAAGCCCTTCTCGCCTCCCCATGTGCCCTGACCGGGATGTCCGAAGAATGCAACGAAACGCTCGTCTTCCACAATGCCGCGCCAAGTGCTGATGTTGCCCATTATCTCGTTGCGGCAAGCGGTGAGCACGTTGGTGGGCAACCAGTAGTTGCCTGCCGCCACAAGACAGTTGCCCGGTTCAAGATGCAGGTAGTAGCCGCCGTGCATGGCCTTCTTGCCGTGTGCCGCTATGTATGCCCCGAAATGCCGTTTGTAGGGCGATTTGTCGGGAGAAAAACGCGTGTCGCGATAGAAGCGGTAGGTTGCATCTTTCACGGTTATGTGGCTTATGCTCGGGTCGAACGTGGCGATGCGCGCTATGGCCTTTGCCGTTCCGGCCTCGAAATCGGCCTTGGCGTCCTCATATTCGGCACGGTGGTCGTTAAACCACTGTCGGTTGTTGTTGGCGGCAATGGCTTTTAAAAAACCTATGATTTTATTTGTGTCCATTTTTCTTTTCTCTTTTCCTGTTATTATATATTATAATGTGTGTATGGAGGCATCGTTGTGGAGATGCCGTCAGAGCTTTGACCCCTCCATAATCTTGGGGCAGATGTCTGAAAGTTCGCATTTTGCGCAGTGGGGCGCGCGGCTAGTGCACACATATCGGCCGTGCAGCAGAAGCCAGTGGTGGGCCTTGGCCAAGTCGGCGGGCGGAATGTTGGCCACGAGTTGTTGTTCCACCTTATACGGCGTGTCGGCCGATTTGCCCACAAGTCCCAGCCTGTGGCTCACTCGGAACACGTGTGTGTCTACCGGCATGGCGGCTTGTCCGAATGCCACGGCCATCATTACGTTGGCGGTTTTGCGCCCCACGCCCGGCAGGGCAACCAGTTCATTGAATGTGCATGGCACCTCGCCACCGTAGTCGTCAAGCAGTTTCTGCGACAGTTCGGCCAAGTGCCGGGCCTTGGCGTTGGGATAAGACACGCTTTTTATGTATTCGTAAATCTCCGCTTCGCCTGCTTCGGCCATGCTCTTTGCGTCGGGGCAGGCGGCAAAGAGTGCGGGCGTGACCTGGTTTATGCGCTTGTCGGTGCATTGTGCGCTGAGCACTACGGCCACGAGCAACTGAAACACCGACCCGAATTCAAGTTCGGTAGTTACCTCGGGATGAAGCTCGCGGAAATAGGCGAGCACATATTCGTAGCGTTGTTTCTTTGTCATGTGTCTGTATTGTCGTGTTCTCTTGTGCAAAAATAGCAATAAGTTATGAAACCGTGGGCGTTTTTCGCGGCCAATACCCGTTTTCTCCGACTTTTGCAAAAACCTGCCGTTGACGGTTGCCGGTGGTCAGCCTGTGGTCTTGCCTTTGTTGAGTGTGTTGCGGAACTCAACTGGCGACATGCCCGTTTCGCGTCGGAAAAAGCGGCACAAATATGAAGAGTCCTCGAAATTCAGGTCGGAGGCCATCTCGCTTATCGTCTTGCCTGTGTTGGCAAGCAGAAATTTCAATTCTTCGGTTATCTGCTCGTTTATCAGTTTCTTGGCCGATGTCCCATACACGCGACGGCACGCTTTGGTGAGGTAGTCGGCCGAGATGTTCATGGCCGAGGCGTAGAACTCCACATCGCGCCGGGTGGCATAGTGGCGGTAGAGCAGCGAGTAGAATTGCGTGAGTATCTCCCATGTGCGGTCTTTGTTTATGCGCGGCGTGTCGGTATAGTGCACGGAGAGTTGTGCGTCGATTGACATGAACAACGCATGTGTGGCGTTGGCCACGATTTCGCCTGCCGTTTCGCGCGGCAGGTGGCGTATGGCCCATTCCAACTGGTTCATCCATTCGGCAAGTGCGGTGTGCTGGCTCCCGTCAAGACGCAGTATGGGCGTTTTGTAGAGATAGTCCCACAGGGCTATGCTGGTGATTTTGTAATAGACGGTGTTGAATATCCTTTCTGGTATCGACACGCTGCGTGCGGAAAAGTCCCGTGACGCGTGCTGGGTGATGAGGCGCAAATCAGACGTGAGAATGAGCAGGTCGCCGTGTCTGAACCGCATTCTCCGTTGGTTTACCGACACTGTTGCATTGCCCTCTACGCACAACATCACCACGCAACCATAGTGGTGTATTGCGTTGTGAAGGGCATCGTCGGCAGTAATCAGACGAGTGCTTGTGTCGTTGTCGTGTGTTGTCATTGTCGGCAAAATTACTGCTTTCGTTTGCTTCGGCAAAATGTTTGTCGTGAAAAGTACCGTATCTCGCCGACAAAACAACGTGCCGTTGTTGCAGGCTTTTCGTAATTTTGCAGCCGTTAATAAGTTTCTGTCGGTTGGCGTGATGCAGTATGCCAACCGGCCGGATGACAGTAACTGTAATAGTATAAAGATGAAGAAGATTGATTTAGACCGCGACAGGATTGATTTCGGCGACGGAAAGATAGAAAAGTTGTTTCGCTCGCTTTTCTTCCCCACGCTTGTAGGCATGATTTCAATGTCGGTGGCAACCATCACCGACGGCATATTCGTGGGTCATGGAGTGGGGGCCGATGGCATAGCGGCCGTAAACATAGTGGCTCCGCTGTGGATGGTGGTCACGGGTTTGGGACTGATGTTTGGCATCGGTGCCTCGGTTGTGGCAAGCATGCAGCTTGCCGAAAATAATGTGAAGGCTGCGCGCATAATCCTCACGCAGGCTTTCGGCGTGGGTTTTGTGCTCACCGTCGTCTTTGCCGGCATTTGTGTGGCCGCGCCGCGTGCAGTGGTAGGCGTGCTGGGGTGCAGTGAGGCACTTGAAGCGCATGCCCTCGACTACATGCTGTGGCTCATGCCGGGCATGGTGTTTCTCTTTTGGCAGTGTGTGGGCATGATGCTCATACGCCTCGACGGCTCTCCGCGTTATGCCATGTGGGTGCAGGTTGTCTCGGCTGTCACCAACATCGTGCTCGACTGGCTGTTTGTGTTTCCGCTCGGCATGGGTGTAAAAGGCGCGGCAATAGCCACGTCGATAGCTTGCGGGGCAGGCGGACTTATGGCCTTGACATATTTTGTGTGGTTCTCGGCCACCTTGCGTTTCTACCGGTTGAAGCTGAGTGTCACGTCGGCTGCGCTCACCTTGCGCAACACATGGTATATGGCGCAGCTCGGTTCGGCCACATTCCTCAACGAAATTGCCATGAGCGTGACAATGCTTGCAGGCAACTACATGTTCATGTCGATGCTTCACGAAGACGGCGTTGCGGCTTTTGCCGTGGCGTGCTATCTCTTTCCCGTGATATTCTCGGTGAACAATGCCGTGGCACAGGCGGCGCAACCCATAATAAGCTACAACTTCGGGGCACACAACACCGAGCGTGTTAACCGTGCCCTGAGGGTTTCGCTGCTCACCGCCGTGGCGTGCGGACTGAGCGTCACGCTGGTGCTTTGCCTCGTGACGAAGCCGGTTGTGGCCATGTTTCTGGCTCCCGGCGAGGCCGCTTACGGCATAGCCACACACGGACTTCCGCTTTTTGCCACATGTGCCATGTTCTTTGCGGTGAACATCGCGGCAATAGGCTATTACCAGAGCATTGCCCGTCCGGGCATGTCGGCTTTCTACACAGCTCTGCGCGGCATAGTGTTCTCTGTTCCGGCATTCGTTCTGTTGCCGCATTTTATAGGCGTTTACGGACTGTGGCTGGCCATTCCCGCTGCCGAACTGCTTACGGTGTGCGTGATTGCCGCAGTAAGACTACGCTCGTTCATCTAATGCGGCACGCATGTGGCGCGGCTGTGCATAAGACATAATCAAGGCATCGTCGTGCCGCATTGCCGTGTTGCTATTGTCGGCAAGTGGCGCACACCTGTCCGTCGGTTTGCCATGCCTGCTCGGCAAGCCACTCTTCGTAGACATTCTCCAATGCAGCCACAATGCGCGTTTCGGCTTGGTTGGCCCACATGCGGAACTCGCCGTCGGCATCGTATTGACGCTCAAATTCTAATAGACGGTCGATAGCAAATCCGTCGGCCACGATGCCCACACCCTCGCGCTCGGCATCGGTGGCGTTGCAAAGCTGCTCAATGTGGGCCGGAATCATTATTGCCGGTTTGCCCATGTAGAACGCTTCGCACACCGACTCGAAGCCGGCCGTGGTGGCGTAGGCCTTGCTGTCGGCAAGGGTGCGCAGAAATTTCTCGTCGTCGAGGCGGTGGAACGAGAGCTTTTCGTCAACGTGCAATGTCTCGGGAGCATTGCGCTTGTCCCAAAAGAAGCGCAGTTCCACATCGGGGTGAAGCTTGTGCCATGCCAACACGTCGTCGGCAAAGCCTGCGTTGAGCAGATAGCCGGCTATGTAGTTGCCGTGGTGACGCGGCACCGTGAGTGCTTCTTGCCGCAACAGTGGCGGTACTGTGCTGAGACGCAGGTCGTTGCAGGGGGCGTATGGGCGCATCGACAAAGCGAGCCTTCGCCGTGCTCCCATGCATGTGGCGCGTGTGAATGCCATGAGCGAGCGTTGCGAGGCGTGCCATTTGTCGGGCATCGCGAAGTCGGGATGCATGAAAAGATACTGGTGGCCGATGCACACCTCGGGCACTCCGGGGTTGAACAGGGCGTAGGTTATGCCGCACAACACGTCGTAGAAGTTTACCACCATGTCGGCGCCGCTCTCTTTTATGCGCCGCCGTATGAGGTTTATGCTTGCAACGTATTTCGGGAAATGCATGATGTTGCACACAATGGAGCGCAATAGCCCTATCTGGCGGTTGTCTTTCGACGGCTTGAAATACGGCGAATCGAAATATTCCACCTGGGCGTGTGCCTTGCGCGTGAAAAATCGCGGTATCTTGCGTGTCTTGCTCTTGCCTACAAGCATTACTACCACCTCGTGGCCGTGTGCTCCGAGCATCTGCTCGAGGGCGAGTGCTTGTGTGAGGTGGCCGCGTCCCTCGCCCTGCACTATAAACAATATCTTCATAATAGTCTTTTGTTTACTGTCAGTATATGTCGTGACATGCGCAAAATTACATTGAAGATGTTTCAATAGTGTTGAGAAAGTGCAACTTATAGATTATTTCTTCGCCCAATTCCGGCAGGTGGAGTGGGGCGTTTGTATGCTTTGTATTATTGATGTCCGCTAAAATTCAAAAGGGCATAAATAATATTTATAGCTCATCAATCAGACTATCAAGTGTGTTTAGTTGTTTCTTTTCGGCGAGAACCTCTTTCAGCTCACGGAGTGCACTACGCAAATCGGCTGCTACCTTTTGTGTGTCATCGACAATCGAGTCGGCAGCGGTCACGGGCACCAGACGGAAACTGCCTTCACGCGATTTCAAAATCACGTGTTCGCCGGAGTTCACCATAGAGAAATATTTTCCATGATTGGCTCTAAAATCTCTTGCACTTACTATCGTCATAATGGGATGCTTTTGTTGGTTATGTCACAAAGTTACGTTTAACTTTCAAATTTAGCAACCAATGTGGTACCAAACTTTATGTCAAATGGGTAAATTAACAATGTTGCAATCCCTTTTGGGCATCTTGTTGCTCTCTACGACTATCCCAAATTTTCTTATGGTTAATTATCTGAATGGAGGTAAAGTAATCGGCATTATTTTTGGGCGACACCACGGCTTTGGTTAAATTTGCACAGACAAAACATCGGTGTGAAAGCAGAACAATTGGCGGCTTTGAGTGCAACGATGTTGGGCTGACAGTATAATGCATTTAGAAAAAAACTTATATGATTAAGAATATTCTTTTTGATATGGGCGGTGTTGTGTTCAATCAGAATACAGAAGAAGCATTCCGTCGTTTCAGACAGGTGGGAATAGACACCGATTTTTACATGGGCAAATACGGACAGAAGGATTTTTTCTTAGATGTGGAGACTGGTAGTATAGACGACAAGGAATTCTGCCGCAAGATGTCTGAGGTTGTTGGAAAAACAATATCGTGGGATGAGGCTCAATATTGTTGGTTGGGCTTTTTCGATGGAGTGCCCGAAGAGAGGCTACGCAATTTGGAAACGTTGCGAAAGAACTATCATCTTTGTTTGTTGAGCAACACCAATCCTTTTATAATGGCTTACACCAGGAGTTGCAAATTCTCGAATGTAGGGAAGCCTATAACCGATTTCTTCGATTCTTTATTTTGCAGCTATGAGATGAACTGTTGCAAGCCTGACGATGAAATCTACTTGAAAGCACTCAAACAAGACCTTATGGTTGCAGGGGAATGCCTGTTCGTTGATGACAGTCAAACCAATTGCGATGCAGCAGAGAGATTGGGATTTCATGTTCTCCACAGCAAGTCAAATTCCGAATGGATGCCCGAATTGACCGAAATTATCAAGCAGAATAACAAATAAGGGATGTTCTATAAATTAAGTACCTGATAATCAGCTTAATTCTTTGCTATT
>CAVCLB010000088.1:0-9815 GCA_963602915.1 Dysosmobacter segnis | reverse complement strand
TTAGGACGAGAGATTTTCATTCTCTAAAGAGGAGTTCGACTCTCCTAGGGACTACAAATAAGAATAAAAAGGAAGAAACAAACAAGATGGCAAACCACAAATCATCACTTAAAAGAATCCGTCAGGACAAAGCAAAGACTTTGCACAACAGATACTATGCAAAGACAATGCGTAACGCTGTACGCAAGTTGCGCGCGCTTACAGACAAGGAAGAGGCCGTGAAGCTTTATCCTACTGTGCAGAAAATGCTTGACAAGTTGGCCAAAACCAACATCATTCATAAGAACAAGGCCGCAAACTTGAAGTCGAGTTTGTGCAATCATATCGCAAAATTGGCCTAAGACCAATGAAAGCTACATCCCAAAAAGATGTAGCTTTTTTGTTTGTATATGTTTTTTCCTTCTTCCCGGGGAGCTGTAATAAGGCCGCATATAAGAGACTTGTCTATCGGCAATAAGAGCAAGTCTATCGACAATAAGAGACTAGGTTGTCGGCAATGTAGGCCAAACGGCATCACGGAACATATCCTTCTCTTCCTTCATTAAGCCATTGTTCGGCATCGCTGTAGCGTATGCGGAACTCCGCTCCCGACGTGCCCCGCGCCGGACCAATCACTATCACCCAACCGTCGATAAACCCGACGTCGCCCACATAAAGTGCGTCGGCGTTGGAAACTTCCATTGGCAGCGTGCCGCGCGACTGCCACATGAGCCGCTTTATCTGTCGCTCGTCGCAGCGGAATATCTCCTGTGCCGTGATGCGGTGACCGTCGCGCTTGCTGAAAGTGGCAATATCAGAAGTTGTCCATGATATAGAGTCGCGGTCGGACACTACTGATTCGAACGTCACGCACGAAGGGTCTTCATAGAGCCACGTTATGTTCACCGTGCGGTTTCCGCCTTGCACCTCGTCTTGCCACGTTTTTGCAGCGGTGTCAAGTGCACTTCTGAAACCGTCGGCGGTGGCTTCTTCCACGCCGTCGAGCTCTAGAATGTCGCCAATCCACTGCTTCGCTGCGCGCATGACGGCATCGCTGCCGCCCACGGGGAAGTCTACGTTGGCCTTGTATTCCCTGCCGTCGCTGTTCTCGCGGCATTCCATTGTCACCACGTCGAAATATTCCTGCGCCATGGTTGCCGTTGTGCTTGCAGCCGCCAATACCGCAGCCGCCATTCTCTTGAAAGTTGAAAACATGACGCAAAATTAATGAAAAAAAGTGTCATGTGCCATTGTTACGCCGGCAATATATGTCTTGCGTGTGCCGTGTTGTGCCGTGCCGAGATGCCCGTAGAGGCTGATACGGGCCGTTACAGACCGGATTTGCGGTGCCGACGCATAAGACCCCGCGCCACTTCTGTAACGTGGCTGAAAGGCCGTTTTTTAGTGCTAAAAATTTCATTAAGTCGCAGTTTTTTCGTACTTTTGTACACTTAATATTGAAAACTGAAAATGGCAGAAATACAAAACAATCCGAGTAATTACTCCGCCAGCAACATTCAGGTGTTGGAAGGCCTTGAAGCCGTGCGCAAGCGCCCTGCGATGTATATCGGCGACATAAGCGAAAAAGGTCTGCACCACCTTGTCAACGAGACGGTGGACAACTCCATCGACGAGGCAATGGCAGGCTACTGCACCCACATCGAGGTGACGATAAACGAGGACGAATCGATAACCGTTCAGGACAACGGACGCGGAATCCCTGTAGACGAGCACAAGAAGCTGCACAAGTCGGCTCTCGAAGTGGTGATGACAGTGCTCCACGCCGGAGGAAAGTTCGACAAAGGATCCTACAAAGTCAGCGGCGGTCTGCACGGAGTGGGCGTAAGCTGCGTCAACGCGCTGTCTTCGCACATGAAGTCGCAGGTGTTCCGCGACGGCAAGATATACCAGCAAGAATATGAAAAGGGCAAGCCCCTTTATCCCGTTAAGGTCGTGGGCGAAACCGAATTGCGCGGAACCCGCCAGCAGTTCTGGCCCGACGGCTCCATATTCACCACCACCCACTACCAGTGGGACATCATCGCCCGCCGCATGCGTGAGCTTGCCTACCTCAATGCAGGCATACACATCACGCTGCGCGACATGCGTCCCGACGAGGAAGGAAAGACTCGCGAGGAGGTATTCCACGCCAAGGATGGTCTGAAAGAGTTTGTGCGTTATGTAGACAGACACCGCGACCACCTCTTCGACGACGTTATCTACCTTAAGACCGAGAAGCAGGGCGTGCCCATCGAAGTGGCCGTGATGTACAATACAGGCTACACCGAGAACATACACTCCTATGTAAACAACATCAACACCATAGAAGGCGGAACCCACCTCACCGGTTTCCGCATCGCGCTCACACGCACTTTGAAGGCATACGCCGATGCCGACCCGGTGATTTCAAAGAACATCGAGAAGGCAAAGGTAGAGATTACGGGCGAAGATTTCCGCGAAGGTCTCACCGCAGTAATCTCCATAAAGGTGGCAGAACCGCAGTTTGAGGGCCAGACAAAGACCAAGTTGGGCAACAGCGAGGTGTCGGGTGCCGTGCAGCAGGCCGTGAGCGAGGCTCTGACCAACTATCTTGAGGAGCATCCCAAGGAGGCAAAGCTCATCTGCGACAAGGTGCTTCTCGCCGCAACGGCGCGTGTTGCCGCACGAAAGGCACGTGAAAGCGTGCAGCGCAAGAACCCGATGACTGGCGGCGGACTGCCCGGCAAGCTCGCCGACTGCTCCAGCCGCGACCCGAAGGCATGCGAAATATTCCTCGTCGAGGGCGATTCGGCCGGCGGTTCGGCCAAGCAAGGACGCAACCGATACACCCAAGCCATTCTGCCTTTGCGCGGAAAGATTCTCAATGTAGAGAAGGTTATGTGGCACAAGGTGTTTGAATCGGAGTCGGTGATGAACATCATTCAGAGCATTGGAGTGCGTTTCGGAGTTGATGGAGAGGATGACAAGGAAGCCAATATCGACAAACTGCGTTACGACAAGATTATAATCATGACCGACGCCGATGTCGATGGCTCTCACATCGACACCCTTATAATGACACTTTTCTACCGTTTCATGCCGCGCGTGATACAGGAAGGTCACCTTTATATAGCCACTCCGCCGCTCTATCTGTGCACCTACAAGAACGAGGCAAAGGAATATTGCTACACCGAGCAGCAGCGTCAGGCCTTCCTCGACAAGTATGGCAACGGCCGAGAAGACAACAGCAACATCCACACCCAGCGTTACAAAGGTCTTGGAGAGATGAACCCCGAGCAACTTTGGGAAACCACTATGGACCCGCAGACGCGTCTTCTGAAGCAAGTAACGATAGAGAATGCCGCTGAGGCCGACGAGATTTTCTCAATGCTTATGGGCGACGACGTGGAACCGCGCCGCCAGTTCATTGAGGAAAACGCCACCTACGCCAACATCGACGCCTGACGGTGCGTGTCCTGCCAAGCCGCCCCGGCGGCACTGAAAAGGCGCGCCCCCGAAGCGCAACCGCAACAACTGCAAGGCTTGCACCGCGATTCACGCGAATCGGGGTGCAAGCCTTTTTCTTTATTCCATAGTCTATGAAGATTCTCGCTACACTCATTCTTGCCGTCATGTCGGCCATTCTGCCGTCGGCAGCGCAGCCGCCGGCATTGCGATGGATGCTTGCCCCGCTTGCTGGCGACACCTCGTGTGTGTGGTTCCGCCGCACGTTTGTAGGCGCGGCACGCCCCCGCAGTGCCACGGTGAGCGTGGCGTCGGCTGGCCGTTTCGTGCTCTATGTCAACGGGCGCAACGTCTCTACCTCGCTTTATATGCCTGCCCGTGCCTGCGGCGACACCGCCGTCGTGGGCCTCGATTTCGACGTGACGCGCTTTCTCAGGCCCGACTCCAACACCATTGCGGTGCTCTCGGTGCCCGACGGGCACTCCGCCCCTTCGCCTGTAGCCGTGGAATATAGTGGAGTGGGGCGCGACGGCAACCGCTTTGCATTCTCCGGCCACGACGGATGGCTGTGCCGTGTGGCGGCAGTGGGGCTTGCGTATGGTGGCGGAGAGACCTGCGACGCGCGCCTTGAGGTGCATCCTGCCGCCTACGGCCACCTTTTCATGCCCGAATGGATGCCTGCCTGCCCTGCAACGCCGCCGACAGACCGTAGCGTGGCGTGGAAGGGGATGTCGGCAGAGAGCCTTTTCGGCTGCCCGTCCACACCTTACAGCATTGCCGGCGACGATGCTGCCCGTCCGTGGACAATACTCCGTCCGCGCTATTCCGACACTTACGGCCATGCCGTGTCCTACGATTTCTCGCCCGGTTTCTACGGTCTTGTGCGTGTAACCCTGCGCGATTGCGCCCCGGGCGACACCATTACTGTGGACGGACTTACCTACATCTGTTCGGGCGAAACCGACGAACAGGCCATAGTGCGTTTCTCGCCGGGCTACATGCGCAAGGTCGTTGTAGACGGAAAGAGCCTCGACCGCTCGCAAGTGCAAGAGGTCGAGGCCCTGTGCATGTAGCTCCGGCGTGCCGGACGCTATGTTTTCCCTATTTTTTATTTTACGTTTACCACTTTGCGTGCCGTGCCGTCGCTATACCGCTCGATGATTATTCCGCGCTGAGCCGACTGCACTGTGCGCCCGTCTACCGTGGTGCGTGCCACAAGGCGGCGTGTGCCTTGGCTGCGTGCCGTGTCGATGCCCGTTGCACCTTGCGGCACGGCAACGGCCGAATTTTCTATGTTGCAGTTGCAACGGTCGGTACTGTCGTAGTCGCCTACCGATGCAATCACCTTCAGGTCGGCCGGTTTCCATTCGCCGTCGGTGTCAAACTGGCACGAGTAGGTGAATGTGTCGCCGTTCCACTCCACGGGCACGCCCCATGTTGCGTTTATCGCTCTCATCACATGCTGGTGGTAGTAGGTGTCGGTGCCGCTTCCGGCCTGGCCGTCGGCAAGCACGTTGTCCTCGGTGAGAAACACCGTTATGCGCTTGTCGGTGTAGCCGAAGTCGCGCAGTTTGCGTCCGTTCACGGTCACGTCGATGCGCTTTCCGCCGTCGGCAAACGTGGCGTCGGCCGTGATGATGAGTGCCGATTCGGCATCGGCATAGGTCTTTATCTCATCGCGCACAAACTCCTTGTCCTGCGGGAATATCACCGGTGTTGTCTCGTCAACATACTCGTCGGGCGTGCGGTTGAACATCATGGCCGGAGCATAACTGCCGTCGTAGTAGAACCACAGATATTCGGTGGCGGTTGCGTTGGTGAACCTGTCGGTGTTGAAGCCTGCATGGTGGCACACCACGGCCATTTGCTTGGCCAGTCCCTTGTCCTCTTCGGCAATCTCGTGCAGATATTTGGCGGCGGCAGGGCATTTCGGGCACTGCTCGGTGGTGAACTCCTCGATGAGCACGATGCGCATGTAGTTGAACAGAAAGTCCACCGTGTTGTCGGCATCATTCTCGTCGGCACTGCCGTTCACTTCGCTTACGGTGAGCCGTGCTGCCGTTCCCGGCGTTAAGGCATCGGCTCCGTCGATGTTGAAGAAGAGTGTGTCGAGGCAGTCGGGCTCAATGGCCGTCGTCTGTGCCGTGGTTGACGTGTAGCCGTCGGCGGTGCAGCCGAATGACAGGCTGCGTGCCGTGAGTTGTCCGCGGTTGTAGAGCCGCGCCTCCACTTGCCTTGTGCCGTCGGCGAGTATTGTTCCCTTGGCCGACATAAGCCACACGTCGTTCTGCGGCATCTGTGTGCCGTCTATTCCTGCCTCTATGGCCAGGTTCATGCCCGTGGCTTTCACCCATTTGGCATATTCGCCCAGTCTTAGGTAAGACGTTCCGGCATCTTCGCCCATTACTGCCTGCGTGGCGCACACCTTGGTGCGCTGGTAGTAGGTGTAGCCCACATAGAGTGTCTGTGTGCCGTCAATGGCCACGGGCGTGTCGAGAGCGAGTTCGTTCCACCCCTGTTTCATTGTTGGCAGACCGTCGTCGGCAAAGCGCGTGGCCTTGCCCTTGGCAAGGTTTTCGCCGTCGATTGCCGTGCGCACCCACACCACCACCGAGTCTACGAATAGCTTGGTGGCCGGAAGGCTCACCCTCACCGTCTGCACGGCGTTGCCCTTGTATAGGGCCAGCTTGGCGGCGTCGATGCTTATTGCGGCCTCGGCCCAAGTCTTGCCGGTGATGGTCTTTCCCGTAGCATCGCCCACCCGGCGGTTCACATAGCCCACGCCTATGGTGTGGGCAAGTGCCGTTCCGGAGGCGACGATGCCGAGCAATATGCTTATGAAAATTTTACGCATAGTGTTATATCTGTTTTTCTGCCGTTACTTCTTCACAATCTTGCGTGTCTTGCCGTTTTCCTTCACGATGTAGATGCCGGGTGCCGATGCCGCGTTGGTGCTCACGCCGCTGAGGGTGTAGACGGCTTTGCTTGTGGATGTGTTGTCGGTTATGCCGTTGATGCCGTCGGTGGTGCCCGAGATGTCGATGCACATCACGCGCAGACCGCCGTCGCCCGGTATTTCGTTCCAATCGTCGTCATAATCAATGTCACACTTGTAGAAGATGTAGGCGTTTTGATCGTCGTTGAGCACCGAGAACCCTGCCGATGTGAATCCGTCTTCGGCAATCTGGCGTTTCCACTTCATCTTTCCGTCAAAGTCGAGCTTTGTCACATAGAACGACGCGCCGTTCCAGCTTGTGCAGTTGCCGTAGAGCACCACCCAACCGTCGTCCTGGGCTATCATCTTCACAGGAGTGAGTCCCCACATGCTGTTCTGGTCGAGGCTGTAGCCCAGCAGACTGTCGCCTTCGAGTGTGTAGTCGCCGTTCACGTCAACCTGGTTCACCCACAGATTCTTTGCTCCGGCCACGTCCTCATAGCTCCATGCGAGCATTGCGCGGTTGCCGTTTACTGCCATTTCAAGCGTTTCGGCGTTTCCGTCCATCGTTCCGTTGGGTATGAATTCGTCGGCAAACACGCTGCCTTCGGGGGTGAGGTGGTTGGTCACGAAATATGAGCTGTAGCTCAGCAGTTTGCGGTAGGCCATCACGAGACCGCCTTTTCCGTCGGGTTCCACGTTGGGGTCGCTGGTGAACGAACCGTTGGTCACGCATCCGCTTTCCACATTCACCGGCTCGGCCCACACGTCGTTTCCGTCCTTGTCAATCAGTCGGGCGTCGAAGCCCGAGCCGCTGTTCACATAAAGCACATACAGGCCGCCGTCGGGGCCGGCATAGGCCCATGCCTCGTCGTGGTTTACTAGCACCGGTTTTTGCCATGCCTTCGATCCGTCGGCATTGTAGCGCATTATCTGGTAGTTGAAATCTTCAATGGTCACCGAGTCGGGCATCTCCTCGTCGGGATACCATTCGCTGGGCTGCCAGTTGGTGGAGTCGGCCTTCACGTTGTAGCGTTCGATGTGGTAAATCATCCCGTATATGTTGCTGCCGCTTGTGTAGAGCGTGGGGGCGATGTCATCTTTGTTGTGTGTGGCATCTATGCTTTCGGTGGTTATTTCCACTCCTTTGGCATCCCACACGGGTTCGCCCTGCGTGTTGTAGCAGTACATGTAGTTGCTGTTGAGGCTTTTGGTGGCACTGTTGCGCGTGTCGGAGTAGGCAATGAGAATGTTGCCGTCGGGCGAAGCTTGCAGTCCGTAGTCGGTAACATACGATTTTGTCGACTCGGCCACTATTTCCTTGCCCGCCTTGCCGAGCACGGGATAGCCCGCCTTGTCGTATATCTGCATGTAGAGGTGGTAGCCGTATTTTGCGTCGGAATACTTCATTCCGGTCGGTTGGTTGAGCCATGTCACCACAATGCTGCCGTCGGCCATGCGCAGAGTCTTCAGCACCGCCTGGCCGTAGATGCTGTCCTGGCCCACTACGGCGAACGCCTTGTCGTCGGGTTTCCACTGTGCCGATGCACTTGTTGCCGCCAATGCGAGTGCGGCGAGGAGTGTAGATAATCTGTTCATAAGTATAGCGTTTTAGTTTGTTTGTCGTTTCCCGGTCTATGCCAAGTACATGTCGCAAAGTTATCAAACCTCGGGCAAAATCGCAGAAAATGACTTACTTGCGTTTTTTCATTTTATGAATTGCAAACAGAAAACGGCGTTTTTGTACCTATTCGGCGCAGTTTGCTTGGAATTTCGTATCTTTGCAGCATAATGCAGACTAAATTGAAATACATCATAACATTGCTTCTTTCTGCCGTGCTGTGTGTCACATCGGCGGCAACGGCACGTGACGGCGGCAGCACGTCGATGCAGCTGCGCAGGCAGGCCGACGCAAAATACTACAACGAGGAATATCCCGAAGCACTCAACCTCTACATACAGGCCATGGAGAAGGCCGCCGCCGAGGGCGACGACCGCAACTACATTGCATGCACCGGCTATGTGGGCAACATCTACGATGCCTTCGGCGACAACAAGAGCTGCGTGGCCTATTATCTCAAAGGCTATGCCGCCGCCTGCCGACTGGGCGATGTGAACCTTCAGTCGAGTTTTCTGTCGAACATCGTCACAGCCTACACGCGCATGGGCGACGTGGGATCGGCCAAACGCTACTACCGTCTGTTCGAGAACGTGCCGTGCGTCAAAACCGACAAGCACTACCTATATTATCTATATTATGAAAAGGCGCGCATACTCACCGCCGAGCACCGCTACGAGGAAGCCCTGCAAGAGCACCGCCGCGCCCTCAGCCTTGCCACCGACAACCACATGAAACCGATATTGCGGCTATTCCAGATGAGCGAGATAGGCAACCTCTATGTGCGCTGCGGCATGAACGGGGAGGCCGTAGATATGGGCGATAGCTGTGTGGCAATGGCCCGCACGCTGGGCAGCGGCGAACTGCTCGTGAATGCCTACAAGATGCTTGCCGACGCTTACAGTCAACTGCGCGCCCACGACTCGGCACGCCACTACCGCGAACTCTACTTCTCGCTCAACGACTCGGTTTACAACATAAAGAAATTCTACGATGCACGCTATCATATGAGCGAATACGAAAGCCGCGAGCACAACGCGCAGCTCTCGCTGCTCAACGAGCGCATACGCATGCAGATATATATAATAAGTGGCGTGGCTGCATTTCTCCTGCTCATTGCCGTGTTTGCCTACGTCATCTACCGCAAAAACCGGCACCTCACCATAACGCAGCGGCTTCTCATAGGCAAGAACAACGACCTCGAGGCACGCGAGCGGCAGAACCGCAGGTTGCTCGAAGAATATCTCGAACAACTGCGCCGCGAAGAGAAGGATGCACGCCAATACTCTGCTCCCGACGCTGCCTCTGCGCCCGGCATACAGCCCAAGGCGGCCGCTCCCGTGCTGAGCGACACCGATGAGAAGAAGCTGCTGAGCCGCATCGACGCCATTCTCGGCGACATGACGATGATTGCCAACCCCGAGTTCAACCTGCAGATGCTTGCCGACGCGGCAGGGTCGAACACGAGTTATGTGTCGCATGTGATAAACGCCAACTACCAGAAAAACTTCAAGACGCTGCTCAACGAGCGGCGCATACGCGAAGCGTGCCATAAACTCACCGACCCGGAGCAGCATCGCAACTACACCATGCAGGTGGTTTACGAGGCAGTGGGCTACACCAACGCCGCAAGTTTCATACGCGCCTTCAAGCGCGTCTACGGCATGACACCCTCCGAATACCAGCGCGTTGCACTTGCCGAAACGTCCGACGCCGGCGATGCTGCCGACAGAGACTGACCCGTTGACCACTGAAAGTAGGACGCTCGAAATTGTATTAAGAAATATTGGTGTCCGGTAAAATATTGGTCTGACATTGCAAAACGTGGAATGTCAGTTA
>CAVCLB010000087.1:0-9836 GCA_963602915.1 Dysosmobacter segnis | reverse complement strand
GTTCTTATCTCTCCCTTTTATACACACATTAATTTTTTTATAAAAACATTGTAAACAAAAAAGGGAAGCATCTCTGCCTCCCTTCATTTACTTTATTGTTATTTCTATCCTATCTCTCTTACTGTATGCTTCATACATCTTATTGTATAGTGGTAGAAAGTATTCCTTTGACTTGGTTATCATGCCCTTTACGTCATTCTTTCCCACAAGCAAACACCCTTCAGTATCAGAGGCTTTGTTCCCTGTATGTATGAGCACTCCTTCATAGCCTGGCACATTCTCTAGCCTGGGCATCTTGGCACCATGGCAGTTCTTTACATACCATTCCTTATTGCTATACTTTGGGCTTGTAATGTCCATCCTTACATTGTATGTCCCTGAAGGTATTGCAGTTATTCCAGCTTTCTTCTTTTTTCTTATCTCCTCAAGGGGCATGCCACTTGTCAACCCTCTATCCTTGTCTTCAAGGGTGTTGCAGAAGAATGTGCCGTCAATGTAGAGCTTGCCTATAGTGTATTCTTCCTTCTTCCATTTCCTTTCAACCAGTATCTTCATAATGTTCTGTTTTGATTGTGCAAAGATATGAAGGGAAGGGGAGAGAAGAAAATACTTATGCAGCATGGTAATGTGGTATAAGCAAAACTGTTAGGTGGTTGTCTCAGCACTGCACAGACTGTAACTTTGCAAAGTAAAGGAAATGGTATGAAACACATAAAAATATATGCTGGCCTGTTGGCTGTTATACTTGCAATGGTGGTGGCACTGGTTATAGCCTTGAAAAGCAGAAGCAGTGTTGAGAAGAAGTGGAAGGATGCAATGGAGAATGTAAAGGCTTACAGTGAGCAATGCAGTGCTTCAGAAAAGAAAAACAGGGCATTCAAGTTGACAATAGAACAGTTGGAAAGCTCCAATGATTCTATATTCATGGAGCTGGACAATGCAAGGAAGAAGCTGAAGATAAAGGACTCAAACTTGCAGAGCTTGCACTATGTTTCTTCAGACTTTGCCAAGGCTGACACTATTGTATTGAATGACACACTCTTCAAAAGTTCAGAGTTGACCGTTGATACACTGCTTTCCGATGAATGGTATTCCCTTCAGGTGGGGCTTGAATATCCTTCAACAATAGCAGTGAAGCCTATGTTCAGAAGTGTAAAGCACATAGTGGTTTCCACAAGGAAGGAGACTGTAAACCCTCCCAAAAAGTTCTTTCTGTTCAGATGGTTTCAGAAGAAGCATACTGTACTGAATGTTGATGTGGTTGAGGAAAACCCCTATGTGCAGAGCCAAAGCAGCAGATATGTTGAAATATTGAGGTGAAGGATTGTTTTTTCGGGATGTGTTTTTGTTTGTTTTTAGGTTGTGGTTTCTCCCTCTGTCGGTGGACAGGGGGAGTTTTTGTTATTGGTATCTGTCTGCTTCAATGAGCTTTTCCATGTATTCCATTACCTTTGCATTGGCCTTGTTGATGTTGGTGAAGTCCTTTTGTATGTATATGTCTGTGATGTCAAGGTCTGACACATGGTTGAGTGCTTCATGTATGGTGTATTTGTCAATGCCCAGCTTGTTTCTTGCAATGGAAGCCCATGTGTGCCTTGCAGAATAGAAGTCAAACTTTGGTATTCCAAGTCTTTTGGCAATAATGTTCAGTCCCTGGTTTATGTGCTTGTTGAAATTTGCTGCATTGGTATATTTCCTGTAGAAGCTGAATACTCTGTTGCTGTCTTTATATTTAGTCATCAGGGGCTGGATAATGGCAGGAATATTTATTTCTATATGTGCATTGTCGGCCCTTCTGTCCTTTGTCTTCATGCGGTTGTAGGACAGAATGTTATCCTTAAGGTCTCTGCATTCATAAAGGTCAACAGAGTTCATTCCCATAAGACAGAAGGATAGTATATAGCAGTCCCTTGCCATACCTACTCTTCTTGTGCCTTGGAAATTGTATATCTTTACCAGCGTTTCCTCACTTACCACCCTGTTGTTGGTATGTGGTATATGCTTGGGTATTCTGAAGAACTCAAAGGGTGATGTTGGTATAGTCTTGTCTTGTTGTGTGTTGTATTCTCTAGTGGCTTCATTATACAGATGTCTTATCCCTCCAAGGTACAGTGACTTGGCTCTAGGATGGTTGCCAAGAAACTGACAGAACCCTTCAAGGAATTTATAGTCAATGGAAGAGAAGGGAAGTGTGCTTTTGTTGTGATACCTCATAAGGGCATTAAGCATTGACCTGTAGTTCTTCTTTCCTTTAATGTTGGATTTCTGTAACCATTGTTCTGCAAAAGTAAAGAAATCTGCATTGTCATTCTTCTTGACAATCTTGTTGTATAGCCATTCAACATCTCCTGCTGTATTTTCCAATTCCAGGTTATATATTTTACTCTTCAGTTCCCCTATCTTAACATCTATAATCCTTTGCATTTTATTGGACAAAACTTTTCCATTCTTTGAAAAATCTTTCTTTTCTACAGTAAGATTTATTGGTATCCTCTTTCTCTTGCCTTTGTATGATAATATTATTGATACCTTTCTTGAACCATCTGATTTTACTCTTCCCAATTCATATTGTAGTGTAGCCATATATACTCTTGTTTTTCTGCAATTTTTCTGCAATTCATACAACAATTATAAACGATGTGGGCAAGATACTTCTTTTAGGAACACAACATTATGTATCTATTGTTTGGATAGGAATGAATGCAATAAAACGTTGAGAATAAATGATTTTTGATTGATGTATAATAGAAAAACACTCTACAAAAATCTATTGTTAAGAAGTGATCCCGTTGGGATTCAAACCCAAGACCTTCAGAACCGGAATCTGACGCTCTATTCAGCTAAGCTACGGGACCGTGATTGTTTTACCGTGCAAAAGTAGGAAAAAAAAATGAATTGAACGAATAAATAGCTGTTTTTGTGCTTGCATTTGGCGACGGTGAAAATATGAGTAGGGGTGATTTGTCGCCATGCTCGAAGATGTTTTTTATTAATAAGATGTAAAGTTTTGTTGCTTCAAAGCATTTTCATTAACTTTGCACCATATAGGTTATGGCTTTGCTGCAAGGTCGAAGTGCATCTGATGCACAAGTTTTATGGAGCAGGGAAGCCGGTGTGCTGACGAAAGCAACACATTATATATATTGTATTGAAACAAAACAACTGGCACAACAATATGAGAGATTTTAAAGATATAAAGATAGCCGTAGCCGGAACAGGCTATGTGGGACTGAGCATAGCAACGCTTTTGTCGCAGCATCATCATGTGACTGCTGTTGACGTGGTGGCCGAAAAGGTGGAGAAACTTAACAAAAGAATTTCTCCGATACAGGATGAATACATCGAGAAATACTTGGCCGAGAAAGAACTCGACCTTACCGCCACTCTCGACGGTAAGGCAGCCTACGGCGATGCCGATTTCGTTGTGATTGCCGCACCTACCAACTACGACCCGGTGAAGAACTATTTCGACACGTCGCACGTTGAGGAGGTAATCGATCTTGTGCTCGAAGTAAACCCGTCGGCAGTGATGGTGATAAAGAGCACAATCCCGGTAGGCTACACGCGAAGCCTTTATGTGAAATATGCCGCCAAGGGAGTGAAGCAGTTCAACCTGCTCTTCTCGCCGGAATTCCTGCGCGAGAGTAAGGCTCTTTATGACAATCTCTATCCTAGCCGCATTATCGTGGGATGCCCAAAACTGGTGTCTCACCCCGAGTTTGAGGCTGCCAACGAGGCAATAAACCGCGTGACGGATGTGGACGAAATGGAAAAGGCAGCCAGAACTTTTGCCGCACTTTTGCAGGAAGGGGCTATAAAAAAAGACGTTGACACTCTGTTTATGGGCATGAAGGAAGCCGAAGCGGTGAAACTGTTTGCCAATACCTATCTAGCCTTGCGTGTGAGCTATTTCAATGAGCTTGACACTTATGCCGAAATGAAAGGACTCGACACCCGTGCCATAATCGAAGGCGTTGGTCTCGACCCGCGCATCGGCACCCACTACAACAACCCTTCGTTCGGCTATGGCGGCTACTGTCTGCCAAAGGACACCAAGCAGCTGCTTGCAAACTATGCCGATGTGCCCGAAAACCTTATAGAAGCTATTGTTGAGAGCAACCGCACGCGCAAGGATTATATTGCCGATGCCGTGTTGCGCAAGGCCGGATATTATGCCGAGAATGCCTGCTTCGATGCTGCCAACGAGCACACTTGCGTGATAGGCGTTTACAGACTCACGATGAAATCAAATTCCGACAATTTCCGCCAGTCGGCCATTCAGGGCATAATGAAACGCATAAAGGCAAAGGGAGCGAAAGTGGTGGTGTATGAGCCGACACTTGCCGACGGCACGACTTTCTTCGGATCGCTTGTTGTCAACGACCTCGATTCGTTCAAACAACAGAGCCATGCCATTATAGCCAACCGTTACGATGTGTGTCTCGACGACGTGCAAGACAAGGTGTACACCCGTGACATATTCCGTCGCGACTGACATGATGAAAAGCATTGCGCCCCGTTTAGCTGCAAGCAAAACTGGGCGCAATGCTTTCTATGATGTCCGATAAACATGGATTGCTGAAATATTGGAAACAAAAAAAGACATGAAAAACAACGGCTACGACACTTATTTCGGTTTTCTGCGCTTCGCATTAGGCATTGACGACGGCAAGAAACTTGCCGACGGTGATGCTCTTTCTGGCTTCGACTGGATGTCGTTTTATGATTTTGCACGTAAACAGACGCTTGTGGGGGTGTTGTTTCATGGAGTGAGGCAGTTGCCTAAAACCGTGGCTCCGCCGTTTGCGTTGCTTGTGAAATGGCTTGGCGAGAGCGAGTCGATACGCAAGCGCAACCTTATGCTTGATGCCGCTTCGGTTCGGGTCTACCGTAATGTCACGGCTTTGGGCTACCGTTGCTGCATACTTAAAGGGCAGGGCAATGCCCGGTTATATCCTGTGCCTGCCGTGCGCACGGCAGGCGACATCGACGTGTGGGTTGATGCCACACGCGACGAGATACGCTCGCTTGCCGCAAGGCTTGCTGCCGACGGCGGTAAGGTGGGTGAGGAAACCATTAACCATATTGTATTGAGGTTTGGAAATATCGATGTCGAGATACATTCAACGCCTGCTTTGGTGAGCAATCCGTGGCGCAACCGGAGGCTGCAGCGTTGGGTGCACGACAATGCCAAGGCTCAGTGTGCCAATATTGTTGACTTGCCAGGCGATGCAGGAAGCATTTCTGCACCAACGGCAACGTTCAATGCCGTCTACCAATTGCTTCACCTTTACCACCATTTCTTTTATGAAGGCATAGGACTGCGGCAGATAGTTGATTATTATTATGTGGTTGTAGGTCTTCGTCCTGACACCGATTTCGACGCGATGCGCCTGACACTGCACCGTCTTGGCATATATAAGTTTGCCGGAGCGGTTATGTGGGTGCTGCAACAAGTGCTTTGTCTTGATGCACGGCGCATGATAGTGCCGGTTGACGAGCGTCGCGGACGGTTATTGATTGACGAGATTTTGAGCGGAGGCAATTTCGGGCAGTACGACACGCGCTATGGGTTCGGACACGGATTCTGGGGACACAACATCCAGCGCATTGTGCGTGATGCGCGCATGGCGCGCTTCTATCCGGGCGAGGCTTTGTGTGAACCTATGTTCAGAGTTTACAACTTTGTCTGGCGCAAACTGTTGGCCGGGCGTGTATAAAAATCGTTTGAGGCAAGATTGAAACCAATATATAAAAAACGCGCAAGTTTGTTACATTTACAAACTTGCGCGTTTTGCATGGTTAATGCCGCAAACCTGTCGAGTGGAAAGACGTTCACTCGCTTTCCTTCTTGCTTGCGGCAGGGCTGAGCGGCAATGTCATCTCACGACAATCTTGTAAGTTTTGCCGTTTTGCCGCACTATTGTTATGCCTTTTGGGGCATTTCCGGGCTGCATGCGTCGTCCTGTTGTGTCGAATGCGTCGTATGGTTTCGACGGGTCAAATCCCTCGGTTGTATGTACTGTGTTGATGCCTGTAGGCTTCTTCTTGCCCGTAACCGCCATGTTCTCTATTTCCCATGTGCCCGAAACCGAAGTGGTGCTTGTGTAGTGGAAAGCTATCTGTATGCTCTTTCCGGCGAATGCATCGAGACTGATGTCGCCCGATTTCACCGACTCGAACTTCGTGCCTGCCGGCCATGTGAAGCCCGACAGTGTTGTGACGCTGCCGTCGCAGCGCACTTCTACGCTCAAATATTCGGCGGGCGAGGTGCAGAAATTCAGTTCATGGGTGAATGAAAGTGTGGCCGAGGCATATTCTCCGAGGTCGATTGTCGGGGTCACGAGATAACCCTCGGCATTGTGTTTCACATAAGTGCCGCTACTGTTTTTTATCGACCCAGTAGCAGTCCATCCATATTTCGACGATCGTGTCCACACGTTCACGTCTTCGTCGGGCATGGTGATGTCGGTCGTTGTGCAGCTGCCGTCGTAGGAATGGAAGTTGGCGGTGTATATGGCGTATTCTGTATTGTCGTCGTCGCCACCGTCGCCACCATTGTATTCTGACGATTTCACGGTTGTTGCCGGGTCGAAGGCATATTCTGTGCTGTCGCCCCATACATATTCCATGAGGTTGGGGAAATCTACATAGGGGTTGCGGTTGCCCTGTATTTTGTAGACGGCATTGTTGCGTTTCACTTCAACCTGGCTCACGGGGTCTTCCTTGGCCCACTTTATATATAATGTATAGGCCCATTCCTTGAGGGTGGGGTAGTCGCCCTGAATGAGCGAGTTGAGTGCCTCGTTGTTGCTCCAAGTGTAATTCTGGTAGGCAGTGGCCATATACATGTAGCCGCGCGCAAAGTCGCCTTCCCACTCACTGCTAGGTTGCCACACCTTAAAGCCCAGTGTTCCGTCGCCTATTTTTATGCAACCGTTGTCGAAAGAAGCCGTCTTCACCACGCCCATGCCGTAGTTGCTCTTCGACGAGTTGGCCTTGGAATCGCTAGGCATCAGGTTGTACAGGTCTTTGTATGCCTGTAGTTTCGATCCGCCCCACCAACTTTTCGGGAACGAATGTTCGATGTTCATTCCCGAGGGGCACACTCCCTGTTGGTCGAACTGCACTTGGTTGTTGCTGTAACGGTCAATCACATAGCCGTTGTCGTTGTCGGTTGTGTAGAAACCCCACCATGTTGCGCCTGTGCCCGAGCCGTAGTCGAGCACGTTGGCGTTCTTTATAATGTTGTGCAGTGCGGTTTTCAGTTCGGCACCTTTCTTGCCTTTCAGCGAGTCGTAGTAGCCGTCGGGTATTTGGGCAAAGGCACTCGTGCCGCTTGCCGACACTGCCGCAGTGAGCAACAATGTCTTGAATGTAGAAGTTTTCATTTCGTTTGTTTTTCTTTTCTGGTGCTGCGCTCGTGTGCGGCAACAACTGCAAAGTTAGTCGTTTTTTGTGACACACAACCACAAAATACATGTTAAAACGGCTTTACATGCACCTCTTTGTACAGCAATAGTGTGTTGAAGCCTTTTTTGATGTCGCCTGTTTCGCCTGTTCGAACAATTTTGACTAATTTTGTAGTCATTTAACACATTCAACGATGAAAGCATTAATTGACCGTATCCGTAAAGACGGAAGATGCTACCCGGGCGGAATACTCAAGGTAGACAAGTTTATCAATCACCAAATGGACCCTAACCTCATGAAGCAGATTGCGGTTGAGCTGATACGCCGTTACGCATCTACCGAAATCAACAAGATTATAACGATAGAGGCAAGCGGCATTGCCCCGGCCATAATGATGGGTTTCCTGCTCGACCTTCCCGTGGTGTTTGCCAAGAAGAAGAAACCCTCGACAATGGAAAACATGCTTTCAACAACGGTATTCTCGTTTACCAAGCAGCGCGAATACAACGTGGTTATTTCTAAAGAATATCTCACTCCTGACGACAAAGTGCTATTTGTAGACGATTTCCTGGCCTACGGCAATGCCGCCAAGGGTATTATCGACCTCTGCCGTCAGGCCGGATGCCAGCTCGTGGGCATGGGTTTCATCATTGAAAAGGCTTTCCAGAATGGCCGTAAGGTGATAGAAGACGAAGGAGTGCGTTGCGAAAGTCTCGCCATTATAGAATCTCTCGACAACTGTGAAATAAAACTCAAGGAAGAATGACAACCGACGGAAAGAAAGATTTGATATACGGTCCCAATGACCGGCCTACCTTGCGCGACACATCCTTTGCCGCATTGCAACACTTGCTTGCCATCTTTGTGGCCATAATAACGCCGCCGCTCATCATAAGTTCGGCCTTGAAATTCGACTTAGCCACCACGGGCTACCTCGTGTCAATGTCGCTTCTTGTGTCGGGCGTGGCCACGTTTGTGCAGAGCCGCCGCATAGGGCCCGTCGGCACCGGACTGCTCTGCATCCAGGGCACGTCGTTCTCGTTCATAAGTCCTATTGTCGGTGCAGGCATGCTTGGCATGGTTGACGGCAAGATGGACGTGGCGTTGGGGTTGAGCTACATCTTTGGCGGATGCCTTGTGGGTGCTGTGGTCGAGGTTGCGGTGAGCCGCCTGCTGCCCTATACGCGCAAGATAATCACTCCGCTCGTGGCCGGAATTGTTGTCACGCTCATAGGTTTGTGCCTCATAAAGGCCGGAATTAGGTCGTGCGGCGGAGGTCAGTCGGCCCTCGACAACGGCACGTTCGGGTCGGTGCAGAACCTCGGTCTCGCCATACTTGTGCTCATCACCATAATATTCTTCAACCGCTCCAGCAACCGTTACCTGCGCATGGGCTCGATAGTGCTCGGTCTTTTGGTGGGATGCGTGGCAGCCTACTGTCTCGGAATGATCGACTTTTCAAGAATAAGCGGTGCTGGTGGTCTTAATATTCCCATGCCTTTCAAATATGGATTACGCTTTGATATAGGTACAATCGTGGGCTTGGGGCTCATCTATCTCGTCACCGCCGTCGAGGCATTCGGCGACATTACTGCCAATTCGCTCATATCCGGCGAGCCGGTAGAGGGCCCGGTGTTTATGAAAAGAGCGCAGGGCGGAATCCTCGCCGACGGCTTGAATTCTATGATTGCCGCAGTGTTCAACAGCTTTCCCAATTCTATCTTCGCGCAAAACAACGGCATGATACAGCTCACTGGAGTTGCCAGCCGCTATGTGGGATATTTCGTTGCCGGTGCATTGTTCGTCTTGGGACTGTTCCCCGTGATAGGACAATTGTTCTCGCTCATACCCGATTGCGTGCTTGGCGGGGCCACTCTGCTCATGTTCGGCACCGTTGCTGCTGCCGGAATACGCATCATTGCTTCGGTAAGACTCGACCGCAAGGCAGTGCTAGTGCTTGCCATAAGCTTCTCTATGGGCATGAGTGTCGAGCTTGTTCCCGAGATATTGGGGCAGATGCCGCCCGTGGTGAAGAGCATATTTTCAAGCGGAATAACGACAGGCGGCATTGCAGCAATGCTTGCCAATGCATGCATTCGCATAAAGAAATGAGTATGTAGCAGTGCAGTTTGGGACTTGTGCCATTGCAATGTGGTGGTCTTTGATGCCCAAACTGCACAAAAAACGTTAAATCGCACGACAAAAACGGTGCGTGGTGGGCACTTGTCAGAAATTTTTGCTTACCTTTGCACTCGCTTTAAGAAAGACGGGTAAGTCTTGCACGGCCAGCTCCCTTCGAATCCTCCAGGACGGGAACGTAGCAAAGGTAGTTGGTTGTAGCGGCGCGATGTAAGTAGCTTACCCACCCGCCTCTTTAGCTCAGTTGGCCAGAGCACGTGATTTGTAATCTCGGGGTCGTTGGT
>CAVCLB010000086.1:0-10014 GCA_963602915.1 Dysosmobacter segnis | reverse complement strand
TAACCCTGGGTAAATGATTGATTTTTAAGGCTGGCCTGTAAGGTCAGCACAATAAAGGAGGGGTTGTGTTGACCTTACAGGCCAACATACTTCTGCGTACATGAAACCCAGGGTTACGGATGTCGCTTCGCTCCTTCCTCACCCTGGGCTGGGATTGTGACGCCCTTTCAGGGCTTTGATTACTAAATTCCTTCTGATAATCAAACAATTATAAACTTAAATCTATATAAAACTCCGTATGTTTTCTTTATCTGATTTTGTACACACTATCTTACGGGGGCAAAATTAGTGAAACCCATAAACGTAGGGGCAAGCCCCTGCGCTATATTCTGCCGTCCCTACGGGACTTACTTGCTGCAAAGTTTTTACCGGACACCAATAATAAAAAACACGGGCCGAGCGGAACAAAGCGTTCCGTCCGGCCCGTAAATGTATGTTGCGGCAGTGCCGCAGGGTTGTCTTTTCTCTGTAAAGTTGCCTTGTTTGCGGCGCGCGGCGCATGCAGCATGCGTGTGTTTCTTGTGCTGCACGCGCGTGTCGCGTATGCCTTGCGGTGCCGTTGTGATGCCTGCACGACAAAGCGAAGCATGATTTCACAACCACACTCCGCAGCAAACTTAAACAACCAATAAAAGAAATAGATTGCTCTTGTCGTTACACAGAGGCTCACGCCTTCTGTGATTTATGCAAAAGCTCCCGCCGCGGCGTGCCGCCGACGGAAGCCTTTGTGAATGTATCTGTATGCCTTAGCGGATGAACAGCAGCTCGCGATATTTGGGCAGAGTCCACAGTTCGTCGGCTACCACAAGCTCGAGCTTGTCAATCTGGTAGCGTATCTCCTCCATCTTCGGAGCCACGGTGTCGTGGTAGGCTATTGCCTTGCTGTGCTCGTCCTCAATCTTGTTGGCCACCTTGCGTGCGTTCACGAGTTCTTCAACGCCGGTCTCAATCTTCTGTGTGCGCTCGGCAATCTCCTCGATAATCTTCTTGTTGCGCGAGGTGAGCTTGGCTGCCTGCTCGGCGGGGAAGATGTCGTACATGCTCTGCACGTTCTTGGCCAGCTGGCTCTGGTAGTGTGTGCACACAGGGATGATGTGGTTCATTGAAAGGTCGCCGAATACGCGTGCCTCTATCTGTATCTTCTTGGTGTAGGTTTCCCATTTCACCTCGTTGCGTGCCTCGAGTTCCTTTTCGGTCATCACTCCCATGTCGGAGAACATCTTTATGCTCGACTCGTCGAGGTAACGCTCGAATATCTTCGGGCACGATGTTTCGCAGTCGAGTCCGCGACGCTTTGCCTCGACAACCCATTCGTCGGAGTAGCCGTTGCCCTCGAAATGGATGGGCTTGCAGAACTTGGCGTCTTCGCGAACAACGTCGAGTATGGCACTGATCTTGTCTTCGCCCTTGGCAATGAGCGCGTCAACGCGGCGCTTGAAGTCTTTCAGAGCCTCTGCCACAGCGGTGTTGAGCACGATCATAGCACTTGCGCAGTTGGCCTCCGAGCCCACGGCGCGGAATTCGAAGCGGTTGCCCGTGAATGCGAAAGGTGATGTGCGGTTGCGGTCGGTGTTGTCGATGAGCAGTTCGGGTATCTCGGGAATGTCGAGCTTCATGCCCTGCTTGCCTGCTATGTTGAACAGTTCGTCCTTGTCGGAGTTCTCCACGTGCTCGAGAATTTCGGTGAGCTGGTGGCCGAGGAACGACGATATGATTGCTGGCGGTGCCTCGTTGGCACCCAGACGGTGTGCGTTGGTTGCGCTCATGATGCTCGCCTTGAGCAGTCCGTTGTGCTTGTACACACCCATAAGAGTTTCGACGATGAACACGATGAAGCGCAGGTTGTCTTCGGGAGTCTTGCCCGGACCGTGCAGCAGCACGCCTGTGTCGGTGCTGAGGCTCCAGTTGTTGTGCTTGCCCGAACCGTTGATGCCGGCGAAAGGCTTCTCGTGAAGCAGCACGCGGAAGCCGTGGCGGCGTGCTATTTTCTTCATAAGCGACATGAGGAGCATGTTGTGGTCAACGGCCAGGTTGGTCTCCTCGAATATCGGGGCGAGCTCAAACTGGTTGGGAGCCACCTCGTTGTGGCGCGTCTTGCAGGGTATGCCCAATTCGAGAGCCTGTATTTCAAGGTCTTTCATGAAAGCCTGCACGCGCTCGGGAATTGCGCCGAAATAGTGGTCGTCCATCTGCTGGTTCTTTGCAGAGTCGTGTCCCATGAGCGTGCGTCCGGTGAGCATGAGGTCGGGACGTGCCGAGTAGAGACCCTCGTCAACGAGGAAATACTCCTGTTCCCAACCCAGATTTGAAACCACCTTCTTCACTTCGGGATAGAAGTAATGGCACACGTCGGTAGCGGCCACATTGACTGCATGCAGTGCGCGCAGCAGCGGTGCCTTGTAGTCGAGTGCCTCGCCGGTGTAGGAGATGAACACTGTGGGGATGCAGAGGGTGTCGTCGATGATGAACACGGGCGATGTGGGGTCCCAAGCAGAGTAGCCGCGGGCCTCGAAGGTGTTGCGGATGCCGCCCGAGGGGAACGAGCTTGCGTCGGGTTCCTGCTGTACGAGCAGTTTGCCGGAGAACTCTTCAATCATTCCGCCCTTGCCGTCGTGCTCTATGAAGGCGTCGTGCTTCTCGGCAGTGCCTTCGGTGAGCGGCTGGAACCAGTGTGTGTAGTGTGTCACGCCGTTTTCGTCGGCCCACTGCTTCATGCCTTTTGCCACGGCATCGGCAATGGAACGGTCGAGGCGCGCGCCGTTGTCGATTACGTCGACGAGCTTCTCATAGACGTCGCGCGGCAGATACTTGTACATCTTGGCGCGGTTAAACACGTTCTTTCCGAAGAACTCCGAGGGGCGTTCAATCGGTGCTATCACGTCGAGGGGTCTTTTCCTGAACGCTTCGGCTACAACCTCAAATCTCAAATTTGCCATTGTTTCTTTAAGCTTTTATAGTTTAAACTCTTTTACCTTAATATTCTCGTTATCCTGAGTGTGCCGCTGTGCGGCTCACTTGCTGTTGAGCCATTCGGCTATTCGGCGCATTGCTTCCTCGCAGTCGGCGCGTTCGCCGAAGGCAGTGAGGCGTATGTAGCCCTCGCCGCTCGGTCCGAAGCCCACGCCTGGGGTGCACACCACGCCTGCTCCGTAGAGCATCTGCTCGAAGAATTTCCAACTTTCGGTGCCACCGGGGGTCTTCACCCAGAGGTAGGGGGCGTTTTTTCCGCCGTAGACTTCAAGTCCCAGTGCTGTGAGCGCCTCGTGCATGATGCGTGCATTGCCCATATAATAGTCGATGGTAGTCTTTATCTGCTTCTTGCCTTCGGGCGAGTATATCGCCTCGGCGGCGCGCTGCGAGATGTAGCTTGTGCCGTTGAACTTGGTGCTTTGGCGGCGGTCCCACAGGTGGTTGAGCTCCACGCGCTGCTTTCCGTCTATTGTCACGGCTGTGACTTCCTTGGGTATTACGGTGTAACCGCAGCGCACTCCGGTGAAACCTGCCGTCTTTGAATAGCTGTGGAACTCTATGGCGCATTTCTTTGCGCCCTTTATTTCGTATATGGAGTGCGGTATGTCCTCGTCCTGTATGTAAGCCTCGTAGGCTGCATCATACAATATGAGGGTGTCGTTTTCGAGTGCATACTTCACCCACTTCTTCAGTTCTTCCTTTGTTATCACTGTGCCCGTGGGGTTGTTGGGGTAGCACAGATATATCATGTCCACGCGGTGGTCGGGTATCTGGGGCGTGAAACCGTTCTCGGCGGTGCATGGCATGTAGTTCACGTTGCTCCATTTGCCGTCCTCGAGCACTCCGGCGCGTCCGCACATCACGTTTGAGTCGATGTAGACGGGGTATATCGGGTCGGTAACGCCCACCGAGTTGTCCCACCGCACGATTTCGCCTATGTTGCCGGTGTCGCTCTTTGCGCCGTCGTTGACGAATATCTCGCTCGGGTCGAGGTGTATGCCACGCGGTGCGAAATCGTTCTTCACGATGGCTTCGCGCAGGAAATCGTAGCCTCTCTCGGGGCCGTAGCCGCGGAATGTTGCCTGCACTGCCATTTCGTCAACGGCTTTGTGCATTGCCTCGATTACTGCGGGGCAGAGCGGCTGAGTCACGTCGCCTATGCCGAGGCTTATCACCCGTGTCTGCGGGTGCGACACTTTGAAGGCGTTGACCTTCTTGGCTATGTCGGCGAAGAGGTAGTTGTTGGAGAGTTTCAGGAAATGTTCGTTTACTAGTGCCATGTTTTGGAATGTGGTTTTATGGGTTGTTCTTGGCAGTTTGCTTGTGGCCCAGTCGCGTGTGGGCCGTGTAGCACTGTTGTGCGCGGGGCTTGTCGGGAGTGCCCATCATGGCAGTTCCACCTCGCCTTCGAAGGCGAATGCCGCCGGGCCTGTCATATATACGTGTCCGTCGGCCTCGTTCCATTCTATGGTGAGCGTGCCTCCGTCCATCACTATATTGCTCTTGCGGGTGCTGCGTCCGGTAAGTGCTGCCGCCACGGCGGTTGCGCATGCTCCGGTGCCGCATGCCATTGTTATGCCGCTACCGCGTTCCCACACCCGGGTGCGTATCTCGCCATCGCCGGTTGTCTGTGCGAACTCGATGTTGCAGCGTTGTGGAAATGCCGCGTCGTGTTCTAGCACGCGGCCGTATTTTGCTATGTCTATGTCGTGGATATCGTCGACGAAGGTCACGAAATGCGGGTTGCCCATCGACACGAACGTGCCCCGGAATGTGCGGAATGCTGCCGACAGCGTGTCGCCGGCGGTTTCGTCGTATTGGGCCGGCACATGGAATGCAGGCTGAAGCATGTCAACTGTCACGCTTTCCACCTTGCCGTCGTCGCCGATGTGCAGGTTGAGCGTCTTCACGCCCGACAGTGTTTCGAGCAGAATGGCACGCTTGTCGGTGAGTTTCTTGTCATAAAGATACTTGCCTATGCACCTCGATGCGTTGCCGCACATCATTGCTTCAGAGCCGTCGGCGTTGAATATGCGCATGGAGTAGTCGGCACCCGATTCGGGCGATGCTTTGCCTATGAGCACAAGGCCGTCGCTCCCGATGCCTGTGTGGTAGGCACTCCATTTCACTGCGGCTGCCGCCGGGTCGGGAATGTCATATTCCAACGTATTTACATATATGTAGTCGTTGCCTGCCCCGTGCATCTTGGTGAATTTAACCGACCTTGCCATTTTTATCGTCTTTACTGTCTTTTTATTACTATTTCTTTTTATTCGGTTGCAAAATTACAACGATTTGTGCGTAAATCAATATTTTCGGCTATGAAATTTTGAGTTAATAAACATTAAGTTACTATTTGTAAGCGATTTTAAGCAAAATGATTCCAGTTTGAAATATAAACCCGTATATTTGTAAACATTATGAAAGACAAATAAAACGAGGTTGATATTTTTGTTAAGTTAAAGTAGTATTATTTGTCATTTTGTCGTAATTTTGCAGTCGATTAGTTGCAGAACGACAGGAAAGGTCATTTTTATAACACCAAAAAGAAATAATGATATGAAGAAAATTGAAGCCATTATCCGCAAGTCGCGCTTCGAGGATGTGAAGCAGGCATTGCTCACTGCCGACATCGAATGGTTCTCCTATTATGATGTGCGCGGTGTGGGCAAGGCCCGCCAGGGCCGCATCTACAGGGGTATAGTCTACGACACGAGCAGCATTGAGCGCATACTCGTCTCGCTGGTTGTGCGCGACAAGAATGTGGAGCGTGCCGTAAACGCCATTCTGAAGGCCGCCCAGACGGGCGAGATAGGCGACGGCCGCATATTCGTTATACCCATTGAGGATGCCGTCCGCATACGCACTGGCGAGCGGGGCGACATTGCCTTGTATAACGCCGAACAGGAAAAATAGCATTTTCTTGCCGCCGTCTGCCTGCGAAGGGACTGATGTTGCGGCGGCACAACAAACATATTATTAATGTAAAAAGAATTTTCAGGATATGACAAATATATTACTTACTGCAACGGCACTCGACACCGGCAACACGGCGTGGATGATAATGGCCACAATACTCGTGCTCTTGATGAGCATCCCGGGCATAGCTCTGTTCTACGGAGGACTCGTGCGACAGAAAAACGTGCTCAGTGTGATAATGCAAACCATGCTCATCGTGGGTGTAGTGACGCTGCTTTGGGTGGCCGTGGGCTATTCGTGGGCCTTCGGCACAGGCTTCAAGGAGAGCGGTTCGCCGCTCTGGGCCGTCATGGGCGGCCTCGACAAGTGTTTCCTGCACGGCATCACTCCCGACACAATCACCGAAACTGGCATTCCCGAGGCGGTGTTTGCCATGTTCCAGTGCATGTTCTCGCTCATCACGCCAGCCCTTATCCTCGGCGCATTTGCCGAGCGCATTAAGTTTAAGGGCTACATGGTGTTCACCATTCTGTGGGTGGTGATAGCCTATTTCCCCATGGCCCACTGGGTGTGGGGCGGCGGATTTTTGCAGCAGATGGGGGCAATTGATTTTGCCGGCGGCACCGTGGTGCACATCAATGCCGGTGTGTCGGCTCTTGTAATGGCCCTCATGATTGGTCGCCGCGACGATTATGACAAGGGACACGCCATATTGCCCCACAACGTTACGACGGTGTTTATGGGCACGTCGTTCCTGTGGTTGGGATGGTTTGGCTTCAACGCCGGAAGCGGACTCTGCGCCGACGGCATCGCTGCCAACGCCCTTCTCGTGACTCATGTGGCCGCAGCCGCAGCCGCCGTGACATGGATTGTGATTGACTGGACGTGCAACAACAAGCCCACTACCGTGGGTGCATGCACAGGCGCGGTGGCCGGACTGGTGGCAATAACGCCTGCCGCAGGTTCCACCGACCTGCTCGGGGCTTTCGCAATAGGCATCATCACGCCGGTGGTGTGCTTCGTAATGGTGGCAGTTGTAAAACCGTTCTTCAAGTATGACGACGCGCTCGACGCCTTCGGCGTGCACGGCATGGGCGGCATCGTGGGATCGCTGCTCACCGGAGTGTTCGCCACACGTTGCGTCACTGGCGAAGACGGCGTGCAGGGCGCGCTCTATGGCGACTGGCACCAGCTCGGCGTGCAGGTAGTGGCAACGCTTGTGTCGATAGTGTTCAGTGCGGTGGTCACCTACATCCTGTATGTGGCCGTAGACAAGACAATAGGTCTGCGCGTGGACAAGCGCGTGGAGGAGGAAGGACTCGACGTCTACGAACACGGCGAGTCGGCCTACAATTGACGTGCATCTGATACCTGACCTTACAGTGTTAACTTTTGAGTTCCGTTGCGGAGGGGGCAGTGGCCCTGCCGCAGCGGACATTATAACTTAAACAACTAAAACGATATGTGTGGAATAGCAGCCATTTTCAACATTCAGGAGCAGACTCCTGAACTGCGCAGCAAGGCGCTGCGGATGAGTCAGAAAATACGCCATCGCGGACCCGACTGGAGCGGGATTTACTGCGGCGGCAGTGCAATACTCGCCCATGAGCGGCTCAGCATCGTCGACCCGGAGTCGGGACGCCAGCCGCTTTACAGTCCCGACGGAAAGCAGGTGCTTGCCGTCAACGGCGAGATATACAACCACAAGGATATACGCAGCCGCTATGCCGGACGCTACGAGTTTCAGACGGGCAGCGACTGCGAGGTGATTCTCGCCCTCTACCGCGACAAAGGTATTGACTTTCTCGAGGATTTGAGCGGCATATTCGCCTTCGCCCTCTACGATGTAGAGCGCGACGAATATCTCATCGCACGCGATCCGATAGGCGTGATACCCCTCTATATAGGGCGCGATGCCGAAGGCCGCGTGTATGTGGCAAGCGAACTGAAGGCTCTCGAGGGCGTGTGCGACAGCTACGAACCGTTTCTCCCCGGTCACTACTACTGGAGCCGCGAGGGCAAGATGCACCGCTACTACCGCCGCGACTGGTTTGATTACGACGCAGTGAGCGGCAACGAGGCAAGCGTGACGGCCATACACGATGCACTGGAGGATGCCGTGCGCCGGCAACTGATGAGCGATGTGCCCTACGGAGTGCTTCTCTCGGGCGGTTTGGACTCGTCGGTGATTTCGGCCGTGGCCGAGAAATTCTCTGCACGACGCATAGAGAGCGGCGGCCGCGAAACGGCATGGTGGCCGCGTCTGCACTCGTTTGCCGTGGGCCTGAAGGGTGCGCCCGACCTTGCCAAGGCACGTCTCGTAGCCGAACACATAGGCACCGTGCACCACGAGATAAACTACACCATACAGGAAGGACTCGACGCCCTGCGCGACGTGATATATTTCATCGAGACCTACGACGTGACCACCGTGCGTGCATCCACTCCGATGTATCTGTTGGCACGCGTTATAAAGTCGATGGGCATAAAGATGGTGCTCTCGGGCGAGGGTGCCGACGAGATTTTCGGCGGTTACCTGTATTTCCACAAAGCCCCCGACGCGCGCGCCTTCCACGAGGAAACCGTGCGCAAACTCTCAAAGCTGCACCTCTACGACTGCCTGCGTGCCAACAAGAGTCTGTCGGCATGGGGCGTGGAGGGACGTGTGCCGTTCCTCGACAAGGAATTCCTCGACGTGGCCATGCGCACCAACCCCGAAGCCAAGATGTGCCCGGGCAACACGATAGAGAAGAAAATTGTGCGCGAGGCGTTTGCCGACATGCTTCCCGAAGACGTGGCCTGGCGGCAGAAGGAGCAGTTCAGCGACGGCGTGGGATATTCGTGGATAGACACTTTGAAGCGCATCACCGCCGAGCGAGTGAGCGACGAGGAGATGGCACACGCCGCCGAACGCTTCCCCATCAACCCTCCGCGCAACAAGGAAGAATATTATTACCGCTCGATATTCGCCGAGCATTTCCCGTCGGACTCGGCGGCACGCACCGTGCCTAGTGTGCCTAGTGTGGCGTGCAGCACGGCCGAAGCCCTCGCATGGGACGCAGCGTTCAAGAACATGAACGACCCGAGCGGGCGCGCCGTAGCCGGTGTGCATGAGCAGGCCTACGCCTGACACGGCAGCACACACGCCTGTGGCGGCACATGCAGAACCATACCGCGACTTTGCGGCATGCATTTTTTATGTTTAAACTCTGGGGCGACACTCTGACCGAAAGGTCTTTGTGCCGCCCCGTATTTTTACTCCCTGTGAGGGCAGCAAGGCAAAGTTATCAACTTATAAACAATAAAAGTGTTGATAACTTTGCACTGATATTCAATATATTAACATCGTTGTTAACAACAAACGGTACTTTATCCACAATAAAACAATACTTTATCCACAGTGCAAATGCGCTTGCCCGTGCCCCTGCGCAGTGCGCCTTTTGGGGCGTTTCGCGCAGCGTTGTAGGGCAGGCATGAAGTGCATGATTTTCAAACAAGGCTTATTCGTGTTTCAAACAAGGCTTCTTTACATCGCAAACAAGCCTTATTTGCAGCATAAAGAAGGCTTCTTTGCAATGCAAACAAGGCTTGTTTTGAAAAGCACGGAAAACCGACGGTGTTATAGGCGGTAGGGTGGGGGTGAAAAAGCACTTATTGGAGGTAAAAGCATCGCAACAAACGAGTCCTCGAAGAGGGCTAATGTGCATAACCGTTGGTGACCGAAGGGAACCTGCGGTTATGCATCGGCTTATAAAAAAACGTCCTCTAAGAGGGCGAACTTTCTATGTAAAGCTTCTCTATGAGAGTGTTCGCCCTCTTCGAGGACGACGATCATGTTGTCATTCAGAATCCGCAGGTTCTGCTCGCTATGCTCGCTCCACCAGCGGTTATGCAGAGTTTGCCCCCTTCGGGGACACATGCTAATTGACAAATCCGAAACTTGAGTAAATTAGCAATTATCCGATTTTCAGAAGGATTTCGGTGACTAAAGCCCTGTAAGGGCGTCACAATCCCAGCCCAGGGTGAGGAAGGAGCGAAGCGACATCCGTAACCCTGTGTTTCATGTACGCCGAAGTAGGTTGGCCTGTAAGGTCAACACTGGCTCACAAGTATTGTGCTGACCTT
>CAVCLB010000085.1:0-10097 GCA_963602915.1 Dysosmobacter segnis | reverse complement strand
TATTGGATTAACTTTCTGTCCCATTCTACTTATTATTTTTCGTCATTAGTTTTGGAATCAACAAACAGTGTAACGTGGTTGCTACGCTTGCGGATGCGGTATCCACGTCCCTGCGGTGCCGGTCTCATGCGCTTCATTGTCACGCCTTCGTCGACGAACACCTTAGAGATGTAGAGTTCGCCGTCTTCTGCCTTGCGGTCATTTTTAGCTTCCCAGTTAGCGATAGCCGAGCGCAACAGTTTCTCAACGTCAGCAGCAGCCTGCTTCTTGGAGAATCGGAGTACTCCGAGGGCGCGGTTCACCTCCATGCCACGCACCATGTCAACAACATAGCGCATTTTGCGTGGTGAAGAAGGAACGCCCTTGAGCTTTGCGAAGTACAAATTCTTACGGGCTTCTTTTCTTTTTTCAGCCGATATATGTTTTCTTGCTCCCATTATTTGTTTCTTGTTTTAAATGGTTTTAACCCTTTTTACTTTCTGTTGCCGGAATGGCCTCCGAATCGACGTGTCGGCGCGAATTCGCCGAGCTTGTGACCCACCATGTTCTCGGTGACGTAAACAGGGATAAATTTGTTTCCGTTATGAACTGCAACAGTGTGTCCCACGAAATCGGGTGAGATCATTGATGCTCTGGCCCAAGTCTTTACAACAGTCTTCTTGCCGCTTTCGTTCATTGTGAGAATTTTCTTCTCAAGCGACACGTTGATATATGGACCTTTTTTTAGTGAACGACTCATAATTTACTCTTGTTTGATTATTTTTTAGCTCTTTCAATGATATACTTGTTTGAATGCTTCTTGGGTGCACGAGTCTTGAGACCCTTAGCATACAAGCCCTTGCGTGAACGAGGATGACCTCCAGACTGACGTCCTTCACCACCACCCATCGGGTGGTCAACAGGGTTCATCACGACACCACGGTTGTGAGGACGGCGACCGAGCCAGCGCGAGCGACCAGCCTTACCAGACTGTTCGAGAGCGTGGTCGGAGTTGCCCACACTACCAACGGTAGCCTTACAAGCACTCAGTATCTGGCGTGTTTCGCCAGAAGGGAGCTTAATAATACAGTAACTGCCTTCACGAGAAGTCAACTGAGCGAAATTACCAGCCGAACGAACGAGCAGAGCACCCTGGCCTGGACGCAACTCAATGTTGTGTATCACAGTACCAACGGGAATGTTTGCGAGCGGAAGTGCATTACCTACCTCAGGAGCAGCGTCAGCGCCCGACATGAGGGTTGTGCCCACTTCCAGTCCGTTAGGAGCAATAATGTAACGTTTTTCACCATCTGCGTAATACAACAAAGCGATACGAGCCGAACGGTTCGGATCGTATTCGATTGTCTTAACTACAGCTGGAACACCATCTTTCTCTCGCTTGAAGTCGATGAGACGATACTTCCTCTTGTGGCCGCCGCCCATGTAGCGGACGGTCATCTTTCCGGTGTTGTTTCGACCACCAGTAGAGCGCTTGCCGAAAACGAGAGACTTCTCTGGCACGGATGCAGTAATCTCCTCGAACGTGCCAATAACCTTGTGTCTTTGTCCCGGTGTAACCGGTTTCAATTTACGTACTGCCATTTTTTATTTTAGATATTGCTGTAAAAATCGATTGTATCGCCTTCCTTCAAGGTGACGATTGCTTTCTTGAACGCATTCTTCTGACCTCTCACGAGGCCTTTGCGTGTGTAGCGGCTCTGACGCTTGCCTGCATAACGCATTGTGTTCACGTCAATCACCGTCACATTGTACTTACCCTCAACTTCCTTCTTGATTTCGAGCTTGTTGGCCTCAGGCTTTACGATGAAGCCGAACTTGGCCTCTGCCTTTTTGGTGCGTGTCTCGCCCTTAATCTTGTAGGACTTTTCTACAGAAGACTTTTCTGTGAGCTTGGTCATTTTTTCTGTGACCAATGGTTTTATGATAAATGCCATGTTATATGTCTCCTATTTATTTGGTTAAGGTCGCATCAATAGCTTTCAGCGAATTTTCAGTCACAACGAGCACGTCTGCGTTCAGCACTTTGTAAGCGTTGAGGGCAGAAGCTGTCATAACTTCAGTGCGCTGCAAGTTACGGGACGACAAAAATACGTTTTTATTTACTTCCGGCAAAAGAAGAAGGAGTTTTTTGCCCTCAACTTTCAGATTTTTAGTAATATTTACGAATTCTTTAGTCTTCGGAGTCTCCATTGTGAAGTCTTCAACCACTACGATAGCACTTTCCTGAGCCTTGTAAGAGAGAGCTGACTTGCGTGCGAGAAGCTTAACTTTCTTGTTGAGTTTGAAACGATAGTCGCGGGGTTTCGGACCGAACACGCGTCCACCGCCTACGAGCACCGGTGAGTTGATGTCACCACGGCGTGCACCGCCGCCGCCCTTCTGGCGACCGAGCTTGCGGGTAGAGCCGCTTACTTCGCTTCTTTCCTTAGATTTCGCCGTACCCTGACGCTGGTTAGCGAGATATTGCTTTACGTCGAGATAAAGGACGTGATCGTTAGGCTCGATTCCGAATATAGCTTCGTTCAACGTAACCTTTCTTCCAGTCTCCTGACCGTTGATATTTAATACGCTAACTTCCATTATTTCTTGATTAATACGGTTGAACCTTTACATCCGGCAACAGAACCCTTAACGATAAGGATGTTGTGCTCCGGAATTACTTTTAACACTTTCAGATTCTGGGTTGTGACGCGGTCGCCGCCCATCTGGCCGCCCATGCGCATTCCCTTGAACACCTTTGCAGGGTAAGAGCAGGCACCGATAGATCCCGGTTTGCGGGCGCGGTCGTCCTGACCGTGTGTGCTCTGGCCTACGCCGCCGAATCCGTGACGCTTAACGACACCCTGGAAACCTTTTCCTTTGGATGTGCCGACGATGTCGACATACTCTGCATCGTTGAACAGTTCAACGGTGATGGTGTCGCCGAGGTTGTAGTCCTCGTCAAACTTGAACTCGGCCAAGTGCTGCTTAGGTGTTGTGCCTGCTTTCTTGAAGCAACCCATCATAGGTTTGGTGGTGTTCTTTTCCTTGGCTTCGCCGAAGCCGAGCTGAACAGCCTTGTAACCGTCTTTTTCTACGGTCTTAACCTGGGTTACGACACAAGGACCAGCTTCGATAACAGTGCACGGCACGTTCTTGCCGTCGGCACTGAAAACGGATGTCATTCCGATTTTTCTTCCAATTAATCCTGGCATTTCAATTAATATTAAATATGTGTATTAAACCTTGATTTCTACCTCAACACCGCTGGGCAGTTCGAGTTTCATAAGTGCGTCTACAGTCTTTGCGGTAGAGCTATAGATGTCGATAAGACGCTTGAAGTCGCTGAGCTGGAACTGCTCGCGTGCCTTCTTGTTTACGAACGTACTACGGTTTACGGTGTAGATGCGCTTGTGTGTAGGCAATGGAATAGGACCGCTGACGATTGCGCCTGTGGCCTTAACAGCCTTCACGATTTTCTCTGCTGACTTGTCTACTAACTTGTGGTCGTAGCTCTTCAGCTTGATTCTGATTTTCTGACTCATTTTATTTTTTGTGATATGATTATTATAAAGTTCAAGAGAAGCTGGGCACCGCTTAAGAGTCATTCGCTAAGCGGTGCTCCCTGCTTCAGTTGTTTCTTTGTGTATTCGTGTATTACACGAGGTCGGCACGACCCTTCACTTCCTCGAGCACAGCCTTAGCGATTGAGCTAGAGAGCGGTGAGTGGTGGTCATACTCCATAGAGCTTGTTGCACGGCCTGAGGTGATTGTACGGAGGGCGGTTACATAACCGAACATTTCCGACAGCGGCACCATAGCCTTCACGATACGAGCGCCAGAGCGAGCCTCTTCCATGCCTTCTACCTGACCACGACGCTTGTTCAAGTCGCCGATCACGTCACCCATGTTCTCTTCGGGTGTAACCACCTCTACCTTCATGATAGGCTCCATGAGCACGGGACCTGCCTTCGGGCAAGCGTTCTTGTAAGCGTTGAGGGCGGCGAGCTCGAACGAGAGCTGGTCGGAGTCAACCGGGTGGAACGAACCGTCGGTGAGGACAACCTTGAGGTCGGTCATCGGGTAGCCACCGAGCACACCGTTCTTCATGGCGTTCTCGAAGCCCTTCTGTACCGAGGGGATGAATTCCTTAGGAATGTTACCACCCTTAACCTCGTTGACGAACTGGAAGTCACCTTCCTTGTAGTCGGCATCCTTGGGGCTGATAGTAACGATGATGTCGGCGAACTTACCGCGACCACCGCTCTGCTTCTTGTAAACCTCGCGGAGTGTAACGGGCTTGGTGATTGCCTCTTTGTAGTTAACCTGGGGCTTGCCCTGGTTGCACTCTACCTTGAACTCACGCTTCAGACGGTCGATGATGATGTCGAGGTGGAGCTCACCCATACCAGAGATAATGGTCTGGCCGCTCTGCTCGTCGGTACGAACGGTGAATGTCGGGTCTTCCTCGGCGAGTTTTGCAAGACCATTGTCGAGTTTTGCGATGTCGGCCTGGCTCTTCGGCTCCACTGCGATAGAAATCACGGTGTCGGGGAATGTCATCGACTCAAGCACGATGGGGTGTGCCTCGTCGCAGAGAGTGTCACCTGTGCGGATATCCTTGAAGCCCACACCTGCGCCGATGTCACCTGCGTCGATTGTCTCCATGGGGATTTCCTTGTTGGAGTTCATCTGGAACAGACGGCTGATGCGCTCCTTCTTGCGTGAGCGTGTATTGTAGACGTAAGAACCTGCGGCAACCTTACCCGAGTAAACGCGGAAGAACACCAGGCGGCCCATGAACGGGTCGGTAGCGATCTTGAACGCGAGAGCCGATGTAGGTTCGTCCTCAGACGGCTTGCGATCTTCCTCTTCCTCAGTGTCGGGGTTGGTACCCACGATAGCTGCAGTGTCGAGGGGTGAAGGAAGGAATGCGCAAACGTAGTCGAGCAGCGGCTGCACGCCCTTGTTCTTGTAAGAAGAACCGAGGGTCATAGGTGTCAGCTCCATTGCTATCGTACCCTTGCGGATGGCTGCGATGAGCTGCTCTTCGGGAATTTCCTGTCCGTCGAGATATTTCTCCATGAGGTCGTCGTCGAAGCTAGCGGCGCTTTCCACCATCTTCTCTCTCCACTCGTTGGCCTCGTCAACGAGGTCGGCGGGGATGTCCTCAATGTCATACTCTGCACCCATTGTCTCGTCGTGCCAGAGAATGGCCTTCATCTTGATGAGGTCAACAACGCCCTTGAAATTCTCCTCTGCACCGATAGGTATCTGCACGGGGCAAGGATTTGCGCCGAGGATGTCCTTCATCTGCTGCACTGTCTCGAAGAAGTCAGCACCCGAACGGTCCATCTTGTTCACATAACCGATGCGCGGAACGTTGTACTTGTCGGCCTGACGCCACACTGTCTCCGACTGGGGCTGAACGCCGTCGGCGGCAGAATAGGTAGCAACGGCTCCGTCGAGCACGCGCAGTGAGCGCTCAACCTCGGCGGTAAAGTCAACGTGTCCCGGAGTGTCGATCAAGTTGATCTTGTACGACTTGCCGAGATAGTTCCAGTTACATGTCGTGGCAGCCGACGTGATAGTGATACCACGCTCCTGCTCCTGTGCCATCCAGTCCATGGTTGCTGCGCCGTCGTGAACCTCACCAATCTTGTGTGTCTTTCCTGTGTAGAAAAGGATACGCTCAGAAGTGGTGGTCTTACCGGCGTCGATGTGTGCCATGATACCGATGTTGCGAGTCAAATGTAAATCGCGATTTGCCATTTTCCTTTTACCTTATTTAATAGATTAGAATCTGAAGTGAGCGAAAGCGCGGTTAGCCTCAGCCATGCGGTGCATATCTTCCTTACGCTTGTATGCGCCACCCTGGTTGTTGTAGGCATCCATAATCTCGGCAGCGAGCTTGTCGGCCATTGTCTTTCCGCCGCGCTTGCGTGCATAGGCGATGAGGTTCTTCATCGAGATACTCTCCTTGCGCTCGGGACGTATTTCGGTAGGCACCTGGAATGTGGCACCACCGATACGGCGGCTCTTCACCTCCACCTGCGGAGTGATGTTGTCAAGGGCCTGCTTCCAGATTTCGAGAGCGGGCTTCTCTTCTTTGGCCATTTTCTCCTTGACGGTATCAAGGGCGTTGTAGAAAATCTCGTATGACGTGTTCTTCTTTCCGTCATACATCAAGTGGTTTACAAACTTCGACACTTTCTGGTCGTTGAACACGGGATCCGGCAGGATTACGCGCTTCTTTGGTTTTGCTTTTCTCATTTTGTTTTGAAAAAATTCTGTCTGCTTGGGGCTGTTTCTTGATGTTCTTCAACGTCCGCACCCGGACATTTACTCAACCTGTCGTTTAACAATTCTCCAGCAAAACGTTTTGATAAATAACTTCGTCCTGTATCAGTTACGTCTGATTACTTCTTTGCCTTAGGACGCTTTGCACCATATTTAGAACGGCGCTGTGTGCGGTTGGCAACACCGGCCGTATCGAGTGTTCCGCGAACGATGTGGTAACGCACACCGGGGAGGTCCTTAACACGACCACCGCGAACCAACACGATTGAGTGCTCCTGCAAGTTGTGTCCTTCTCCAGGGATGTAGGAGTTAACCTCCTTGGAGTTTGTCAGACGAACACGGGCAACCTTACGCATTGCCGAATTAGGCTTCTTAGGTGTGGTTGTGTAGACACGCACGCACACTCCACGACGCTGAGGACATGAATCCAAAGCCGGAGATTTGCTCTTGTCTACGAGCACCTTTCTGCCTTTTCTTACCAATTGTGAAATAGTAGGCATAATTTTACTTTTTAAATTTATATATTTTATTGTTTTTTGTCGAAGTTATCTTATACAGCATATTACAAAGCTGTTTCGGGCTGCAAAGGTACAAACTTTTTCCTTAACTACCTAATATATAAAAAGCAACCGCACGCAGAAAAGTTTATATTATAGAAATACAAGTTATTTTAACTTATATTCACACGAATTGAAAGCCAACTCCACCTTTTTGCTCCCTTGTCGAAGTGGCAACGCAGTCTTGCACGCAGCCGGTGCAAGCACGTATCGCAGCTGAAAAACACGTGTACACGGGTCGAAACACGAGCGTGCTGCGCTAGGAAATGCTCAAAGTTGCTCTTTCACCAATTTATAATAAGCACCGCGCCGCGCCACAAGTTGGTCATGCGTGCCCTGCTCCACCAGTTCGCCACGGCTCATAAATATAATGTTGTCGGCCCGACGCACCGTACTTAATCTATGTGCGGCCACCACAACAGTTCGCCCTTGGTTGTAGTGGGCGAGGTTTTCAACTATCGTCGATTCGTTTCCGGCATCGAGCGACGATGTAGCCTCGTCAAGAAACAGCACTTGCGGGTTCTTGTAGACGGCGCGTGCAATAAACAGTCTCTGCCTCTGTCCGCCGCTGAGTTCGAGTCCCGCCACTCCGAGTTTGGTGTGATAGCCCATGGGCAACGACGAGAAGAAGTCGTCGATGCAAGCCACCCTTGCCGCCTCACGCGCCTTTTCGATGTCGGGCGAAGCGTCGGCAATGGCGATGTTCTGTAATATAGTGCCGCTGAATATGTAGCCGTTCTGCGTCACCACACCGCAGTACCGCAGCCATTCGTCGTTGTCAATCTGCGCAAGACTTGCATCACCAACGCTTACACGGCCACTCTGCGGAGCATAGAAGCCGAGCATCAGTTTTATAAGTGTTGTCTTGCCGCAGCCGCTCGCCCCCACCACTGCCGTGGTTTTGCCGTGCGGAACGACGGCTGAGAAATTCTTTATCACGAGTGGCGAGTAGGAACCGGGGTATTTGAATGACACATTTTCAAAGCGCAGGTCTTCGCCCACTAGGTCTGCACACACGCACTTTGCCCCAGTATCTTCAGGCATATTGAGCACTTCGTCAAGGCGTTCATACGACATCGATGCGTCTTGCAGCGTGCCGGGCATGCTCACGATATTGGAAAAAGCCCCCGAGAGCCGTCCTGCTATGTAGCTTATGGTCATCATCTCGCCTATCGTCAAGTTGCCTTTTATCACCATTGTGGCACATATTCCCGTCATTGCGATGTCTTTAATGCGCGAGAAAAAGAGATTGCCGCTCCCTATGGAGAGGTTGAGGTAAGCCGATTTCATCGACAAATGATTTATCTTCTGCTGCACCTCGTTCCACACCGCCACACGCGTCTGCTGCGCATTGTTGATTTTTATCTCCTGCATTCCGTTCACCAGTTCATACACATTGTTCCGGTTCTCTGCCGAATAGGAGAACAACGAGTAGTCTATCGACTTGCGGCGTCGCAGGTGCAGCCTTGTCCAACCGAAAGAGAGCAACGTAGCTGCGAGGAAAATGAGGAACACCGCTCGGCTATACCACACGAGAAGTGCCGAAAACACCACGAGGTTGACGGTGGTGAAGAATATTGTTTCGGGCATGTTGAGCAGAAAGTTCTTCAGTCGGTTCTGGTCGTCGAGCTTCTGTATCAGGTCGGCACTCACCTTGCGGTCGAAGAACGCCACCGGCAGGCGTATGAGTTTTTGCAGATACTCGCCCATCATCCTCACGCCCATGCGCAGTCCCATTTTCGTAAGCAGCAAGTCGGCAATGCTACCCGACACATAGTTGCCCACAAACATGCAGAACTGTCCGAGCACAAGCATCCACACTAGCCCAATGTCCCTGCCGTTGATGCCGTCGTCAACAGTACGTTGAAACAGCACCGGCGTAACCACATCGGCAGCCATGCCGAATGCGGCGAGCAGAATCACCGTGCAGAACACGGCTTTGTTTCTGCCCACCGCACTCTTCAGCATGCGCCACAATCCCTTGCCACACCCACCCTCTTTCGGGTAAGTTTTTTCATAGAAAGCGTCGGTGGGATCCATTACTATCGCCATGCCGCTACCGTCGTGGGCCTGCCAGTGGCGCATGAAGTCGTCGCGCCCCAAGCGTAGCTTTCCGCGTGCCGGGTCGGCTATATGAAAGAGCCTGCCACCCTGGCTTATCCTGTAGAGCACCACATAATGCCGTTGTTCCCAATACAGAATTGCAGGCAGCGGCATGCGCTCCACATCGGCGAGGCGTATCTTCACTGCTTCGGAACGGAAACCCAACTTGCGCGTGCATTCCATAATGTCGCGCAGGGAGATGCCCATGCGCCCCACATCGCACAATTCGCGTAGCGTCTTCAGTGGCACCTTCTTTCCGTAGTAACGCGCCACTATGCGGATGCACGTGATTCCGCAATCAGAATGCTCCAACTGTTGGAACGACTTTATGCGTCTCATCAGCAATTATTTATTGCCGCCTTCGGCCATTCTCGAATTAAATCTGGCATTCGACCGTTTAGCTGCTCCGCGCACACGCTTCTTGCCAAACTTCTGCAAGAATGTGATCACCAATCTTGTAGGCTCCGTCAAATTGCGCGACTGATAGTAATAGGAAGGCGTTTCATAGAAACTCTTGTCCTTCCATGGGAACTGGCCGCTATAAGCAAGCTCCAAAGTCCCGCCGAAAGCGAATGTCTTGGATATTGTGGCGAATACGAGATGCTGCACAGGGCGTGTTTCGGCCATTTCATGTCTTCTCGACGAAAAATAATAAGTCAAGCTCAGGCTGAAATCACGCGCATTGTTTAGGAAAAAGGTATTCATTATATTACCACCGCCTCCCCAACTGCGATTATTCACTGCATCATTCTCTACCTTTCCTTCCATGCTAGTAAATCCAAAACTTACATCTGCACTGACATAGTATCTGCCCCCAAAAAAACCGCGGTAGGCACTAAGGGCAAGTGCTGCACTACGTGACTTGCCCAAATCCCCGTACCCCGTTTTTGAAATGCCGTTACCATCTTGCGTTGTATAAGTAGTCACCATGTTCGGAGAAATTGCGGCGCGAACAGTAACCTCATACCACTGTAAAAAGCGGTAGCTTAATGACAATAAATGCCTGTTGTACGGCTTCAGGTTCGGGTTTCCCACCCTATACGTGTTTGGAGACGTCCAATACTTGAATGGATTGAGCCTAATGAAAGCCGACCGCAATCCGGACATAGAATAATTTATTCCGAATATGTGTTTCTGGTTGAGCGTATTAAAGCTAAG
>CAVCLB010000084.1:0-10309 GCA_963602915.1 Dysosmobacter segnis | reverse complement strand
TTGCTTTTCGTAAGCGGTTGCAAAGGTATTGCTTTTTTGCGTTTCTGCCAAATGTTTTGGGCGTTTTTTTTGCTTTATTGCTATTTTTACCTTGTTTTTTCAGATTTTAGTTTCATCTTGATGTGTTGCCAATTGTTTTCAAACCAGTTTTTGCACGATAAACGTCCTCATACCGTGTCTGCATCAGCGACACCGTGAAGTTGTCGAGGGCATATTGTCGTGCTTGCTCAATGAATTGCTGGCGGTTAGTGTGTGGCAATATTGCTTTGAATATGTGAAGGTATGCCTGCAAGTCGTTTCCGTGCACTTTCAGTTGCCAATCGGGTGGGAGCGTGTCGGAAAGTCCTGGACAGTCGTTGGCGATGACGGGCAAACCGTTAAGGCTCGCTTCCATCGAAAGCATGCTGAGCCCTTCGAATTCGGACGGCATGAACAGATAGTCGAATGATGCAAGATAGGCCGACAGACCGTAGACGGCATCGTATAGTGTGACATTCGGGTAATTGCCGACGGTTGTCTGCACCTTGCCTTTCATCGAACCAGTGCCTATTATATGGAAATGATAGTTGGTGTCGCCGCGCAATGAGGTTATGGTTGCCAGCAAGACATCAATGCCTTTCTGGGCCTCAATACGTCCGGCAAATAGAATGTTGGTCTTTCCTTTTTCGATAGCAGGGAATGGTTTCTGTTCCACCTCGGCCACTCCGTTGTGTATGATTGGCGGTATTTCGCCGAAACGCTGCGCATAACTGTCGCGCACCGAATTGGAGATGGCAATATTGGCATGGCATTGTCCGAACATCTGCTCCACTAGTATGGCCGTGCGTGGCAGCCCTGTCCACAGTTGCGTGTTGTGTATAGTGCGCACCACGGCAAAGCCTTTTGCCGATGGCAATAATTTCTTTGCCGCGAAAAATGCTATGTCGGGGGTCTCGGTGTGCGTGTGTATTATGTCGGGCCGCCACCTTAGCCAAAGCCAAAGAAAGCGCAACGGAAACAGAACGGCGGCAAACCGTTCGGGTAGGAAATGGAAACGAAAGTCGGGCATAAGACTGCGGTGGCATCTCACCCCGGCCTTTTTAAGTTCTGACGTGAAATTCTGCGTAAATGCCGAATGACCGCGCAAAATTTCAACCACATGGTATTCCATGTCGGGCGATGCCGATTCTGCAATGTTGGCAGCCACGCGTTCTGCGCCACCGAGATCGAAATGTGTAATGAGGTGGAACACTCTCAACTTGCGTCTGTCCTTTTTCATTGCATTACGAGATAATGAAACAAAATGCTTCCGTTGTATGCTGCAAGCCACATGGTGAGCATGCCCACGGCAATTCGCAGAGCCTTTGCTCGGCGTTGCGACGATTTCTTAATGAGATAGGCGGCTGATATGGGGATGATGAATGCCCAATGGGCAGTCATAATGTAAACCTCATTGAGGCCGAAACCGAAAAACAGGTGCATCACGATGTCGAATGCAAACCACGATGCCACCATTTTGAAGAGCCGTTCGCGGCGTGCCGCCCATGCTCCGGCAATGAAAAGCAACGCGATGGCAGCCTCAATTATGTAGTTTGCAGTCAAACGGTAGGACACGAACACCGGGCGTGTCTGCTGCACGTCTTCAAGCAAATGGTCGCGGTGAAGCTGCAGCGATTCGCCGAAAAGGTTGTCTGTCACCGAACGCCAACGCGATGTCGTTATGTCGCTCCATTCAAGTAGCGGTATGTTTTTGGTGAGAGCCTCGCCGTTTTGCCGCTTCACCCATTCGTCATGCACTTTCAGTTTGTCGGTGGCATGCGGGTTTTTCTTGGCCACGGCTTCCTCTATATGTTTTATGTTGCGCTTCTGTGGTTCGATTACAGCTTTCTCTTGCCACACTACTGCCACCCCGAGTAGCAGGGTGGGCAGTGCGAATGCGGCTATACCACGCCACGAAAACGTCTTGCGCCCGTTTGCGAATGCAACGGCAATGAATGTCTTCACGCCGTTGGTGAGTGTAATTCCGGCGGTGATGAAGAAGAGCAGTCCTGCTTTCCACCATTCAAGTTGTCGGCCGTCGCGCATGCATCGCCCCGTGACATATATCGTCAAGAGCAGCAACATGAGCGAGATCGCAAAATGATCGGGCACTATTGCGGCGAGCATTATGTGTGCAAACGAGTAGAACATGGCCGACAACCAGTTGGCATCGGCCCGACTTATGCCGATGACTTCGTGTAAGGTGCGCCTGAGGAATATGAAACCGTAGAAGTCGCAGACGATGAGCACGGCGGCCATGAAGAACATGGAGAAGTTGAACTCCGTGGCCGGCATGAGCCAATGGTTGAACCAATAGAGCGGAGCAAGCACTGCGATGAACAGCGGGTGGCGCAGCGTGTTCCAGTGCACTCGCATGCATGAGATGGCGATGAGGGAGAACACGTCGTAGCCCGACACGTTGAGATGGTTGTAGAAAAGCGACCAAAAGCCCACATGTGCCCCTCGCGTGAAGCGGTCGAAATGGTTGTAGATGAGCAATGTATTGAGCAAGATGAACAATACGAGGGCTACTATGGCCTCGATGCGTTCGTTTTTCTTTATCTTCAGAATCATCGTTGTATGTAGGTTTGGGCTTTTCTTCGGGTTATGTGAAATACAGATATTGCACTATGAGTCGCACGTTGTGTATCCACAGAAACAATGTGAGGGCTGCTATTGCGCACCGTTGCGCCGTGAGCAGGCGTTTCGGTGAGTGACGCAGTGCGTAGGCCATTGCTATGGGGATTATGTAAATCCAGTGGGCCGACATGATATACACCTCGTTAATGCCGAAACCGAGTCCTATGTGCAGGGCCATGTCGAGCGCGAAATAAGACATCGCGAGCCAGAAGAAGCGCGATTTGCGGCCGCACCATATACCGATTATGAACATGACAAGTATGGCCGCCTCCACAGCATAGTTCATCCACGAGCGGTAATGCACTATGATTGGACGCGAGCGCAGCACGTCGCCGAGCAGATAGTCTTCGTGCAGTTGTATCGATTCGCCGAAGAGATTTTCAATGACAGAACTTGTGCGCGATGTCGTTATGTCGGTCCAGTCGAGAAACTGACCGTGCGATATGGGTGCGCCCTTGCTCACGCGGCGTTTCTTTTTGGGTTTCGCCGGTTCTACCTTTGCCGTCTTCACGGTCGTATCGCCGTTTGCCGCCGCAATAGAGTCGGCACGCGCCTGCAGCAGTTGTGCAGCCTTTGCCTTCTTTTCTTTTGCCGCTTTCGCTTTGGCCCGTGCGGCCTTTGCCGCCACATCGCGTGGCCACACGATATGGTCGTAACTCAGTTTGCCTGCGCCCCATACGAGCACAGCGGGCAGAATTATGGCCCCGAAAAAGAATTTCGGGCGGAATATGCTTTTGCCGTTAACGAAAAGATCGCTGAGATAAATCTTCAAGCCGTTGTTGAGCGAAGTTCCGGCAGTGAGAAAAAAATACAGCACCGTCTGCCACATCTTTAGTTTACGACCCTTTGCAATGAGTTTTCCTGAAACATAAAGCGCGAGAGTGAGCAACATCATGGATATGATGAAGTGGTCGGGCACTATGGCCGAGAGCATGACGAAGGCGAAAGAGTAGAAAAACAGTGTGAGCAGAATGGCATCGGCACGGCTCGTTCCTGCTATTTCGTGGAATATTCTGAAGCAGAACAGTGCGGCATACAAAGCGCAGAATATCTGTATGACTGCCACGACAAACAGTGCGCAGTTTATGCCAGTAGCCCACATGAGTGCCTGGTTTATAAGATATGGCACATACATGTAGAATGCGAGCAACGGATGGCGGTAGACATTGTAGCCTGCAGTCCAGTCGCTCACTACCGAATAGGTGATAGGGTCGAACCCCGAGATGTGGAATTTGCTGATGAAAAGATGCCAGTAGTGGGCGTTGGGTGGCGTGAACACACCGTAGTATTTGCACACCACGAGGGCGTTGATGGCGATCAGTATGGTCAGCATCACGGCAACTATGGCACGTTCGCCGCGCTTTATTCCGAATAGCGTGGTGAATGCCCTAAGCACGGGATTGTTGTAAAACTTGTCGGTCATATACTATTTCTTCTTCAGAAAAAATCTTACGAGTACAAAATTCACGGGCACACATACGCAGAACATAGGCACCGGTGCGAGTGTTTCGGGCACTTCAAGCCACAGAAACAGATTGAGGGTGGCAATCTGCAAAACGTAGTTCACGGCATGCGAAAGCGCAAATCCTATGCCACGGCGTGCCGATGCCTTCACGCGGAACGTGTAGCGTGTTGAGGCGATGAAATTGAAAAGGAAGCTCACGGCATAGCCTATGGTCATCGCCGGCGACGGCGTTATCCAGTGCAGCAGCACCCAGTAGATTGCATATTGCAGCAGCGTTGCCGCCACTCCCACTACACCGAAGCGCAAGACCTCGCCTAGTTGTTGCCGACGGCGGCTATCTAAAAGGTTTGTAATGTCTTTCATCAGCATATTCCAGCATTTCTTTGTCGCCCCGGCTGTCGCCGTAGGCAATTATGTAAAAATCTTCGCGGCGCGTTATATAATCTTTTATGCGCCGCACTTTCTCTGCCCCGTAGCAGTTGGGCGTTAGAAAACGTCCCGTCAGACGGTCTCCGCGTTCTTCCGCGCGTGTACCTATTACTATAGGGCGCGTGGCAGAGTGCGGGGCAATGCGTGCTGCAAACTGGCTCACCCAATTGTCAATGCTTGCGCTTACAATATACACCTTTCCGCCACAGGCGAGTGTGTCGGCCATCTCCTTCACTGCCTCCGGGCGCAGAAGGTCTTGGCGGTCGACTGCGAAATTGTGGCACAAGGTGTTGAACTGTGCCACGGACATGCCGCCAAAGAACCATTTGAATATGCGCTGCTTGGCGCGGTAGTTGGAACAAAGGCGCAGTTTCATAAGCACGAGAAGTGTGGCGTGCAGCGCAAAGCCCGTGACAAACCGCCGCCAACCGCAGGCATATATGATGAACCAAATGAGCGTGTCGCGGTTGGTTATTGTCCCGTCGAAATCGAAAATCTTTATCCGTTCTTTCATATCACATAAATCATGAGCAGGAACGACAGTATCCACAGCACGACGATGATTTGTGTGAAATGGTCGCGCAGGATTACTTTTGTCGGGTCGCCGCTTTTCTTGTCAACCACACTTATCTGTATGTAGCGCAGAAGTCCGAGCAGAACAAAGACAAACGTGAGGTAGAGATATGGCGTGTCGAACCTTACGGCCACCTCGGGCGACACCGTGTACATGATGTAGCACACGAGTGTGACCGACGCGGTAATGGTTATTGCCTGGTTGATGAACGTAAGGTTGTAGCGCACGGTGTTTTTGCGCGGGGCTTCACCTGTTTCGTTCATGCGCACAACGTCGTCGCGCCGCTTTGCAAACGAGAGGAACAACGTGAGCAGAAACGTCATTATCACGAGCCACCCCGTGGGGGTCACCTCGCAGGCGAAGCCGCCGGCGAGGATGCGCAGCACAAACCCGAATGCCACGATGCACACATCGACAATGGCATATTGTTTCAGTTTCGAGCAATATGCCAGGTTGAGCAGGTAGTAGAACACCAGCACTGCCGTGACATTGGGCATCACTTCGGGCGGAAGCAGGAGCGTAGTGGCGAGCGAAAGGGCGAAGGTGACAGCCATCAGACAGTAGGCCAGTCTCACCGACACCGCCCCCGAAGCCACGGGACGCTTGCATTTCACCGGGTGGCGACGGTCGGCATCAACGTCCACAATGTCGTTGTAGCAGTAGACCGACGATGCCACTAGACTGAACGCAGCGAAGGTTATGGCGCACACTGCGAGCGACTGCGTGTCGAAAAGCTCTCCGCCGAAGAACATCGGGATGAACACGAACAGGTTCTTTATCCACTGTTTCGGGCGTATAAGTTTGAGAATGTCCTTTGTCATAGTCTTTCATTTATTTTAGAGGTGACACGGCCTATGGCCTTGTTGAGTGCCCATGCCACGGGGAGCGTCGCTGCCACGGTGGCAAGAAACGTGGGCCAATAGCCCAAGTGTAGCGGTTCTATGTGCAAGAGCACGAACTGGATGTGTATGAGGTAGGCTTCGAGGCTCAACGCCCCCACAAACTTGAAGAATGTGTTAAGCCATTTCGGCGTGCGGCGGAATATGCGGTTGAGCACGAGTATGGCCGTTACTGTGAACGGGATGTAGAGCATACGTTCCACGAAGAGCGGGAAATTGCCGTGCCTCACCTGCTCAAGATAGAGACAAGTGCCGAAGGTCATTGCGAAGGTGAGCAGCAGCAGCCACACGGCATGGCTTTCTATCGTGGTCTTGCGGCGCACCATTTCGCCCATATTTATACCTATGAAGAATATGGGCATCCTGCTCCAGAATATCTCCAAGTGGCCCACGGCGTGGTGTATGGGCGTAACCCATTGCACCATGACGCACCACACCACCATGAGCAGCGGCAGCCACCGGTATATGGGGTGCTTGGCGATGAGGCGCATGTAGTGCGGCGCGGCAAGGTAGAGAGCCATAATGGCCGGCACATACCAGAAGGTGAGCTCGTCGTGAAGCCAGAAATCCCAGTTCACCGTTATGTCGCCAATCAAGTCGATGATATTGTGCGAGAAGTGCCGAGGCCCGAGGTAGTCGGCTATGTAGAATGTTCCGGCCACGACCAGCCATGTGGGCACGATGCGCAGAAATCTCCGTCGGTAGAAAGCCCGTGTGTCGGGGTTCTTGTGCCAAGCAAACCACAGCCCCACACCGCTCAGAAAAAGGAATATGTCTACGCCCACATTGCCGCACCGTCGCAGTCCGTAGAACGGGTCGTTGCGGTTGAGTCCCACATGGAACAGTATGACGAAGAGCATTGCCGCTCCCATCAGTTCGCCGCGATACCGGCTTATGTTTGCCAGTTCTATGTCGGGTATTCTCGGTAATTTCATTCCTTCATCATTTTTCTTGCGGCTTAGTGCCGCTTGTGCCGTTGCCGTTTTTCTTGTGGTAGAGCTGTCTGGTGCGGTGGTAGAACCACGCGAGTGCCACCGTGGCTACGACATAAAGCAGCAAACCTGTGTAGACATCGCCGTGGCGGCTTACGGGTATGAACACCTTGCGGGTTATAGGGTGTAGCACGAATATGGCTGCCGAGATGCCTCCAAGCCATGCCATACGTTCGCATATGACCTTCGGTGTGAGCTTGACAAGTCCCACTGCGAATGTGCATACAAACAGCGGAGCCCACAACCACAGCTGGAAATTGAAGCTGAAGAAGAACACTGCCGCTCCCGACAGCACCGTCATCACGATGAGCGAACCATGGGTGAGCCGCCGTCCGTGGCGTGCATAGAGCAGTCCGGCGCAGAATGGCAGAACGCCGCCTATGAAGTTGTAGCGCACGCGGTTGAGCGTGTCGCCCTCGGGGGCGCACCATGCCTGCGCTGCCCAGCACAGAATGACGAGCACCAACGCCCACGTTGAACTGCGGCGGTGCAACACCACGCGGTAGACAAGGTAAAGCTGCATCATAAGTCCGAAAAACCAGTAAGGCCCGGGCCATATCACATGGTCGGGGTCGGGCATAAGATTGTTCACCATGAGCAGTTGTCCTATTATGTGAGTAACCTCGTAGTGGTGCTGTCCGGGCGTTATGGCATCTACCATTGTAAATGCCACGAAGCCCACAATCATCATGTCGAACAGTTTTGTAAAGTGGTGCCGCGTGAAATTCCACACCCCTTCGTTGCGTGGCACCTTGTTTTCCTTGTTTTCATATTTCATCACGAGCCCGTAGGCACTGAGAAACAGAAACACAGGCACGCCGTAGTGGCCGAAAAACGAAAGCATGTGCACGGGCAGGTTGAGGTCGGGCGAACCCAGAGCCGAGGCCAGCGAGCGGCATTTTGCCAAGGTGAAAGTGTATTCGTTTTCCTTCACCGCGAAGCCGAGCCAGTGGCAGTAGTTGTGCAGAAAGATGCCTGCTATGGCGAGCCCACGCAGTGCCGCACATTCGGCACGCGTGAGCAGAGGTTGTCTTTGTCGCATTTTCTTTTGTTATTTCAGTGAGTCGTAGTCGGTCACGCCCTTGAGCAGGCGTGGCCGAGCCTCGTTGTAGTTGGGCGAGAGAATGTTGTATTCGTCGTGGTAGTCGGGTGCATATATGCCTGCAAGGTAGAGTAGCAGGTGAGGCAGCGCGTCGGTCATGTAGCGGCGGTGGCGTGCCTCGGTCACTTGCTTGAATATCTCGGGCCGGCGGGCGGCATATTTGTGCGAACACCAAATCCAGAAAGGGATGTCGAATTCGGCGTGGGCGAGGCGCGCGTCAATCTCGGCCGAGTGCAGGCGGCAGAAGAAGTGCATGTCGCCCTCGTAGCATTCTTCGCCGTGGTCGGGCACATAAATCACAATTGCATCTTCGTTTTCAAACCGTCCCACTATCTCGCTCACCACCGAGTCGTTGTAGAGTATGGCGTTGTCGTAGTCGGCAAGTATGCCGCGTTCGCGTGCGTTGAGGTTGGGCTTCATCTCCTTGTAGTCGTCGCCCTTGAAATGTTTGCGGTCTTTGGGGCTGCGCTGGCGGTAGGCCACGTGTTGGCCTATGAGGTGGAATATTGTCAGGTTGGCATCGGTGTTGGCTCCCTTCAGTTCGTCGTAGTCCTTGAGCAAATCCTCGTCGTAGCGGTGCAGCTGCGTGTTGCGTGTGTCAAACTGTGCCGCACTCAGTTTCGGGTTGTTCAGGAAAAAGCCTCCGCTGAAGTCGTAGACGGCTTCCTTAGCTTTCGGCAGAAACTGGTTGGTTATGAATGTGACGTGGTAGCCGGCCTTGCGGAACAGTTCGGGAAAGAGCGGGTAGTCGCACCATTCGCCTTTCTGCCCCGTGACGTGCATCGAGAACAGACTCTTGAACACGAAACTCGTGAGGTTCCACGGCGACACCACGTCGTCGTAGCGCACGAGCCGTCCCGTGCGTTCGAGCTTTATCTGCCTCGGTGTCGTGGGCATTGCATAGCCGTACATCTGCGAATGGTGGCGGTTGTAGCTCTCGCCTATGATTAGCACGATGTTGGGGCTACGGAATGTGCAGCTGTCCACCTGCACCTTGTCGGCTGTGGCAATGAGTTTCTGCACCTGCTTGGCGGTGAGCGTGTTGGCGTAGATGCTGAATACGAGACGGTAGACCGGGGCATAGAGTACGGCGTGATGGTTGTCGGTGAGCGTGTGCTCCACCTCGCCTATGTTGCGGCCCGACATCAGTTTGCATGTAGCAGTCTTGTTGTGCCAGCTCGTGGCGGCGGCCCAGATGAGCAGTGCAAGCACAGCCGTGCCCGTTATGGGCGTGGCTTTTGCGGCCAGAGATGCGGCTTTGGCATGCAGGTCGCGTGCAAGACGGCACACATTGCGTGGCACGAAGTGAGGGAAACGTAGCCTTATGGCCGTCAGCACATGCATCGCGGCAAGCAACAGAACCCATCCCAGATTGCTGAATATGATGTCGGGCGACACGCACGACTTTATGAATTCGCCAGCCTCGCGCGAGTCGGTCTCGCCAACGAGCAGGAGCATCGTCGGCGTGAGCGTCGATTCGAATTTCACGAAACAGTAGACATCGATTATGGCTGCGGCATAAAGCACGGCGTAGAACACTGCGCGTGTCCAGATGCGTGCCCTGCGCGGCAGCACGGTGAGCACGGCAGCGAGCAGATAGGTGTCGAGAAACAGTTCAAGGTAGAGGTTCTCGTAGAGTTTCGCGCCGCGCGTGTCGGGCAGCGTGGCCCATGCGCAGATGCAGCCAAGCAGATAGGTGAACACGAAGAAGCGGCCGCTCACGCGCAGTGGAGCTGTGAGCGCGCCGGCAGTATGGCGTAACACGTCGGTGAATTTCATCGGTTTTGCTTTTTACGGCAAACTTACACATTTTTTTTCACTTATAGGTTGTTTGCCCGAAATAAATTGCCGCCGCCCCGTACGGCACTGTGTTCTGCTGCCGTGTGGCGGAGTTTGCGGCGTGCGGCAAGCGCGCGGCGTGCGTGCTGCATCTGGTGCATGCGTGTGTTGCGCATGGTGTATGTGCGTATGGCATATGCAATAGGCTGCTGCAAAGTGCTTGCCGCAGAGCAACGGAAACTCGTGTGGAATGTGTATACAGTCCGGTTGAGGCTTGAAAATGTATGGTTTTTACTTAATATATGTCTTATTATGTGAATAAATGTTTGTTTTGTGCATTATTTTCTGCCTAAGTTTGTCGGTTGCCGGAAAAATATCTACCTTTGCACTCGCTTGAAACATCAAGCCTTC
>CAVCLB010000083.1:0-10892 GCA_963602915.1 Dysosmobacter segnis | reverse complement strand
TAATGATTATTTCGGAGTGGAATCCACTCGTTTTTATGAATTAATAGAACACCCCTAACAATAAAAAAACGCATGCTATGAAAAGAAAACATTTACTACTTTGCCTCACACTTCTGCTGGGCCTCATCACGGGATGGAGCACAGGCGCAAAAGCCGCCACCAACTCGCTCGCGCCAATGACCGCCGGTGCTGTGTTCGTAAGTCCGCAAAGCGACGGTGTCACTGCAAGAGTAAAAATCATAAACTGGGGTTCGGAAAGTGTGTCCTACTTCACCTACACCTTATATTATATGGACACGCAAACCACCGAAGGTCCGTTCACCGTAGCTCTCGAAACACCGCTGGCAAGCTATGACACCGGCGAGTTTGCAGCTTGGCTCAAGCCCGGCAGCGAACTGGGACAGACCGACGTGATACTCTCAATCAACGAGGTGAACGGTGCTTACAACGAGGCATCGGTGGGCTACACCTACATCACACGCTACACCATAGAGAAAACTCCCGAGAAGCGTGTCGTGGTGGAAGACTACACCGGTCTGTGGTGCCAGTACTGCCCGCGCGGCATTGCGATAATGGAGTCGCTACAGCGCATGCATCCCGACGATTTCATTGGCATAGCCATACACTGCGGCGATGCGCTCGACACGCAGAGCTATCCCAACATGGAAAGCACATGGGCCAGCACCAAACCGTCGTTGTGGGTAAACCGCAAGGAGAAAATCAACGAGATTGTGGGTGAAGACCAGTTTGAAATAGAAAAGTCAAACACCACCACCATGCGCATCGACGTGTCGGCAAAATGGGACGACGACCAAAACAACATCAGCGTGGCCACCGAAGTGGAACCGTGCATAGCAGTGGCCGAGGGCACCGAGTATGCCGTGGGCTATGTGCTCACCGCCGACGGACTGCGCAACGACAGCTGGGGACAGGTGAACAACTACAGCGAGTGGCAGTCGTATGAGAACGCTCCCGAGGAGCTCGACAAGTTCAAGCAACCGGTTGACCCCGTTTACGGACTCGACTACAACCATGTAGCCATAGCCTCGAAAGGCGTTGATTACGGCATCGAAGGTTCGCTGCCCTCGACAATGCCCGTAGGCGAAACCATAACGCACAACGTGACGTTCGACAACGTTTCGCAATACAGCCTCATTCAGGACAAGTCGAAACTGTCGGTGTGCGCCCTGCTCATCAACAAGAGCACTGGCAAGATAGAGAATGCAGCCAAGTGCGCCATAAAGAGTTCGAGCACCGGCATCACAAACGTAAACCGCAACGCTTCTGAAGCAGTGGGCTATTACTCTGCCGACGGCAGTCGCCTCAACTCGCCCAAGCGCGGTCTCAACATCATACGCCACGCCGACGGCACTACAAGCAAGGTTATAATGAAATAACGCGACCGCACGCATATAAAACCAAAGAGGTGTGTACTCCGCCACAACGGGTACACACCTCTTTCGTTTTTACATATTGCATGTTATTGTAGTCCGACCAAAAAATCGCCACAAGACTCGCCATTTGCGACATTTTTACCGGACACCAATATTTTTTATTATCGGTGTCTGGTAGAAACTTTGCAACTGGCAAGTCCCGTATGGTGTTCAAAATTCAGAAAAAAGTAGTCGCAATTTTGTAGGGTTTCGCATACTAAGCCCTGCAAGGGCGTAACAATCACAGCCCAGGGTGAACCGCGGAACATAGTGAAGCGGTGTAACCCTGGGTTAACGGTTGGTTTTGAAGGCTGGCCTGTAAGGTCAGCACAATCAATTTGGAGTGTTGACCTTACAGGCCAACCGGCTCCACCGTACATGAAACTCATGGTTACGGATGTCGCTTCGCTCCATCCTCGCCCTGGGTTGGTATCGTTACACCCTTCCAGAATTGTAATTACAGGATTCTTCCTGAGAATTAAATAATTACAGATTTATACTAACCTAAAATTCTGCACTTTTTCATTTCCTTTTGAACACTCTACCTTTCAGGGGCAATGAATGGAAAGCTGTGCAATAACAAAAGTAAGCCCTGCATTTCCCAAAACCTAATAAATAACCCAAGTTTCTGACTTGGAAATTATTGTTGAAAAATTGTCCCCGAAGGGGGCAAATTCTGCATAACCGCTGGTGACCGAAGGGAACCTGCGGATTTTGTATCGGATTATAGAATCGTCCTCGAAGAGGGCGAACTTTCCACACAAAGCTCCTCCACGAGAGTGTTCGCCCTCTTCGAGGACGCCTACATAATTACCATTTCAAGTCCGCAGGTTCCGCTCGCTTTGCTCGCTCCACCAGCGGTTATGCAAAGTTTGCCCCCTTCGGGGACATCTGCTAAATGGCAAATCCGAAACTTGAGTAAATAACATCCGTTCAACGTTTTACGATATTATTTCAAAATTTTACCGGACACCAATATTTTTTATTCGCTTTTAAAAGTTTGCTTTACACATGTCCATCGCAGCACCCATAGCTACATCCATATTATAGTATTCCCAATCCGCAAATCTGCCGGTGAAGAAGAAACCGTAGGGAGCAAGTATCTCCTTTACTTGTTTTATCAAAGTTCTCGTTTCCGTATCTTGTATCGGATAGGTATATGGGTTATACAGATGGGCCAGGTATTTCGGGTGAAGGGGTATTTTTCGTAGGTTTTCCAAAATACCTTCCTTGCTGATGGCATCGGTAAACTCTATCGTGCCCGTGATACGACTATGTGGAAGGGAAGATGAATTGTTGGAAGAAGCGAAGTTGCCCGTGCAAATGATGCGATGGCTCTCGTGCTTTGCCGAAGGTTGATAAATCCACGAATAGGGATTGGCATCTATCTCGCAAAATACGGCCGTGGTGCCATGAAAGCCTAAGCGTTCAATATCCTCTACATACATAGACAAGTCCACGCCCTCTATGGTCTTCACCATATCCTTGATGTTGCCGCAAAACACCACCTTGTCAAACGTTTCATTTCCAACAAACCATTTCCCGTCGGCATATTCCATTTTTCTGACTTCGGAATTCAGTCGCACGTCCAGTCCGTCTGCCAACTTGTCTGCGAGATATTGGGAACCGCAATTACGTTCATACCAAAACGTGGAATGTACGAATTGTCTTTCCTCCACTCGATTGGCATTGTTATCGCGCATTTCCTGCGTGGTCGGCATTGGGAGTTTTCCTTCCATCCACGACATCGGTACCATATCAAGGTCGCGCCGCCACACTTTTGCATTATAGGGCTTGAAGTAGAGTTCGTACAATGTCTGTCCAAAACGCCATTTCAGAAAGTCACCGAAACTCTTGTAGTCGCCAAACTTCGCGTTATTCCCTTTTTCCCGGTCTATCATTTCCAAGTCATCATAAAAGGATTTTTGGGTGTCTTCGTCAAAACAATAGACATGGTTTTCGATGGGATAAGGTACGGGGAGATATGTCAGTGAGCTACCTTCCTTGTCCATAAACACACAGGCGTTGCGATTTGCCTTCACAAACTCGTTTTTCGAGAAGAAGGTCCAAAACCAGTCCAGCACATCCTGTCGCTTCGAGTTGAACACATGTCCGCCACAGGTATGAAACAGATTTCCTCCCACGCTCTGACATTTGACCAGTCCACCTACCTTATCTTCCTTTTCGAAGACCGTCACTTCATAGCGGTCTTTCAACATTCGTGCAGTGGTCAGTCCCGACACTCCCGCACCTATCACAGCTACTTTCTGCTTCATCATCATTTCTTGTTCAACCATTTTGAGAGTTTCACGGGATGTAGATATATGGCATCTTTGGGGAATCGCGCCTTCATGTCATCTAGGTTGGCATATTCTTTTTCCAACTGTCCCCAAACATAGGATGGGTCTTCGCAAAATACGTTCTCCGCGCTGCACCAATACGAGCGTCCCCGCTTGCTTATATCTTTTTCTGTTTTGATTTTCTTTTCCGAAGCCAGCACCAAAGCCGTGGGAATGGCTACCTCCACAAAGAGTGAAGTGGCACCGAACACGCCACAGTAATGGGCAAAGCGTCCCATAGTATCACCCGATACCAGCAACGTGTCGGAATACGAAGCGGCCAAGGGATAAGGCAAATCGGCCTTCTTACGGAAGGGATGTCTCAGTTTTGTGATTATACGCAATGCCAATCGAGCTTTGTCTGCCATATAGGTGGTTTTAAGCGACATTTCCCGAAACACATCTTTTCTCGTCAGTTCCAAGGGCTTTTCCAACCCTTGTTTCTCAAACTTTCTCAATGCTTTCTCTACGGTCGGCAACTCGCCTCGTACCTCCACATACTTTTGCTTCAACCTATAAGTATAGGCTGCCAGTGTGCCAATCCAAAAATACTTTTGTTCCTTGATAGTACGGAGATGTGGTATCCATGACTCCCCTTCTTCCAATTCGAAGAAGTTCAATATGTTCTTTTCGTTGATAACAGGATTGATTACCATGTCATCGGCTACAACGTAATAATAATCAAAACGCTCTTTCTTCAGTACGTTATAGGCCTGTGCGATATATGACTCAAAGAAGATGCTTCTGCCATATACTGCTATCACATCATCCCGTTCTCCGTCATAGAAAGGAACAACGTATCGTACATGGGAAAATTTACCCCCCCCTATAAATTTTGTCCAAGACCGACAGATTTTTGTCGTATCTATGATTAAACAATACTAATAGACAAATTTTCTTCATGCTGATTTACTTATTGTTAGATAAAGTTTTGCTTAATGTCAAATAATACTCTTGTAACCTTACAGCATTTGTTTTGATGTCGTAGCCAGCATTCCGGACAACATCTATAGAGTTTTCGTTTCTCGGTAGGTTACGATATTTTTCCAGCGCAGACACCCATACATTTATATTTGCCTCCAAAGGAATAAACTCCGTGGAAGGAAGAAGTCCAACCTCACTGGGAATTTTATCAGACGTTACCAAAGGAAGTCCTGATGCTTGTTCTTCAATCATTGCAACAGAAACGCCCTCAAACAAAGAGGGCATCAATATGCAATCCATAGCCGAGAGCATATCGGGAATATCTGCTCGCAAACCAGCAAAGATAACACGCTCTTCAATGCCCATTTCTTTGGCTCTTTTCCTAATCGTTTGCTTGATGTCTTCTTCTCCTACAAGCAATAGCCGGGAATTTGAATGTTTTTTCAAGAAAGAATCGAACACCTTAAGTATAAATGGATGGTTCTTTTGTTTTGAGAACCGTCCTATATGTCCTATCACATATTCATCTTCAGAAATGTTCAATTCTTTACGAATTTTGCATCTCGTAGCTTTGTTATATACAAAGCGTTCTACGTCTATGGCATTGTGCATCAGTATAGCCTGCTGGGCGCGTTTGCTTCCATAATAATGCTTTGCAGCCTCTTCACCACAGGAAAAATACACATTAATATATTTGAACATTATCTTTCTCCATAGAATGCGCAAAGGTGCTTTTATATCCCACAGCATAGAAGCATTGTGCGAATGGGTAATGATATACGGCACGCCTTTTTCATAGGCAATCTTATAGAAATAAAATGCCAATTCCTGCGCATGACTGTGTATGATCGTGTATTCAGGATGTTTGTCCAAAAACTCTCTTATCTGCTTTTTGTACTTTGAGAAATTGGATGGACGAACAGCAGGAAAAACAAAAATACGGCCTCCCAGTTTCCTTATCTCATCGTCATAAGCGCCCTTTTCCTGTCTATGTACAACAAAATCAAATTGAATTTTCATGCGGTCAATATTTCGATAATAATTCATTATCATCGTTTCTGCCCCTCCACGGTTCATGATTGTAAATATCATGAGTATCCTAATTGGCTCACTCTTAGTATCCATATAAGTTCTCAGTTGTTGTTTACACAAACAGGAAATCCACAAATAGAAATATCGACACTGCCGCGCACACGGCTATGCGCGTGACGTTCTGTCACGGGCGGCTCTCGCCTTCTACATATTCTTCGAGGAACATGTGCTCGCCGTCGAACACGGCATAGGTGAACTGCGTTATCCAGTCGCCGAGAATCATGAGCCGCGTCTTCTTCGACAGATATAGGTCGAGTTCGATGTGGCGGTGACCGAATATGAAATAGTCTACGTTGGCATGTGTCTTCATGTAGTTCTTGGCATATTGCACGAGAAATTCTCGGTGCTCGCCCTGGTAGGGCGGTTCCTTGCCGTCGGTGCGTTTGAGGCGACTGCGCTTGGCCCACGTCATGCCGAGCCACATGCTCCACCGAGGATGCAGGGCGTTGAAGAGCTTTTGGCAGGTGCGGTTGTGAAACATGCCGCGCAACATTCTGAACGTGCGCGAGGGGTCGCCAAGTCCGTCGCCGTGGGCAAGGTAGAACACCTTGTCGGCTATCTCCACCGTCTCGGGCTTGGTGTGCACCGTAAGTCCGCATTCCTCGGCAAGGTAGCCATAAGTCCATATGTCGTGGTTGCCAGTGAAGAAATGCACCTCCACGCCCATGTCGGTGAGTTCGGAGAGCTTGCCCAAAAACCTCGTGTAACCCTTTGGTACGGTGTAGCGCCATTCGTTCCAAAAGTCGAACATGTCGCCGAGCAGATACACTGCCGTTGCCTTTGTCTTTATGCTGTCAAGGAAACGCACGAGACGGCGTTCCTGCGTGCGCCCGTGTTCTATGGCCCAAGAACCGAGGTGGGCATCAGAAAGGAAATACACGTTCTTCATAGTCTTGCTTTTTAGAGTCGTTTTCTATTTGTCTTTTCTGCCTGATTTCGCATGGCGGCATCGCAGCACGCGCGTTTTCCGCTTCAGTCGAAGCCGAGTTCCACCCGGGCTTCCTCGCTCATCATGCTCTGGTCCCACACAGGTTCGAACACAAGGTTCACCTGTGCCGACTTCACCTGTTCTATCGTGTCAACCTTCAGTCGCACGTCCTCGAGGATGAAGTCGGCGGCAGGGCACGACGGTGCGGTGAATGTCATGTCTATTTCCACCGTCCCGTCGTCGGCCACCTCTATGCGGTAGATAAGTCCGAGGTCGTAGATGTTTACCGGAATTTCGGGGTCGTAGACTGTCTTGAGCACATCCACGATGCGCTCTTCTATCGTTGTTTTCTCCTGTTGTGTCATAATGATGTTGTTCTTTTTTTGGCAAAGGCGGCCACGTTGCCGCCTTACTAACTGCAAATATAGCCAAAAATAGTCGAAAAGTGCCGTTCCGGCACACTTTATTTGCCTGCGTTTTCCGCCCGAAAGAATAAAGAAAGGGCGGAAATAGCGTCACTTAACAGTTGGCAGAACTATATTTTCCCGTTCTCGGCATAGCTGTAATACGCCCCGTCGGTGACAATGACATGGTCAACCATATATATGCGCATGGTGGAGCAAGCCTCGCGCAGCGATTGGGTGAGTCGGTCGTCGTTGCCGCTCGGACGGTTGTTGCCCGACGGGTGGTTGTGCACCAGCGTCACGGCGGCGGCATTGCAGAGCAGGGCATCGCGCATTATCACGCGCACGTCGACGGCCGTCTCGCTCAATCCGCCGTGCGAAATGCGCTCCGCCTTTATAAGTTTCAGTCGCCTGTTCATAAACAATGCCCATGCTTCCTCCACGTCGAGATCCTGCATCTTGGGCAGCATGAAACGGTAGACGGCATCGGCCGAGTCAAGATCAGGGCGTTCTTCAGGGCGCGACACCTGTCGCCGCTTACCCAGCTCGCACGCCGCAAGTATGCTCACGGCCTTAGCCTCGCCTATGCCCACATAGCGCGTGAGGTCGTGCAGCGACATCTTTCCGAGCGTGTTGAGGTTGTTGCCGCAGTCGCCGAGCACGCGCTGCATGAGTGCCACGGCACTCTCGCGCTGCGAGCCCGACCCTATGAGTATGGCGAGCAGCTCCGAGTCGGACAGTGCCTGCGCACCGTTGGCCATGAGTTTCTCGCGCGGGCGGTCTTCCTCGGCCCACTCGTTAATGTTGAGTTTGTCTCTGCCGGTCATGTTTACGGGCTTATTTATAGAATGTCTTCTCGAATGCCGAAAATTCGTCCTTGCCCCTCACGCAGCGTCGCCACCACGCATCGATGAACCCAAATCCGTAGCCCATGAGCTGCGTGAAGGCTGCGCGCACACTGAGCAAGCCTATCAGCAGACTGCGGTTAAGACATGCCGAGTGTACAAGGATAATTGCAGAATAGAGCGCGGGCAGCACTACGGCAACGCTGCACAGCGCAATGCCCGTGGCACGGGCGCACTGGCCAGTGGCAGCCACGGCAAGCACGATGCCCGTGGCGAGCGCAAGGGCGAGCAACACCATTCCCACGGTGAACACCATGGGCAGCAGATGCACCAGTTTCAATGACTCGGGATATTTCTTGTAGAGGTTTATGCGCGCCACGCCGGAGTTGTATACCTGGCGGTAGAACTTACGAAAATCGGTGCGACGCTTGTGCCACACCCATGCCTCGGGAAACAGGCGGCAGCTGCATCCGGCCTTGAATATGCGTATGCTGAAATCGATGTCCTCGCCGAAGCGCATCTTCGAGAATCCGCCGAGGCGGTTGTAGACATCGCGCCTCACGCCCATGTTGAACGATCGCGGATAGAACTTGTCGAGCTTCTTCTTTCCGCCGCGTATGCCGCCGGTGGTGAAAAACGATGTCATTGAGTAAGATATGGCCTTCTGTGTGGGCGTGAACGAGTCGTGAGCACTGTCAGGTCCGCCGAAAGCGTCGGCCGGTTTGCGCTCCAGTTCGCGGCTCACGGCTGCAAGGTAGCCGTCGGGCAGCACCACGTCGCTGTCGAGAATTATCACATACTCGCCCTGCGCGCGCTCCACGCCGTAGTTGCGGCTCTGTCCGGGACCAGAGTTCGGCTTTGCATAATAGTGCAGGTCGAGCTGCCCAGAATATTTGTCGCAGATGTCGCGGCAGGTTATCTGCGAACCATCTTCGACGACAATTACCTCGAAGTCGCGCACACTTTGCCGCACCATCGAGGCGAGAAGCTCGTCAACCTCGTCGGGTCGGTTGTAAACTGGAATTATAATGCTGTAGGTCATAGGCAGTAACGTGGTGGAAAATGAAAGGTTAAAGGCAGATAGAGGCAACGGCAATGGAGCGAAACGAAAAAAGGTGAAAAAGCCAATGAAGACCGGGCTTTACGCCACAGCCGTCGTCATGCTTTTTCACCTTTTCGCTTTATTGCGGTTGTTTTATTCCTTAACGCGCTGCAGGTAGCTTCCATCGCGGGTGTCAACCTGCACGAGGTCGCCCTCGTTAACGAACAGAGGCACGCGTATCTCGGCACCTGTTTCAAGAGTAGCAGGCTTCAGAGTGTTAGTGGCGGTGTCGCCCTTGATGCCCGGCTCAGAGTGTGTGACGCGCAATACGGTCTTCACAGGCATCTCGCCGAAGAGCACAGTCTCGGTAGTGGCATCGGAAACCACTTCAATCACGTCGCTTTCCTTCATGAAGTCAACGCCGGTGATGAGATCGTGGGCGATAGGAATCTGGTCGTATGTCTCCTGGTTCATGAAGATGTAGTCCTCACCTTCTTTGTAGAGATACTGGTATGGGCGGCGCTCCACACGCACGTCCTCGAGCTTCTCGCTGATGTCGAAGCGGCGCTCCAGCACGCGTCCGTCAACAACATTCTTCAGTTTCACGCGCATGAAAGTATTGCCTTTGCCGGGCTTTACGTGCAGGAAGTCGATGACGAAGAACAGTTTGCCATCCATGCGGATGCATGTTCCCATCTTGATGTCTTGTGAATTAATCATTGTTTTTTGTTTATATTTGTTGTTTGCAATATTCGTTGCGGTTGTAAAAAGCGCTGCAAAGTTACTGAAAATCACGCATAAAAAATAAAGGTTGTCCGATTTTTTTGCCCTTCCACTACCCTTTTGCGCCCTTATTGGGCTAGTTTTGGAAAAAAAACTAAATATTTGTCCCAAATGAAGTCTATTTTTTGGTTGTTTGAAAAGAATTGAGTAATTTTGCAGCCCAAAGTGTGGACAATAACAATAAATAAATAATATAAAAAGATGAAAAGAACATTTCAGCCTCACAACAGAAGAAGAGTGAACAAGCACGGCTTCCGCGAGAGAATGGCTACAAAGAATGGTCGTCGCGTATTGGCTTCTCGCCGCGCCCATGGCCGCAAGAAGTTGACCGTTTCAGACGAGCACCACGGCAAATAATCGCCGCCCTTGACACGTCGCCAACGACGACAAAAAGCAGCAATATCACCGCAAGGTGTATTGCTGCTTTTTTTGTTGCCTGCACCACAGCCAAGCCCTTGAACAGGCTCAAAATCATGCCGAAAGCCAAAAAACAGGGCTTAAAAGTTGGCGGGTTGGCAAATAATGCGTAATTTTGCACCCGCAAACCGCAGTACAGGCTGCGGCACACATGTATAACAATTAAAACAAAAACGACAAAAAATGATTATTGTACCAGTTAAAGACGGTGAGAACATTGAAAGAGCTCTCAAGAAGTTCAAGAGAAAATTCGAGAAGACAGGTGTTGTTAAGGAGTTGCGCGCACGCCAGCAGTACAACAAACCGTCGGTATTGAAGAGACTCAAGATGGAACACGCTGTCTATGTACAGAAGCTCCGCGCCAACGAGGAATAATCACGGCGCAACGCATTTACACAAACACTCTTATAGAGCAAGCGTTACAGGAGGTGTACACCGAGGAAAGATAATCAACAAGACATAACAGACACACGCTGCAACCGCCACTAAAACACGGGCGCAGCAGGAGGGCGAAAACATGAATGGCCGGAAAAAGGCCGCATGTTGCCGCCCTTTTCTGTATTGGTTGCTATTCATAGCCCTGAAAGGGCGTCACAATCCCAGCCCAGGGTGAGGATGGAGCGAAGCGACATCCGTAACCCTGGGTTTCATGTATGTCGAAGTAGGTTGGCCTGTAAGGTCAACA
>CAVCLB010000082.1:0-10966 GCA_963602915.1 Dysosmobacter segnis | reverse complement strand
TCTTGAAAATCGGTGTAAGCCGCTATGCGGCGACCCGGTTGCGCATGCAGGCTGAGAGCCGTCAGCACTGTGAATAGTAGTGATGTTGTTCGCATGTATATTGATGTGTCGTTCTTACTTCGTGTCTACACCGCTTGCATTAAGTCCCGGTCCGCCTCCGGCCGTATATCCTCGGCTTTCGCCCGAAGTCCAGGGTGATACCCAAAAGGCATATAGGTCGCCATGGGTGAGATAAAATTTCATGCGTACGGTTTTCCCAGCGAATTCCGAAACATCCTTCTTGTTCTTCCAAGTGATGAGTTGTTTGGTCTTGTCGGCAGAGCGCATCACGGTGCACTCTTTCTTGGAATAGCCGGGGATGACGTTGCCGTCGGCATCAAGGAGCTCTGCTCTTAGCGATGCACCCTTTGCCTTAACGTCGGCATTGACGAAAAGGTATTTGCCGTTGAAGGTGATTTTCTCTGTCGTGATGTAGCCTTCCTGCTTGTTGGCATGCAAGGAAACAAAACCATCGCGGCGCAATGTCGCAAGTCCGGTAGACACGCCTGCATCCCACCAAATTCCATTACGGCTGCGTCCTGACGAATAGATATAGAGCGAATCGCCCACAATGAGTGGTACACCGTTAACGGATTGCATGTTGCCATAGTTCCATGCTCCGTCGGTTTCATTCACTCCCATAAAAGGAAGGTGTGACGGACGGGCGAAGTGGAAACCGTCACGGCTATAACCAAGCATGATTTCGTTGCGTTTTGGTATCATGAGTCCGCGTGCAATGTGGTTTTCCGGTCCTTGCCACTGACTGTAAAAACCGAGCATGATGCTTTCGTAGGCTATGGCATCGAAATTGTAAATGCCAGGGTCTACATCGGGATATTTCTCGTGGCGTTTTTCCTTGTCGTCAGGAGTAAACCAGAATACGATATGTTTGTCAGTCACGCCTTCACGCAAGCGGTGCGCAAGGCTTACAGCCTCTTCGGGATCCTCGTGTTCGAGATAGGCTCTTGAACGCCACGACACTTTGCAGTGATGTCGCATGCTCAACGCCCATTTCTTGATAAAGGGATTGTAGAAGGCCGTGCAACGGTCGGAAACCGCACCCGACTGCGCCACAGGTTTTGACCAATGTATGCCGTCTGCCGAGTATTTCAGCACATACTGCCATTGTATGTAGTCGGGCTTATATTCTACGTTGAAGAACTTCCAACGTTTTGCAGGGTCGGTCTCGTTGCGGTCGAGCCAGATGGTCGATGCATCGCGGTTCATCGTATCGCAGACGTTTGTTCCAGGAACAATGTCAAGGGAGGGTTTCGTCCAGTGCTTTCCGTCCATTGATTCGGCGTAGCAGGTGTACAGACTGTGTTTGAGTGTGTCAACGTAGCCTGCCCCTGCGAGATACCACATCTTGAATTTGCCGTCTTTGTCGTCATACCAAATACCGTCGGAGAATGGAGCGGCATACTCATATCCTTCGGGTGTGAGTTCCCATTTACGGTCTGCCTTCAGTACGGGGTTCATGTCATAGAAGTTTGCCGTATGGTAAACCGATTTAAGGTTGGTCTTGGATATGAGAAAACTGTCTACGAACAGTTGACGTCCACGGTTGATGTTTATCACTTCGGGTTTTGTCTTAAGATAAGGAACTGGCATTTCCTTCGGCTCAGTCGGGTCTGCTTGCCGTGGCGGCCAAACCGTAGGCAACTTTATGCCGCTTTCAAGTGTTTGTGCTCCCAGTGTCATGGCACTGAGGCATAATGTAAGTACAAATGCTTGTTTTTTCATAATTGTGATTTTGTTTTTATTGTTGTTCTTTTACAAGTTTCTTCAGTTGGTCAATTTCTTTCTTCTGCTCGATGATATAGAGGGTCAGTTCTTCTATCTTTTGTAATAGGGCTTTGTTGATTTCGTGTTGTGAATAACCTACTGTCGCCACTTCTTCAGCTGAAGGAACCTCGGGCAGGTGGCCGCAAGAGTCAATATGTTGTTCAAGGTTGTGGAGGGGTCGTAGTTGGTAGTCCTTGTCGAATACAAAGTCAGCCTAAGTGCCGGTGGGTACAACGGCATAGTAGGCTGATAGGACTCCTCTTTTAATAAATACGTTGTATTGTTCTTTGAGTTTGTCGTCAATCTTGTCAGCTCCAGCTTTGTCGAATCCGAGGAAAACGTTTTGTCCATTGCCTATATACAAAGCGGCTTTACCGTCTGTGCCGAGTTCCATACCGTGATTGGTAGTTGTGCCGAACCAAGCCGCATCGTTTTCCGCATTTGAATTGAAAGTCGTTGTGATATTTGTCATCGGTTGTTCCGTCCATTTCCGTGTCATAGGCAAACATGGATACGCTTGCTTAACTCTTCAATTCGGCTATTCGCTTCCCTCGATGGTCTTCTGTGATATCTGCCAATATTTCAGGAGCGTATGCGGCATTATGTCGTAATGCCTCGTAAGGTGAAATTTGTGGCGCAAGTCGTTTTTCTCCGATAGGCAATATCGGAGATACAAATTGTTTCTCTGTATCATTAGCTTTCAGTCCTGCCCATTTTCCATATTTGCCAATAGCCAAAGACAAACCGGATTTTCTATCGGGTAAATGAAGTTGTGGGGGAGGCGGCATAGAAATACCGAAGAAAAATTTTGGTATGATTGTGCCATAACAACATAAGAGGATAACAAAAGAAATAGTGTTAAATAGTTTCTCTTCATAAGACTCTTTATTTATGTTGTTAGGATAAGGATGAAATGTGCATCGCTGCACACCTCATCCTTTATTAAACAAACTATGAAAAGGCGTGCTATTTAGTATCTACTCCGCCCGCATTGAGTCCCGGTCCGCCCCCAGCTATATAGCCGCGGCTCTCGCCCGAAGTCCAGGGCGATACCCAGAAGGCATATAGGTCGCCACGGGTGAGATAGAACTTTATGCGTACGGGCTTGCCGGCGAGTTCGGCCACATCTTTCTTGTTCTTCCAAGTGATGAGTTGTTTGGTCTTGTCGGCAGAGCGCATCACGGTGCTCTCTTTCTTGGAATAGCCCGGGATTACATTGCCGTCGGCATCAAGTATTTCAGCTTTTAGCGATGCTCCCTTTGCTTTCACGTCGGCATTGACAAAGAGGTATTTGCCGTCGAAGGTGACTTTCTCGGTTGTGATGTAACCTTCCTGCTTGTCGGAGTGGAGGGATACAAAACCGTCGCGGCGCAGCATTGCCAAACCTGTCGATGTGTAACTGTCCCACATGATATCGTTGAGGCGTCGGCCTGAACTGTAGAAGTAGAGCGAGTCGCCCACGATGAGCGGTGTGCCGTTGATAGACTGCATATTGCCCCAGTTCCATGCACCTTCACTCTCGTTGACATCCATGAAGGCTTCATGCGAGGGGCGGGCGAAATGGAATCCGTCGCGGCTGTAGCCCAGTTCCACTACGTTGCGCTTCTGTATGCCGTCGCGCTTGCAGACATCGTTCTCGGGTCCGCACCATGCGGCATACTGTCCGAGCATGATGCTCTCATAGGCGATGCAGTCGAAGTTGTAGATGCCGGGTTCTACCTCGGGGTACTTCGGGTGACGCAGTTCCTTGTCGTCTGGCGTAAACCAGAAGCGCAGGTTGCGGTCGGCGGCATCCTTGCGCACACGGTGGGTGAGGCTCACCAACAGTTCGGGGTCGGTGTTCTCGGCGTATGCACGGGAACGTGATGAAACGGGTGTAGACCAGCGCAGACTCAGTGCCCAACGCTTTGTGAAGGGATTGTAGAAGGCTGTGGTGCGGTCATATACATCACCCGACTGAGCCACTCCGCGACTCCACTTTCGTCCGTCGGCACTATACTTCAGTACTATCTGCCAACGCTTGTCGGTGGGGCGACGCTCGATATTAAACAGTTTCCAACGTTTCTGCGGGTCTTTCTCTTCGCGGTCGAGCCAAACGGTGGCTGCGTCGCGGTCGCATGAGTCGCAGATGTTGGTGCCGGGAATGAGATCGAGGTTCACCTTGCGCCATGTCTTGCCGTCTTTTGACTCGGCATAACAGGTGTAGAAGGTCTGGTTGCTCTGCTTGTGCAGCGTGCCAGCTCCGGCGAGATACCACATCTTGAAGATGCCTTCTTTCTCGTCATACCAGATGCCGTCGCTGAACGGGGCGGCATAAGGTGCTCCCTCGGTGGTCTTCTCCCACTCCTCGGTAGGTTCGAGCACGGGGTTGCACTTATAGAAGTCGGGCTTATGATAGACACACTTCAGATTGGTCTGACTGATAAGGAAATTGTCTACGAAGAGTTGTCGGCCATTGTTGATGGGCAACACATCGGGTTTGTTCTGCAGATAGGGCACTGGCATCTCATGTCGCTCTGTAGGTTCCTCATATTGTGGAGGCCATACGGAGGGCAGAGTGATGCCGTTGCTCAAGGTCTGCGCCGCCGCCATTGATGCGGCGGCGCAGAGTATGGTTGAGAATAATGCTCTTTTCATAAGATGCTATTAGTTCCACCCCGGATTGTTGGATGTGATGTAAGGATTGCCTTCCACTTCATCGACAGGAATGGGCAACCACTCATTCTTGTTCTCTTGGAAACCGAGATAGGTAGAGTTTGTGTATTGTTTGAAGTAGGGATCGCTTGCCTCCAGTTCTTTGAAGCGTGTTGCAAGTTTTCCCCATCTCAACAGGTCGTAGAAGCGGTGTCCTTCACCTGTCAACTCAAGAATACGCTCGTTTTCTATCACTTTCATGTCAACCGTTGTTACGGGTGCGCAGTTCACGCTCTTGCGTTGGCGTACTTGGTTTACAGCTTCTGCTGGTGTGAGTTTGCCTTGCTTTCCGCCTGACACTACACTTTCAGCATACATCAGCAGTACGTCGGCATAGCGAATGAAGGGATAGTTCAAGCCATTGGCACGCAGGTTTCCAAACCAGTTGTTGTCACCGGGGTTCTTTCCGGGCAGAGTCCAGTCCATACCCTTGCGGCATGCTGCCTTGTAGTTGCCGGCGCGTGCGCTTACTACAGCAAATCCGTGGGTGACATTACCGTCCTTGTCGGTCTTTGTGTAGTATTCGTTGAAGGTCTTGTTGTCAATCACGCGCACCTCGTTGCCGGGCATAGCATTGATTTCAGCCACTTGGTCGTCGAAGATGAGCGTTCCGAACATACGCGGGTCGGTATATCCGTCGGCATTCTTCGAGGCAACGAATGTGTCATAGAGCCATTGGTGCACCACATTGGCGTTCTCTGAAATGAGCGAGGGAGGTTGCGTTCCGCGAGGATCGCGCCAGCATCCGCTGTTGGTCAAGCCAGGGTTGAAGGCAGTGTTAACGACATCGCCCTTGAATTGGAATTCAAATATCGACTCGTCGTTGTTTTCTGTTGCGACGCGGAAATTATCCCCGTATTCGTCCATCAACTTGAATGTGCCGTATTTTCCGCTTATAATCTCGTCGAAACATTCGGCTGCCTCGTTGTAGTATGTTGTATTTGACGTTCCGTATTTGGGTTCAATGCCGCTACGGTAAAGATATGACATACCGAGCATCGCGGCTGCCGATGCAGAGGTCACGCGACCGAGATTGTCACCAGTCCAGTAACCCTTCTTGGGCAACAGTTCCTTAGCTTTCTTGAAATCTTCGATGATGTAGTCCCATGCTTCCTCGGTAGTTGCCTGCGGCTTGTAGTCTTTTGCCGTCTTGGGGAATTCTTTTACCAACGGTATGTTGCGGAAATTGATGAACAGGAACCAGTGTGCGTAGGCGCGCCAAAAGTAGGCTTCGCCAAGATAGGCGTTCTTCAGCTCTGTGTTGGTGAATTCCACCGAAGGGATGCTTTCTATCATCTGGCAAGCCTGAGAGGCAGCTGTGTAGAACAGACTGTAAGGTTGTACGATGGTGTACCACGAAGCGTTGAGGTTGGCACTGTATTGTCCCGGAACGCCATAGTCGGTATTGTCGCTTTCCTCATCGCTGCGGTTGACGAGCAGACGAATGCCCGATGCGCCCATAGCACGAGGTGTTGTGACGTATGAATATATGCCGAGAATACCTTTGTTTACATTCTCCTGAGTTGTGTAGAATGAAGAAACGTCCTGTTGGTTCGGGTTCTTCGACAACTCATCGAATACGCTATTGCAAGCAGTCAGCGCGAGACACGACATGACGAGAGCCGCGCCGACAAATTTATTGTATTTTCCCATGATTTTATGCTACTTAGAAGGTGATGTTGAAACCGATGTTGTAGGTGCGCGAGTTGATAGACGGCGAGATTGCTTCAAGACCGTCAACACCGCGGTCGAACAGAGTGTTACTGCTCACTTCTGGGTCGTAGAGTGAATAGTTGGTGATGGTGAAGAGGTTTTGTACGCCTGCGTAGATGCGTGCCGACTGTATGAAACCTACCTTTTTCAACAATTTCTGGTCGAAGGTGTAGCCTATCTGCAGGTTCTTCAAACGCAGGTAGGAACCGTCCTCAATATAGAATGTGCTCGGAAGTGAGTTGACACCACCATAGTTATCGGTCTTTGCTATAGGCAGACGGTTGCTGCGATTTTCGGTCGTCCATGAGTTCAAAGCATCGGTCAGACAGTTGTTGTCGTAGCAGAAATAGTACATATACTTGGCGGCGGCAAAAATGTCGTTGCCCTGACTGCCTTGGAAGAATGCTGTGAGATCCCAATTCTTGTAACCTACATTGATGTTGAGGCCGTAGGTGAAATCGGGTGTCGGATTACCAATCACACGCTTGTCGTCTTCGGTAGCGTCCTTTGCAGCAATGGCCTTGCCGTCGGCACTTTCGAAGAGGAAGTCGCCGTTGTCGTCAACGCCCACTACTTGATAGCCCCAGAATGAGCCGATCGGGAGACCTTCCTTGGTAATGGTTGGACGGTCGTTGAACTTGCTGCTCATCAAGCTGCCGCGTATTGGCTGCACGCCTTCGCCGAGTTTCACCACGTTGTTTCTCAAGAACGAGATGTTGCCTTGCACGTCGAGGCTCCAGTCATTCCAGTTCTTGCGGTAGCCGATGGTGAACTCAAAACCTTTGTTAGCCACCGATGCCGTGTTGTAGTAGGTGGATGTACCCTTGTTGATGACAATGGTTTGTCCAGAAGAAGGCAGTGACTCAAGCGGTGCCAACAGGTCGTTGTTGCGGCGATAGAAATATTCGGCAGTGAAGGTGAGGGCATTGTTGAGAAATCCCAGCTCGATACCGAAGTTCGACGATATTGCCTTTTCCCATGTAAGGTCGCTTTGAGCCAGACGTGTCACATATCCGTATTGGCGCTTGTCGCCCAATATTGTTGCTACCGGACCATAGGCAAGTGAGATGAACGAGTAGGGATCGATGAAATTTGCTCCCATCTCGCCGTAGCTTCCGCGCAGTTTCAACTTCGAAATCCAAGGTATCTTGAAGAATGGCTCCTCGTGCATGTTCCAGCCGGCAGATACCGACGGGAAATATCCTACACGGTGTCCCTTGGCAAATTTCGACGACTCGTCGCTACGGATGCTTACCGACAGAAGATAGCGGTTGAGGTAATTGTAGTTGAGACGGGCGAAGAATGACAACAAGGCGGAATTGAGCTCTTCAGAACCTATCGTGCCGTCGCCGTTGTATGTGGTTACAGATGGGGCTCCGAGGTCGTTCACGCCCGATGAAATCGACATGGTGCGATAGAACTCGCGCATCCAGCTCGTACCGAGAAGTACGTCAAAGTTGTGACCGCCGAACGACCCGTTATAGGTGAGCAAGTTGTCGATGGTGTAGTTGAAATTCTCGCCGCGCGACTCGCTGAGAGAAGTATAGGGCTGACTGAAACGCGAATCTGCCGAACCGTCTTCGCTCCAATATGATGCATACTGGGGAATGTGGGTATAGCCGTGCGTGTTCAAGTAACTGCCCGCGAGGTTGAGCTTGTATTTTATTCCGTTCCAGATGTCTACTGTTACACCGAGGCTTCCCGTGATGTCGGTCTTCTTTGTGTAACTGTTCTTGGCATACATTTCGGCAAGCGGGTTGGTGATGTCGGAGTTGGTTGTGGAGTAGCCCAACTCTTTTGGCGTAGAAATATAGCGGCCGTAGGCATCGTAAACAGGAACTGTCGGAATTTCAATATAGCGCACCGTGGGCATAGCCTTCTTGTTGGTGTGGGCAAGCGACAGGCTTTCGTTGATAGAGAAGCGGCCCTTCTTGTATGTGCCGTTGATGCGGGCATTGTATTTCTCATAATCCGACTGGATGACAATGCCTTCCTGTTTTGTGTAACCGATGCTCGTGCTGAATGTGGAATGTTCGCCACCGCCCGAAATTCCTGCACTAAGATTCCACATTGATGCGTTGCGGTAGTAGATGTCTTGCCAGTCTTGTGAGTAGTCGGGGTTGGAGGGGTTGACATTTTCTGCAGCACGGTCGTATGCAGAACTGTTGTCGGCTACCATATTGGCGAAACTGCGCCACTGGCTGGCGTTCATAAAGTCAAGTTTCTTCGACGGCGTTTGGTATGACCATGAACCGTTCACCTCAACGGTGGTGCGTCCGCTTTGGCCGTTCTTTGTAGTTACAAGCACAACACCGTTGGCTGCACGCGAACCGTAGATGGCTGCTGCAGAACCGTCTTTTAAAATTTCTATTGAGGCAATATCGTTGGGGTTGAGTGAGTTGATACCGTTGTTGCTCACTGCTCCATCGACAATATACAAAGGTTCTGTCGAACCGAACGAACCGGCACCGCGCACAAGAATGCTCACGTCACCACCTGCTTCGGCTCCGTTTTGCAGAACTTCCACACCGGGTGCGCGTCCCTGCAGGGCTGTGGCTACATTTGATGTTACTTGTTTCTGAAGTTCTTTCTGCGACACGGTTGCCACCGCCGCAGTCATGCTCGATTTCTTCTGCACACCGTAGCCCACCACGACTACTTCTTCTAGGTCTTGTGCGTCGCTTTTGAGGGTGATGTTGAGGGGTTGCCCGTTCCATTTCACCTCGGTCGGGTCGAAGCCGAGGTAGGTGACTACGAGCACGTCGCCTTTGTTTATGCCCGAGAGGGTGAACTTGCCGTCGATGTCGGTCACGGTGGCGTTCTTGGTGCCCTTCACCGTGATTGATGCGCCGATGAGTGCTTCGCCGCTCGGGTCTTTCACTGTGCCAGTGCATGCGGCGGTGTGTTCCGCCTGCATGCTTATGGCTTGATTTGTGGCTGTTCCTGCCGTGGCGGGATTAGGACAAAATCCTACCCCCCCCCCCCTATGGATAATAGAACTAAACTAATTGATTTTAAGTTAGTTGCCATAAATGAAACATTTGTTGTTAGTAATTCTTGTTATTCAGCTTCTTTTCTGTATCGGTGTAGATGTTATGCTTTTACCTACACCTTCACCTTGACGATGAGTTTGCGCACCTTGCCGTTGCCTATGACAGGAGCGTGCGGGTCTTCGGGCCATACAATCATGAACTGGCCTGGGCGGAGTGTTGCGTAAACCTGGGCGCGGTCGGCATACAGTGCGCAGTCGGCTGCCGCATCGTAGGGCTGCTTCACGTCGGTGCAGTCCTCCACAGGTTTCCAACCTATGGTTTCTTCGCCTTCGAGTAGCACGTGGATGTCGATGTAGTCGCGGTGCATCTCAAGCACCTGACTGTCGGCGGCCACGCATTCGGGGTTTACATTGTTTATGAAAAGGTCGTTGCCCTCTATCTCTATGCGTCCGCAAGGGGTGTTGAGCAGGTCGTGCGTCTTGATGTAGTCGAACGCTTTCTTAAACAGAGGGTGGAGCGGTTCGATGCGCTCCGAATGTTGAAGATTTGAAACAATCATACGGATATTTTGATTTACATAGGTATTTATTCCATGTTGTCTGTCTTGGGACGCAGTGAGTAGAGCTGCACGGCGAGAGCCACTGCAACCACTGCGGCGAGTCCGGCGAAGCCCAGTCCGAGGTTGCCGTCGTCGCTCCATTTGCCTAGCACGTGGGTTATGGCAGCTCCGGCAAACACTCCCACCATGTTCATAATGCCGTAGGCTGTGGCGCGTTGGCGTGAACCTACAAACTGGCAGAGAATGGGCATGTTGTTGGCGTCAAACATACCGAAACCGATGCCGAAGAGCAATCCGGCGCAGACGATGCCAACCACGTTGTGGCCGAAGCCGAGGAGCAGGAGCGAGGGAATGGTAAGACCCAGACCTATTGCGCCGGTGTAGACACGGCCGCGCAGGTTGCGCTTCACCCAACGGTCGCTCAGAGTGCCGCCAAGCAGCACGCCTATGAACGATGAGGCTGCAATGGTGATTGTAGCCATAGGGCCAGCTTGCGACATTGGCAAGTTGAGATTTTCGGCGAAGAGCGTGGGCAGCCAGTTCTTTGTGGCCCATCCCGGCAGACTCGGCACTGCGAAGTAGAGCAGTATCACCCAGAATGCCACGTTGGTGAGCAGCGAACGCATGCTTGCCAAGACACCCATCGACTTGGGCTTTGTCTGTGTTTCCACCACGGGAGCCTCGTTGCGCTTCTTGTCTTTAAGGAATACTGCCAATATTACGGCATAGACAATGCCGATGATGCCAAACCAATGGAATGTTGTGTGCCACGAATAGGCAGCGGCGAGCGTTGCGCCAAATCCGCCGATGGCCTGACCTATGTAGAGGCCGGTCATGTGTATGCCCACGGCGAGCGAGCGCGAACCGCCGGTGTGGTAGTCGGCTATGAGAGCCAGTCCGGCCGGCAGATAGAGTGCCTCGCTGATGCCCATGAGCGAGCGCAGCCAGAACACCTGGTCGAATGTGGTGGCAAGTCCCATGAAGTAAGTCACCGACGACCATACTAGCAGACTGCCCACGATGAGCCACTTGCGGCTCAGACGGTCGGCGATGATGCCCGACACGGGGCTCATAAGTCCGTATATCCAGAGGAAAACGGCCATGAGACGGCCGAAATTGGTGGCCGATTCAAGCTCCGTGATGTCCATTTGCATGGCTTCCTTCATGGTGCTGAGCATCTGGC
>CAVCLB010000081.1:0-11003 GCA_963602915.1 Dysosmobacter segnis | reverse complement strand
CCCCGGGGGCTTACTTTTGCCCTTTGCATGGTTAGCACTCCATTGCCCCAGTATGGGGCGAATATTATAGGATAGGGGCTTGCCCCTATCTATTATACATCACCATATTTTGCCCCTTACAGGGGCAAAGTTTGTTTTAAACATAAACGTAGGGGCAAGCCCCTACGCTATAATCTGCCGTCCCTACGGGACTTACCTGCTGCAAAGTTTTTACCGGACACCAATAATTTCTTAACGTATTCAGCCATTGGTATGGCGTTTCGGCATTTCAATGGCTGACATTTTCTGCCGCCATGACGCTTCAAGGCGGCTTCGGACCTGCACGTTTCAGCAGCCTATTGACCGCCGAGCCGCGAGAAGTAGGTTATTATCTCCTCCCAAGTTTTGAAGTCGGGGCTGCCCCACTCTATCACCGTGCCCATAAATTCGGGGCATGGCTCTGCGGCAATCAGGTAGTCGGCACAAAGCAGCTGCGGACGATTGGCAAACACCACGCGCCCATAGGCCGGCGCACTGAGATATTGCTCCACCCAGGCCATGTCGTCGGCCATCTTCGCGGGCGCATTGGTGGGCGACTGGGCAAGCACATACACACTGTAATTCTCGATGAGAGCCTCGTAGGCCTTGTGCATGCTCGCCGTGGCCTTGCCGTAGGAGTCGCGCAGAGTGTCGATGCCGATGCACACCACCGGGCGTTCGCGCCCCTCCTGACGGTCGTCGATGTAGCGGATGATGGGCACAAGATAGTGCATAGCCACCTTGTCTGACAGGCGGTGGCCGCCGTGGAAACGCACTGCCGTGGGATAGTGGTCGGAGAAAAGGCCGAACGTGTCTACAACGTCATCCTCGTCGCCAAACATGCCAACGACATGCCCTTTCTCCTCCTCGCCCGTATTCTCAAAGCAGTGAGTGGTGGTTTCGGCATATTCCTTTATGAGTGCCTTGGTCACGATGAAGTCCTGAATGCCGTCGGCACGCGGGTTCTGAAACGTCTGCTTGCCTATCATTCCGTGCTTCGACATGGTGTCGCCCATTTGGAAGGCCGGGTTAACGAGTATGCGGTCGAAGCCGTGCAGCTGCTCGGCATACATCGCCCCCATAGAAGAACCCACAATAAGGTCGGGCTGTTCGTCGGCACACATCTGCCGCAACATTGCCATGGCCTCGGCCGGATGCAGCGGCAGGTCGCGCGCCACGACGGTGGCGTTGGGCATGAGCGTGCGCAGCATTGTCACCGTGCCCGACTGGGCCGACGACCCGAAGCCGTGCACATACATTATTTTCTTGCCCGACATGAGGGCAGGATATTGCTTCACATACTGGTTTTCCATATCGTTTCTTTTGTTGTGTTTTCACTTTCGCGGTGCGCGGCACTGCCTCCCCCACACATCATGCAGAACGCGTCCTCGGGGCAGATGCCTTTTGCACCGCATTGCAAAGTTACACATTTTGCGGCCACGGGGCGTTGCCGCCGCAAGAAAAAAGCTGAAGTTTCGACGTGCAGTATGCGCCGCACGCACGTCGTTCATCTGCCGCACACACGTGCAGCATACGCCGCACGCCCCCGGCAAGCCTTCCCTCCGGCAGAATAATCAGTCGTCGGCACCGCAAGAAGGCTTATGTGACGGTGAAAAAATAAGGTGGTATGATTTGCGGCTTATATTTTTGAGATGTTTTTGTTTCTTGAAGAGGGAGCATAGCGGGCTATGTGACCGATGAGAGAAACGAAAACATCCAAAAAGATGAGCCGGACAATAATCTGAAGATGTATTTCACTGTTCTCAAATCGTACCAAATTATTTTTTACCGTCACTATACGAAAAAACGCCCATGACGGCATTGCTGCATCACGGGCGCGTGTGTGTTCTTTGTTGTTATTGTTTAGTCGGTTTAACGGGCGGTTATGTGCACCGTGGAGCCTTGCCGGTGGAAGGCTACGCCCATGGTCTCGGCCACGGTGCGCAGCACGCTGTCGAGCGGATGGCTGCGCTGCACGATGCCTGTGAATGTCATGGTGTCGGGCACGTTGCGGCCCACTATGATGTGTTGGCCGTAGGCCCGGGCGAGCACCGAGGCCATTTTTCTTATGCCTGCATTGCTGAACCGCAGCTGACCGTTGTGCCACATGCCGTCGAGGGCGGCATCGGTAGAAGTCACGGTGAAGCGGCGTTTGGGGCAGTCGAGCAGCGATTTCTGCCCGGCGAGCAGCGTCACCGCCCCGGCATGTCGCCTTGCCCACACCTCGGCAGTGCCTTCGACTATGCTCACCGACGCGGTGTGCGTGCGCCTGTCGTTGTCGAAGTTGAACGCTCCGCCGCCGGTGGCCACCACAAGCACGTTGCTCTTTGCGGTGAACTGACGCTGCCTGTCGGGCACAACTTCGAAATATGCGCGCCCGCGAAGGTCAACGCTCCGCACCGAGTCGGCGAAGTCGCGCAGATAGCGCAGCCTTGCCCCCGGCGCGAGCCACACCCGGCTGCCGTCGGGCAGTATCACCTTGCTCACCGCATTGGGCGGAACGGTGACATAGGTGTAGCGCATCGACACGCCCGTGGCATCCTTTCCGCCCAAGAACCACAGTGCCACGACGGCCACGATGAGCAGTAGCGCGACGGCGGCATAGCGCCACACATAGGTGGTGCGGGCTGCGCGCCGCTCGTTCACCTTCTCGCCGTGCAGCTGGCGGCGTATGTTTGCAAACGAGTCGGACACCTGCCGACTGCCCATAGAGGCGGCCTTGAGGTCAAGGTAAATCCTGCGGCACTCGTCGAGTTCGCGTGCATTATCGTCAGATTCCCCTACCCATACGGAAAGACGGGCGAGGTCGTCGTCGGAACATGTGCCCGCGACGTAGCGTCCTATGATGTCTTTGTCAAAATTCTCCATATCCTTCAAAAAATCTTTCGTTTGTCATGTTTCCCGATAAAGGCCGGACACTTGCACTTGCCGGCGAGGTGTGCACGGTGCGTAACGCTGCCCGGCACACGGCATCAGTCTTTGTGCAAAATTGAGCGCAGCGTGTTGAGAGCGTGATAGATGTGCGACTCGACGGTGCGCACCGACAGTCCGAGCACGCTTGCGATTTTACTGTTGGAAAGGTCTTGCATGTAGCTCAGGCGAAACACGTCGCGGCAGCGTTGCGGCAGACGCTCGATAGCCTCGTCGATGCGCCGTCGTAGGTCGGCGTTCTCGGCGTTGGCGAGCGGCGAAGAGGCGTAGTGCGGATCGCGCGCATCGGCCTGTCGCAGCACAATCTCCTCTATCAGAGCCACGCGCGAGGCTGTCACGTTGCGGTGTCGCAGACAGTTGAGCGAGCGCGTGTAGACCGCCTTGAAGAGCATTCCGCCCACGCTCGGGCCCATGTCGGTTTCCCTGCGCCGCCGCCACAAGTCCATGAACACCTCGGCCACTACATCCTCGGCATCGTTCTCTCCCACAAGTGTGCGGGCATAGTAGTAGAGTTTCGGATATTGTTCTTTGTACAATGTCTCGAAAGCGATTATTTCACCGTCAGTTGCCATATTTCATTAGGATAGGTTTAAGGTATGTTATGGTTGCCACCATAAGGGAGTTTTGCGTGCCGTTGCGGCTTTTCAGCCCGGCGGCAGACGGCCAGTTCACGTCTGCCGGCAATTCACTGGCGCAGCGAATAGGTGCGCGCAAACTGGCCGTTGGATGTTGCCACCACCACGGTTAGGCTGTCGGCCGTGAGTTGCCGCGTGTCAATCGACACATATTGCCGCACGGTATAGTATTGCGGCACGCCTCCCTGGTCGTGCTGAAGGCGCACGGTTACGGTGGTGGTGTGGTCGGCATTCACTGTCGTGCCGCAGTTTTTCAGGCCGATGCGGTGCACGGAGTCGGCAGTGTCGGAGTGTCCCGACTTGAAAAGCAGGCACATATTGACATATTTTCCGCCCTTTGAAGCCCACGCACTCTCCACTCCCACGGGGTCGGCCACGTCCTTTGCGTCGTCGGGCAGCGGCGAGGCGTGCAGCACGGGCACCTGCGACAGGCCCATAACCTGCACTTCGCCGCCTGCCGACGAGACGGCGCGCGCGTCGTAGTAGAGCAGCGCGCGGTAGGCAGTGTCGGCCTTGGCCGCCCACGATGGGGCCACCGTTCCGCTCGCGGTGAGCCGCACGCCGTTGTCGGTGTCGGCATAGTCTATCGTCTTGTCGGCACGCGTGTGGGCCTCAACGAGTTCGGCGGCGAGGTAGGAATACTCCCCGTCGCCCGAGTCGTAGCTCTCGCTGGTGCAGGCAGCGAATGTTGCCGCCACGGCCACGACAGCCGCCAACGCTAACCGCCGCATCATGGCTGTGTAGAGTTAAGCCGCAGCTGGTTGAGCGCGGGGTTGGCATACATGTGCAGAATGCTCTCGCGCAGGAAGCTGCGGTCGGGATTTTGCAGCGTACACTTGTCTATCTGCGCCTCGACATAATCGGCAAACGCCTGGCGTTGGGCTGCAGTGTAGTGGGCAGAGTGGGCATCGTTGCCCGACAACATGTCGATGGCCGCGTAGTTGTTGGGATAGAGTCGGTAGCCGGCGAAAATCTGCCTGTCGATGTGCTGCGCCACCTTGCCGAAGAACTCGGTCTTGGGAGTGTCGGCGGCAATGCCTAACACCCAGTCGTCGATGCACGGCGCGCACTGGTAGTGTATGCGCCCCTTGAAGCCCATGATGCCTGTCTGCATGCTCACCACGTCGTCGCCCGGCGACTTGCGCCACCCCTCCACATCGCGGCGGAGCTGGAATTCCTGTGCCTTGAGGAAGTCGCAGGGGTCGTATTCGTAGGATATTGACAGCGGAACGATGTGCAGACTGGCAAGACGCTGTGCTGCGTCGCCCTCGCCGCCCATTGCCATCATCTTCAGAATGGCTTCCTGTGTGCGGTCGTTAGAGTCTTTGGCGCGGCCCTCACGCTGCGCTATCCACACGTTGTCGTGCTTCTGGCCAATCACGAGGTGCATGTATTCGGCCATGCGTTTGCTTGAGGCGAGCATCTGGCGCAGGGGCAGTCCGCGCTCAACGATGAACGACTTGTTTATACGCACGAGGTCTTTCACCCACGGGAGCGAGAGTAGGTTGTCGCCAATGGCAATCTCGCATGTGGTGGGACTGCCTGCATCGATGAGCAAAACGTCGAGCAGTGCCGAGTCGAGCACTATGTCGCGGTGGTTGCTCACAAACGTGTGACAGGCCGTGACATCGATGCTTTCAACATTGATGTCGCAGCCGGTGCTGGCCTTGGCGAGCAATTTTTTGATGAATTCATAACAGAATGCCTTTTGGAAATCGAGGCATGTGGGGCAGGAGTGCATCTTGGCGGCAATGGCGTCAAGGGGCACGCCCGGATAAAGATAGGCGAGCACCGCGCGGAACTGCGGGTCGGCCAGTAGACGGTCGTAAACCGCCGGCAATTCATCCGGTTCAAACGGGCGGATGGAATCGAATGGCTTTAATGTTTCACGATCCATAGTATGTGGTGTTAAGGGTTGTTTGCTGGAATGGCCGGAAGACTTTCCCGGCCGCAGGCAGGCGCGTGGTGACTGTTGCTGCACGCGCCTGCGCCATGCCGGCGGCGGTCAGAACTGGTTCTCCACGATGTCGCTCAGCACTTCCTTTATGTCGAGTCCGGCGGCACGCACCTGCTGGGGAATGAAGCTGGTGGCCGTCATTCCGGGCGTAGTATTAATCTCGAGCATGTTGATTTTGTCGTTGCCTGCGGCATCCTTGGTTATTATGTAGTCGATGCGTATGATGCCGTTGCAGTGCAGAATGTCGTAGATTTTGCTCGTTTCCTCGGCCACCTGCGCCGCAGTGTCGGCCGAGAGACGTGCCGGGGTAATCTCCTTCACCTGGCCGTTGTACTTGGCATCGTAGTCGAAGAACTCGTTGGCTGTCACCACTTCGGTTGCCGGAAACACCACCGACTTGTCTTTTGTCTTGTAGCATCCTATCGATATTTCGATGCCTTCAAGATAACTTTCTATCATCACTTCGTCGCTTTCCATGAACGCCACGCGCAAGGCCGGAGCCAATTGGTCGGTGTTTTTCACCTTCGACACGCCGAAGCTGCTTCCGTCGGCGGCTGGCTTCACGAAGCAAGGCATGCCTATCTCGCACTCAATGAAGTCGTCGGCATACTTGTTTTCCTCGCCCCGGCGCAGCAAAAGGCTCTTTGCCACGTTGATGCCGTAGCCGCGCAGGTAGTTGTTGAGCACATACTTGTCGAATGTCATGGCCTCGACAAGCACGCCGCTGGTGCTGTAAGGGATGTGCAACAGCTCGAAATAGCCCTGCATCAGACCGTTTTCGCCGGGTGTGCCGTGTATTGTTATGTAGGCATAGTCGAACATTACGACCTTGCCGTCGATGATGCACGAGAAGTCGTTACGGTCTATTTTCACCGTGTTTCCGTCGTCGAGGTTGACATGCCAGTCCTGCCCTTTCACGTCGACTATATATACATTATAGCGTTCTTTGTCGAAAAAGGAGTAGAGTCCTTGCGCCGACCGCATGGAGACATCGTGTTCCGACGAGTCGCCGCCGCACACGATGGCTATGTTTCTCTTTATAGTTTCCATATATTATTGTTTTATTGTTCTTCGAAAGTGTTGTTGGTGGTGCCGTTTACATATACTCGCCACTTGGCTAAGAGTGCTTCCATATCGGCAGGCAGGGGCGAGGTGAAGTCCATCTGCTGCCCCGTTGCGGGATGCTTGAAGCCTAGCGTGCGGGCATGCAGAGCCTGGCGCGGGCAGAGTTTGAAGCAGTTCTGTATGAAAGCCCGGTAGGTTGTGCTGCGGTTGCCGCGCAGTATCTCGCATCCGCCGTAGCGTTCGTCGCCGAACAGGGGGTGGCCTATGTGGCGCATGTGGGCGCGTATCTGGTGGGTGCGGCCGGTTTCGAGTATGCACTCGATGAGCGTGACGTAGCCGAAACGCTCTATCACGCGCCAATGAGTCACGGCTTCTTTTCCGATGCCCGACTCGGGAGAGTAGACAGTCATGCGCAAACGGTCTTTGGGGTCGCGTGCTATGTTGCCCTCGATGCGCCCTTCGTCCTCGGTGAAATGCCCCCACACAAGGGCATTATAGCTGCGGTGCGTGGTTTTGTTGAAGAACTGCACGCCGAGCGAGGTCTTGGCCTGCGGTGTCTTTGCCACCACAAGCAGTCCGCTGGTGTCTTTGTCGATGCGGTGCACGAGCCCCACTTCGGGGTCGTTGGGGTCGTATGATGCCAAATCGCGTAGATGCCAGGCCACGGCATTTACCAGAGTGCCGTGGAAATTGCCTGCCCCGGGATGCACCACAAGTCCTGCCGGCTTGTTCACCACCATGATGTGTTCGTCCTCATAGGCCACGTCGAGCGGTATGTTCTCGGCCTCTATCGTGGAATCATGGCGTGGGCGGTCGAGCATGAGCGTCACTACGTCGCCTGGGCGCACCTTGTAGTTGCTCTTCACCGACCGTTCGTTGACGTGCACGAAGCCCGCGTCGGCGGCCTTCTGTATGCGGTTGCGGCTGGAATGCTGCATTTTCTCGCACATGAACTTGTCCACGCGCACGGGCTGCATGCCCGGGTCGGCCACGAAGCGGAAGTGTTCGTAGAGCTGTCCGGTTTCATCGTCGGAGGCTGCTTCGGCCTCGGTGTCAAGCAGAGCGTCGGTATCTAATATTTCGTCTTGTGTGATATTGTCGTACATAAGATGTATTGTTGTGCCCGTTTCGGGGCAGTGTTATATTATATATAAGGTGTGTCGGGGTGTAGTTACAGTTCGTCGCCAGCGTCGGGCGGACCGTCAACCTCCTGGAAATCGTCAACGTCGTCGTCGGAATCGTAGTAGGGCTGCCCGGCATCAATATAGTTTATGCTGTCGGATGCGCTCATACGTCCGTCGCCCACCTGTATAGTGAGCACGTCGTTCACCGACACCTTGTCGCCTGCCGACACATGTCGGCCGCCCACCACGATGCCGTAAACCCAGTCTTTCTCGCCCGGCACATACTCCGGCTGCGACAGTTTGAAGCCCATTGCCGTGAGTTTTGCCATGGCTTCGCGCAGCGAGCAGTTGTCAACCACGTCGGGGACGGTGATTGTAGGGGTGTGCGAGGCATTGACAACGAGATATATTATGTGGCCCGACTTCACCCGTTCGCCTGCCTGGGGGTTCTGTTCGAGGATGCATCCGGGCGGAAGGCCGCGCACATATCCGGTGTCGCTCACCTGCACCACAAGTCCTGCCTCGGCAAGCAGATGCTCGGCGTCGGTGTAAAGTTTGTGGCGCACGTCGGGTATGGCTATCGCCTCGCCGTGGTGGGTGTACCAGTCGAGCCCGTATTTCACGCCTCCGCATGCCACGAGGCACACAACGGCCATGGCGACAAGGTTGCCCCAAAGGTAGCGGCTGGTTATCTTTCCGAGGAATTCCGAGGGTTTCATACTTTAGTTTGTTCTGTTTGTCACACACGGCACGCACGCCCGCAAAGACGTGACACTTTGCCACTGCGCGGTGTGCAATGCACTGCCCACACCGCCGTACTGTTATGCAAAAATACGAATAACCTAGCAAAGTGCAAAACAAAAGGAGGCATAAAGTTTTTCAAACGCCCCAAAACACGTTGCAGCTGTGGAGCCTACGTTATTTTTCGACCGGAGAATTGCGCAGCGAGAACAAAACTTTCCATGCACTGGCGAGCATCTATTCCGGCTACTTATAGCCAAATGCACAAAGCTCTATCTTCGCACTTTCTGCAACTGACGGATACTTTATCTCTTAATTTTCGGTTATATCGTTCTATTTTCTTAACTTTGCACAATCCTACTTGGCGGCGTAAGCACATGCAGAAGCCCAAGGGTGGGATGACATATATGAATAAGCGTTTACTTGACGCTTTGTTCTTGACGTGCAGAAACTTCGCAACTTTCAATCACAGTCAAAGGGCAAGGCAACGGTAGATGCCTTGTGGGTGTGCATACACCTAGCTTGTGGTGTGTCCTTTTTTATCAATGGGGCATGCCACGAGTGAGGTATATCATATCGGCGTGGGCTTCTGCGTTGCTCGTTCTGACTGTGATGGGCAATGCGAAGGCCTCTGCGCGTGGGACGGGTGACAGTACAGCGACCCACGCTTTTTTCATATATGGCCCAACTGCCTTTTAATCTTTTTGTCTTGATGGTTGCTGCAAGAATGATGAAAGTATGCGCACCATTCGCTTTTTTGCCGAAAGGTTATCGACAATGATAAGAAAACCGGTCGATAACAAGTTCTTCATTTATGTCTTTCTTTTGAATTTATTGTCAGGTTTGGCATATCTGCATTTTCAGAACAATGCGTTTTCCATTGCGTGCATTATTCTTCTTTCGGCTTTTATTGCCTACGCCGAGAGTTGCATTTTCTGCCTTATCAAACCTAATATCATTCGACATATTTACTCTTTCACCGTCATAGTCATACATAACGCAATGGCTATAACAGAGTATTTCATGCTCGCAAATTTCGGTCTTGTAATAAGCCACGAAACCATTGACATTATAGCTGACACCAACCCCGTTGAAAGTGCCAACTTCATTGAGACATACATCAACCTCGGGACAATTCTAATCTATGCCGGAAGTTGCATTGTTGCCAACACATGCATCATGCTGCTATCACGCGTTATATTCAACATCAGATACCGGCAGGTTGCCTTGACGTTGTCTTCACTCGGACTATTCCTCATGCTCTATTGCGGTTATGGCTTCGCAAAATACCATAATGGAATGGGCATTCCGCAAATGTCAACCGCTACAAGGACGGCATACGCTGTGTATTTCACCCACCAAAAAGCAAAACAGAACGATGTCCTAAGGACAACATGCGAGAATTTGAAAGTGAAACAAACCATCGGCAGAAAGCCTACGGTGCTGGTTATCATAGGAGAATCATTCTCTGTATACCGTTCCTCACTGTATGGATATGACAAAAGCACCAATCCTCTTTTGGAAAAATGGCATGACAGCGGCAATTTGTTTCTCTTCGACAATGCAGTTACGCTTTATGCTGCGACAACCGCATCTATGTATGCCGATTTCTCTTTAGACTCCTTGGGAGTCGACTTTGCCGACAAAGCATTGTTCCCCGCTTGCTTTAAGCAGGCCAAGTATTATACTGCGATGTACGACAACCAATACTTTGCAGGACACGGATTGTCGTTCATCTGCGACAGGAAACTATCCGAGACATTGTTTGACTACCGGAATACCGAGAGATGCACTTACGACGAGGATATGATAAAGTCGATAAGGAAAAACGGCAAGAGCCCCTCTTTGTATGTGGTGCATCTTTGGGGACAACATTACACATATAAAGACAGGTTTCCACAAGCATACGCCAAATTCACGGCGCAAGACTACAACGGGAAAATCCCACAAGAGCAGCACCGCATAATGGCCAACTACGACAATGCTACTCTGTATAATGACCATGTTGTAAATGCCATTCTTGAAATGTTCAAAGACGACTATTGCTATGCCTTCTATTTCTCCGACCATGGAGAGGAAGTATATGAATTGAGAAACTTCATGGGGCATGGCAGTGCCGAACATTCACCCAACCCCAACTATCAGCTTCGCGTGCCGCTGATGGTATGGTTGTCGCCTTCATTCAAAGCGGCCAATCCCAATTTGGCAACGAAGCTTTCAAAAGCAAAGCACTATCCCATCTGCACCGACGATATCGGACATACTATCATTGACATGTCGGGGATAACATGCAAAGACTTTGTTCCAACACGCAGCTTCATAAACGACAGGTTTAATCAGAAGAGACATAGAATGGTGATGAACTCGGTTGACTATGATGCAGAACTTATAAACAAAAGATGACATGTGCATAGTTTGGCGAATGTTTATCCCATGCTGAGGGTAATGAAGCATGTTTATTGCTTATTATTGTGTCCAGTAAAAACTTTGCAGCAGGTAAGTCCCGTAGGGACGGCAGATTATAGCGTAGGG
>CAVCLB010000080.1:0-11253 GCA_963602915.1 Dysosmobacter segnis | reverse complement strand
TTTAGTAATCCAATTTTGAACACCCTACCTGTAAGGGGCGCATAATTCATTGTGATGTTGAACTCTGCGCCCCTTACAGGGGCAAAATATGGGTGATGTTTGATAGATAGGGGCAAGTCCCTATCTTATAATCTGCGCCCCTTTCAGGGGCAATGGGGTGCTTTCAGGGGCAATGGAGTGCCAACCATGAATGGGCAAAAGTAAGTAATTATGCCTTGTCGGCAACTTGTTTCGTGGCTTTGCGACGCTCGGCCACGATGCCGGCAACTATTGCCAGTGCGAGCAGCAGGTAGGCAACGTAGGCGGCAGTCTCGGTGTGTGTCACCGAAGAAGGCTTGAACGTGAGCACTACCGAATGCTTGCCGGGCTTCACGTTTATGGCGCGCAGGATGTAGTTGACGCGTCCCACGGGCACGTCGGTGCCGTCTACTGTGGCTGTCCATCCCGGATAGTAAATCTCGGAGAACACTACGATGCCGCCCTTTGCCGATTCTACAGAGTAGGACAGCTCGTTTGGCTCATACTTTTGCAGCTTCACTAGCGATGTGCCGTTTTGTGCTACGGCGTTGCCGAGTGCTTCGCTGAACTTGGAGTCGGCCACAGCCTCATGGCGCAAGTCTATCTCGCCCACACCGTCAAGCTCCTTGTTGGCATTGTCAACATATTTTATGCGGTCGATAAACCATGCGTTGCCGAATGCGTAGGGGTTCTGCAGCGGTGCAGTCTGGTTGTTCTGCAACGGCAGAATCACCCATTTGGTATTGAGCATATTAAGCACAGGATAGATGCTGTCGCCTGCCACGCGTGTCATGTCGCCTTGTGCCTGGGCTATTGCCGACATCATTCCGTGCATTTCGGGAGCTATGTATTGCTCAATCATTTCCTGATAGCGGCGCAGTTTTGCAGGGTGGTAGCCACCTATCGACTTGTGGTAGAACGATGTCTCGTTCTCGTTGAAGGTGTTTGACGCGAGGTTGAGCACGCGGTAGTCGGGAGTCTTGTCCTGGAGTATCTGCTGGTCGGTGGCCGTCATCTGCTGCGGTGTCTCGCGCACGCTGCGCTCAACAAACATGTCGTCGTTGAGATAGCGTTTGTTCACCTGCCACATGTCGATGAGGCAAAGCACTATTATGCCGCCTACGGCATAGCGTGTGCCGAGCTTGCGGTAGCGTTGCAGCAAGAGAAGGGCTGTTCCCACGACCACGACAATGAACGAGCGCCAGCAGTCGGCGGTGAAGATTGACTCGCGCACTGTGCGCAGGTTGGAGAGCAGCGGGCCGAGATATTCTGCAGGAATGTTTTTCATGGCCTGCATTTCGGCTGCCGACACATAGTCGCCAAAGAACAATGACGGTGCGACGATGAACAGCAGAGCCATTCCGGCGGTGGCGGCGAAGCTCACCCAAAGCCACAGTGCGTTGGTGGCGTTGCGTGTTGCAATGGGGTGCGACTTAGTTCCGATGCGCAGGCATATCTTCTGCGAGAAGAAATCGGGTGTGTCAACGATTTTCTTCAAGGCGAGCATGGCAAGCAACGGAATGGTGAACTCGGCTATGACGAGTATGGATGCCACCGTGCGGAACTTGGCATACATGGGAACATAGTCGATGAAAATATTGGTGAACCACATGAAATTGTGTCCCCACGAGAGCAGCACCGAAAGCACGGTGGCTGCGAGGAGTGCCCATTTCATAGGGCCTTTAACGATGAACAGACCGAGAATGAAGAGCATCAACACGAAAGCTCCTACATAAACAGGACCGCTTGTGCCGGGCTGGTCGCCCCAGTATTGTCCCAGCTGCTGGTAGATTTGATAGAACTGCGGGTCGGCTTTTTCCATGGCCTTCTCGTTCTGCGCGAGCGAAACCGATGCTCCGCCCTTGGCGTTGGGCACAAGCAGTGTCCATGTCTCGTCGATGCCGTAGCTCCATTGCGTTATGTAGTCGCGGTCGAGTCCGCTCGATGTCTGGTTGGACGAGTTCTTCTTTACGAGTTCGCTCTTTCCGCGCATCGACTCCTGGGTGTATTTCCATGTGTGATAAAGGTTGCTCAGGTTGGCAGCAACGCCTATCGCGGCGGCCACGAGACACACTGCCGTGGCTTTGCCAAACCGTGCGAGCTGATGTGAGCGCACGGCTTCGACGAGGTAGGCAATGACCATGAAGAGGATGATAAACAGATAATAGTAGGTCATCTGCACATGGTTGGCCTGTATTTCAAGGGCAGTGAAGAGTGCTGTGACCACAAATCCCCACAGATATTTGCCACGGTAGGCGAGCACAATGCCCGCAATCATGGGCGGCAGATAGGCCAGAGCAATGACTTTCCAGATGTGTCCGGCGGCGATTATTATGAAGAAATAGCTGCTGAATGCCCATATTATGGAACCGAGCACGGCGAGTTCGCGGCGGAAATCGAACGCGCGCAGCAAGATGTAGAAGCCCAACAGATAGGCAAAGACATACCATACGTTTTCGGGCAGCCACAGATGATAGAACTTGCCCACGGTGTTGAGCACCTGCTGACTGTCGTATGACGGGGCCATCTGGTAGGTGGGCATACCGCCGAAGAGCGAGTTGGTCCAGCGTGTGCGCTCTCCCGTGCGCTGGTAGTATTGTGTGAGTTCCTCGCCTGCGCCCCGTCCTGCCGACGAGTCGTGGCGATAAAGAATGCGGCCTTCGGTGTCTGCCGGGAAAAAATAGGCAAACGCGATAATCGCGAAGAGCAGCACTGCCAACAGGTCGGGCAGCCATTGTTTCAATGTCTTCATTGCTTGTAAACGTTTATTTGTTTAAATCGGTTTGTTGTGCAAAGTTAGTGCAAATGTAAGACAATACAAAACTAAGTTATTTTTTTACCGCCACTAATTGCGTTTTTTTAGGTTTGGGCAGCCCGGAGAGTGCTTCTGTTTTGTTGGCGAGGCTATTTTGAGTCGTCGTTATTTATGGTGCGCTCGGTCTTCTTCACGCTCGACTTGAGATCGCCGAGCTTCAGACTCACGTTCAGACCGAACTTCGACGGGCAGAAACTATAGTCGCTTTCATAGGAGGAGTTGGCAAGTGTTATGATGTTGCGGTTGTGCCAGCGGCGTGTGAAAAGCAAGTTGCCCCATGCGTTGAGTGTAAGCCGCTTGTTGAACAGCGATTTTTGGATATTGAAACTGTAGGAAGAGTTGCCCTTGTTGGTTGACTGCGCGCCTATGCGGTCGCTCCATACGTTGTAGTTGCACAATATTTTCCAGTTGTGCGGGAGCGTCTGTTGCAGTCCGGCGTTGAAGAAACCATACCATCCGTGGTTTCGTGTCTGTGCCCCGTCATCGTAGTTGCGGTAGGCTCCGTAGGCGTTGGAGTGGAATTGTGTGGTAGAGGTTATGTTCCACAATATATATACATCTTGCCCTATGCAACGGTATTTGCCTATGTTGCGGTATGTTTCATACATCACATACTTGCCCGTAGGGTGGCTGAGACCGTTTATATTGCGGTCGTCTACATAAGAATCGTATTGTTCTATGCTGTTGTTGATGAAAGAGTAGCCAAGGTTGAGGTCGATGGTGAACTTGGTGGTGAAGAGGTTGTAGGCAACTGTCAGTGAATTTTGCTTTTCGCTTTTCAGGTTGGGGTTACCCTGCCAGATGCGTGTTGGTTCGGAATCGTCGATGAAGGGGTTGAGATATGATATTCCGGGGCGGTAAATGCGAAGGTTGTAGCCCACGCGCATGTTTTGCGAGTCGTTGATTTTGTAGCCTATGCTTGCCGAAGGCACGAAATCGGAATACCGCGTCTTGAAGTCGTCTCCGCGTCCGAGCCTGTAGACCATGCCCTGCCATGTGCCTTCATAGCGCAGTCCGAGCCGCCCAGTGAGCTTGTTCCACTTTATGCCGTAGCCAAGATAGGCGGCGAGAATGTCGTAGTTGATGCTGTAGTGCGAGCTGCGCTGGGAGTCGAACTCGTAGTTGGCGTCGTGGAGTGGGGCACGCGTGTAGCTGTCGTCGTTGGAAAGGCTGCGTCTCATGATGTATTTTGCGCCGGCCTCAAGGGTGTGCATCCGTGCGAAAGGCGTGGTGTAGTTGATTTGGAACGTGTGCTCGTTGCAGTGGCTGCTGGTTGCGGCGTGCTGGTCGGTGAGGGCTGATGTGTAGGAAGTCCAAGCGTCGCAGGCATCGATGCTGGTGTAGCTGTAGTCTTTGGTGATGTTGGAGGGCGACAGTTCGAGGCGGTAGGAGAAGGTGAGCATACGGTCGTTGGTGTGGAACCGTCGCTGATAGTCGAAGCTCGCGCTGAGGTTTTGCTGTCGGGTTGAGCCCCATTGAGGCATTGTGTAGGCATAGAGTTGTGTGCCGTCGGCAGGCGACGATGCCACAAACTGGTTGACGCCGTGGTTTGGCTGGCGTCCCCAAAAATATCCCACCGATGCTGATATGAGGCGAAGGGTGTCGATTTCGTAGCTTGTTTCGATGGCACCCGAGTGTATATAGGTGTCGTATTTGTCGCGGTTTTCATTGTAGGTGTCGGTGGCAAGACTGCTGTTGTCGTCGCCGGTATAGCTGCGTTGCTGTGTGAATATAGTTGAAGGCGAGTTGTAGTAGTCGTAGCTGTAGCGTGCGCTCACGGTGAATTTGCCCTTCTTTACTGTCGCGTATAGGCTCGGGCTTGTTTCGCGGTTGGCCACAACGCAGTTTATCGTGGCCGAATAGCCTTCTATGCCCGTGCCGACGGTTATGATGTTGAGTATGCCGCCAATGCCCTCGGCATCGTATTTCGGGCCGGGGTTGGTTATAACCTCTATCCTCTTTATTGTACTTGCGGGCATGCTTTTAAGCACAGTCTTGGGATTGTTGCTTATCATGTTGTTGGGTCGGCCGTTTACATACACCTTGAATTTCTCGCTGCCGTTCACCTTTATGGTCTCGTCGCCGTCAACTGTCACCAGAGGCACCTTGCGCAACATCTCGAGAATGTTGTTTGTCTTTGAGTCGGGGTCATCTTCTATGGAATATTCAATCTTGTCGATGTCGGCTTTTACGAGTGGCTTTTGCGCCACCACTTCCACTCCTTTTATCGTTTCGCTGACGTCGCTGATGTGCAGTGTGCCGAGATCGGCCGTTGGTGTGGAGTTGTTCACGGTGAAACGGCGGGTGAGTGGTTTGCGTCCCACGGCGTTGACGGAGAGAGTGTAGCTACCGGCTTTAGTGAGGTTTATGCCGAATGCGCCGTTGTTGTCGGTGACGGCCAACGTTGCAAGTGTGTCGGGCTGGTTGTCGGCAGTAATTCGCAGAGTGGCATATTGTTCGGCTTCGTTGGTGAGCGAGTCGGCCACGATGCCTTTCACGACATATCTTCCGGATGATGTCTGAGCCAATGAGGCTAGCATCGGCATTATTGCCAGCATCATAGCGAGTGTCGCCCTGATAAGTAATGATGGGGTTTTTGTGCTTAAATTCTTCAAAGCCGTTTGTCGTTTTTTGTCGTTATCGTTTTGTCGTATGTGGGGCTAATACACTAAAGAAACGTATGTGGCAATATTTCTTTGACGGCTATTAACACTTGTTGACATTATATTTTTGTTACATGGCGGCTTTCCCGATGCTTTACAGGTGAGTGGTGCGACGGCTATCATGTATGAAGTCTTGAGATGTGGTCGTGTAGGTGTGGCCCACAGACGGTTTGCTTCACATTTTGTCGCAAATGGGCAACCGTCGCTATTGATTTGTAAAAAAATAGAGAATTTGTTGAAACAAAAATCAATATTTATTTGGGAATAAACCAAAATATAGCTAAGTTTGCAAAAATTTAATTCGCTTTTGTATATTAACAATATTGCTTTATGAAAAAATCTTTACTCCTGACCGCTGCTTTTACGGCGGTTACAGTGGGAATTAACGCTCAGCCGTTTGCCGACGGAGTGCGCAATTTCTGCAACCACAAGTTTGATGCGCGCGCCGTGGCATCTGTCGGCGTGAAAGCAAAGACTGCCCCGGCACGTGCCGAGGCAAAATCGGTTTATTATGCTAATCCCGAAGGCATGCTCTTTCAAGGTTACGACCGCTATGGACAGCTTTGGGGCTCGTCGTATGCAGTAGTTCCGCCATTCCAGTATGTCAAGTTCAAGAAAGTGGCAACAGACACCGACCAGGTGTTCTGGCACCAGAACACATACGACTGGTATGGAGAATGCACCTCGTATGACCGTACTGGTAAGACCAGCGACGCATACTATTCTGATGCCGACGGCAATTTCTATCTACGCAGCACCTTTAACGGAAGAGATGCAGCCCCCACGATAGTTTGTGCAACAGACTCTTTCACTCTCTGTGAAGACAACGAATATTGGGGCAATGGCAACGAATATGCTTCACCTTATTATTATACGCGCATAATGAGCGGCGAAGACCAGGCCGGACGACGCGTGCAGCCCGTTGGATTTACCGACGACCATGTGAGCGTTGTGGCCGTAGGTGCACTCTCGTCGGATTATCTCTATGGCACCGGCACATTTGAAAATAGTGGCAAGACATACACCTGTACGGGTGTTTACCAGAATTATCCGAAGCCGATGGCTCCGCTGTGGGTTGAAGATGTATTCATGCAGGCTGTTTCAAAGGAATATGTTCCGGTGGCTACAGGCAAGGAGCTGAAAATGGTTGTGCGCGACATTATGACCACAGAAAGCGGTGCAAAGATTCCTGGCAACAAGATATTGGCTGAACTTACATGCACGGCCGACAGCGTGCGCGACATTGGTAGCATGCGCAGCGGCGACGTTTATTTCAACTCGTTCAACCTCGTTTTCACACAGAAGGTTGACGGAAAGGCCAAGGGATTCCTCATCGACGAGCCTTTCTCGGTTGTGGTTTACGGCTTTAATCAAGATGGTGTAGACGCAGGCATCACACTCAGTCGCGTGCCCTACTACTTCGAGAACATGGAGTCGGCAATGGGAACATGGACCGACGAGAGCGGAAACTCTGCCTACATCAACCTCTATGGCGAAGACAATGTGGCATTGCGCACTACATTCTCGGCAATGTACGATTACTGCAACCCCTATCTCGACGGTGACGGAAACTATGGCATAGTGAAGGTGAGCGACTCGGGAACGAGCTGTCAGGCAGTGGCCGACACGCAGAACCAGTTTGCCGGTGCAGTGATTTCGATAAACAGCGATTGGAAAGATGCCGAAGGCAATGACAACTATACACTCGTGGGCGGTGCCGACTGGGTGAAGAGCGTTTCGATTGACTATCAGACCTATGCCGATTACGGCATTGCCATTGCACGTTTCGTGTGCGATGAGCTTCCTGCCGACGTGAAGACACGCAAGTGCGAGTATAACATTAATGGTGTGCGCGGCGTTAATTCAACAACTCCCATTGTGGTGTTCCAGGGCGAGAACGTATATACTGCCATCGAAGGCGTAAAGGCCGACGTGAAGAATGCCGACAACCGCGCGTTCAACATCGCAGGACAGCGTGTCAACGACAATGCCAAGGGCATCGTGGTGAAGGGCGGACGCAAATTCATCAACAAGTGACAGTCACGTCACACAAGCGAAAATTAGAGAGCATTATATAAATTTAAAGGTAAGTTGTGGTGCTTGCCGCCACGCCGGGGCAACTCGACACCGGCAAGCACACAACAATAAAAAGACCAGAAAACAAATTAATTAAAAATTATGGGAAAAAGATTTTATGCGCTTTGCACCGGTTTGCTGGCTGCTTCGGCAATGCTGCAGACACCGGCAAGTGCACAGACCGCGTCAACGGCGACTCCTTATGAAATCCCGTTCACTGAAATCTGGAACACATGGAAGAGCGATCTTCAGAACAATGTGTGGACAGTGGAAGACAAGAACAACGACGGAATTACATGGGGATGTGATGCCGGACTTGGCAATTTCATGGTGTATGACGGCAGCAGCCAGAAACAGGCTGCCGACGACTGGGTAGTGTCTCCGCCGCTGCAACTCACAGCTGGCCTGACCTATCAGATTGCTTCAAGTGCATTCTATGCAGGCAACGGTCTGCAACTCATATCGGTGGGCTACGGAACAGGCAACGATCCGTCGGAATATACAACGGTAATACCCGAAACAACTGTCAATGCCCAGCTTTCATGGACTGGTTCGTTGCAGCCCACAGTGCTCAACGGCACCTTCACTCCGAGCGTTTCGGGCAACTACCGCATTGGTTTCCACTGCACCAGCAAAGAGCGCGGCTACCTCATTCTGAGCGGTGTCAAGGTTACTGAGGCATCTGCCGAGGGCGTGCGTCCGGCCAAGGTTTCCGACCTTGTTGTTGAAGTTGGCGCTAAGGGCGCAGTAAGTTCGAAGGTGAAGTTCACTGTCCCCACCAAGGACGTGAATGGTTCTGCGCTTACATCTATAGACAAAGTGCAGATTTACCGCGACAACACTTCTGATGCAATAAAGACTTATACAAGCCCCACTCCGGGCGAGGCAATAGAGTGGCAGGATGAAACTGTAACTACCGGCGAGCATCCTTACTCGGTAGTTGTCACTGCCAACGAGTATCGCAGCGAGGAAGCCAAGACAACAGTTTATGTGGGTGTGGACACTCCGAAAGCTCCCACCAACTTCAAAGGCTACGACAACCTCGACGGAACTGTGACCTTGACATGGGATCCGATTACCGAGAAAGACGGTGCACACGGCGGTTATGTAGACACGTCGGTGCTTTATTACAACGTGGCCAATCTTTATTTGGGCTACGAGCAGGAGGTTACTGGCGGATCAGGTCTCACAACTAATTCACTCACTGTGAGCGGCATCTCTTATGAGGGAGCACAGAGCATGCAGCAGTATTTCCTTTATGCACAGACAAAAACTCCTACCGACACACTTGCAAAAAGCAAATCTGCCCGTGTAGAGACATTCGTTGTGGGTGCTGCTTACAGCTTGCCTTACGAGGAATCGTTCAGCGGCGGCTCGCTCACCAAGGGCCCGTGGGGCATTGCTGCAAGCTATTCAGGACGCTTCGGACTTTCCACTTTGTCGTCTGACGGTGATAATGGCTCGCTCTATTTCGTGCCCTCCAACCAGGCTACATCAGCCCGTATCGATGGCCCGAAGGTGGACGTGAGCAACGCTGCCAACCCGACTCTCTCGTTTACATACTATGCTTATCCGGGCAGCGACGGCAAAATCAACGTTTATGTAAAGCGCAACGGACAGACACTGTTGCCGGTGGGTAGTGTTGACTACTCTTCGCTCGAAGGCAGCGAGGGCTGGCGTACAGCATCGTTCGACCTTACCGAGTTCTCTACGGCAGGCATTACAAACGGTTATCTGTGCCCCTATTTTGAGGCTGAAAGCGAGGAAACAACAATAAACATCGACCAAATACGCATCTTCGATGCCGTAAACAACAACCTTGAAGCTTCGCTCGACGTTCCCGTTAGAGCTCAGGCTGGCAAGAGTGCCAACATCGTTGTTAAGGTGCGCAACCTCGGTCTTGCCGCAGCCAACAACTACAAGGTGAAGGCTTATGTGAACAACAAACTTGTGGAAACACAAGAAGAAACCGAGGCTCTTGCTGATGGCGACACTAGAGAGTATGAGTTTGCCTACACTCCCAGTCTCAACGAGAAGAGCTTCGTTGCCTTTGGCGAGGTGGAATGGGATGCCGACCAGCTTCAGGACAACAATGTTACCGACGAGGCTGTGATTGACGTGACATTCTCTTCACTGCCTTCTGTTGACGACTTGGCAGCTACTATGAGCGGCAGCGATGCTGTGCTCACATGGCGCGAGAAGAACACCGAGAACGAAGAGGTTACCGAAACGTTCGACAACTACGAGCCGTTTGCTTCGGCAAAGGTTGGCGACTGGACTCTCTACGACGGCGACAAGGCTGCCACCTACACCTTCGGCGGCATTTCATTCCAGGGCATGGGCGACCCAATGTCTTATGTTGTGTTCAACCCCTATGCTACAACCGGTCTGTCGGGAAGCATCCTCGAGCAGTTCGCTTCAATCTTCGGCGCACACAGCGGCAAGCAGTATATGGCAAGCAGCAGCGCAACCATCGACACAGGTACGGCTACAAGCGACTGGCTCATCACTCCCGAACTCTCGGGCGAGGAGCAGACTGTATCGTTCTATGCATTCTCTCCGAGCGACGAGATTAACGCAGGTGTGAGCAGCCCCAACGGCGGTCCTGAGACATTCGACGTTTACTACTCTGAGGACGACACCAACGTTAACTCATTTGTGAAACTGAAAGAGAATCTTGAGGCTACCTGCGACTGGACCAAGTTCAGCGTTGACGTTCCCGAGGGAGCTAAATATGTGGCTGTGGTTCACACAAGCACTGGTTCAACAACATCTTACGGCTACGAGCCTTCATGGTTTGGTGTTGACGACTTCACCTATCGCACAGCGGCTCTGAAGGTGATTGGCTACAACGTTTACCGTGACGGCAAGCTCCTCAAGAAGCTTGATTCCAAGGCAACATCCTATACCGACGCTAATGTGGGTGACGGATACCACACCTACAATGTGATTGTTTCTTATGCAACTGGCGACTCTGGCCTCTCCAACACCGCTTCGGTGGGTACTGTAGGCATCAATACAGCCGACAACGGTCTTGTTGGCGTTGCTGCTGGCAAGGGATGCATCAAGGTGCTTGGCGCCAACGGTGCTGCCGTGAAGGTTTACACCGCAGCTGGTGCTACAGCTTTCCAGGGCGTCGTGGCAAGCAATGCAACAATAGCATTGAAGTCTGGTCTCTACCTTGTAAAGGTGGGCAACACCACAAGCAAGGTGGTTGTTAAATAATGCAAGCGACACGGACTCTTGTCCGGAAGCTATAAATTGAAATCTCCGCAACGCGGCTTCTGCCCGTTGCGGAGATTTTTTTTCGTTGGCAAGTATCTGTCTGTCCTGTGGCTTACGGCTGCCACGGCAGACAGATTTCTGTTTGAATTATTGGTGGCAAGTGAACTTTTCTTAACAGGCCAGTCCCGTAGGGACGACAGATTATAGCGCAGGAGCTTGCCCCTGCGTTTATGTATTTCACTAAATTTGCCCCTGCAAGAGGCGCATAATTCATTGTGATGTTGAACTCTGCGCCCCCCTACAGAGGCAAAATGTGATGATGGTTAATAGATAGGGGCAAGCTCCCATCCTATAATCTGCGCCCCTTTCAGGTAGGGTGTTCAAAATCGGATTAAAAAATGTGCGCAATTTTATATTGGTTTAAATTTACAATTATCTGATTCTCAAAAGACTTTC
>CAVCLB010000079.1:0-11560 GCA_963602915.1 Dysosmobacter segnis | reverse complement strand
TTTGCTACCGCAAACGGCTCACCCTGGGCTACGACTGTTTCGCCCTTTCAGGGCTTATGAATGTAATTTCTCGTTTTATGCTTATTGGTCTGCAAAAAACGATGCAGAATATTATATGGATTTTGGACACACTACCTTACAGGGGCAAATTTAGTGAAAGCCAAAAACGCAGGGGCAAGCCTGCGTGCTATACTATGTCGTCCCTACGGGACTTGCCTGTTGAAAAGTTTTCACCGGACACCAATAATTCCATTTCCCCGTTTTTGTCGTGATGCACCAGCAGCTGTTGCGCTGATGGTGGCCGCACCGGTTAGTCGCGGTAGTTGTCGCGCATGTGGCTGAGCCTTTCTAGCAGCTCCAATTTCCAGTCTTCCAACAGTCCGGCAAGTGCCCTCTTGCGGTTGTATTTCCACCAGTTGAGCAGTTCGCGGTTGTCTATGCACCGCTTGTCGGGCAGGTGCCTGTTGGCGGTGATATACTCCTTCAGACGCATGTAGTTGTCGAACCATATGCGTTCGCGTGCGCTCAGTCGGCGGCGCAGAGGCATGTTGTCGAAAAAAGTGTCCATAATTAGTCGTGTTTTTGTTTGCACCAGCAAATTCAGTGCCTAAAAAACCGCGCTCCTTCCGCCGCTGGTCCGCCCCTCGCCACGCCCGTGTGGGGCAGCATGGGCGCACACGGGCGCGCGCAGCATATTTTCATTTAAAAATTCGCCCGTTCGTCGCTTTATTCGTAACTTTGCACTCTTAAAGTTCTGGCACGCCGACGCGTGCCGCGATGCTTACTGAATATGGAAAATAAAGACACCAAAAATGCCTTTGTGCGCCAGGTGGCCGAGCAGAAATATGAGTACGGCTTCACCACCGACGTGCATACCGACATAATAGAAAAAGGGCTCAACGAGAACGTCGTGAGGCTCATCTCGGAAAAGAAGGGAGAGCCCGAATGGATGCTGGAATTTCGTCTGAAAGCATTCAGACACTGGCTCACGATGAGCCAACCAGACTGGGCGCATGTGCATGTGCCGCCCATCGACTACCAGGCCATATCCTACTACGCCGACCCTCTAGCCAAGAAAAAGGACGAGAAGAAGGAAATCGACCCCGAACTGATGAAGACTTTCGACAAGCTCGGCATTCCGCTCGAGGAGCGGCTCGCACTGAGCGGCGTGGCCGTGGATGCCATCATGGACTCGGTGTCGGTGAAGACTACATTCAAGCAGCACCTCGCCGAGAAGGGCATAATATTCTGTTCCATTGGTGACGCTATAAAGCAGCACCCCGACCTCGTGCAACAATATCTTGGAAGCGTGGTTTCCTACCGCGACAACTTCTTCGCCGCACTCAACAGCGCGGTGTTCAGCGACGGATCGTTCGTGTATATCCCCAAGGGAGTGCGCTGCCCCATGGAACTGAGCAGCTACTTCCGTATAAACGCACGCAATACCGGACAGTTTGAACGCACGCTCATCATCGCCGACGACGATGCCTATGTGAGCTATCTGGAAGGCTGCACCGCACCCATGCGCGACGAAAACCAACTGCACGCAGCAATAGTGGAAATAGTGGTGAACGACCGCGCCGAGGTGAAATACTCCACCGTGCAGAACTGGTATCCGGGCGACGAAAACGGAAAGGGTGGCGTGCTCAACCTCGTGACAAAGCGCGGCGACTTGCGCGGAGTCAACTCGAAACTCTCGTGGACTCAGGTGGAGACAGGCTCGGCCATAACGTGGAAATACCCGTCGTGCGTGCTGCGCGGCGATGGTTCGCAGGCCGAATTCTACTCGGTGGCCGTGACCAATAACTATCAGGAGGCCGACACGGGCACGAAGATGATACACATAGGCAGAAACACCAAGAGCACCATAATATCGAAAGGCATCTCGGCCGGACACAGCCAGAACTCCTACCGTGGACTGGTGAAGGCCACGGCGCACGCCGACAACGCACGCAACTACTCGTCGTGCGACTCGCTGCTGCTCGGATCGGACTGCGGCGCCCACACATTCCCCTATATGGACATACACAACGACACCGCCGTGGTGGAACACGAAGCCACTACATCGAAGATAAGCGAAGACCAACTGTTCTACTGCAACCAACGCGGCATTCCCACAGAGCAGGCCGTCGGACTCATAGTGAACGGTTATGCCAAGGAAGTGCTCAATAAACTGCCCATGGAATTCGCCGTCGAAGCACAGAAACTGCTCAGTGTGTCGCTCGAAGGGACAGTGGGGTAAATGGTCGATTAAATATGTAAGATGAGCTGTCAGTCAATAGATTCTTTGCAGAACGCATTAAAGGGAACTGTTTTCTGTCATACAAAAGATGCAAAGAAAGCAGCCGGAAGATCTTTGGGCACAACGGTAGAGTTGATTACCTACTATTTGCTCAGAGAATGGGGACTGCGTGACTATATCTCAATAGAACGGGGATTGCCCGAATTCGGGAACGAGGACATACGGCATAATGTGGAGTTTACTTTACACCCGGTGCTGTGGTCGTCGGAAATGAAAATCGAAGAAAATCCTCCGCTCACTTCTGCAAAGATAATGCGGGCATTGAATGAGGATATAGTTGAACAGTTTCCACAAAAGAAATCCAACACTTTGCTGGATGGAAAGAACGTCTTGAGAAACTCATGCTTGCTGGCTGAAAACGAAAAATTCCTGTTGGTGGCCAATCTCTGCAAGGAAGAAGGCGGGCAAGTCGTCAGCATTGCAAAGCAATATGAAGCTCCTTTTGCGATGGTGGAATGCAAGCGTGTAGGAGTGGAAGAGGGTTGTAAGAAAGGACCGCAAACCATTGAAAAGGCCAAGCAAGGCGCGTATGTTGCCCAAATGACTTCTTGTTTGCAGAAAGTATGGATTGACGGCGTACGTTATGGCTTGGTGTTTGCCGACGGAAAACCTCTTGTAAAGCCTTATGACATATTGTTGAATGAAATTGTCAGCAACGAGAGTCCGTTGGAAAAGTTTATTCTTTCGATAGGAGTTGTAAGCAACCACGGAAATTGGTTTGCCGCAGATAACAAAAACAAAGAAATGAAAGTCTTGGCAAATTCCTACGATTGGCTTTTGTTTCTCACCGATGCGGGCTTGTCGGAGTTCGTCACATCGCTCCTTCTCAATTCTGATGACAAATATAAAGCCGTGAAAAAAGCTTTTGTTTCCAGCTATGAAGAAGGCAAGAAAGCTAATGTCTTTACGAAAACCAAGATAGATAGAGATGCACACAATGCTCTTTGCGACTATTTTTCGGAGCATATCAACAAAATAGAGAGTTGGTTTAATGTAGTAGTGCCGGAGAGATGCTCCGTAAGCGAACTGAAAAAAGCACTGGTGAAAATGACTGACAAAAAATGGGAGGAACTCTTATGACAGCAGGAAGACATGTTAATACCCTTAGCCAGTCATGGGGTACGCCGCTCAAATATATCAATGCGGTAAAGGACTTTTGGGGTGGACGTATAGGGCTCGACCCTTGTTCCAACGAATATTCGCTGGTCGATGCAGAATTGGAATTCAGACTTCCTGACAAAGACGGACTGAAAGAGGAATGGAAAAGTGACACGATTTATGTAAATCCTCCATACGGTGCTGACCGGGAAAGGGGAACAACCATAAAGAACTGGTTGGCAAAATGTGTCGAGGCAAACAGAGAATATGGGGCAGATGTGATAGCTTTGATTCCGGTAGCGCCAAATACAGGACATTGGAAGAAATTTGTTTTTGGCAAAGCTGATGCAATATGTTTCTTGTATGACACACGGCTGCGTTTCCTGGAAAACGGGAAAGACTCGGGAAAGGGCGCTCCAATGGCTTGCTGCCTGGTTTATTGGGGAAATGAAAAAGACCGGTTTATGGAGCATTTTATGAAATATGGAGCATCTGTCGATATATCGGGCTTGCAACGTTGTAATATAGGAATGGAAAGGAAAGAACTTGTGCTGAACTTCGCACAGTGTTCACCGTGTTAAATAATAGCAAAAAGAATATGTTAAAAGTAAACGACCTCCATGCCTCAATAGCAGGCAAGGAAATACTGCGAGGCATCAACCTCACCATAAACGACGGCGAAATACACGCCATAATGGGCCCCAACGGGTCGGGAAAATCCACTCTCTCGGCTGTGCTCGTGGGTAATCCGCTCTACGAAGTGACCTCGGGCGAAGCCCTTTTCAACGGAAAAGACCTGCTCGCCATGAAGCCCGAAGACCGCGCCCACGAGGGACTTTTCCTCTCGTTCCAGTATCCCGTGGAGATACCGGGCGTGTCGATGACCAACTTCCTCAAGGCCGCCGTCAACGAGAAACGCAAATATCAGGGACTGCCGGAGCTGAAAGCCGCCGAGTTTCTCAAACTGATGAACGAGAAACGCAAGGTGGTTGAGCTCGACAGCAAGTTCACACGCCGATCCGTAAACGAGGGATTCTCGGGCGGAGAAAAGAAGCGCAACGAGATATTCCAAATGGCAATGCTCGAGCCCAAGCTCTCAATCCTCGACGAAACCGACTCGGGTCTCGACGTAGACGCAATGCGTATAGTGGCCGACGGAGTGAACAAAATGCACACATCGGAAACTTCTGCAATCGTGATTACCCACTACGAGAGGCTTCTCGACATGATAAAGCCCGACGTGGTGCATGTGCTCTACAAGGGACGCATAGTGAAAACCGCCGGCCCCGAACTGGCCAAGGAGATTGAACAGCGCGGATATGACTGGATAAAGGCAGAAATAGGGGAGGACTGACATGGACAGTGAAAAGCAATACACCGACCTGTTCGCGCAGAACCGCGACCGGATTTGCGCACACAGCGCAGCTCCGCTCAACGACGTGCGCGACGCGGCGGCGGCCGACTTCGCGCGTCTCGGGTTTCCGTCGCGCAAGGTGGAACGCTACAAATACACCGACATGGGCAGCCTTTTCAGCCACGACTACGGACTGAACATCGACCGCCTCGAAGTGCCGGTAGACCCGTATGAGGCGTTCAGATGCGATGTGCCCAACCTAAGCACATCGTTGTATTTCATCGTCAACGACGAGTTCCGCCCGTCATTGCAGCCCAAAGACAATCTGCCTGAGGGCATTGTCGTGACATCGCTCGCCTCCTACGCCGCCAGCCACCCCGACTTTGTGGCCCAACACTATGCCCGCCTGGCGCAGACAGGCTCTGATGGCATCACCGCTCTCAACACAATGCTGGCCCAGGACGGCTTGCTCGTGCGCGTGGAACGCGGTGTTCAGGCCGAACGTGCCATACAGGTGATAAACATTCTGCGCTCCGACGTTGATCTGATGGTAAACCGCCGCGTGCTCATCGTGGTGGAGAAGGGCGCGAGCGCCAAGCTGCTTTTCTGCGACCATGCCGCCGACGACCGCCGGTTCTTGGCCACCCAGGTGATAGAAGCCTATGTGGGCGAGGGCGCATCACTCGACCTTTACTGCATGGAGGAAACCCACAGCCGCAATACAAGGGTGAGTAACGTGTATGTGGAGCAGCAGCGCGACTCGCGGTTCAACCACAATGTCATCACACTCCACAACGGAACAACGCGCAACCGGCTCGATGTTGCACTCAATGGCGAAGGTGCCGAGTGCTGGTGCAACGGCTGTGTCATAGCCGACAAAGAACAGCATGTTGACAACAACACGCTCATCGACCACCGGGCTCCGCACTGCACGAGCCACGAACTCTACAAGTATGTGCTCGACGGAAAGGCAGTAGGCGCATTCGCCGGGCGCGTATTGGTGCGCCACGGGGCACAGAAAACGGTGTCGGAAGAGGTGAACCAAAACCTGTGCGCCACTCGCGAGGCTCGCATGTACACCCAGCCTATGCTCGAGATATATGCCGACGACGTGAAATGCTCGCACGGATCTACCGTCGGGCAGCTCAGCGATGCCGCCCTTTTCTACATGCGTCAGCGCGGAATAAGCGAACGCGAGGCGAAGCTTCTGCTCCAACTGGCGTTCATAGGCGAGGTGGTTGACGGAATAAAGCTGGCTCCCCTGCGCGACCGTCTGCACTATCTCGTGGAGAAACGTTTCCGTGGCGAGCTGAGCAAGTGTGCTGGCTGCAAGATGTGCAAGTGAAAAACTGGAAGAAATGTATGATGTAATTAAGGTGCGCGAGGATTTTCCTATACTCTCGCGCAAGGTCTACGACAGACCGTTAGTTTATCTCGACAACGCCGCGACAACGCAGAAACCGCTCTGTGTGCTCGACGCAATGCGCGACGAATACCTCAACGCCAACGCCAATGTGCACCGTGGTGTGCACTATCTCTCGCAGCGTGCCACCGACTTGCATGAGGCCGCCCGCGAGCGGGTGTGTTCGTTTGTCAACGCCGAGAAGACCTGCGAGATAATCTTCACGCGCGGAACTACGGAGGGAATAAACCTTGTTGCCGCCTCGTTCTGCGAGGCGTTCATGTCGGAAGGCGACGAGGTTATCGTCTCGGCAATGGAACATCACAGCAACATAGTGCCTTGGCAGCTTCAGGCCGCAAAGCGCGGCATAACCATAAAGGTAATCCCTATGGCCGACGACGGCACTCTTTGCATGGACGAATATGAGCGTCTTTTCACCGGGCGCACCAAGATTGTGAGCGTGGCACACGTGAGCAACACCTTGGGGACGGTGAATCCCGTGAAGGAAATCACGCGCATTGCCCACGAACACGGTGCCGCCGTGCTGATAGACGGAGCGCAGTCGGCCCCCCACTTCGCGGTTGATGTGCGCGACATAGGCTGCGACTTCTATGCTTTCAGCGGCCACAAGATGTACGGTCCCACCGGTGTCGGCGTGCTTTACGGGCGTGAAGACTGGCTCGACCGCATGCCTCCGTATCAGGGAGGGGGCGAGATGATAGAGAGCGTGAGCTTTGAGAAGACCGTTTTTGAGAAACTTCCGTTCAAGTTTGAAGCCGGAACTCCCGACTATGTAGCCACCAACGGTCTTGCAAAGGCCATTGACTACATGGAGACACTGGGCCTCGACAACATAGCGCGGCATGAGCGCGAGCTCACCGAATACTGCATGCAGCAGATGGCCGAAGTGCCCGGCATGCGCCTCTTCGGCACTGCCGAGGGCAAGGATGCGGTGGTGTCGTTTCTCGTGGGCGACATCCATCACCTCGACATGGGCACACTTCTCGACCGCCTGGGCATAGCCGTGCGCACGGGTCACCACTGCGCCCAGCCCGTAATGGAGCGTATGGGCGTGCAAGGCATGGTGCGCGCGTCGTTTGCGCTCTACAACACCAAGGACGAAATCGATGCCCTTGTGGCCGGAGTGAAGCGCGTGAGCATGATGTTCTGACGCGTCACGGTAGCGCAGCGGCGGCTTTTGCGGCAGCTGTGTAGTGCCTGAATAAATGACAGAGATATTGTATTGAAATGACGCCGACCCCCGGTTGTGGGGCCGGCGTTGTTGGTTTCATGGCATGGCGGCGTGGGCTTTGCATTGCAGACACACGCCGTTATATATAGGTTCAGTTTTTGTCTGAGAGGGCAAGACGGCATTTCGCGATTGCGGCCACGGCCCACACGGCGAGCAGGAAATGCGTGAGAAGCGAGCAATTGCAGGCAAACGCGGCAGCCGCGAAGGCCGTTTGGGCATGCAGCAGGTGCATGGTCTGGCACATGCTGACGTTGCGTTTGAGAACGGCAGAGTAGTATTTGCGAAGCCATTCCACCGGGGCGAGCAGTGTTTTGGCAGCATTGGCAAGGCGTTGCATCCCGAGAGTGGGGCGTTGCGGTTGTAGGGTGATGTGTTTTTCCATATCGTTGCGGGTTTGGGTGTTGTGTTTCTTGTTACGCTTGCAAATTTACCTTCACGGTTGGAAGCAACTTTTCCATATCAAAATTTGTTTGTTAACAAAATATTAATGTTAACATTTGTTAGCAGATTTACGCCCTTCTGGGCGGAATTTGTAATTTTGCATGCAACCCAAACAAACAACGTCTGAAGATGAAGAACACGAAGAATCATTTGCTCCCACATTATTATAAAGGTATGATAGAGGCCGGATGCGACGAGGCCGGGCGCGGGTGTCTTGCCGGCAGTGTGTATGCTGCCGCCGTGATACTGCCGTCCGACTACGACAATCCGTTGCTCAACGACTCGAAGAAGCTTTCCGAACGCCTGCGCTATGAGCTGCGCGACGCCATAATGGCCGATGCCGTGGCGTGGGCCGTGGGCGTGGTCACGCCAGAAGAGATTGACCGCATAAACATTCTCAAGGCGAGTTTCCTTGCCATGCACCGCGCTCTCGACCAGCTGTCGGTGCGTCCCGAGGCCATAATCGTAGACGGAAACCGTTTCGTGCCCTACGGCGACACGCCCTATACCACCGTTGTCAAGGGCGACGGCAAATACCAGGCCATTGCGGCGGCGAGCATCCTTGCCAAGACATTCCGCGACGACTACATGGACAGCATAGCCCGCGAATATCCCTACTACGGCTGGGAGAGCAACAAAGGCTATCCCACGCGTGCCCACCGCGAGGGCATACGGCTGCACGGAGTGTCGCCCTACCACCGCAAGTCATACAATCTTCTGGGCGACGCGCAGCTGCAGCTCGAATTCGAATGAACGGCCGTAAGCCCCAAAACTCCCACAGCCTATGCGAATGGATAAGTATGGCCGCGAGCTCGACCTCATAGTCTTGCTCACCGACGGCGGCAACTACACGGCGCAGCAGATTGCCGACAGGCTCGGCATAACGCGCCGCAACCTGTATTATTATTTCGATTATCTGCGCGAGTGCGGCTTCTCGCTCATAAAGAGCGGACTGTGCTACCGCCTCGACCGGTCGTCGCCGTTCTTCAGAAAACTGCACGAGAACATCGCGCTCACCGAGGATGAGGCCGCCTACATCTGCCGCATGCTCGACAACACGGGCAACAACGGAGCCACGGCACGCGCCGTGCGCGCCAAGATTGCGCGATCGTTCAACCTCGCCGACACGTCCGACCCCGAACTCCTGCGCCGTGTCAATGCCATCATGGCCACGCTCAAGGATGCCATGGCGCGCCGCCTCATGGTGGTGCTGCACAACTATTCGTCGCCGCACAGCCATAGTGTGGCCGACCGCATAGTGGAGCCTTTCCTGCTGATGAACGACGGGCGCGAGGTGCGCTGCCACGAGATACGGTCGCACGAGAACAAGACTTTCAAGCTGTCGCGCATGGAAAGCGTGGAGATTATCGACGTGCCGTGGATAAGCGAGGCCGAGCATCGTCCAGTCTACAACGACGTTTTCATGTTCAGCGGCGAGCAGCGGCACCGCGTGGAGCTTGTGCTCGGGCAGCTGTCGCATAATCTAATGCTCGAGGAATATCCCATGTCGGCCGACTGTCTCGCCCCCGACGGACCGTCGCGATGGCGTTTCACGGCCGACGTGGCGTCGTTTCTCGGTGTGGGGCGGTTTGTCATGGGGCTTTACGACGACATCGAAATCGTTGGTGGCGATGATTTCCGCGCCTACATAGCCTCTAAGGTGGCGGGCATGAAAGCACGCTGACAATGTATAAATGTTTTTCACCGTCACATGAAAAAAGCGGCGGCACACTCCTTGCAGAGTGTGCCGCCGCCATCGTTTTGCGCGTGCCGCCCGTGGACGGCGCGCTGCGTTTGGTTTATGCAGATGTTATTTCACCAAAGTCTTTCTCACCTTGCCGTTGGCATCCTTTATGATGTTGATGCCGCGCACAGCGTGGTTGACGCGCATTCCGCTCATGGTGTAGCGTGTGGCGGTGCCCTTCACTGCGTTGTCGGTGATGTTGTTCACACCATTGGTGATGCCGGTAACGTCGAATACGTAGGAAACGTAGTTGCCCTCAGAGTCGGTTGCGAAGCCGGCGATGTAGCGGCCGTCAGACGAGATGGCCGACGGAGTGTGCATGCCGTTGGTGTCGTATTCGGCAAACTGGGTTACTTTGGGGAAAGCATCGGCCAGTTTCTGTGCCTTTGCATCCTCGAGGTTGTACCAAATGTAGCCCTCGCGGTTGGTGTTGTCGTCCTGTGAGATGAAGATGATGGTTCCGTCGTTGGCCACGCCATAGGGATAGAGCGTGCAGTTGATTTCCTGTCCCTCAACGCTTCCGTCGAATGTGTAAACCTCGAGGCTGTCGAGCTCGGTGTTGTAGCGGCCCACTGCATAGTTGCCGTCGGCAGCCTGCATAGCGAGTGCAACGTAGGTGCCGTTCTTGCTCATCGATATGGGTTCGCATATCCAGTAAGGTCTGTCGCCGTAGCCCGGTTCGAAGAAACGCTTCGTGGGCACGTTCACCGAGTAGGTCTTGTTGTCGCGGTTGCGAGTCCAGATGAGCATTGGGTAGGTTGCAAGGTCGTCCTGGCCGTAACCCACGATTACGGTGCTGTCGTCGCTAACGAATTCGGCCGATGCTCCGTTCACGGCGTAGGTTGCCCAGAAGTTGGCGGGCTCGGGAAGCACTGTCTTCACGCCGTTGTTCCAGTAGCAGGCGCGTGTGTAGTAGGATTCATCCCACTCGCAGTTGCCCACGATGAACGAGTCGTCGTTGGTGAGGTCCTTTGCAATTCCGGGTGTCTCCAGGTGCAGAGTGTCGCCGGTGATGCTGAACGAGATGGCTGTTTCGCCGTCGTAGCCCACGGCCTTACCGTTGTTGTTCACTTTGTAGACGTTGATGTTGGCATCCTCTATTTCGCCCCACTGGTCGGCGGTGGCGGTAGCATAGGTGAAGTTGCCGCCCTTCCAGTCGGCTACGAACACCTGACCCTTGCCGTAAACTGCACCGGCAATGTACTTGCCGTCGGGAGAGATGGCGGTGAGTTCAAGCATGCCGTCCTCAGGGTTGGTGAACACTGTCAGTCCGTTCTGTGCAAACGACTGCGAACTTGCTGCCGCAATGACAGCGAGTGTGAGTAGAATTTTTTTCATAAGCAATTTGTTGTTATCTATCCTTTTATCTTTTTACTCTTTGCCTTATGTGTGTTGCAGTCAATTGCCGCAACTGCGCTAATATATTGACTGCTAGATTGAAATGTGCCGCGAAATTACTAATTTTCTGCCGATTGCGCCACAGTGCCGCTGCTTTTTTGTATTTTTTTTAGAAAGAAGTCTATATGGGTGAATAAATAGTGAATATTGTAAGATGTCGGCCTGTTTGGGTGGCAAGCACAGGCGGTTTTGCAAACAAGCCTTCTTTAGGTTGCAAAGAAGCCTTATTTGCATCGTAAAGAAGCCTTGTTTGAAGTGCAAAGAAGCCTTGTTTGAAGTGCAAGTAAGGCCTGTTTTTAAGTGCGTGGAAATTTTGTTTGAAATCGTTGGTGTACGATAAAATATTGGTATAACATTGTAAAACGTGTAATGTCTGGTATTTATAAGACATCTGAAAACACGGGGCTTACTTTTGCCCATTGCATGGTTAGCACTCCATTGCCCCTGAAAGGGGCGCAGATTATAGGATAGGGGCTTGCCCCTATCTATCAGGCATCACCATATTTTGCCTCTATAAGGTAGTGTGTTCAAAATCCATATAATATTCTGCATCGTTTTTTTGTAGAACA
>CAVCLB010000078.1:0-11580 GCA_963602915.1 Dysosmobacter segnis | reverse complement strand
TGTTGACCTTACAGGCCAACCTACTTCGACATACATGAAACCCAGGGTTACGGATGTCGCTTCGCTCCATCCTCACCCTGGGCTGGGATTGTGACGCCCTTTCAGGGCTATGATTACCGAATTTCTTCTGATAATCAATTTTTTATAAGCTTATATTCATATAAAATTCCACATATTTTTTTTAATCTGATTTTGAACACACTACCTTACTGGGGCAAAATCATTTAAATAACATAAACACAGGGGCAAGCCCCTGCGCTATAACCTGTCGTCCCTACGGGACTAACAAGTTGCGAAAGTTTTACCGTGACAACTATATTTTGGCGTATAGGTAGATATTTTAATATTTATTTAATATATCAATGCGGCGAGCGAAGCATTATTTCCATCTGTAACACTAATTTTGCGCCGTAACAAAGGAAAACACACCCGACACCACTTCTCCACACATTTTCAAACAACAACACACTCAAACAAAACACAACCTTTATGATTACCATGAAAAACACCGCTTCCGCCGCCGCAAGCATGGCGGCGGAAGTATTAAAAGAAAGCACCGCAACCAACACTAACAACAGTCTTGCGGCCACGAAAGAAGCCGCCGCTCCCGACGGCAACATGCGCCTTAGTCCGCATTTCACGCTCGGCGAACTCACGGCCTCGGGCACTGCGCGCCGCCACAATATCGACAACACGCCCTGCGAAGAACACATTGCCAACCTCACAGCTCTCTGCCAGAACGTGCTCGAACCTATAAGGCAGCGTTTCGGAGTGCTGCGCGTGACGAGCGGCTACCGGTCGGCCGAACTGAATGCCCGTGTGGGAGGCGCAGAAACGTCGCAGCACATGCGCGGAGAGGCCGCCGACATACAGCTGTCGGGCAGTGCCGTCGACGAGAAAATGTTCGCCTTCGTGCGCGACACGCTCACCTACGACCAGCTTCTCTATGAACGCGCATCGAAATCAGGCCGACGATGGCTGCACATAAGCTATCGGCGCGACCGCAAAAACCGGCGCGAAGCTCTGCGCATTACGGCAAAATAACTTTCGGCCGCACCCATTCATTACATCATCAACGCAAAAGAGGCACCCCCGGGGATGCCTCTTTTTGTTTTTATCTGCTAACGTTTCATTGTTTATCTGTCTTGCCCGCATACTCAAACCGGTAAAAGCCCACGTCGCCCTTCACCTCGCTCACACGGCCACGGAGCACTGCCACGCGCTTGAAACGATAGTCGGCGTGACGCGAAGCCAACTTCTCAAAGTCGTTCTCTGGCACAATGAGCACACCTTTCAAGGGCGTGCGGCACACATCTATGGTATACTCGGCACTGTTGTTGTGCGCCTGACGCGACTGCTCGAAATCTTTTATCCGGTCGCCTAGGTAGAAATTTGCCCCGAAGAAGTGCATCATCGGCGCGTCGATATACGAATAGAGCTTTTCATGTGCAAAGTTCTTCTCGATGTATGAAGCCATGGGCCGCAGCGACTTGGCATTCATCACCGCCGGCTGGTAGGCTGCATCGAGGGCCATCATAAGCATGAGCACGGGCACACACATGGCCGAAAGCATTATGAGCGTGTTGTCGCGCAGACGTCGGCGGCTCACCGCCATAAGGGCGCAGAGTGCCGACACGGCCGAAAGCAGCACTGCAAGGCACGGCCCGAAGGTGCAGGCGGCATCGTGCATGGAGTGTAGCATGGCTGCATTCTGTGCTGCGTGGCGACCGTGGAAAATGGTGTCGGGCACCAATCCCAAGCCCACTGCCGCGAAAGCCAGGGCCGCAACAATCGCAATCACGGCCACCGTTATGATGAAAGCCACGCCCGGCCATCGGCGGCGCGACTGCCACAGCCACACCATATAGCGCGCCAAAAGCACGGCAACAAACGGATAACATGGCAGAAGATAGACGCTGCGCTTGCTCGACGGCAGACAGTAGAACACGAAGATGAGCACGGCCGACAGCCATGTGAAGAGCCAAACCGAGTCGCACGAGCGCGCCTTTGCCAACGCATTGGCGGCAAAACGCCTGAGACAAGAACCTTTTTCGGTGGCTGAACAACCGTCGTTGCGCCGGGCAAACAGCCGTTTCCACGGCAAAGTGAAGAGCGACATCAGGCACAACAAAGTCCACGGTGCCCATCCGCTAATCATTGTCACGAAGTTGTAGGTGAAGGGATGGGCGTGCGATTCGTAGCTCATCGTGCCCGTCATACGCCCTATGTTCTCCTCATACACAAGCTGCAGAAATCCGTCGCCGCCCTGTCGCCACGCCGCCCAATACCACACGGCGGGCAGAATGCACGACATCAGTGCGAAGGCAGCGTAGCGTGCCACTGTGGGCAGCACTCTCCCACCCCTCAGCAAAGTGAATACCACCATGACGAGGCACGGCAACACGAAGCCCACGGGACCTTTGGTGAGCACCGCACCGCTCATGCACAGCACGGCAAGCAGCGGCACTCCGCGGCTACCACGCTCCCACCACCGACAGAACAGCAGCAGTGCGCCCACCACGAAAGCCGTGAGCACCATATCGACACGGCACACTATGCCTGCACGGTGCACCTCGAAAGCCGTGAGCGTGAGTGCTGCGGCGAGGAAAGCCTGCCCTAGGCCACGACGGCGGGCATAGAACACGAAGCAGCCCACCACCATTCCGATGAGCGCCAGGGCCGACGGCAAGCGCGACGAATACTCATTAACGCCGCCGGTGAGCGGCGATAGCATGGCAATGCAGAAATGGAAGAAAGGCGGTTTGTAGGGAATGTCGCCGCCGTTGTTCACCGGCAGAATCCAATTGTGCTGGTCGATCATCGACAGAGCCACCACCGCCTCGCGCGGTTCGCCCTTTGTGGTGAAGTCGGTGAGGCCGAGAAACGGCAGCAGCAAGGCCGCCGTGATGAGCGCGACGGCCACGGAGGCCTTGCGCAGTTGCTTGTTTTCCATGTCGAAAATGTTTTTGTCAGGGTTGCCAAGTTAAGGTTCTTTCAAGTCGGCTGCCACGGGCATCCACCGTCATATCACGCACATTATGATTATCTGCGCTATCACCACGCGTATGAACATGCCGAGCGGATATACCGAAGTGTAGGCCACCGAGGCACGGTCGCCGTGCAGTGTGTCGTTGGCATAGCTCAGTGCCATGGGGTTGGCCATGGCTCCGCACACGAAGCCGCATATCGTTCCGAAGTCGAACTTATGTGTGCGCAGCGCAACTATGGCCACCACGAGCACGGGCAGCACGGTGAGCGCGAAGCCGAGAGCCACCCACAGCAGTCCTTCGGGGCGCACCACGGTGGCCAGGAAATCCTTTCCGGCCACCAGACCGAGGCATGCCAGATAGAGCGAGAGGCCGAGCTTGCGCAGCATGAGCGACGCGGAGCGTGTGGTGTAGCTTATGAAATGCACCCTCGAACCGAGTGCTCCCACCACGATGCCGGCTATTATGGGGCCTCCGGCTATGCCGAGCTTCACCGAACCCGACATTCCCGGCAGTGCTATGGGCACCATTCCGAGTGCCATTCCGAGGAACACTCCGAAGAGTATTGCCCCGATGTTGGGCTCGTTGAGCACCTGTATGGCGTTGCCGAGGAACTTCTCGGCGTGGTCGATGTCTTCGGGTTTGCCCACCACGGTGACGTGGTCGCCGTATTGCAGGCGCAGGCTGTCGGTGGCAAGGAGCTTGATGTCGCCACGCATCACGCGCGACACGTTCACTCCGTAGGTTTCGCGCATGTGCAGTCCGCCCAGGGCTTTGCCGTTTAGTGCGGTGCGTGTGACCACGATCACGCGGCTTTCCACGCTCGAGTCGATAGCGTTCCAGTCAATCTTCTCGCGGTTCCAGTCTTTCTGCACGCGTTCGCCGAAGAGTATCTCCATTGCGGCCACCTCGTCGCGCGTGGTCACCACGAGCACATTGTCGTTGATGTGCATCACGGTGTTGGCCAGAGGCACTATCACCTTGCCGTTGCGCCACACGCGCGAAACGATGAAGTGGCGGTGGGTCATGTAGGAAATCTCGGCTATGGTCTTGCCGGCTATGGCCGGATTGATGGCTACAAACTGTGCAATGTAGGTGTTGTCGTCGTCGGCGGCGTGCTTAGGTTCGAGGTCGGCGGGCTTTACGAAGAAGCGGCGCAGCACTATCATGGCGAATATCACGCCCACCACTCCGAGCGGATAGGTGACTGCGCAGCCCAGTGCGGCGCCGCTGCTGGGCAGGTGTGCCGCCGCGAGAGCCTGCTGGGCGGCACCCAGTGCGGGCGTGTTGGTGGTGGCTCCGCAGAGTATGCCCACCATGTCGGTGACGCTGACGGGTGTCACGAGGCACAGAAACATGGCCATGGCGGTGCCGAGCAGGATGATGGCCAGGCCCCAGAGGTTGAGTGCTATGCCGTCGCTGCGCATGAGTGCGAAGAAGTTAGGCCCCACGTGCAGACCGAGAGCATAGACGAAGAGCGACAGACCGAAGGTTTCGGCGAAGCTGAGCATGCGGGCGTCGGAGGTGAGCCCGATGCTTCCTGCCACGATGCCCATGAAGAACACGAAGGCCACGCCGAGCGAGATGCCTTTTATGTGGAGCTTGCCCATGGCCGTGCCTGCCGCCACTATGAGCGACAGCAGCGTGACGGTTTGCACGGCGGTGTTGTCGAAGAAGAGGGCGTTAATCCATTCCATCGTTAGGTTGTTTAGCCCCCTGCTGCCGTGCGGCGGCCTCCTCGCGTGCCTGATAGGCCAGTGCATAGAGGCGCATCTGCTTCACCATGGCGAGCAGTCCGTTGGAGCGTGTGGGCGAGAGATGGTCTTTCAGCCCTATGCGTTCGATGAAATACAGTTCGGCCCCGGCTATCTCGGCGGGCGTGTGGTGGCTGAGCACTCTGATGAGCAGGGCTATAATGCCCTTCACGATGAGTGCGTCGCTGTCGGCGGTGAAGTCGATAAGCCCGTCATGGTATTCGGCGTTCACCCACACGCGGCTCTGACAGCCGTCGATGAGGTTCTGCGTTGTCTTATACTGCGCGTCGAGCGGCTCGAGCTCTGAGCCCAGGTCGATGAGCAGCTGGTATTTGTCCATCCAGTCGGTGAAGCCGCCGAACTCCTCAACAACTTCGTCTTGCGTTTCGTTAATGGTCATATTATATATGCGTTTTCGCGGCCAGAGCTTATTTCTGGTCGGCCTTTACAATCTTGAAGAGCTTGTCGCTGGGCCTTATCTTGCCCGGCACTGCTATGGAGACGTGCTGTCCCTTGTGTGCGGTGGTCACGGGTTTGAGGTCGTAGCGTATTTCCTGCACGTCGATATACATCACGCCCGTGGTGGGCCCGGTGACGAGCAGACGGTCGCCCACGCTGAATTCGGCGGCCTCGCAGGTGAATTCGGCCACGCCAATCTTGGCGAAGTGCTTCACGCCGCGGCCCACATACACCTTGCGTTCGGTGGCGTTCGACCCGTAGTTGCTATTCCACTCGCCGAGGGTCTGGCCCTGGTAGTAGCCGTCCCAGAAGCCTCGGTTGAAGACGGCAGCTAGGCGTTGGTCCCATTCGTCCTTGCGGTCGTCGGTGAAGGTGCCGTCTATTACGGCCTGTATGGCCTCGCGGTAGCAGCGCACCACGTTGTAGACATACTCCGGTCCGCGTGCCCTACCCTCGATTTTAAACACGCGCACTCCGGCGTGCATCATGCGGTCGATGAAGCGCACGGTCTTCAAATCCTTGGGACTCATTATATATTTGTTGTCAATCTCGAGCTGGCAGCCCGTCTCGTTGTCGGTCACGGTGTACGACCGGCGGCACAGTTGCATGCACTCGCCGCGGTTGGCCGACCGGCCAGTGTTCATCAAACTCATGTAGCACTTGCCGCTCACGGCCATGCACAGTGCTCCGTGGCAGAACATCTCGATGCGCACGGGCTGTCCGGAGGGGCCGAGTATGGGGCGGCTCTCTATCTGCCGGTGTATGGCTTCCACCTGGTCCATGTTGAGCTCTCGTGCCAGCACGGCCACGTCGGCAAACTGTGCGTAGAAGGCCAGGGCCTCGGCGTTGCTTATGTTGAGCTGTGTTGAGAGATGCACCTCAACGCCTCGCTCGCGGCAATACTGCATCACGGCCACGTCGCTGGCTATCACTGCCGACACGCCGGCATCGGCGGCGGCATCTATTATGGTGCGCATCATGTCGAGGTCGGAGTCGTATATAATGGTGTTCACCGTGAGATAGCTCTTCATGCCGTGCGCGGCGCACTCGGCGGCAATCTCGCGCAGGTCGTCAACGGTGAAGTGGTTGGCCGAGTGGGAGCGCATGTTGAGCTGCTCCACGCCGAAGTAAACCGAGTCGGCACCGGCCTGTATGGCGGCCACGAGGCTCTCGCGCGACCCCACGGGGGCCATCACCTCGAACTGGTCTGCATTGTATGCGTGCATAGTGTAGTGTGGACTATAAATGATAGTTTTTACAAAAACTGCGCCGCTCCCCCACCCTCTCTCCCGGGAAGATGCGGAACGGCGGTGCAAAGTTACTCAAAATTCCTTCTATCGCCAACGCCCCGGGCGGCTTTGTTTGGTCCCGGGCGGCGCGTCAGCTCAGCTCGAGCATGCGCTCTATGGGCTTCACCGCGTCGGCGGCAATAGCCGGGTCGACATCCACCTCGGGCCACTCGTTGACGAGCGTGTTGTAGATTTTCAGCAGAGTGTTCTTCTTCATGTATTCGCACTCGTTGCACGAGCAGCCCAACGAACCTTCGCTCACCTCGGGCGGAACGGGGATGAACTCGGTGTCGGGGCACGCGCGCTGCATCTCGAAGAGTATTCCGGCCTCGGTGGCCACGATATACTTGCCCTCGGGGTGTGCCGTGGCATACTGCAGGAGCACTGCCGTGGAGCCCACCACGTCGGCGGTGGCCAGCACGGGGCCTTTGCATTCGGGATGTGCTAACACGAGCGCGTCGGGGTGCTCGGCCTTCAAGCGCAGAATCTCGTCAACTGAGAAACGCTCGTGCACGTGGCATCCGCCGTTCCACAGCAGCATGTCGCGCCCGGTGACGGCGTTGATGTAGGAGCCGAGGTTATGGTCGGGACCGAAGATTATCTTCTCGTCGGGGGCGAAGGTGTCGATTATGCGCTTGGCGTTGCCCGAGGTCACCACCACGTCGGTGAGTGCCTTCACGGCAGCCGTGGTGTTGACGTAGCTCACCACCTTGTAGCCCGGGTGCTCGGCCTTATACTGCCGCAGGTCGTCGGCGCGGCACGAGTCGGCCAGCGAGCATCCCGCCGTGAGGTCGGGGCAGAGCACCTTCTTCTGGGGCGAGAGCAGCTTGCACGTCTCGGCCATGAAGTGCACGCCGCACATCACTATCATGCGTGCGTCGGTGTCGGCGGCCTTGCGCGCCAGGGCGAGCGAGTCGCCTATGAAGTCGGCCACCTCCTGCACTTCGCCCACCGTGTAGTAGTGGGCCAGGAGCACGGCTCCCTTTTCCCGGCACAGCCGGCGTATCTCTTTCTTCAGGTCGAGGCCCGCGGCGGCGGGCTCTTCAATGCAGCCTTTCTCAATCCACTCTTTCTTCATTGCAATGTTATTTTTGTTTGCGGCTCGCCACGGGGGCGGCCTGTTCTTGTTTTCTGTTTTCCTGCTACCGTCGCCGCTCATCAGCCGCAGCCACGGCTTTCAGCGAAGCGTTGCCAACACGCTATATTCTTTATTTCTTTATTTTCTCTTTTTAAAAGAAAAGAATTATGTGTATGATGCAGTGTTGGTATGTTGAAAACTTTCGTGCTTTTTTCTTGCATTTTTGCTTGTCAACACTCGGTGTCGGCCTGTCAACAGGCGTTGTTGGCATCTTCGCGCTGATTTATAGAGTTGTAGCACGGTTTTCAACACAGGCGTATTCATTGTGCAAAGTTAATAAGTTTCTGCGTTTTTCTGCGCCAGTAATGTGGAAAACTTGTGCACAACGGCGAAACAAACTGTTCACTTCTCCACCGTGTGCGCTTACAAATTGTGCACATGTTGATAACCTGTGAGTTGTGCACACAGTTGTCAACACGTTATCAACAGGTATTGTGTATAACCTGTATATATACTTTTGAATATTGTATACCGGAAAGTCCCGTAGAGACGACATATTATAGCGCAGAGGCTTGCCTCTGCGTTTTATTCGTTTCACTAACTTTGCCCCTGTATGGGGCGCATAATTCATTGTGAAGTTGAACTCTGCGCCCCTTTCAGGGGGCAATAAATAGTAAACTGTATTCGTTAGATTTGTAAAATTTGTGGTTTATAAAAACATCATAATGCGTATTTATTTAACCACGAATTTCACTAATCTGACGAATATTGATTTGTAATTATGCAAGCCAGGGTTAGGCAAATGCGTTTTCAGTGTTTTCATTCATAATATTGCCTGATGCTTGTGGATTTTGCAATACGCGAGAGAAAAAAGTAAAAAACTTTTACCGCGCCAACTTGCAATCTAGAGCCGACGGCTGCCCTCTCCCACCCTTTTTCCGCGCTTCGGAGCGGTGGTTTTGCCGGATTTTCAAGCCGACGCGCGCAAAGAAGCCTTGTTTGCAGCGCGAAGAAGCCCTGTTTGCACGCCAAAGAAGGCTTTGTTGTGCGGCAAAGAAGGCTTCTTTGGCCTGTATTTACAGTGGAAAAGCGTGCAAACAGGGTGTTGATAACTTGTGGATAAGTGGGTAAAGCGTTGTTTCTTAGTACTTTGTTATCCACAGGGCGAGAATGACGACAAAACGCACCGAGATGTTCGCGGTGCGCTGCGCGGGCATTCTCGGCCGTTATACAAGCGCGGAGTGGACTGTTGCAAGGCCGCGCCTGTTTTGAAGGATGCGTGCCTGTGTGGGGCAGGCTGGTGCTGACGGCTTGTGAATATTATGCCCTGTGGTATCGGGTGGATGTGGTTTTTCGTCTGTATAAACACCTGTTTTTGTGCTGACTAACACTATATAAACAGGGTTATTCGCATTTTGTGTTGATAACTTTCTGTTGACTTTTAGTGCTTTATAGGCGTTTTCCACTGTTTTGCGTTGTTTGTCGTCGTTTCTGTAGGTGTTGGTGTAGTTTGCACAGGAATGACAGAAATATCGCGTTGGAGCACCGTGGTGCGTGCGATAGAGTGTAAGGGTGGGGTAGAGTGTAGGCAGAACGTGCGGCGTTTTGGTCGAGTAAATGGGTTATAAACGGCTTTTCAACAGGTTTTTCCACGGTCGGTGTTGATAACATTGTTTTGTGTTGCAATTATTTATATGCGTTTTCCACGGTTTTCTACGGTTTTGCTTTGTAATGCAGAATGTGTAGAACCTGTCGGCCTGTGGCGCGCTTACAGGGTTATACATTAGGCCGACAGGATGAATGGTTTATAATGTTCGTTGCCGTAGACAGGGAATGTTGTCAACACTACATTTATATTATTCTTATTATTTCTTTAAAGAAAAGAATATATGATGAGTATGATGTGGCGTTGATATGTGGAAAACTGCCGTCCTGTGAGTCTTGTTTGCCCCACAATGAAGCGGTTTTCCACGCGTTTATGCACAGGTTTTAATAATATCTTTTTATTGACAGGCAATGCTTTGCGGAGTTATCCACAGAATGCGTTGTTTTTACAGAAGTTGCTGTGTGGCGATGCCTTGGCGGGTGTTGGGGATATGTGGGCAACGGGTGGACAGGGCTTCGGGTTGTCAACGTGCCGGGGTGGGGTAGGGCGGACGTGTGCATAAACATGGGGTTATGCACGTATGGTGTTGATGAAATGTTGAAAAGTGTGTTTATAACTATTGGTATATGATGCTACCTGATAGATAGGGGCAAGCCCCTATCCTATAATATTCGCCCCATAATGGGGCAACGGGCAGCAAACCAACAAACGAATGGGTGAAGTAAATGCCTTTATATAATATGTGCATGCCGCCGTGTGCGCGGCCTTTCAAAACTTTTTTCGGGTTAAAACGAAAAAAATATGGCGCAACTATTGACATGGCTTGCGCGGCGCAATACCTTTGCAACCGCAACAAGACGCAAAAGGCGCTTGTGCAACTCCGTTCGGCCGACGTGAGAAGAGAGTATTTTTAAAAAACCATGAAAAACAAATTTTAAAGAAAGGAAAACAAATTATGGCAGTAAGTTACAAAGTTTACAAGAGCAACCGCAAAGGCACCGGAGCAGGAATGTATTACGCTCGCGCCGCCCACCGCGACACCGTTACCGTGAAAGACCTGGCACAGACCATGGAGGCAAACAGCACCGTGAAGCGTTCGGACATTTTGGCAGTGCTTGCCGAACTGTCGGAGACGATGAAGGCCGAGCTGCAACGCTCCAACCGCGTGCGCATAGACGGGCTCGGCACGTTTAAGATAGGCATATCCACCAAGCCCGCCAAGACGGCGAAGGATTTCACGGCCAACAAAAACGTGAGCGGAGTGCACATAGTGTTCCTGCCCGAGATAACCAGCGACTCGGCCGGAAAGCGCGTAAAGACGCTGCTCGCCGGAGTGCGCGTGCAGGAGGCAGGGGTGTACACTCCGGCCGATGCCACCGACGATGAAGCGCAGGAAACCGCCGCGACGAGCGACATGCCTGAGCTTGACACCCAGGCGATAAGCTGACACCATGTGCCGGGGGCGGCAGCAACGTGCCGCACTGCGCCGCCCCCACGGCACACGCCCAGAGAGAAATACTGCGGCACCAACCTTAATAAAACCATGAAAAACAACACGATGAGCAAGATTAACCGCAACGACTGGCAAGTGATACTGAAAGTTATCATAGCTATAGCCACCACCCTTTTCGGCGCACTCGGCGCCAAGGAGGCCGCCGACAACGACTGAATGCTGCACCACCAACCGCACATCTGCCTGCCGCCCGGATGGAGGGTGAGGCACAGTGAGGCCGACAGCATAGTGATTTATTTCATCAACGACTGAATTCCCCGTAAACCGCCGGATGCGCACCGGCGGTGTGCGGGGATTTTTTATGGGTATCGTCAGTGTAATTACTTCCCGTTGGTCAGTGGGTATTCGACAAATCTCGTGAGATTAGTGCAATTTGTGGGTTATGAAACTATATGATGTTTACTTAACCACGAATCCTACTAATAGCACGAATATTCCCCCCAAAAAGCGTGGTTCACAACTTTGTGGACCACAACTTTGTGGACTCTGATATTGCGTTGTACTTCAGTAGATTATGCCGCACTCATTTTGCAACGAATATCAATTGGATAATATTAGTGAGATTAGAGCAATTAGTGGTTAAAAAAATATTGGTGTCCGGTGAAATTTTCGCAACGGGCGAGTCCCGTAGGGACGACATAGTATAGCGCAGGGGCTTGCCCCTGCGGTTATGTTTAACACAAACTTTGCCCCTGTAAGGGGCGCATAATTCATTGTGATATTGAACTCTGCGCCCCCTACAGGTAGTGTATTCAAAATCCATATAATATTCTGCATCGTTTTTTGTAGAACAATAAGCATAAAACGAGAAATTACATTCATCAGCCCTGAAAGGGCGAAACAGTCGTAGCCCAGGGTGAGCCGTTTGCGGTAGCAAACGGTGTAACCCTGGGT
>CAVCLB010000077.1:0-11767 GCA_963602915.1 Dysosmobacter segnis | reverse complement strand
AACTGCCAACTTTTTTACTCACTTTTTTATGACTTTCTTATCCCGAACTGAGGTCTTTTTTTATATCGGCCGATTGCTGCTTTTACGATAATTTTGATTAAGTTTGCAAAATAAACATGCTTAAGGCGGATACTATAAAATTGCCTTTGATGGTTTTTTGAACTTTAGCCGAGCAGATTTCACTTTCTTTTGAAGAATCATATCGGGCTATGCGACAGAGGAAGGAGGGGAAATATGCCGGATAAAAACAAAAAGACACAAGGAACAATCCGTCTAAAATATAAAAAATAACTTGCGTGGAATTTATATAACACGCCTTAAATCAAATACACACAATCATTATGTTTAATCAAAAGGAAATAATAAGTCATTTCGATATTGCCGGAGAAGTGGCACAGGTGACACCGCTTGGCAACGGACTCATAAACGATACCTACCGTGTGGAAATGTCGGATGCCGACGATGCCGGTTATGTATTGCAGCGGATAAACGACAAGGTGTTTACCGATGTCGAGCTTCTGCAGCACAATATAGAGGCCGTCACGGCACACATCCGCCAAAAACTGGAGGCCGAAGGAGTCGACGATATCGACCGACGCGTGCTGCATTTTGTCAAGGCCGACACCGGAAAGACCTATTGGCAGGCTCCCGACGGCAACTACTGGCGCGTTTCGCGTTTCATTCCGCGTGCAAAAACCTATGAAGCCGTAACCCCGGAGTTCTCCTATTACGCCGGAAATGCATTCGGAAATTTCGAAGCTATGCTTGCCGACATACCCGAACCGCTCGGCGAAACAATCCCCGATTTCCACAACATGGAGCTTCGTCGCGACCAGCTGCGGCAGGCTGTGAAGGAAGACCGTGCCGGAAGGGCCGCCGAAGTGGCCTCTTTTGTGGAGCAATTGGAGCAATATGCCGACGAAATGTGCGCCGCCCAGCAGCTCAAGCGCGAAGGAAAACTCCCCACACGCATTTGCCATTGCGACACCAAGATAAACAACATGATGTTCGACGAGCATGGACATGTGCTCTGTGTAATCGACCTCGACACCACAATGCCGAGCCTGTTCTATTCTGATTATGGCGATTTCCTGCGCAGCGCAGCAAATACCGTGGCAGAAGACTCGCCCGAATTCGACAAAATTGATGTGCGCATGGACATTTTCGAAGCATTCACCCGTGGCTACATCGAAACCGCATCGGCCTTCCTAACGCCGTTAGAAACGAGCATGTTGCCCTATGCCGTGCAGCTATTCCCATACATGCAGTCGGTGCGTTTCCTCACCGATTATCTCAATGGAGACGTGTATTGGAAGACGGCTTACCCCACACACAACCTTGTGCGTGCGCAAAACCAGTGGCATCTGTTCCTTAAAACGCGTGTGCACGAGCCCGAAATGCAGGCATTCATCAAGTCGCTTGCAAATGTGAAATAAGTCGCTTACAACTGTGAAATAAGGCATTTACATTGTCCCGCCGCCCTTTCCGCCGTTTGTCTATAGCTCCAGTCCGGGGTATTTGGCGGCAAGGGCGGCGGCTTTTGCATGTGTCTGCTCCATGAAAGTCTTGTATTCCGGAGCGTCGGCATTGAACGGCCGGTGGCCAAGTGCGGCCTTAATGGGCCGCCATTCGGCTATGAAACGTTTCGTGGCATCGCTGAAAAACGTGGCTGCGAAGCGTTCCCAGATGTATTCCACGGCCTGGTCGGTGGGGTGAAGCATGTCTTCGCGGTAGAAACGGTAGTCGCGCAGTTCGTCGTTCACAATCTCATAGGCCGGGAAATAGGTCACGCATCCGCCCGACTCACGTTCCAGTCGGTCGGCGGCGAGCAGCAGTGTGGCTTTCGAAAGGGCACTGCCGTGGTAGCCATATTTGGCATATCGTATGGGGCTCACCGTGACTATTACCTTCACCAAAGGCTCTCTTGCCTGCAGACAACGCACCGCCTCCGACAGATATTCCACACATTCGTCTACACTTAGTTCGTGCTCGGTGAACAACCGTTGCGGGCGTTTGCGGCAATTGTCCACAATCTCGCCCGTTTCGTTGAGTATATACACATGGTTAGTGCCCAAGGTGAACACCGCAACACGCGGCGGCGCGCCGTCGTAGCGTGCCACTGTGTGCATGATGCTCGCCGGGTTGTACATCACTCCGAAGGGATTTACCGTGGCGCGGAACTTGTCGTCGGCAAATCGGCGTCCCATGTTGTCGGCAAAACACGAACCTACGAAGAGCATGCGCTCGCACGGTTCGATGCTGAATGCGGCGCGCTTTATGTCGACAATTGTCCTGAATTCCATTCTTGTTTTTCTTTTATGAATCTTCAATGGCGGCGACACTGCAGCACAAACACGTGCTGCGGCGCGTGCTTGCCCTATCGCCCTGTTGCGGGGCGCAGCTTGCGTATTATGTTCTGCAAGCTGAACACCACTTGCGGATGAGCCTCCGCCACATTGTCGCGTTCCTCAATGTCGGCGGCAATGTCGTAGAGTTGCGGCACGGGCAAGTTGCCGGTTTCTATTTTCGGACCCCATGTTATCATCTTCGGGCCGTCGTTCGGCTCAATGTATTTCCATTTCTTTGTGCGCACCGAGAGCACGTGGTTTGATGCCATCTCGGCTGCCCACGGGCGACTTATGGTGTCGTTGCCGAGCAATGTGCCCATGCGCGGTTCGCTGTCGGGGGCTGCATTCTTCGGAATGCGCGCTCCTATGAGCTGGCCGAACGATGCCATATAGTCTATTTGCGACACTAGTGCATCTTGCGTAGCACCTTTTTTCACTCGTGCAGGCCAGCTTATAATCATCGGAACGGCGGTGCCTCCTTCGAATGCACTGTATTTTCCGGCCCGCCACGGCCCTGCCGGACGGTGCTCGCCGAGCAGTTCTTCGGCTCGGTCGGCATAGCCGTCGTCCACCACGGGGCCGTTGTCGCTTGTGAGCAGTATTATCGTGTTGTCGGCAATGCCCAGTCTGTCGAGTGTGCGCATTATCTCTCCCACGCTCCAGTCGAACTGCACTATGGCGTCGCCACGCAGTCCCATTTGGCTTTTCCCACGGAAACGCTCGTTGGGGAAGCGCGGAACATGCACGTCGTTGGTGGCAAAATACATGAAGAACGGGCGGTCGTGGTTTTCGGTTATAAACCTCACGGCGTGCGATGTGATTGAGTCGGCTATGTTTTCATCCTTCCACAGTGCGCTGCCTCCGCCTTTCATGTAGCCTATGCGGCTTATGCCGTTGACGATAGACATGTCGTGTCCGTGGCTCGGTTTCAGGTTGTAGAGCAGTTCGGGATTTGACTTTCCGGTGGGTTCGCCCTCGAAATTGCGTTTGTAGCTCACTTCAATGGGCGATGTCGGGTCGTAGTTGGCCACGCATCCGTCCTCGATGAACACGCATGGCACGCGGTCGGCGGTGGCGGCCATGATGTAGTGGTGGTCGAAACCAAGGTCGGCCGGAGTTGCGGCGAGCGGAGCGTTCCAGTCCTGTGCGCCAGTCTTGTCGCCCAGTCCGAGATGCCATTTGCCTATGGCGCAGGTGGCGTAGCCCCGGCTTTTAAACATGTCGGCCATGGTGAATTGTCCCGGTTGTATTATCATAGCGGCGTTTCCGGCGGCCACGTCGGTGCCCGGTTTGCGCCAGGCATATTCTCCCGTGAGCAGCGAGTAGCGCGATGGCGTGCTTGTTGCGGCAATGGCGTGAGTGTCGGTGAAGCGTATTCCGCGTTGCGCGAGGCGGTCAACGTTGGGAGTCTGCACGCCTTTTGCGCCGTAGCATCCCAAGTCGCCGTAGCCGAGGTCGTCGGCAAGTATCACTATCACGTTGGGGCGGTTGGTGTCGGTAGTGTTCTTCTTTGTGCCCTTCGCTGCTGCGAGCGTGCACACGGGCAGCAGTGCGGCGGCAATGTATGTCTTTTTCATTATGCGGTGTCGTGTTGATTTTTTTCGGTGTCGTGTCAAAAAAACGCCGAACCAGAGGCTCGGCGAAATGGTTTGGGGTTGCCGTCAGAGTGCCGACGGCAACCGTTGTGTTTATTTTTCAAGTTGTTTCATCACCTTGTCGAGCTCGGCCCAGTGTTCGGGGGTCATGTCGTTGGGTGTGAAAATGCTTATGCCTTTTGCGCCGGCCTGCAGTGATGAGGTTACGGCTTCGGCTATTTCCGACGGCAGCAGACCAGAGTTTTCGGGGTCGATAACCTTGTCTTTGTGCTGCCAGTCCTTGCAGATGAATATGCCGCTATACAGAGCTGTGTTGCGGCCTTGCAATGCTTGGGCCTCTTCGGCAGTAACCTTGCCCACCCAAGAAGCCGGTTCCATGTAGAAATCGTTGTAGTTCATGGGGAACACTGCGTCGAGGTTCCATTTGTTCCACTGCTGGCGCACCATCCACTCGGCATAGCTCTTGGGGCCGGGGAATACGTCGGCGCTCACCTTCTTGCCCGTTGCGTGCACGGCATCGGCTATGGCATTTACAAGGTTGGTCACTGCGTCGCAGCGGAACTGTGCCCACTCTTTTATTTTCGAGGGGTCGGTCACCTTGGTTATGTCCATGCCGCTCTGCTGCTTGAATGCCTCCACGCAGTCGTGGCAGTAGCAGTAGTCGGCCTTGGCATATTCACCGTTCATCGTGAGTCCGTACTTGTCCCACAGGCCGCGTGCAAGAATCACGTCGGCATAGCGTATGTAGTCGAGCTGCACATAGTCAACCTCCGGTATGGCGGCAATCTCCTTGAACTTCTCCACGAGATATTTCTTCACTTCCTTGTTGCGCGGGTCGAGCGTGGTGTAGTAGGGCACATAGGCCTGTTTGTCGTAGGCCGACTCGCCCAGGCGGTTCACCGTGTACCAGCTTTGGGGCTTTCCGCCCTGCACCATCGTGGGCACCCAGGCGTGGTATTCAAGCCCGAGTTTCTTTGCCACCTTTGCTGCCGTGCTTATTTTCTCCACGTCCATGCCTGCGTTTATGCACACGCCTGTCACGCCGTGGCTCTTCCATTGCTTGAAATCGGCTTTCAGTGTTTCGGCGGTGGTGTTCTCTCCCCATCCCTGCCACACGTAGAGCGGAATGCGATTGGTTTTCGCGCTTGCGCCTGCGGCGGCGAGAATGAGCGCGAGCATCATAATGATTTTCTTCATTTTGTTCTGACTTTCTATTAACAGATAGGTTTTAAGTGTTTGTTTCCGATGTGTAGTGCCTTTGCGGGCAGTGTCCCGTCAATGCAGCAGAAGGGTGTTGTGGCGCGGATCACTGCTTGCGTTTCAGTTCGTAGAACCGTGCCGTTTCGCCTTCGGGCTCGTTTCCGAGCGAGTCGGTGAGCACCACGGCGGTGTCGCCTTTTAACTTGTAGTAGTTGAGCTCTCCGCTCGAAGGTGTCACGAGTTGCATCACTCCGTGTGCGAGCATGTGCCAGACGCCGCTTTCCTGACGCACCGTTTCGCCGTTGCCGGCATTGGTCTGTGTGAGTTCATAGGTGCTGTCGGCGTTTACGGTGAGCCTTGTGTCGAGCCCGGGTGCGTCGGCGGCGGGCATCGTTCCAGTGTAGGTGGCGGGCAGAGCATTTGCCGTTGCCGTAGTGTCCACTGCCGTGGAGTCGGCCGAACCGGGCGTGGCCGTCTTGCCGTTGTTACATGCCGTTGCCAGCAAAGCCACAAAGCATGCGGCCAAGATTGATTTCTTCATATACATTTTGTTGTTTAAGTTATAGTGCGGCAAATGTTGCCGTTGTGGTGGTTACACCTTATTATATATACAACATTCCTCGCCGACGCTTGTGTTTTGTGCGGGGCAGAATGATGTAAACTGCTACAAAGTTAGTCATTATTGCTGCATGGCGGCACGCGCATTGCGTTATTTTTCAAATCTTAACATTCCGGCGAATTTCAAGGTGTGAATAGGCGTTTTTCAAACAAGCCTTACTTGAAATGCAAACAAGCCTTACTTGAAGTGCAAAGAAGCCTTACTTGAAGTGCAAGTAAGGCTTCTTTGAAAATGAAGGAAAATTTACTGGCAAAAAAAGCGGCCTGATGTCACACAAAATTATTGTTTTTGTGACACCAGACCGTTGCTTGTGTGATTGTAATGTGTTTTGCTACAAGGCTTTTGCAGAACCCTTACCGTTGCTGAATGTCACGCGGTAGGTTTTGCCTTTTGCTGTTTTGAATTGCAGCGGGATGTTGCCGTAGCGCACTGTGCACGGCGTGCCTGAGCCTGAGTGAATGTCGGCATGGTCGAGTGCGCCGTCTTTCCATGCTATGTCTACGGTGAAGTTGCCGCGTGCGCGCAATCCTTTTATCTCCCCGTCTTTCCATGCGTCGGGCAGGGCGGGCAGCAGATGCACAAAGCCCATGTGGCTTTGCATGAGCATTTCGGTCACGCCGGCAGTGCCACCGAAGTTTCCGTCGATTTGGAATGGGGCGTGCGTGTCCCACAGGTTGTCGAGCGTTCCGTTTTTAAGTAGGTTGCCAAAGAGCAGATAGGCATGGTTGCCGTCGTGCAGGCGTGCCCACTGGTTCAGCTTCCATCCCATGCTCCATCCTGTAGCCCCGTCGCCTCGGTGTTCAAGCACAATCCTTGCCGCTTTGGCAAGTTGCGGTGTTGTTACCGGCGAGATGGTGTGGCCGGGGTGCAGACCGAACAGGTGGTTGACATGACGGTGTTCGTCTTTGGGGTCGTCGATGTCGCGCGACCACTCCATGAGCTGCCCGTAGCGTCCCGTCTTGTAGGGTGCGAGGTGTTTCAGTGCGTCTTCCCACTGCTTGCGGTCGGCTGTGTTCTTGCCGAGAATGCGGCTTGCCTCTATGGCATCGGTGAGTATTTCGCGTATCACGGCGTGGGCGAATGTGGCCCCTTCGTCAACAGGCCCGTGCTCGGGCGATGTAGATGGTGCGGCGGTGTAGACCCCGTCGGGGCGGTGCCACAGATAGTCGGCGGCGAAATCGGCACTGCCCTTTATTATGTCGTAATTGTTTTCGAGGAAATGACGGTCGCGCGTGTAGTCGTAGTAATCCCACAGATGAGTGGCGAGCCACGGTCCGGCAAACGGCGAGAAGTTCCACGACATGTCCTCGCTCGCCAGCGGCGATGTGAAACCGAAGATGTTGCCCGACACCGATGTGGTCCATCCGCGTGTGCCGAAATAGGCTTTTGCGGTGAGTGTGCCGGGCTTGATGAGGCCGCGAATGAAGTTGAACAACGGCAACTCGCACTCAGAAAGCCCCGTTGCGCACGCCGGCCAGTAGTTCATCTGAAGGTTGATGTTGTTGTGGTAGTCAACGCGCCACGGTCCGTCAACATTGTTGTGCCACACGCCCTGCAGGTTGGCCGGGAGGTTGCCAGGGCGCGACGATGCAATGAGCAGGTAGCGTCCGAACTGGTAGTATAGCTCTTCAAGTCCGAAGTCGGCCTTGCCCTTGCGGTAGTTGGCCAGTCGTTCGTTTATCGGTGTGCCGTCGGCCGTAGTGTCGCTGCCGTTGAGTTGCAGGCTCACTTTGCCGAACTGCTGCGAATAGTCGGCCAAATGTTCGGCCAGCAGGCCGTCGTAGCCTTTTTCGGTGGCGGCATTTGCCCACTTCTCGGTGGTAAGCACGGGGTCGGTGCCCACATAGGTGGCAGGATTATTGAAGTCGGGGTCGAAGTTTTCCTTGTAGTCGGTGTCGGCCGAAATGATGAATGTCACCTCGTCGGCACCGCTTACCCGCAGCTTCGCGCCGTCGTTGCTCACCGTTCCTCCACGGTTTATGGCTCTTATGCGCACGGCATACTGCATGTGGTTGTTGTCGAGCCGTGCCACATGACACAGACCGTTGCTGCCTGCGTCGGGGTGCGTCTCGCCCGTAGACACGGGGTTTGGAGCATATGTGAATGTGAGGTTCTGCATGCCGGGACGGTTGGCCTTGAAGCGCACCACGACGACATTGGCAGGGTAGGACGCGAAATATTCGCGTCGGTAGTGTGTGCCGTCTTTGTCAAACTGCACTACGGCGAGTGCCGAGTCGAGCGAGAGCGAACGGCGGTAGTGTGTCATGCCCACGCTGCTTAGTCCGGTTTCGATGTAGAATTCGCCCATTGTGGTGAAGTTGCCGAAGCGGAACGGGTTTTCGGCATACGACTCGTAGGGCACCGTGCTGTTGAAGTTCTTGCGCGTGAGCTGTGCCGCCTCATCCCAGTTGCCGGCTGCAAAAGCGTCGCGTATCTGTCCTATTACCTGGGCCGACTGCTTGTTCACGTTCCAGTAGCGGCTTGCGTCGTTGGATGTGTTGGGGCCTCCGCGCCACAGCGATTTCTCGTTGAAGGTGATGCGCTCGGCTTCAACCGACCCCATGATGTTGGCTCCGAGACTGCCGTTGCCTATCGGCAGCGACTGCGACTCCCATTCTGGGTCGGGGTTCTGCCCCGTGTCGCCGGCGGCTTCGGGTTTCGTTGTTGTCCATCGTTCGGGATGTCCGCCATACCACACGGCCTGTCCGCCGAGTGTGGTGGGCTTGTCAAACCAGTAGGTGAGGCTGCGCCTGCTTTGGGCCGATGCCATTGTGCCCGACAGCGCGAGCAGTGCAGTAATTGCGATTGTCGTTGCTTTCATATAAATGTTGTTTGTTTGTGCGTAGCTTGAAAATTGGGTTAAAACTCCGACTAAGTTACGAAATTAATGCGACATGGCCGCACCATACGCTCACCAAGTTGGCTTTACACTCGCATTATGCCTCGCCGCTCGGCCGAAACTGCCGTTGTGGCAATTTGGCACGCTATTTGCAACCATATAAGTGGAATATAACAAAACATCATAGTAATATGCAGAAAGGCAATATTGGGGTTACAACCGAGAACATTTTCCCCGTCATAAAAAAGTTCCTTTATTCAGACCACGAGATATTCTTGCGTGAGATGGTGTCGAACGCTGTTGACGCGACACAGAAGATAAAGACACTTGCCGAGCGAGGCGACTTCAAGGGCGAGCTTGGCGACCTTACGGTGCGTGTCACTCTCGACAAGGACAAGGGCACACTTACCGTGAGCGACAACGGTATTGGAATGACCGAGGAGGAAATAGACAAGTATATCAACCAAATAGCATTCTCTGGTGTGAACGATTTCCTCGACAAATACAAGGACAACGCCAATGCCATAATAGGTCATTTCGGTCTTGGTTTCTACTCGTCGTTCATGGTGAGCAAGAAGGTGGAAATCGTGACACGCAGCTACCGCGAGGGTGCCAAAGCCGTGAAGTGGAGCTGCGACGGCAGCCCCGAGTTTGAGATTTCGGATGCCGAGAAGGAAGGACGCGGATCGGACATCATATTGTACATCGACGACGACTGCAAGGAATTTCTCGAGAAATCGAAAATCGACGAATTGCTCAACAAGTATTGCAAGTTCATGCCCGTGCCGGTGGCTTTCGGCAAAAAGACCGAATGGAAAGACGGCAAGCAGCAGGACACTGACGAGGACAACGTGATAAACAGCGTGGAACCGTTGTGGACCAAGACACCGAGCACACTGAAGGACGACGACTACAAGCAGTTCTACCGCACGCTTTATCCCATGCAGGACGAGCCTCTGTTCTGGATACACCTCAATGTGGACTATCCGTTCAACCTGACCGGAATACTCTACTTCCCGCGCATCAAGTCGAACATCGAACTGCAGCGCAACAAAATACAGCTGTATTGCAACCAAGTGTTCGTTACCGACCAGGTGGAGGGCATCGTTCCCGAGTTCCTCACACTGCTGCACGGCGTTATCGACTCGCCCGACATCCCTCTTAACGTGAGCCGCTCCTACTTGCAGAGTGATGCCAACGTGAAGAAAATCTCCACATATATAACAAAGAAAGTGGCCGACCGCCTCAATTCCATATTCAAGGAAAACCGCAAGGACTATGAGGAGAAGTGGGACAATCTCAAGATATTCATCAACTACGGAATGCTTTCGCAGGACGATTTCTACGACCGGGCAAAAGATTTCGCGCTGATGAAGGATGTTGACGGCAAGTATTTCACCTTCGATGAGTATAAAACACTCATTAAGGACAACCAAACTGACAAGGATGGCAATCTCGTTTATCTCTATACCAACGACGTGGAAGGACAGTATAGCTACATCGAGGCTGCAAAGACCAAGGGCTACAGCGTGCTTCTGCTCGACGGACAGCTCGACACTCCCATGGTGTCGATGCTTGAACAGAAATTTGAGAAGAGCCGTTTCACACGCGTAGACAGCGACATCGTTGACCGTCTGATATTGAAAGACGAGAAGCACGGCGACGAACTCGACAAAGACAGCCGTGACATTTTGTCACAGGCATTCCGCTCGCAGATGCCCAAATTGGACAAGGCCGACTTCTTTGTGGATGTGCAGGCTCTGGGCGAAGGCTCTCTTCCGGTGCTCATCACGCAGAGCGAGTATATGCGCCGCATGAAGGAGGCAAGCCAGTTCCAGCCCGGAATGGCTTTCTATGCGCAGATGCCCGACAGCTACAACCTCGTGCTCAACAGCGACCACAAGCTCATCAAGAGTCTGCTTGCCGACGAAAACTCGACCTGCGCTTCCTCGCTCGCACCTGTCACAAGCGAGATGAAGGGTCTCGAGGCACGCATTGCAGCCCTGCATCAGGCTCAAAATGCAAAGAAACCTGAGGAAGTGACCGAAGACGAGAAGAACGATTTGAAGGACACCGAGAAGAAACTCGAAGAGCAACGCGAGATGAAAAACGGCATAATAGCCGATTATGCCAAGGGAAACAAGGTGGTGCACCAGCTCATCGACCTTGCCCTTCTGCAGAACGGAATGCTGCGCGGCGCAGCTCTCGACGCATTCCTCAAGCGTTCGGTTGACTTGATAGAGAAATAACTGCAACCAATACACTCCGTGGCGGGCATATCCTTTTTTATATAGGGATATGCCCGCTTTGGGTTTGCAGCTTTTTGCCTATGGGCGGCAAGGCTTGACTTGGAACATGAAAATGCGGCAAAAGGAAAAAATACAGGCACAGGTTGCTGCCCGAAAGAAATTATAAACAGTAAATTTGCAGTTGCATACGATTACTTAAACACCAACGGCAATGCATAAATACGACACTTATATCTTTGATTTGGACGGCACGTTGCTCGACACTCTCGGCGATTTGGCTGCAAGTTGCAATTTCGCCTTGCGTTCACACTCGTTGCCCGAACACTCGGTTGACGATGTGCGGCGTTTTGTGGGCAACGGCGTGCGCAAACTTATGGAGCGCGCCATACCGCAAGGCGAGGCCAATCCGGCATTCGACGATGCCTACGCCACGTTTCGCAGGCACTATATGGAGCATAACCTCGACACTACTCGGCCTTATCCCGGCATAATGTCTCTGCTGAAAAATCTGAAAGACGAGGGCAAGAACATTGCCGTTGTGAGCAACAAGTTTTATGCGGCCACGCGCGAGTTGTGCCGACATTTCTTCGGCGATTATGTAGAAGTGGCCATAGGCGAGCGCGAGGGCATACGCAAGAAACCTGCCCCTGACACCGTGGTTGAGGCTCTGCGCGAACTTGGTGTGGGGCGTGAAGGGGCGGTATACATAGGCGACAGCGATGTGGATGTGCAGACTGCTGCCAACAGCGGCATGCCGTGCGTGAGCGTGTTGTGGGGATTTCGCGACCGCGATTTCCTCATTGCCCACGGAGCCACGACCTTGATTTCGTCGCCAGAGGAACTGCCTTGATTTAGGAATAGAATAAAGGGGTGTTCTATTAATTCATAAAAACGAGTGGATTCCACTCCGAAATAAT
>CAVCLB010000076.1:0-11814 GCA_963602915.1 Dysosmobacter segnis | reverse complement strand
TCCATATTGAGGACTGATTCGTAGAGTTGTGTTATATTTACTGAATTTCTTCATATCGCATTTGGTTAGGTTGATTAATAGTCCGAGTCATCGGACAATGTGTCTATTCAGTTTTTATGTTGCCAAATTTATATATTATTCCCCTTTTATACAAACTTTTTAGATAGAAAATTTGAAAAATGTAAGAAACAGAGGAATTTTGCTGACGTTTAGACAAATAACGGATGATATTCAGTGAAACGACAAAGATTTTAAGTAAAACATTCATTTGACACTTCTGAAACGAGCATTAAGTGGCGGTAAAAAAAACAACTTAGTACGATTTGAGAACAGTGGAATACATCATCGGTTGTTTATTTTACCTTTTATATTTGTGTTATCAGCAAAAACGCTCCTCGGCATAAAGCTACAAACAAGCAGAAACATAAAAGCCCGAAATACTTTCCCCATAACAGATTTATTTTAAATCCGCCCACAATATATATAGACCTATACGCCTATATTTAATACTGTAGGCAGAATACTACTTTTGTCTTGCTTCAAATCCGCTGTCACTGCGCACGCTTGCACCACGCACACGCTTCTTGCCAAGCCTCTGTTGGAAGGTAATGACAAAAGTTGTAGGTGATGTAAGACTGCGTGTCTGATAATAAAATATGTGGAGTTATCATAAAATGTCTTGTCTTTCCACGGGAAAGTTCCCGAGAAATCCAACGAAACAGAACCGCCAAACCCAAACGACTTGCTGACGCTCAACGAAACTATATGTTTTGCCGGTCGGGTTTCCGAGCCTTCATGGCCCACCGCGCTGAAAGATTTGCGTTTATTCCACCGCTGACAGTGCTGTATTTATACCACAGGTTGTTCGTCACGCCAAGCGATTCTGTCTTGTATTCATACCTTTCCTCACTTTTAGTCACTCCACGCGCATCGCACACTTTGGCATTGGCAGAGAATTTCAGCCGCCCATGCCCGTATCCTACATACACTTCAGGAATTTCAGACACTCTGCCGTTTTGAAACAATGCGCTTATGCTAGCAGTCCCCATCCAACCATAATCGGGACGTTTCATCACCACATTCACGATTCCGCTTTGGTCGGAAGCCTTTTGCGCCGACCCCGGATTGTAAATTATATCTATGCGTTTTATGTCCTTTGGTTCCACGGTGCGAAGCATTTCAAGCACCATATTTTCCGGCATGTGAGGGTCGCGGCCGTTTATGTATATGGTTGCGCTGCCTTTGCCCAAAATATTTACGCCGCCTCGCACATCAAGCATCGGGGTTATTCGCAACAGTTCAAATCCGTCAGGCAATAGCATTTCAGCACCACCAGGTGTAAAAGAGAAACCACCAGGAATGCCTTTGACAACCGACTTGGCCGTTACTGTTACGCCATTCAAATGGTGCACGCTTTCTTTCAATGCGATGCACATGTCTTCATCATATGGTGTATTCACGTGCCGCGATTGGTTTTCATAACCAATACACGATACATAGAGTGCAATGTCATTTAAATTTTCCTTGTCACAGACCATGAAGAATCGCCCGACACTATCTGTTATTGCACTTTCAACAAGAATACTATCCGGTAAAGAAAGACATGAAACCACAGCGCCCTCGATTGGTTTGCCTTCAGTGTCTGCCACTACACCTTTTATTGTCTTATTGCCAACAGATGTTTTAGCCAAAATAAAAAGGGGCGAAAGAAGCATTAAACATATGATAACGTATTTCTTCATATCGTCTTAGGTTATGTTGATTAATAGCCCGAGTCATCGGACAATGTGTCTATCCAGTTTTTATGCAGCCAAATTTATATTTTATATTCCTTTCATACAAATTTTTCAGAGAGAAAAATAAAAAATGTAAGAAACAGAAGAATTTTGCCGACAATTCGATAAACATAGGATGATATTCAATGAAACGGCAAAGATTTTAAGTAAAAAACTCTTTGGCTAAGGGGTAATATTGCCGATAGGACGGTCCTCGAAGCTGGCCGATGTGCGTAACTTTTGCCAGACACTAATAAAAAAATCCCATACACACCGACTTTCTTGACAATAGTCTAAAAGAAATTCGCTGTGTATGGGATGCGACAGTGGCTAGAAGCTGTGCTTTATGCCTTGCCAGTGTTGAACGGTGTAGCTGTGCGCGGAGCGGGCTGCTCCTCAAGCTGGATTTTGCCAAACACCTGTTCATACTTGGTTATATTGTCGTTGAGGGCCATGAGCAGACGCTTTGCATTCTCGGGAGCCATAACAACACGGCTTGCCACCTGAGGGTTGGCACCCGGCATCATGCTCACGAAGTCGAGCACGAAATCGGTTTTAGAGTGTGTCAGCAATGCGAGGTTGGCGTAAACGCCAGTTGCGAGTTCGGGTTTGAGCTGAATCTGGAGACCCTGCTGGTTCTCCTGTGGGTTTTTCTGTTCTTCCATTTTCGTTTGTTTTTTAATTATATTGAAATGTTATTTTTCATGATTTCATGCAGCACCCACGACAACGTGACTTTGTTTCGATTGTCAGAATGCCGACCATCTCTTATGCAAAGATAACACTTAATGCCCGTTTACACAAGAAACGTGCCGACAAATTGGAAAAGCCGGCACGAGTTTTCGCGTTTTTACATCACTTATACAGCGGCATAAAGAAACGAATTGTTATGCCCTGCAATTGGTTTCGCACTTTTCACGGCAAGCAACACTAGGAAGGAAATTTCTTTCTTCACCTTATGAAAATACTGCAATTCGAAGCACATTCCCCTAGAAAAATGTAGTAAGCCTAGGATTTTTCCCCCAGAAAAATGTATCAAACCTTGGATTTTTCCCCTAGAAAAATGTATCTTTGCATTTATAACACTAACTCATACAAAATGGAAAGAACTGTATATCAACAACTAACGGCATGGAAGAATTCTGTTTCACGCAAGCCTTTAATACTTGAGGGTGCACGACAAGTGGGTAAAACGTATATCCTCAAGGAATTCGGCAGGCGCGAATACCGCAACCTCGTATATATAAACTGCGACAACAACGACAAAGTAAGCGCCATTTTCTCCGACTACGATATCCCACGAATCATCAGAAGCCTCAGTGCCATTTCCGGCGAAAGCATCTTACCGGGGGAAACATTGATATTCCTCGATGAAATACGGGAAATTGACAAGGGACTTGCCTCCTTGAAATATTTTTGTGAGAATGCCCCTGAATATCATGTGGCTGTTGCCGGGTCACTATTAGGCATCACACTGCATGAGGGCACATCATTCCCCGTGGGAAAAGTCGACATACTATATCTGTACCCGATGGACTTCGAAGAGTTTCTTCTTGCTATGGGCAGAGAAAAAATTGTGGAGATAATGCGCTCTAAAGACTGGGAGACATTGACACTACTACGACCATTATGCGAGGAATTGTTGCGTCAATATTACTTTACGGGCGGCATGCCAGAAGCCGTAGCAGCCTATATACAAACGCAAGACATCTGGACAGTCAGAGACATTCAGAATAAGATTCTCATTGCCTACAGAAACGACATCTCCAAGCACGCACCCACCAACCAGGTGCAGCGTATAAACATGGTATGGAAATCAATCCCTTCACAACTGGCTCGCGACAACAAGAAATTCATCTATGGAGCAGTCAGGAAAGGAGCAAGAGCCAACGAATTCGAGATTGCCATACAATGGCTCATCGACGCAGGCCTCATCCACAAGGTTCCCCGCATCAAGAAGGCTGCCATTCCGTTGTCATTCTACGAAGATGTATCTGCCTTCAAATTATTCATACTCGACTGCGGATTGCTTGGTGCCATGTCGCAGACTCCCCCCGAACAAATACTTATTGGCAACAACGTGTTCGAAGAATACAAGGGGGCATTCAGCGAGAATTACGTCCTTCAGCAAATGCTCTGCATTCCACGAACCTTCATCTATTATTACAGCAACGAGAACTCCACAATGGAAATTGACTTCGTTGCCCAACATGAAGCCGCCATAATCCCCATAGAAGTGAAGGCAGAAGAAAATCTAAAAGCAAAATCCTTGCGCCAATATATAATGGACAACCCTGGACTCCACGGTCTTCGCTTTTCCATGTCGCCTTACCGTGAGCAGGAATGGATGACAAATGTTCCTCTCTATGCAGTGAAATACGCATTCTAATGGTTTCTGATTTATTGGTGTCCGGTGAAACTTTCGCAACTGGTGAGTCCCGTAGGGACGACAGAATATAGCGCAGGGGCTTGCCCCTGCGTTTATGTTTAATACAAGCTTTGCCCCTGTAAGGGGCGCATAATTCATTGTGATATTGAACTCTGCGCCCCTTACAGGGGCAAAATATGGTTATGCCTAATAGATAGGGGCAAGCCCCTATCCTATAATATTCGCCCCATACTGGGGCAATGAGGGGGAAAACCATGCAACGGACAAAAGTAAGCCCCGTGTTTTCAGACATCTTATAAATAACTGACATTCCACGTTTTACAATGTCAGACCAAAATTTTACGGACACCAATATTTCTGATTACAGACAAGAAACGAATGACAAGAAACCGCCACATTACGGTTTCTTCATAAAAGAATAGCGGCAAACTCCCGAAATCACAACTTACGGAAGTTTGCCGCTACCTATCAATGTTTCAAGAAATTGCCCACCATTGTCCGTCCTTTGGGCGTGAGCACGCTTTCGGGATGAAACTGTATGCCGTGAATGTCGCAGTCTTTGTGGCGCAGACCCATAATCTGCCCCTCGTCGCTCTCGGCAGTAACCTCAAGACAGTCGGGCAATCCATCACGGTCAACCACCCAACTGTGGTAACGCCCCATAACGATGCGCTGCGGCAGACCGTCGAAAATATAGTCGTTGCCCCATTGGCTGCCTTTGGTGACTACGCCGTGAAACACCTCAGAGAGGTTGGTCAACCGTCCACCGAAGCACTCCCCTATGGCCTGATGGCCGAGACACACGCCCAACATAGGTTTCTTGCCAGCATACGTCTTTATTACATCGAGCAGCAGTCCTGCCTCAGAAGGAATGCCCGGACCCGGACTGAGAATGATTTTGTCGAACGCCTCCAATTGCTCCAACCCGAAGCGGTCGTTGCGATATACGGTGACTTCCGCCCCCAGTTCCTTCACCAAGTGGGCAAGGTTATAGGTGAAGGAGTCGTAATTGTCTATGATTACTACTTTCATTGCGTTGTTGTTTTTAACCGGTAACACTTTTCTACATATCTTCCGCCAACATAATGGCACGGCGAAGTGCCCCGAGCTTACTGTTCACTTCCTGCAATTCATACTCGTCGTTGCTCTTCGCCACCACGCCGCTGCCCGCCTGAAACCACAGTTCGCCGTTGCGGCTGATGAATGTTCGGATGACAATGGCTTGGTTAAGGTCGCCGTTCAAACCGATGTAGCCGATGCAACCTCCGTAGGCTCCACGGTTGTGTGGCTCATACTCGCTTATGAGTTGCATGGCCCTCACCTTGGGTGCACCGCTCAATGTGCCTGCCGGGAAGGTGTCGATGAATGTCTTTATCTTGTCGGCCCGATTGTCGAGTTGCCCCGACACGCGGCTCACAAGATGTATTACATGACTGTAATATTGCAAGTCTTTATAGAAATCCACCTTCACGCCGTGGCAGTTGCGGCTCAAGTCGTTGCGCGCCAAATCCACAAGCATAACGTGTTCGGCATTCTCTTTCGGGTCGTTGCGAAGGAATTCGGCACCGCGACGGTCGGCCTCAGCATCGCCCGTGCGCTTGGTTGTGCCTGCAATGGGGTCGATATATGCCTTGCCTTTCTCAATGCGGCAGTGCGTCTCGGGCGACGAACCGAAGATGCGGAAGCCGCCGAAGTCCATATAAAAGAGGTAAGGACTGGGGTTGATGCTGCGCAGGGCACGGTAGAGCTTGAAGTCGTCGCCCTCATATTTCTGCACGAAACGGCGCGAGACTACAATCTGAAAAACGTCGCCACGCAAGCAGTTCTTGATGCACTTGCGTATGTTGGCCTTGTGTTCATCGTCGGTAAGTGTCGAGGTGGTGTCGCCCACGGGGTGGAAAGGATAAGCCTTTACGTTCTGCCTGTTGATGAGCATAAGCAATCGGTCTATGCGTTCCTCGGCATTCCCGCCTTCCTCTTCAAGAGAAATGAAGGTGATGGTGTTGTTGAAATGGTCGAATTCGATGATGTCGCGAAACATCGTGTAGAGCAAGTCGGGAGCATCGTTGCGTTCGGCAGTGGAGTCCTTCACATCAATATGCTCAAAATAGCGCACGGCATTAAACGATGTGTAGCCATACATTCCCACCACATCAGCCTTGTCGCCCTCGACGTGGAAGCTGCCTATAAACTCGTTTATGGCCTTCTCGCTCGGATAGTCGTCGGTAATTTCCTTGTGGGTCGTGCTGCCGTCGGGATAGGTGCAGTCGACAAAGCCGTGGTTGAAGGCCACGCCGCCCATAGGATTGACACAGATGAACGAACGTGAGTTGTTTGACTCGTGATAGTCTGAACTCTCCATCAGCACACTTTTCGGATAGATGTCGCGCAGATGCATATATATTCCCACCGGAGTGTAGAGGTCGGCAAGGATTGTCCGCGTCATCGTATGCAAGTTGTATTGTTTAGAAGTTGCCATATTCCTTTGCCATTTGTTTGTTTTTAAGATAGGTTTCCACGTCTTTGTCGCCACGTCCGCTCACGGTGAGCACTACCACATCGTCGGGATTGAACTTCACTTTCTTGAGCGCAGCCACGGCATGTGCACTCTCAATGGCCGGGATGATGCCCTCCATACGCGTGAGTTCGTAGCCTGCATATATGGCTTCGTCGTCGTTTACGGCAAGCACACGGGTGCGTCCCGCCTCTGCCATGTTGGCGTGCATGGGGCCGATGCCCGGATAGTCAAGCCCGGCAGATATGGTGAATGCCTCCTTTATCTGTCCGTCATCGTCCTGCATCACAAGCGTGCGCGCACCGTGTATTATGCCTTCGGTGCCGCAATGTATGGTGGCTGCCGTATGTCCGGTGTCAATGCCGTGGCCGCCAGCCTCAGCCAACACTATCTTCACGCGGTCGTCGTCCATATAGTGATATATTGTTCCGGCAGCGTTGCTGCCTCCGCCCACACAGGCTATGAGGCAATCAGGATAGTCGCGCCCTATTTTCTCCTGCAACTGCCACTTTATTTCCTCAGAGATTACGCTCTGCATCTTTGCCACTATGTCGGGATAAGGATGCGGCCCCATGGTGCTGCCCACTATATAGAAGGTGTCTTGCGGATGACGGCACCAGTCGCGTATTGCCTCCGAGCAGGCATCGCTCAGCGTCATGTTGCCCGTGGTGACGGGATGCACCTCGGCACCGAGCATCTTCATGCGTTCCACATTGGTATGCTGACGTTCCACATCGGTCTTGCCCATGAATATCTCGCACTTCATGTCCATCAGGGCGCACACCGTTGCAGTGGCCACGCCGTGCTGCCCGGCACCGGTCTCGGCAATGATGCGGGTCTTGCCCATCTTCTTTGCCATCAATATCTGACCTATGGTGTTGTTTATTTTGTGCGCGCCCGTATGGTTAAGGTCTTCACGTTTAAGGTAGAGTCGGCAGCCATACTTCTCGCTCATGCGCTTGGCATAATAGAGCGGAGAGGGTCGGCCCACATAGTTGCGAAGCAGTTGGCGGTATTCCTTTTTGAATTCTTCGCTCTCGATGATTGCTTCATAATTGTCCTGCAAGTCGTGTACGCACTTGTATAATATCTCCGGCACATAAGCACCACCATACTTTCCGAAGAAACCGTTTTCATCTACATTATATTTTCCCATGATATGTCGTGTTTGTTCGTTGTTATTTGGAAAGAGCATCGTAAAGAGCGTCCAGTGCCTTGTCGGGGTCTTTACATTCATTGAGCAGTGTAACAAACTTGCTTCCGATGATTGCTCCCGCCGCATTGTTCTGTGCACTATCCAAGGTCTGCCTGTTGCTTATGCCGAAACCTATCATGCGCGGATTGCGCAACTGCATGGCATTGATGCGGCGGAAATAGGCCTGTTTCTGTTCGTCGAAGCTCTGTTGTGCCCCCGTGGTGCTTGCCGAACTCACCATATAGATGAAACCGTCGGTGTGATTGTCGATGAAGCGGATGCGCTCCTCGCTCGTTTCCGGCGTAATCATCATCACCACCCGTATGTCATACTTGTCGGCCAGCGGCTTCACATCGTCAAGATAGTCCTTGAACGGAAGGTCGGGAATGATTGTGCCCGACACGCCGCACTCCACGCAACGCTCAAAGAAACGCTCGAAACCATAGTGCATAATCACGTTAAGATAGCCCATGACGATGAGCGGGATGTGCACTTCGTGCTTGATTTCGGCAAGTTGGACGAAGAGCCTGTCGAGTGTCATGCCGTTTTTTAAGGCTACCGTTCCGGCACTCTGTATCACGGGGCCGTCGGCAAGCGGATCGCTGAAAGGCATGCCCACCTCAACCATGGCTATACCCTTGCGTTGCATGGCCAGTATCACATCGGCCGTTCCCTCAAATGTGGGACATCCGGCACAGAAATAAAGAGACAACAACTTTTTGTTGTCGCGTTTGCTGTCGGCAAACAGTTGGTTTATCTTGTTCATATTTATGTGCGTTTGTTTAAATTTTTCAAGATCTGACAGCCTCGACGAATGCCCGCAAAAGGTCTACATCCTTCATGCCCGGTTCGGTTTCAAACCTAGAATTGACATCGATGCCCACACACTGCGGATGATTGAACGCCCGCACTGCCGCCACATCGTTTGGCCCAATTCCGCCACTCAACAGAAACGGTGTCTGCCCGTGATACCTTTCGAGCAGCGACCAGTCGAACTGCCGTCCGCTGCCACCTGCCGTAGCACACTTGGTGTCGAACAGAAACAGGTCGGCCGCGCCTTCATATTCTTCCGTAGCGCGCAAGTCGTCGGCCTCAGCCACACTTATGGTCTTTATTATCTTCACTCCGGGACGGATGTCCGGGTCAATCGTGGCGCGCAGGTTGTCAATCAACGTGCGGGTTTCGTGACCATGCAACTGCACATAGTCGAGCGAGAAGTTGTAGACACAAGCTATGATGTGCTGTGGCATATCATCGACAAACACCCCGACACGACTTGGCGAATGTACGTCGGCAAGGAGTGATTCCGATGCTCTGTCGGGCAGAATGCCGGCAAGCGAATGCTGCGTAGCCACATAACGTGGACTCTGCGGAACGAATATCATGCCTATCATATCGATGCCCAACCGCTCCACGGCGCGAATATTCTCGGCATCGCGCATGCCACATACCTTTATCAACATTGCTGCAAGAATTGTTTTAGTGATTCACCCGGGTTGTCTGTCTTCATAAAGTTCTCGCCAATCAAGAACCCGCTATAACCGGCGAGTTTCAACTGTCGCACGGTTTCGGGATTGCCTATGCCGCTCTCGCTCACCTTGCATCCGTCTTCAGGCAATCGCGCCGCCATGCGAAACGAGTTATGCACATCGGTCACGAACGTCCCGAGATTGCGATTGTTTATGCCATACATGTCCGGTTCCAGGTCGGCATAGTCAAGTTCCGCTTCCGAGTGCATTTCAAGCAGCACCTCCAGGCCCAGCTCATGGGCAGTGTGCAGCAGAGTGCGGCATTCAGTCAGGTTCAGGTCGGCAGCTATCAGCAACGCCGCCGACGCTCCGCAGGCACGCGCCTGAAAGAGTTGGTATTCGTCTATTATGAAATTCTTGTAAAGCACGGGAATGGTCACACCCGACCGACATGCCACAGAAATAAATTCATCCTTGCCGCCAAAATAATGATCATCGGTGAGAATGCTCAGTGCCGCAGCCCCGTTTTGCTGATAAGCCAGCGGAATGACATCGGCACTACCGCCTTCTTTTATCCACCCCTTAGAGGGCGACTTGCGCTTAAACTCGGCAATTATGCCCGTATCGGCATCTTGCAGAGCCTTGCGCATTGAAGCCACAGGCGTGTCGATCATGCTTTCCACCTTATTATATAAGTCGCGCGGCGGCACCTGTTGCTTCATGCGCTCCACCTCTATGCGCTTATAGGCTGTTATTTCTTCGAGTATATCCATATCCGTGTTGCTTGTGTGGAGTTATGAATTCAGTGCGACAAACTTCTTCAGCACCTGCAGTGCCCTGCCGCTCTCAATGCTCTCGCGGGCCATCGCCAGGCATTCTTCAATGGTTTTCTTGCCGTCAATCACCTGTATGCCAAGGGCGGCATTGGCCATGACCACGTTCTTTTGGTCGTCGGCGGCGCGGTTTTCAAGCACGCTGTCGAATATTTCGCTTGCCTCTTCTTTGGTGTTTCCACCCCGAAGATTGGCTGCATCTGCCACCGTAAAACCTAAATCCGACGGTTTGAAGATGCGTTCATAGTGGTTGGTAGTCACCTTGAAATCGCCCGTCAGTGATATTTCGTCATATCCGTCTATGCTGTTCACTATGCCATAGTCCACGCCCAACTTCTGATATACGTTCCCGTAAAGGCGCATCTGATCGAGGTTGGCCACACCCAACAACTGGCATTTGGGTTGCGACGGATTCACCAACGGTCCGAGAAGGTTGAACAACGTGGGAAACTGCAGGGCCTTGCGTATGGGAGCGACATATTTCATCGCCTTGGCAAAGAGCGGTGCATGGAGATAAACGATTCCACACTCGCCGAGGGAGCGGTTCAGTTGGTCCAAGTCGTTGGTGAATTTCACGCCGTGTTGCTCAATCACATTGCTTGCACCGCTGGTTGAAGTGGCTGCATAATTGCCGTGCTTAGCCACCTTGTAGCCGGCTCCGGCTATCACGAAACAGGCGCAAGTGGAAATGTTAAACGTGTTTTTCCCGTCACCACCCGTACCTACAACATCTATATAGCGGTCGGCATCAAGACGTGCCGACACGCCTGTTTCCAATATGCCGTCGCGGAAACCGAGCAATTCGTCCACCGACACGCCTCTCATTTGGAGCATTGACAACAATGCCGTAATCTGCTCCTGCGGAAATGCGTTCCTTGTAATGCCCAACAATATGTCACGGGTTTCGCCACGGCTGAGTTCTTCGTGGTTCAACATTCTCTGCAAAATAGTCTTCATCTCCATAGTGTCATTATTTTGAGTTATTGTTATCCTAATGTTTCATTTAGTGACGGTGAAAAAATAAGGTGGTATGATTTGCGGCTTATATTTTTGAGATGTTTTTGTTTCTTGAAGAGGGAGCATAGCGGGCTATGTGACCGATGAGAGAAACGAAAACATCCAAAAAGATGAGCCGGACAATAATCTGAAGGTGTATTTCACTGTTCTCAAATCGTACCAAATTATTTTTTTACCGTCACTTAATGTAAAAAGGCCTGTCGTAAGTAACGGCAGGCCTTTTTCATATCTTTAATAGTATATATACGGCAATGCGACTCACGACTTTTTAAATCTTGAGCAACGCCACCACCATGCATTTAATACTAGTTGTTTCATTCGCTTTTATTTTCTATTCGGTTGTAAAAGTAGTAAATTTATTTTAGACTGCAAATTTTTCTTTCACTTTTTCTACTTTTTGTTAGTATATTTCCGAATTTTCCTTTTTAGTTATCGGCAAAAGAGTGCGGGGCATTGCATTCGTCATGCTCTGGAAGGTAGGGTGTTCAATATTCGAATTGTTTTTGGGTAGAACAATAGGCATAAAATGAAACATTGCATTCATCAGCCCTGAAAGGGCGTAACAACCGTAGCCCAGGGTGAGCCGTTTGCGACAGCAAACGGTGTAACCCTGGGTAAATG
>CAVCLB010000075.1:0-11936 GCA_963602915.1 Dysosmobacter segnis | reverse complement strand
GTGAGAGAACGACAAACATACGACCCCGAATATAAAAATGCTGCATAAACAAAAAATATCGGTCAAAACATTTGGATCTTAACATAGAAAGCAGGGGCAAATTTTGTGTTAAATAAAAACGCAGGGGCAAGCCCCTGCGCTATAGTTTGTCATCCCTTCGGGACTTGTCTGCTGCAAAGTTTTTACCGAGACACCAATAATCAGAAGTCAACAGGCACCACTATCTTTGCCGTGAAGTTGCGCCCCATGTTGCACACGCCCGTGCGTCCCGTCACATTGTTGCGGTCGAGATATTTCAGACGGCTCAAATGGTTCTGGTAGGCACGGTCGGCGAGGTTCTCGCACGACAGATAGATGGAGAACAGGCGGCGACCATGCCGTTTCACGTCGGTGCCTGCATAGAGGTTAAGCAGCGTGTATGACGGTGTGGCCGTCTCGGTGCCATTGGCTGCATAGTAGTGGTTCTGCCGCAGGTTGCAGTCGGCTTCCAGCTTCACATAGCAGTTGTCAATGTAGCGTTGTCCGCATGCAATCTCGTAGCGCACGTCGGCCAGAAGGCGTGGGGCGGGGGTGAACGGGAGATAGCGCGTGGCGCGCGGCTGCCCCATCTGCACCGAACTTACAAAGCTGAAGCTGCTGCCTATGTGCAGGCGCGGCAGGGGATGCACGTCGAGTCGTGCCTCGCCGCCTAGCTGCCTAGCCTTGCCTGAGGCGAAACGGTAGGCTGCAACGCCGTCGATCGTGGCCGGAGTGCCGTCGTCGGCCACTTGACGCTCGCTGAATATATAATTGTCGATGCGGTTGGCAAACAGAGCCAGTTCGGCAGAAACGATGCCCGACGAGTAGCTCGCGCCCAAGTCGGCCTGCCAGCTACCCTCGGGGCGCAATGCCGTGTTGCCCAACTCATAGCGTTGCGTGCCCTCATGCACTCCGTTTGATGCAAGTTCGCTGATGTTTGGCGCACGAAAACCGCGCGACAGGTTTAGCTTTACGTTCACGTCGGGCAGCACGTCGGCGGCAACGCCTATGCTTGCCGACACGCCGCTGAACGTGCGCTTGAATGCCGCGAAACGCTCAGTGCCGTCGCAACTGAGCGCGTCGCCGCTCATGGCGCGCCGGTCGGCACGCACACCGCCGGTAAGATTGGCCTTGCCCAGACGTCTTGCCGCCGTGGCAAAAATGCCGCAGTCGAACAGGCGGTAGGCCGGCACGAGAAACTCCGAACCCTTGTTGAGCGACCGCTGGTACATACCGTTCACTCCGGCCGACACTTTCCAGTTGCCTACGATGTCGGCATCGTAGTGGACATCATAGTTCACGGTGTGCAACATAAAGTCGAGCTGACATTCGTTGGGGGCATCTTCTTCCTCGTATTCCTGCCGCCGGTTGTGCTGGTAGGCCACGGTAGCCTTAAGATGTCCGTTGCCAATGGCAAGGGTGTTGTCCCACACGGCGCGGTAGTGGTGTATCTGCTGGTAGGGCACGGCTATTGAATAGCTCTCCGGCGAATAGTCTTCGGGGCGCGTGAGCATGCCTGTGATCTCGTCGCGCTCGCCCTCCACGATGCCCGGGGTGGAGTGGTAGTAGCCCAAAGTGAGGCGCGAGTGCACGTTGCCGAAGTCAATGCCGAGCTTCTGTGCGAAAGCCTGTTCGCGGTAGGCCGAGCCCGGCACATAGCCGTCGCGGCTGTTGCGGTAGCAGTGTGCGGCCTTGCCGCTGTAGCGCGTATCCCATACAAAGTGTCGCTTGTGGCCCGAGAAGTTCACCGAGTAGTCGGCAAGTGCGTTGTTGCTCTGAAAACCTGCCATGGCACTGGCGTGCATCTCGCCCTCCATTGGGGCGGGCGCGGGGTTGAACACAATCACTCCGGCCATGGCATCCGACCCGTATTTGAGGCTTGCCGCGCCTTTCAGAATCTCGGCCGAATGCACCGATGCACCGTCTATCTCTATGCCGTGCTCGTCGCCCCACTGCTGACCTTCCTGGCGTATGCCGTCGTTCACCACCACCACGCGGTTGTAACCCAGACCGCGTATCACGGGTTTTGATATGCCGCCGCCCGTGGTTATCTGCGACACTCCCGGCTCGTGGGCTATGGCATCGATGATGTTTGATGAGGCGCGTGCCTCGAGCTGGCGTGGTGTCACCACGCTCACTGGCGAGGGCGTATTCTTTATCTTGTCGCTTCCGGTAATGCCTGTCACCACCACTTCGCCGAGCTTCACGCTCGTCTCGGTCATGGGGTTGTGGGTTATGGTGTCGTGTGGTGCGGCGTTGTCGCCGTCGTTGCCGCGCAGCGGCCGTGTGCTTGCGCCTTGGCAAGGCAGCACGGTTATTGCTTGCAGGCACAGCGAGCCCGCAAGCAGCAGTTGTTTGTTTGTTGCTTTCATTTGTTTTCTCCTTGTTTTCGGGCACACTTTCATGGCCTGCCGTGCATCGGTAGGTGTGATGACGGCAGCGTGTGCCCCGTGACTTGTGTCGGGGTGGTGTGAAAATTTAGTGACGATAAAAAATAACTTGGTACGATTTGAAAACAGTGAAACACATCTTCTGCTGATTGTCCGGCTCATCTTTTTGGCTGTTTTTGCCTCTCTCATCGGTCACATAGCCCGCTATGCTCCCTCTTCATGAGACCAAAACATCTCAAAAATATAAGCCGCAAATCATACCAACTTATTTTTTCACCGTCACTTAGTCTTTTTATGAAAAACAGGGAGGCGCGCGCAGGGTGGCTCTGCGGCATGCGCACGGTTTCAACCTTGCACTTTGCCGCACGAGCCGGGTGGCCCGCATTGTGGGACGGGGCAGGGTGAATAGAGTGAGAGGCACCACGCAGGGCATGCTTTGCAACTGGCAAAGCACGCATTCGTGCACTGTTGACTGCTGGGCGGTGAGGTGTCCGCCGTGGTGAATGTTGTGGGCACACTCCTGGCAATACTCAACCGCGGCCGTTTCACCGCACCCGTTGTGGCGATGGAGCGAAACGGCAAGCAATAGGGGCACATATATGGCGAGCAGCAGCCATGCTGCTCTCATTCGTGTCTGGTGTGGCTTGTGCATGGAGTGTGCTCGGCTAAAATTCAAAAATCCATCAAAGGAAATTTATAAGAACCCGCCTGCAAAGTTATCACAAACGGGGTTGATGCACAAGCAAGAGCGGTTAAAAAAGCGAAAAACATGCGCAATTGCCTTGCCGGGGTTGTCATTGCAGTTTGTGTGGCTGTAGTTTCTAGCGTGTTGCAGATGCGGCACGTGCGTGCACCATATGGAGTGCGCGCGTGCACTGTTTGCCGCACCCAACGAAAAACGGCTTGGCCGTGGCAGAAAAACGGTTGCCATGGCCAAGCCGTAGGGCGTGCTCTCCGCGTCATCGGCACTGCTGTGACGTGGAGAGCGGTGTGGGCGGCATTATTTTGCCGACGGGGTGAACCGGAATGTAACGGTGTGTTTGCCGGTGGGGCACTTGTATTGGTCGAGCACCGAGTCGCCGCCACAACTGTGGTTGCCTATTCCGCGCTGCCAATAGTCGAAGTGGGCGAACACCTGCGGATGCCGCACGAGGTCGTAGGGATGCTTGCGTCCGTAGAACACATCGTAGTTGAACTGCTCGTCGTCAACGTGCGACAGCGAGAAAGAAGCGAGTCGGTCGGTCTCGACAGAGAGTGCCGTTGTGCCGTTGTCGAGCGTTAGGCGGCGCAGTCCCTGGCGGTCGCCCATGGTTTGGGGAGCACTCAGTTCCTCGAACATACCGTCAACCGTGGTGCGGTAGAGGCCGAGCAGCGAACCGCGTTGGCGGTCGATGAAGTTGCTCTGAGGACCTTTGGCATAGTATTCCACGTTTTCAAAACCTTCGGCAAACTGCATGGTGATGCCCGTGCGGCGTGTGTCTTCCGACGAGTTGCTGAATGTCACGCGCATGTCTACCGTACCGTCGGGATATATGGTGTAGTCAATCACATGGGTGTCTTTGCTGCCCGACACGGTGGCTTGTGCCACAACGTTCTTGCCTGCCTTCTTAGGTGCGGCGGTGAGTTGCCGCTTTCCGCCTATTGCACCTTCTTCCTTGTTCTCGTTCTCGGCCACGCCGCCTGTGGCACCGAGGCTCACGTTGTCGTTGGCAATGCGGCGGAATGCGTTGAAGTCGGGGCCTGCTCCGGGCACTACAAGCTGTGTGCCGCGATATGTCCACTGCTTTATGGTGCCGTCGGCGTTGAATTCAAGGGTGAAATCGTCGCCGGTTATGGCGTTGCCCTTGACCTTGAGCTTGCCCTTGGGAGCTATGGTTGCGAGCTGTACATCGCGGTTCTGCACAAAAGTCGGGTCGGCCACCGATGCGCATGCAGCGTTGTCGTCGGCTGTGAGAGCAAACTGCTGTTCGGCCACGGCATAGTCTTTTTCGGCCCATGTGGTGGTCTGCTTCAGCGGCAGACTGAATGTGATGATGTATTCGTGGCCTGCCTCAACGGCGGTGGTGTAGGGAATGTCAACGGTAGAGGTCGTTCCCGGTTGTGTTGAAGGTATTGCAAGGAGAGCCGTTTCAACGGGTTTGCCGTCGCGCAGCACGGTGTAGCGGAGCGAGAGAATGTCGGCAATGTCGGTGAAGGCATACTTGTTTTTCAGCGTGAGCTTCTTTCCGGCAAACGAGACGAAGTCTACGTTGCGGTAAACATATTTCACCTCGGTGAGTTTCGGGGTCCATTCGCGTCCCGGAGTGATTATGCCGTTGCTCATAAAGTCGCCCTGAAAACCCTCGATGCCGTTGTTGAGCTTGGTGTAGTCGTAGCCCGATGTGTAGTAGTGCAGCCCGGTCTTTGCATCGACGAGCGGTTGTCCGGCCTTTATGCGGCGCGTGTCATACAGTCCTTGGTCAACCCAATCCCAGATGCAGCCGCCTGCAATGGCCTCGCTGCGTTCTATTATGTCCCAGTATTCTTGCAGGTTTCCCACGGCCTGTCCCATGGCGTGGGCATACTCGCAAATGAAGTATGGCTTGTTGTTGAGGCCTGCTTGTTGGCTCTCCACTACCTTCACCTTGGGATACATGTCGCTTCCGAAGTCGGAGTAACGCTCGCCGTGCTTGTAACCTTCATAATGCACGAGGGCATCGCGGCCCGGCAGAAGGCGTTTCACGCAGTCGTAGGTGGCCTGGAAGTTCTCGCCTCCGCCCGATTCATTGCCCAGTGACCAGAAAACAATGCTCGGATGGTTGCGGTCGCGCAGCACCATTCGCTCGGTGCGGTCAACATATGCTGCCTGCCACGAGGTGTCGTTTGACAGACCTTGGTTGTTGTGGCACTCCACATCGGCCTCGTCCATGCAGTAGAGTCCGTAGTGGTCGAACATGGCATACATCTTTGGCTGGCGCGGATAGTGGCTAGTGCGCACCGTGTTGACGTTGGCCTGCTTCATGAGTGTCACGTCGCGCAGCATGGTGGGCACGTCGATGGCGTGGCCGTAGAGCGGGTGTATGTCTTGGGTGTTGACTCCCTTGAAGAACACCCGTTTGCCGTTTACGAGCACTTGCTTGCTGTCGTTTATGCGTATGTCGCGGAATCCGTATTTGGTGGAGAACACCATTTCCTCGTTGCCGCCGCTCTTCTGCTTCACCACCACGGTGTAGAGATACGGGTTCTCGCTGCTCCACGGTGTGAGTGTGGCTATGTGTCCGAGGCCGAGCACTATGTCTTTTGAAACCGTTTTTTTGTCGAGTGCCACCGAAACCGATTGTGTGGCCACTGTCTTTCCGTCGGCATCAAGGAGCGACACCTCTATCTGCTTCGCGCTTTTCTGGCGTGTGGCATTGTCGAGCGTGAGCTTTACGTTCATTGTTCCGCTTGTGTATCCTTTGTCGAGGCTCGATGTTATGTAGTGGTCGGAGATGTAGGTGGTGGGCGTAGCCACGAGATACACGTCGCGGTGTATGCCTGCTAGGTGCCACATGTCCTGTCCTTCAAGATACGAACCGTCGCTCCATCGGTAGACACGCACAGAGATGTTGTTGTCGCCGGTGCGCAGATAGGGGCTTATGTTGAACTCGGCATCGGTGTTGGCTCCCTGCGAATAGCCTGCATAGCGGCCGTTTATCCACACCACTATCGCGCTGCATGCTCCGTCGAAGTGCAGTGTCACGCGTTTCTTGTCCCACCCTTGGGGCAGCGTGAAGGTGCGGCGGTAGGAGCCTACAGGGTTTGCATCGAAGTTGTCGGGTATGGCGGTGATGCGTGGAGGATCGTTCTTGAACGGGTAGCCCACGTTGTTGTAGACGGGCACGTCGTAGCCTGCCATCTCCCAGTTGAGCGGCACTGTGATGTCGTCCCATGCGCTCACGTCAACGTCGTCGGCATAGAAGTCGTGCGCTTCGGGCTTCACGAGTTTCCAGTCGCGTGTGTATTTGAACTTCCATGTGCCGTTGAGCGACATGTAGTCGGCCTTTTCGGGCGTGACCCATGGCGTGTTGTAGTAGGCATCGGCCTGCATTGCCGCCGTGGTGGAGTAGGGGATGAAGGTGGCATGCGCGCTCAGTTTGCGATCTTCAAACTTGCGTTGGTCTTCAACCCACGAGTCGGAGAAGATGTTTTCGGTGAAAGGCATGCGCACGGTAGCGTCGAGTTTCGACATTACTTTGGTCTGGTGTGCTGCCGGTTGTACGGTTTTCGCCTTGGCCGCCGTGCTCTGTGCCTGCGCCGCGAAGGGCGCGAGAAGCATGAAAATGCTCAAAAGGTGGTTCTTGTTCATATTTTGTGGTATAGGTTTTTGCTTATACTGTCTGCCGTATAGGAGGGCATTGAAGGTAAATGTTTTATGCAAATTTACATAAAAAAGGCGAATAAGAACCGCCGTCAGTGCAAAAACAATATATAATATGGGCGAAATGACATTGGTGATGAGGCGTGTGGCTGCACTTCGCGGCATGTGTCACTGTCGGCGCAGGGTCATCTCGGCAAGCAACACGGCAGCACTTTGTCCGTTTGGGGCAGTGCCTTTCGGTTTCCATGCCACAACGAACCGCACCGAAGCGGCAGTAGCCAGGTATCCTTTTTGGGCCCAGGAGTCGAGCTTCTCCTGCATGGCTTTCGACAACTTTGCCACTGCACGGCCTGTTGTCGGGGTGCAAAGGTAGTTTCCGCGCAATGTGAGTGCGTCGCCGCCACGCAGTGCGAGCACGTCGTTCTTGCACTCTTTAAAGAAATCGAGATACACGTCTTTGTGTGAGAGTTGCAGTACTATTTCGTCTGGCATGTCATAGTTGTGCGTGTCGGTGGTTATTTTGTCGGCGCGTATGTTGTCGAAAACAGTACTGTTGGTGTGTATGTGCAGATTGTGTTTTGCCCGTGTCATTGCCACATAATACCGACGGCGCAGGTCGTCGTCTGGATATTTCTGCGGGTTGTTGATATACATATAAACATTGTCAAACTCCAGTCCTTTGGCTTTATGTATCGTTGACACAATGATATCGGCACCTTCAGTGTCGCAGAAATCTTCTATTGACGATTCAAATACATATTCGCGGAAATCACTGCGGTATTTCGTGCGGTTGGTTTGCTCGAATGTCGTTATGCAACGGCGCACATAAGTGAGACTGCTGCTTGTGGAATATTTTTGGAAAGTGCGCTCTTTGGCATCGTTCCAACATTTTTCTGAGATCGTAGGTGAATGAAGATCGGAGTCGATGTGCTTCAAGAAATATCTCATTTCGGCAAGGTTCCAAAATCGGAGTCCGTCTAACGACTGTACGAGTTTTGCATCGATACCTTGACGTTGCAGCAGGGCAAGTATGATTGCTGCCTCTTCGTTGGTTTGCGTAAGCACGCAGGTAGTTCCTTGGGCACGCTTTTTCAGGTCTTCGGCCAATGGGGCATACATGTGGCATGAGGTGTGGCGGGTTATTGCAACGAAGCCGTTGCTGTCGGCAACCGAGTTTATGGGTGTTTTCTTCATGCGTCCTGTTATGCTTTTTGCAAAGTCGTTGGCTGCATCGACAATGTGCCGCGCGCTACGGTAGTTGTCGGTCATCTCGATGATGCGTCCGCCTTGCATTCTGCCAAGTTCGAACATGTATTTGGAGTCGGAACCACGGAATTCGTATATGTTCTGGTCGTCGTCGCCAACGGCTATAACCCTCATGTCGTCGTTGGAATCAATGAGAGCTGCCACGAGCGCATAGTCGTCTTGGCTCATGTCCTGCGCCTCGTCGACAACAAGCACCGTTTTTGCAATGCGGTTTTTCTCCACTTCGTTTTGGCTTATCCTTCTTGCAGCTTCTCCCACTACGTTGGCTGCATCGTCAAGGTTGCCTATGCGTCCGAGCAAATCGAAACAGTAGGAGTGGAAAGTTTTTATCTCGACGAAATGGGCGGCATTGCCTATGAGCTGCATGAGGCGTTGTTTGAACTCGGTGGCGGCTGCGCGTGAAAATGTGAGCATAAGCAGTTGCTCGTGTTTCACGTCTTCAAGCAACAGGAGTGATGCGAGCTTGTGCACGAGCACCCTTGTCTTTCCGCTGCCCGGACCTGCCGCTACGACAATGCAGCGCGACTTGTTGTCGTCGATAATGGTCTTTTGTCGCGCTGAAAGGTTTCCGAACAGTTGTTGGTATTTCCCCGGGGTGAGGTTCTGTTTTATCTCGTTTTTGCGCTTCTCATTGAAGTATTTGTCGATGAAATCGCGGTAGTCAAGGTGGAAATAGTCGTTCACATATTGCAAGGCTGCGTCGTAGTCGCGCACCATGAGGTTGGCATATTCGCCCACGATGTGTATCTGTTGTATTTTCTGTTTGTAAAACTCGTTGAGCATGCGGTAGTCTTCGAGCTTATAGCGCAGTCTGCTGTCTTTCAGCCGCTGTATCTCCATGGCGTTGTAGAGCACGAGAAAACCTCCCTCGAGTTTGAGTGCGCCAATCTTCGACATATATAAAAGAGCTTCTTCCACATCTTCTAGCTGTAGTTCTGAAGGGTCGTTGAACAAGGTTTTGCCTTCTGCTTTTATGTCTTTGAGCAGTTCAGTCACCGAAAACCGCACCGCGCCGTCGTCTGTTTTCATTGCACCTGTGCCCGAGGCTATGCCATATAGCCAGTCTATCGTGAAGCGGCAGATGGCGAGACGGCGGTTGAAGCGCGACAAAGTGGTTTCCATATCGGTTTGCCTCTTTACCGTTATGTTGTGCGAACTGTCCTCCTTTTTCTTGGCATAACCCTTTATCACGAGAAAATAAAGCAGTGTGCGTATGCTCTTTTCGTTTGATGTAGTGATGCCGTCGCGTGTTGCGTTCTCGTTAAGCTGCTTGTATGAGATGTTGAGCGAGTCGTCGGGTATGTTGCTGAGAATGTATTGCTCGAGTTTTGCGAAGCGCTCGAGCAGCATGCGTGTCTTGCGTTCTGTGGTGTCGTTTTCCTGCATGTATGCCGAGATGTCCTTAGTGTCGGCGAGAATGCCGTCCTGCTTCATGCGCTCAACGGCCGATACCACGTCGCGCTTGCTCAGTCCCAAAACGTCGGCAAGGTAGTCAATGCGTGACTCTGCTTCGGCGGTTTGCGGGCGTGTGGTGTTTTTCCGCGTTATAAGCGACTTGATTATGCGCACTGCCTTGTCGGCTTCTTCTTCTGAGAAAAGTGGCGATTCGGTTATCCTGCGGCGTGCCTCGTCCATGTTCTTCACGGTTATCCCAGTGGCATACACATGTGGCACGTTGTTTCCGCGTTCTATGTATCCGCTCTGTTCGAGTGTTGCGAGTGCCGTGCGCACGCGTGTTTCGATGTCGCTCACCGAGTCGTCCCAACCTGCCTGGCGCGCTATTTCCAGTGCCGAACAGCATATTCGCGGCCGGTTTCGCGTGAATTCCTTCACGGCTTTCCATACCTGTTGTATCTCGTTTATGCTTAGTTTTGTCTGGTTGAGCAGAATGAAATGTTTGTCGAGGTCGTTGTCGCAGTATAGTACGAAACATTTTGCGTTGAGTTTAGGGTCGCGTCCGGCGCGCCCCGCTTCTTGCACATAGTTTTCCAACGAGTCGGATATGTCGTAATGCACCACAAGTCCCACGTCGCTTTTGTCTACTCCCATGCCGAATGCCGATGTGGCGACAATTATGCCTACCCGGTCGTGCATGAATGCGTCTTGGTTGTGCACCTTCTCGTCAGTATCCATTCGACCGTTGTATGGCAGTGCTGGCATTCCGTCGCGTGACAGGCTTTCGGCCAATTCGTGCGTGCGTTTCGTGCGTGACACATAAACTATTGTGGGACATGCGGCTTCTTTTATTATCTCGCGCAGTCTTGTATATTTACCTTCGTCTGATTCTACATGTATTACCCGGTATTGCAGATTGGTGCGCGTAGCATTGGAAGCGAACAGTTCAAGGTCGATTCCAAGCCATGACTTGAAATAGTCGCAGATGTCCTGCACCACTTTTTGCTTGGCGGTGGCCGTGAAGCACGACACAGGCAGAGGCGATTTGAGTTGTTTCTGCTTCTGGTATTCCTTGATGAATTTGCCTATGTACATGTAATCGACACGGAAATCATGTCCCCATGCCGAGAAACAATGCGCCTCGTCGATGACAAATCGCACGACATTGCGTGCGAGAAGAATGCGTTCTATGGTCTTCGACCTGAGCATTTCTGGTGCGATGTAGAGTAGCGAAGCCTCGCCTTGGAGCACACGCTCTATTGCGTTTGAGTGTGAAATGGGGTCGAGAAGCCCGTTGATCGTAACTGCATCGGTTATTCCACGGTTGGCAAGGTTGTCCACCTGGTCTTTCATAAGCGACTGCAGTGGCGATATTACGACTGTGAGTCCGTGCACATTTTCGCCGGCCATAAATGCGGGCAACTGAAAAGTAAGCGACTTTCCGCCGCCCGTGGGGAATATTGCAAGAAGCGATTTGCCGTCGGCAGCGGCGCGTGCGGCATTTTCTTGCAGTGGTTCTCCGTTGAAGGTGCGGAAATTGTCAAACCCGAATATGTTTTTTAGGTTGGCGCGTACGTCAAGCATTCTGTTGCAGTATGCGCATCCTTTGGCGCACCGTGTGTTGCGGAGAACCTTTATTACATACTCTGTTTCAGGGAAATTGTAGAGCACCCAAGCCGGGGTGGTTGAGTGGCGGTCGGTGGTGTCGATCAGTGCGAGTGCATAGGCGAGTGCTGCCGGGTGGTTATTCGCCAGCGTTTCAATAGGAGTATTGTCGCAAATGCGGTCTTTGTATTCGGCGCGTATCAGGTGGGCTATGTCTGTGTCTTGCAGTTTTTCTTCTACGGCAAACTGCAAGAAACCGCTGAATTCTTCAATACCATCAAGCAGAAAGGTATATATGGCACGTTGCCTTTCGCTTAGTTCGTGCCATTTGGCAACTTCGTCGGCCAATAATTCCCGTGCTTTCTCGCAGTCATTGACCGGATTATTCATCTGTTCACTCATAAGCTTGTCGTCTTTGACAAGCTTGTGGTAGGGCTTTTCGGGGAACAGCAAAGGCGACATATATAGCGTGTCAACCGGCACCCATGGCATTGTTTTGTCGCCAAACAAGAATTTTAAGTCGTGATGTATGATGTTATGACCACATACGAAGTCGATGCCTTTCAAAAAAAACTAAAGTTCTTGGTGTGACACCTTGTGAAATACAGCTCCGTCATGTCGCAACGCTCCTATGTCTACAATCTTTTTCCCGTCGGTTGTCACCTCTGTGTCTATAAAGGCATAACTCTCCTTGTCACGGTTTCTTGAAACCGTGGCATCGTGAGAATTGTTTTTTGAACCGAATATAATGTCGAGGAATGACATGGGTTAGCTTTTGTAAGGAACGGAAATGCAGGCAATGTCTTTCTAAAAAACAAAAAAGAGAGCTACATCGTTTGTGTAACTCTCTCGCTTTTAAGAAGTGGTACCACCAGGAATCGAACCGGGGACACAAGGATTTTCAGTCCTTTGCTCTACCAACT
>CAVCLB010000074.1:0-11979 GCA_963602915.1 Dysosmobacter segnis | reverse complement strand
TCATATACGAAATTAGGCGGAAGCCCTTTGTTTATCGGGGCTTACCGCCTAACTCATTCATTTTGAAGTCTCAGTCCTTATTCCTCGACCGCGGCCTGCGCCGCAGCCAGACGTGCTATGGGCACTCGGAACGGAGAACAACTAACGTAGTTGAGACCAGCACGGTGACAGAACTTCACAGAAGAAGGTTCACCACCATGCTCACCGCAGATTCCACATGTCAAGGTAGGACGTGTCTTGCGACCTTTTTCAACGGCCATATTGATAAGTTGTCCGACACCATTCTGGTCGAGCACCTGGAACGGATCTACGCTGAGAATCTTCTTGTCAAGATATGCAGGAAGGAAGCTGGCAATATCATCGCGGCTATAACCGAACGTCATCTGCGTAAGGTCATTTGTTCCGAAGCTGAAATATTCAGCTTTCTTGGCAATATAATCGGCTGTGAGTGCAGCACGAGGTATCTCAATCATAGTTCCGACACGGAACGGGATTTCAAAGCCTTCCTTCTCGAACAATGCCTTTGCTGTGTCACGGATGACTTTTTCCTGCAAGTCGAACTCGTTTACGATACCGATGAGCGGTACCATGATTTCGGGATGAGGATTGTATCCTTCTTTCTTCAACTGTATTGCAGCACCGAGAATGGCCTCCGTCTGCATCTCAGTGATTTCGGGATATGTATTGCCCAAACGGCATCCACGATGACCGAGCATCGGATTGTGCTCGCTGAGGCTGTTGACACGTTGCTGTATTTTCTGCACGGATACACCCATCTCTTCGGCCATGATTTGCTGTCCTTCCAAATCGTGGGGAACGAACTCATGCAATGGCGGGTCGAGCAGACGGATATTGACGGGATGTCCATCCATAGCCTTCAGTATACCATAGAAATCCTGCTGCTGATAGGGCAACAACTTGGCCAAAGCCTTCTTGCGTCCTTCCACTGTCTCGGAAAGGATCATCTCACGCATAGCCTTTATCTTCTCGTTGTCGAAGAACATGTGTTCTGTACGGCACAAACCGATACCTACGGCTCCGAAACTGCGTGCGACCTCAGCATCGTGTGGAGTGTCGGCATTAGTACGGACTACCAATTTGGTGTATTTGTCGCAGAGATCCATAAGTTTGGCAAAATCGCCAGACACCTTTGCAGGTTGTGTCTTAACTTCACCCTGATACACTTCTCCGGTAGAACCATTGATAGAAAGATAGTCGCCCTCTTTAAGCACGACGCCATCTATCTCCACGGTACGAGCCTTATAATCAACATTAATGGCTCCTGCACCTGAAACGCAGCACTTACCCATACCACGGGCAACAACGGCTGCATGTGAGGTCATACCGCCACGAGCTGTCAATATGCCTTCTGCGGCAGACATACCAGCGAGATCTTCGGGGCTGGTTTCGATACGCACCATAACTACCTGACGGCCTGCTTCATGCCATTCCTTGGCATCATCTGCGAAGAATACAATCTGTCCACAAGCGGCACCGGGAGATGCAGGAAGTCCACGGGTGAGAACCTTTGCAGCCTTGAGAGCTTCCTTATCAAACACGGGGTGAAGCAATTCGTCAAGTTTGTTTGGCTCGCAACGCTGCAAGGCGGTCTTTTCATCTATTTCACCCTCGGCAAGCAAGTCCATGGCTATCTTCACCATTGCCGTACCTGTACGTTTTCCGTTACGGGTCTGAAGGAACCACAGTTTGCCTTCCTGCACGGTGAACTCCATGTCCTGCATATCATGGTAGTGCTTCTCGAGCTTGTCTTGCAATGCATCGAGTTGGGCATAGATTTCAGGCATAGCCTCTTCCATAGAAGGATATTTTGTGGCACGGGTTTCTTCGTCGATTTCCTGTTGAGCGGCCCAACGCATAGAACCTTCCTTTGTTATTTGCTGCGGAGTACGAATGCCAGCCACAACGTCTTCACCTTGAGCATTTACAAGATACTCGCCATTAAAGCGGTTCTCGCCAGTAGCTGCGTCACGGCTGAAACAAACGCCTGTTGCCGAAGTGTTGCCCATATTGCCAAACACCATAGCCATCACGCTCACGGCTGTACCCCACTCTGCCGGTATGCCTTCCATCTTACGGTAGAGGATTGCGCGCTCGTTCATCCAGCTGTCAAATACTGCACAGATAGCACCCCACAATTGTTCCATGGGATCGTCCGGGAAATCCTTACCCGTCTGTTTTTTGATTGCTTCCTTGAAAAGTTTTACAAGTTGTTTAAGCTCATCAACATTAAGCTCATTGTCGAGCTTTATACCGCGCTGAGCCTTCACTTGCTGTATAATAGCTTCAAACGGGTCGATGTCTTCCTTGTTTACCGGTTTCATACCGAGCACCACATCGCCATACATCTGCACGAAACGGCGATAGCTGTCGTAAGCGAAACGCTCATTGCCGGTTTTCTTGGCAAGACCTTCAACCACAGTATCATTAAGACCAAGATTAAGAATTGTATCCATCATACCAGGCATTGAGGCACGGGCTCCTGAGCGTACAGAAACGAGAAGCGGGTTTTCTGCATCACCGAACTTGCTGTTCATAAGCGACTCGATGTGACGTACAGAATTTTCGACATCCTTTGTCAACAATGCAACCACTTCTTCCTTACCTTTTTCAAAGTATTCGTTGCACACATCTGTCGTGATTGTAAATCCCGGAGGAACTGGTACGCCGATGAGGTTCATCTCGGCAAGATTTGCGCCCTTGCCGCCAAGCAGATTTCTCATGTCCGCTTTACCTTCAGCCTTTCCATTGCCAAAAGTATAAACTCTTTTTTCGTTCATAGTCAATTAGGTCTATTGTTAATTATAATTATTTACACATAAGAAGCGAAGCACTCAACGACAACCAGCCGTTGCCGTTTCAAATTGATACCTGCACTTTTCAAAATATCTATTATGTTAATGCAAAGATAATTCGTATTTTGTGATAATCCAAATTTTTCATGGCAAATTTGCAAACTCGGCTTTACATTTTTCATTGTTTACGCGAACAATCATGTTTCTGATGAAATTTCACGAGTTTCTCCAAAGGAGTTCTGTCTACGATCCCTATTTCATATCCGAATTTCGCTGCCGCAACACTAAGTTGCTCTCTGAAAAAATAAGCGATACTGCCAACTGCATTTATCTTCTTTTCACGCATCCCGTACGGCTCAATATTGTTCTTGATGAAATCGCAGAAATTTTCAATTACTATTTTTTCCAGACTTTCACACCCGATATTTTCTTTTATGAACTTGGAAAAAGAAGCTAGAAACCGGTTTGCCAAAGGTTTCTTATATACATTATATATTATGTCTGATACCGTAAGACCATATTCTTTTTGGAATTTGTCACGCAACCATTCTGGCAACCGGCCCTTAAACATGGCATTTACAAACAATCGTCCAAGCACGGCTCCGCTTCCTTCATCACCAAGGATGTAACCCAATGCAGGTGTCTGCGCCACGATTTTCTGTCCATCATACACACATGAATTTGCCCCCGTGCCCAAGATACAGGCCACGCCATACTCGTTTCCGCAAAGAGCCTTTGCCGCCCCAAGCATATCACTTCCAACAGTTATGCAGACGTCTTCACCAAACATCTTCGTCAGACAACTTTCCACAAGCACTGACGATGCCTCCGTGCAACCGGCACCATAAAAGAAGATTTGTTTCAGAGCGGCCAAATCGATGTCTTTTTCCGCTATCCGCTTACACAATTCTTCCTCCAACACGCCGTTGATTTCCAACGATGTCTGTATAGAAGGATTAATGCCAGATGTATTGACAAGAGTAGTTTGCCCGTCATCAGCCACGAAGCACCAATCGGTCTTGGTGCTTCCGCTATCCACAATCAGCTGCATATCATCTGAAATAAAGAAAATAAACCAAGCCTATGATAATGGCCGTAGCCGCAAAGAGCAGCAACTTAACCACACATCCTGTGATTTTTTTTACTGCAATCACTCCAATGATGATTGCCAAAATGCAAAAGGCATATAAAGCGAAATTTGAATGCATATTGTTTTTTATAAATTGAAATACTACTTAGTGATGTTCACACCATCATTTGTTTGAGTTTTTCTCTCTGTCTTTCATTATATCCGACATATTGTCGGTTGCCCATGCCAGCAGACTGTCAATCACAGGAATAAGTGTATTGGTTCTTTCGGTCAGAGAATATTCCACCCTTGGAGGCACTTCCGCAAAGACCTTTCTTGTGACATACCCGTCAGTTTCCAGTCTTTTCAACGTGCTTGTCAACATTTTTTGCGAAATGTCCGGCATTTTACGCAACAACTCATTAAAGCGACACTTGTTGCGGTCGTTCTTATAGATAGTATAAACTACCAACAAAGACCATTTGTCGCATATTCGCGACAACACATTCCTTATAGGACAATCGACGATAACAATGTCTTTAATATTCTTACTTGTACATCCCATAGTCTATACCATACATTAACATCCACATGAGCTAATTTGCCTGCTCTCCCCACTGCATTATACGGAAAACGTGTGACAGAAACCAGCGTTTCAAAATGAAAAAGTGGCACAAGAGCAAGCTTTACCGGCTTATCCCGTGCCACATTATTTTTCCAAATGATGTCAACAGTTTCCGCTTATTCAGCAGGTCTCATATTAGTGTAAACATTCTGCACATCATCAAACTCCTCGAGCTTCTCCACCATCTTGTCAATGGTAGCGCGGTCATCGCCAGAGAGATCTTTGAGGTCATTGGGCATATATGTGAATTCGCCACCGATATCCTCAAATCCCTTTTCCTCCAGGAATTTCTGTATCTGTGCATAGCATTTCGTATCGTCGCCGTAAATGGTGATGGTTCCTTCCTCATCATCCACGTCATACTCGTCTTCAACATTGAAGTCAATGAGTTCAAGTATCAACTCGTCCATGTCCACATCGTCTTTTTTCTTGAATGTGAACACGCACTTGTGGTCGAACAAATACGACAACGATCCTGTTGTGCCCAACGTTCCGCTGAATTTGTTGAATACAGACCGTACGTCAGCAACAGTTCTTGTAGTGTTGTCGGTCAGAGTGTCAACAAACACGGCAATTCCATGAGGGCCATAGCCTTCATACGTAACCTCCTTGTATTCGCTCTGGTCTTTGCCCATTGCATTCTTGATTGCACGCTCAATGTTGTCCTTCGGCATGTTCTCGCGCTTGCAAGTTGCGATTATTGAACGCAATGTCGGATTGTTTTCAGGTTCAGGACCACCAGCCTTAACCGCAATGGCAATCTGTTTGCCAAGGCGTGTGAAAGTCTTTGCCATGTGGCCCCAACGTTTCATTTTCGTTGCCTTACGATATTCAAATGCTCTTCCCATAATAGAGTGTTTTCTTTATTTTATTGCCAAAGCGCACATACAACTCTGGCGTTTTGGTTTTAAGTTGTGTTATCTTAATTCTGCGCCCAATTTCGACTTCAGGTTTCCAACCAGTTTCGACATTATCGCATCGATCTGTTTGTCGGCCAATGTCTTGCTGTCATCCTGCAGCACGAAATTCACGGCATAGCTCTTCTTGCCCGAAGGAAGGTTCTTTCCTTCATACACATCGAACAGCTCGACACTCTTCAGTATCTTCTTTGCCGACTGGCAGGCAATCTGTTCAATCTCCTCAAATTTGACACTCTTGTCAACAAGCAATGCCAAATCGCGGCTCACTGACGGATATTTGCTTATTTCCTGGAATACCACGGTTTTCTTCTTTACCGCAGCTAACACGTTTTCCCAATGTATGTCAGCATAATACACATCATTGTCAATGTCTGCCTTACGCAGCAGTTTGGCTGTCACATTACCGAGTTCTGCCAGCATCTTGCCGTTTCTGGCACTCAGCACAAGACTACTGCCGAAAATATTGTTGTCGCCACTCTCGGCAACCATCTCGCTATGACTTACGCCAAGACGTTGGAATATGTTCAACACATAAGCCTTCAACTCATAGAACGAAGATTTCTCGTCGGCGTGCAACCATGACCGATCCACGCGATTGCCAGTAATCCAAAGTCCCAAATGGGTCTCTTCCCGATATGCTTTTATGGGACTTTCCTCGTTCTTGTTTGCGGGATTGTAATGATAGCAGTTTCCGAATTCAAAGAAGCGGATATTTGCCATTCTGCGGTTCACATTCCGGTTGATGCTTTCCAAACCGCCGAAAAGAAGCGTCTGCCGCATTACTCCGAGGTCGGAACTCAACGGATTCATCACCTTCACAGTAGTTTCTTCAGTGTAGGCATTCAAATCGGTGTAATATGCAACTTTCGACAGAGAGTTGTTCATTATCTCGTTGAAACCGCATCCCACGAGTTGTTCGCCCACAATATTCTGAAGATGATAGTTGTGGTCTTCATCGCCGAGAATCGTCAGCGAGCTTTTCAGTTGTGTAGGTATCTCGACATTGTTGTAGCCGTATATTCTGAGAATATCCTCAACCACATCACACGGGCGCTGTACATCCACGCGATAAGCAGGCACATCAAGTTCTACGCCGTTCTCGTTCTCCGACACGATTTTCATATCGAGGTCAGTCACGATGTTCTTTATCATGTCATGGCCTATGCTCTTGCCTATGAGATGGTCAACATAGTCATATTCCAAGTTCACCTTAAAATCGTCTATCGGGTTGGGATAAACATCGTTTATTTCCATGCTCACCTTACCGCCGGCCAATTCGCAGCACAGTATTGCGGCCTGTTTCAATGCGTATATGATGCCATTCGGATCGATTCCGCGCTCGAAACGGAAGCTTGCATCGGTGCTCAAACCATGCTTGCGTGCGCTCTTGCGTATCCATGTCGGATGGAAATAAGCACTCTCCAACACAACGTTCTTGGTAGTGTCGTAAGTTCCGCTTCCCTTACCTCCGAAGATTCCGGCTATACACATCGGCTCCTCTTCATTGCAAATGCTGAGGTCGTGTTCGCCCAACGTGTGTTTCACGCCGTCAAGAGTCACAAACTCCGTACCTTCCGGTTGGGTTCTTACAACGATTTTGTTGCCCTTCACCATGTCGGCATCAAAGCAGTGCATCGGTTGTCCGTAGGCCATCATCACATAGTTTGTGATGTCCACGATATTGTTTATCGGACGAAGACCTATTACTTTGAGCTTGTTTTGCAGCCACTCCGGACTTTCCTTCACCTCACAACCTGTTATGCTCACGCAAGCATATCTCTTGCAGGCATCGGTATTGTCAATATGCACGTCAATCGGCAATTCGTTGTTGTCCACCTTAAAAGCCGAACAGTCAGGACGGTGCAAAGCCGTGGCATATCCATTACGTTTGAGCCAAGCATACAAGTCGCGCGCAACGCCCCAATGGCTCAAAGCATCGGCACGGTTGGCGGTGATGTCTATTTCTATAACCCAATCGCTTTCAAGGTTATAATATTCGGCAGCAGGTAATCCCACCTGTGCATCGTCGGGTAGCACGATAATGCCGTCGTGGCTTGTGCCCACACCAATTTCGTCTTCGGCACAAATCATTCCGTAGCTGTCAACACCACGCAATTTCGATTTCTTTATTACAAATTCTTTGTCGCCGTCATACAGCACACATCCCAAGTCGGCCACAATAACCTTCTGTCCTGCTGCAACATTGGGAGCACCGCAAACAATCTGCTGCGGAGTTTCACGTCCGAGGTCAACGGTTGTCACATGCAGATGATCGGAATTGGGATGCATCTCGCATGAAAGCACTTTGCCCACATACAGACCTTTAAGACCACCTTTAATTGACTGGACTTCCTCAAGAGCATCAACCTCAAGTCCGCAAGAAGTGAGCGCATCAGCCACTTGTTGCGGAGACAAGTCGAAGTCCACATATTCTTTAAGCCATTTGTAAGAAATCTCCATTACAATGATTTTATTTAAATTCTTCTGATATACAACGCAAAGTTAATATTTTTTACGGAGTCGAGCAAAATAACAATTCAAAAAGAAATGTTGTTCGGCATCGTCCGAAGCGACAGCGGAAAGACTCGCCGGAAGTTTTCTACCACCCGACACCAACCGCTTGTCTTATTTTGTTTCAATCTCCTCTTTCATGTCTATAAACTGGTGCTTGCTGTCGTAGAATTCATATTGCAGGAACGCCAGTTTCTGCGACGCTATCACATGCACACCGAAACCATATTTCAGTTGCCATTTGCGTTTCAGCGATATAGCACCTTTATTAATATATGCAGCCACATAAGGATGCACATGAAGATAGAATTTCTTCACTCCTATCTTATTCACGAGACGGTCGATTTTGCTTTCAAGCTGATCGGTGAAGATGATGCTCGACTTTATTTTCCCGCTTCCGAAACACGTCGGGCAGGTCTCCTCCACATTAACATCCATCGCAGGACGCACACGCTGACGCGTAATCTGCATAAGACCGAATTTGCTCAGTGGTAAGATGTTGTGTCGGGCACGGTCTTTTTGCATATTCTTGCACATACGCTCATAAAGCAGCTGACGGTCTTCAGCCAAATTCATGTCGATGAAATCCACGACAATAATTCCGCCCATATCGCGCAGACGCAGTTGACGTGCCAATTCATCAGCAGCTCCCAGGTTCACATCAAGAGCATTGGCCTCCTGTCCGTTGTCAGAATGCGATCGGTTGCCGCTGTTGACATCCACCACATGCAATGCCTCAGTGTGCTCTATTATAAGGTATGCGCCGTGTTTGTAGTTTACCGTTTTGCCGAAACCCGACTTTATCTGCTTCGTTACATTGAAATTGTCGAAAATCGGCACATTGCCAGTGTACAGTTTCACAATACCGGCTTTGTCAGGAGCTATGAGAGAAACATAGTGCTTCACTTCCTTGTAAACGCTCTCATCGTTTACATATATGTTTTCGTAGGTCGGATTAAACAGGTCACGCAGCAACGCCACGGCTCTGCCCGTTTCCTCGAAAATAAGCTGCGGACGCTTTTGTGTCTTCTGCACCTTTATCAAGGCATCCTCCCAACGTTTTGTGAGTAACTTGAGTTCAGTGTCAAGTTCGGCCACGCGCTTGCCCTCGGCCACGGTGCGCACTATCACACCGCAGTTTTTGGGTTTAATGCTGTTTATAAGTTGTTTCAGGCGTGCCCTTTCCTCACCGCTTTTAATCTTTGAGGAAACCGACACTTTGTCACCGAAAGGTATGAGAACGAGATAACGCCCCGCAAAACTCAACTCACCCGTAAGGCGCGGCCCCTTTGTCGAAATGGGTTCTTTCACAATCTGCACAAGCACTTCCTGCCCAACTGTAAGAGTGTTTTGCACACTTCCGTCTTTCTTCAAGTCGGGCAAGCGCGAAGCTTTTGCAAAAGGATAGAGTTTTTTACGGTCGCTTTGCACCTGACGGAGATATTTCTCATAAGAGGTGAAATGTGTCCCTAAATCCAAATAATGAAGGAATGCATCACGCTCAAAGCCCACATCAACAAAACTGGCATTGAGCCCAGGCATCAGTTTCTTGACTTTTGCAATATAGATGTTGCCAACAGAAAAAGACGCCGATTTCGGTTCGCATTGATATTCCACCAATTTCTTGTCTTCCAACAATGCTATGGCAATCTCTTTATCCTGAACGTCAATAACAACTTCGCTGGTCATTTCTCTCCTGTCATTAATTGTAGAAACAATCCGCTACCTACCTCATCGGGCAGTTTTCGGATTGTGTAATTATAATTGTTTATATTTGCCTTTCATTTGCAGAAAAATGGGGCGTGCCAAAATCCTCAGCGGATGTCCTTTTTGACGCGCCCCCATTTGGAACAGACCATAACGGCAAGTGTTACTTGCTCTTGTGTCTGTTCTTTCTCAGTCTCTTTTTACGCTTGTGCGTAGCCATCTTATGTCCCTTTTTCTTCTTTCCGTTTGGCATAACTTTAAAAATTTTATTTGTTAAATATGTTAATATATCCAGTTCTCACGGATTTCGCCCACCGGCATCAGCCCTGCATAGTAGCCTTCTTCATCTCCTCGATGAAGCTCTTCGACGGCTTGAAGCTCGGTTGGTCGTGTGCTTCAATTTTCATTGTTGTCTTTGCCGTAATGTTTCTGGCAGTCTTGGCAGCGCGGTGCTTGATGATGAAGCTGCCGAATCCACGCAGGTAGACATTATCCTTATTCTGCAACAGACTGTTCTTGACAGTTTCCATGAAAGCCTCCACTACACAGAGCACATCCTTTTTCTGAAGCCCGGTATTCTCGGCTATTTCATTTATAATATCTGCTTTTGTCATCTTAATATATTTGTTAAATTTTTCGTCTGAGTTTCCCCTAAATCATTATGACGTGCAAAGATACAAGTTTTTCGGCTTATATGAAAATATATCTGTATTTTTTTTGAAAATGCACGGCAGCACACATAATATTATTATAACGCCCCACCCAATCCAGCGCCATACGCCCCACAAACTGGGACGCTGCGAATGCCCAAACTGTTAACATTTACAAAAAACAAGAATACATTTATCACACAAACGCATTAAAGCAAATAAAAAGTACTACCTTTGCAGCCGCTATTACGAGTTAGTAGCATAATTCAAACCTAAAAGTTATATTTAAAAATGGCAACAAAAATCAGATTACAGCGCGGCGGTCGCAAGGGACAGGCTTTCTATCGCATCGTCATCGCTGACGCAAGAGCACCACGTGATGGTAGATTCACTGAGAAGATTGGTACTTACAACCCCAACACCAATCCTGCTACCGTAGATTTGGATTTCGACCGTGCACTCTATTGGGTGGAAACAGGCGCACAGCCCACGGCAACAACCCGCAACCTGCTCAAAGGCGAGGGCGTTTACTTGATGAAGCACCTCCGCGGTGGTGTCAAGAAAGGCGCATTCGACGAGGCTACAGCCCAGAAGAAATTCGAGGCTTGGAAAGAGAGCAAGGAGAAAGGTTTCGAGGCAATCCGCGAGAACGAGGCTAAGGCAAAGAAAGAAGCTGTAGCCAAAGAGCTTGAGGCCGAGAAGCAGAAGAACGAGGCTATTGCCAAGAAAGTGGCTGAAAAGAAGGCCGCTGAGGCAGCTGCCAAGGCTGAAGCAGAAGCTGCACAGGCAGCTGAGGCTGAAAATGCAGAGGCTACTGAAGCTCCCGCAGAAGCTTAATAAACAAGTATTCAGAAATCAAACAGGAGGAAAATAATTAATGTTTTCCTCCTGTTTTTTTTGTCCTTAGTGTCGATGAAAAATAACTTATCAAACCGCAGTCATTGTTTCTCACACACAATGCATCTAAACCAATCTGCATTCTGTCTGAAACTGCGTGTTTTTTCAGAAAGAGTTATTCTCCGAAATATCTCTTATACAGTCCCATGAAGCCAGCACAGTGGCGTGCCTCGTCCTTTGCCATTTCGTGCACAGTGTCGTGTGTTGCATCCATGCCAACAGCTTTTGCATTCTTGGCAATACGGAATTTGTCCTCACAAGCACCGCGTTCGGCAGCTATACGGGCCTCAAGATTGCTCTTGGTATCTTTGCCCAACAGTTCGGCAAACTTGCTTGCATGCTCGGCCTCTTCAAAGGCATAACGCTTGAACGCTTCAGCTATTTCGGGATAGCCCTCGCGGTCGGCCTGCCGGCTCATAGCCAGATACATGCCCACCTCGCCGCACTCGCCATTGAAATGGGCTTCCAGGTCTTTTATCATCTCGTCGCTGGCCTCTTCCTTGCGTGCCGCACCGAGGACATGAACCGTAGCAAACGCAGCGTCGCCCATGTCTTCCATTTCCTTGAACTTGCTCTTTGGAGCCTTGCACACCGGGCACACCTCAGGGCATTCCGTTCCCTCATAGCTGTAACCGCATACCGTACAAATAAATTTATTCTTCATAATGTTGTTGTTTAAAACGGTGATTCTAAGAAATGGCCTCGCCAGGCCACATTATTATATTATATACATGTAGGGGTGTTCTATTAATTCATAAAAACGAGTGGATTCCACTCCGAAATAATC
>CAVCLB010000073.1:0-12076 GCA_963602915.1 Dysosmobacter segnis | reverse complement strand
GTGAGAGAACGACAAACATACGACCCCGAATATAAAAATGCTGCATAAACAAAAAATATCGGTCAAAACATTTGGATCTTAACATAGAAAGCAGGGGCAAATTATATAAAACAATAAACGCAGGGGCAAGCCCCTGCGCTATAATCTGTCGTCCCTACGGGACTTGCTTGCTGCAAATTTTTACCGGATACCAATAAATAAAAATATAGCGGTGCGGGAGACACCACGTCTGCCGCACCGCTCAATAACAACACTAATATATAAAAGGTATGAAATGGTGGGTTACACCTTTCCTATTATACCAAGTTTTGTGCCCTGAATGAAATCTACTATGGCGTTGATTTCCTTTCCTTCGGGCACCTGCTCCTTAATCTGTATCACGGCATCGAACACGCTTGTCTGTCCGTGGAATACAAGACGGTAGGCATTGGCTATGTGGCTTATCACCTTGTCGGATGTGTTCGACGATTTGAGAAGCGTCTCGTTGACACCGGCGTAGCGTACGGGATTGTCGGTTGCCACGATAAACGGCGGCACGTCGCGGCTTATACGCACACCGCCAGTTACCATTGATGCACCGCCTATGCGCACGTTGGAGTTGACAATAACGCCCGACGAGAATATGGCGGCACTGTGTATGTCGCAGTCGCCGGCTATCTTTGTGCCGTAACCGAATGTTACATAGTCGCCCACCTTGGTGTCGTGCGATATGTGTACGCCCTCCATGAAGAAGTTGCGGTCGCCTATGCGGGTCTCGCCGTCGCTGAAAGTGGCGCGGTTAATCACCACGTTCTCGCGGAAGATGTTCTCGTTGCCTATCACGAGGCGTGTTTCGTCGCCCGTGAAATTGAAGTCCTGCGGCTCGGCACCGAGCACGGTGTTCTGGTAGACTTTGTTGCCACGACCCATGCGCGTGCCGTTGAGGATGCTCACATAGGGGTAGATCACGCAGTCGTCGCCAATCTCCACGTCGCCCTCGATATAGGCGAAAGGATATATAGTCACGTTTTTCCCTATCTTAGCTTTCGGGTCAACGTATGCTTTTTCGCTTATCATAATTTCGTGTTTTTAATATTGTTGGGTTAAAGTTGTTGCATGGTTGCGGCGGCATGCCGCCGCAACCGCACAATCAATACCGTCCTCCGCCGAGTGCGTAGTAAAGGTTCACCACTGCCTGCATCTTATAGAAATCGTCGGCCACCTTTGAGAGCTCGGCATTGAGTAGGCTCTGCTGGGCGGTGATTACTTCAAGATAGGTAGACGATCCGTCGTTGAACAGCATCTTGGTGTACTCCACATTCTTCTTCAGACTTTCCACTTGCTTTGCTTCCAGCTCGCTCTTCTCGGCCGAAGAGTTGTAGAGCACAAGGGCGTTGGACACTTCAGAACCGGCCGAGAGTACGGCGTTCTGCCATGTGTTGTATGCCTGCTCTTCCTGAGCCTTTGCCACTTTCAAGCCGGCAATGAGCTGGCCCTTGGCGAAAATGGGCTGAACAAGACTGCCGACTGCCGACAGTAGCCACTTACCGGGGTTGACGATGCCCATGCCCGAACTGTTGGTGAACGTGCCCGAACCGCTTATAGTGATGCTCGGATAGAAGCGCGAACGTGCAGTGTTGACATCGTAGAAGCACTGGGCAAGCGACATCTCGGCGTAATGCACGTCGGGACGGTTGTTGAGCATCTGCAAACCGATGCCGGTGCTGAACTCGGCGGGAAGCGACTGGCCCTCGAATGTGCCGCGGCTAATGGTCTGTGCCGACTGGCCGAGCAGCAGCGAAAGCGAGTTTTCGGTCTCGCGTATTTGGCGTTTCAGGTCGGTTGCCTGCGCAAGCACTGAGTAGTAGTTGCTCTCAGCACTCTGTACCGATGTCTCACGGGTGCGTCCGAGGTCTTTCTGTATCTTCATTATGTCCCAAGTCTCCTTGGTGAGCGTGGCCATGTTGTTCACCACTTCAAGCTGTTTGTCGAGCATAAGGAGGGTGTAGTACATGTTGGCCACATTCGACACGAGCTTTGTCTGCACCACAAGCTGGTAGTCCTTTGTGGCAAGAAGTGCCATCTGCGACGACCGTTTCTGGTTGAGAAGGTTGCCGAAAAGGTCGATGCTCCAGCTTGCGCTAATGGGCAACTGATAGGTTTTTGTGGCCTTGTTGCCGTCCCACGACGATATCGTTCCCTGCGGAGAGAAGGTGAACGACGGCAGGAATGCGAGCTTTGCCGCCATGAGCTGGGCCTCCACCATCTTCACGTTGAGCGCGGCATTGAGCATGTTGGTGTTGTGCACGAGCGCGGTGTCGATGAGGTTTTGCAGCTGCGGGTCGGTGAACACGCTGCGCCAGGGCAGGTTGCCGAAACTCGTAGTGTCGGTAACGGCGAGTGTGTCGGTGGCTACTGTCACGTCGCGCACAAGTCCCTTGGTGTTCACGTCGGGCCGCTCATATTTGGTGTATATTCCACAACTGGTCATCAGCAACGACGCAGTGGCGAAAAGTATTGTCTTGTTGATTTTCATCTTGTCTTGTTATTTGGTGTTCTTGTCTATCTGCTCTTGAAGCGCACCGGCCACATACGGGTTGGTGTATTGCTTTATCTCGGTGTCAACATTGGCCGAGTCGCCTTCAAACTCGATAGGCTTGATCTTCTCTTGGAGAGTCTGGAATATGTAGAACAGTGCCGGAACAATCATAATCTGGCAAAGCATACCTATCAACATACCGCCGATTGCAGCTGCACCGAGGGTCATGTTGCCGTTGTAGCCCACACCCCATGGCATAAGCATAGGCAACAGTCCGATAATCATGGCGAGCGAGGTCATGAGGATAGGACGCAGACGTGCCGTGGCACCCAACACTGCCGACCATGATATTGCCATACCCGTGTTGCGGCGTTCAAGGGCGAACTGCACGATAAGGATGGCGTTCTTGGCAAGAAGTCCCATAAGCATGATGAGTGCAATCTGCATGTAGATGTCGTTGTTCTTTCCGAAGATGTTGGTGAAGAGGAATGCTCCTGCAAGACCGAACGGAATGGAGAGAATTACCGACAGAGGCAAGACGTAGCTCTCATACTGTGCCGAAAGGATGAGGTAGACGAATGTAAGACAGAGCACGAAGATTATCATCGTGGAGTTGCTCGACTCCTGCTCCGAACGTGTCAAGCCCGAATATTCGTAGGTGTAGCCTGTGGGCAGGGTGGTTTTTGCAACTTCAGAGATTGCCTTTATGGCATCGCCCGTTGCATAACCGTCTGCCGGCGATGCATTCACGTTGATTGATGTGAAGAGGTTGAAACGGTCTATCTCCTGCGGGCCATATACGCGGCTAAGCGAAACATACTCCTGTATGGGTGCCATCTCGCCCGACGAGGTGCGCACATACACGTTGCTCAGACTCTTAAGGTCGGCGCGTGCCTCGTAAGGAGCCTGTATATAGACGCGGTAGAGCTTACCGTAGGCATTGAAGTTGGACGCATACATACCGCCATAATAGCCCTGCATGGTGGTGAGGACCGTTGATGGGTCGATGCCGCTCTGCTTACACTTTGCCACATCAACATCCAGCTTGTACTGAGGGTACTTTGCATTGTATGAAGTCATGGCGTTGCTCACTTCCGGACGCTTGTTGAGTTCGGCGAGGAACTTCTGTGTCACCTCGAAGAACTTGTTCACATCGCCACCCGTGCGGTCCTGCATTGAGAAGGTAAGACCGTTGGTTGTCGAGAAACCTTGCACCATAGGCGGCTGGAATGCGAGTATCTGTGCGCCCTTAATGGCGGCAGTCTGCTTGTAAATCATGCCGAGAACCATGGTAGAACCGAGGTTGTGCATGCCGATATATTTCAGCGGTCCCTCCATCTTTTGGCGTTCCTCGAAGCTCTTCAGCTTGATGATGAACGTGCCTTGGTTAGAGCCTTGGCCGGCTATGAAGTTGTAACCCATGATGCGCATGCGGCTCTGTATGGCGGGGTTGGTTGCAAGCATGCGGTCAACCTGGTCCATAACCTCACCGGTTTTCTTCATAGATGTACCCGGAGGTGTCGATACCGTACAGAAAACAGTGCCGGTATCCTCGTCGGGAACGAGACCCGATTTGGTGTTCATTGCAAGTACTGCCATTACAGCTATGCCGAGAACGACACTGCCAATGGCTATAACCGGACGCTCGACAATGCGGCGTACGCCGTTGCGGTATTTGTTCTGCACCTTGCCGTAAGCGGCGTTGAACGATGCATGGAAACGGTCTATGAAAGTCATCTTGCGGTCGCTGCCGTCCTCGTTCTTCGGTTTCAGAAGAATGGCACACAGTGCCGGCGAGAGAGTCAAGGCGTTGAGCGCGGAGATGATGATTGATATGGCCATGGTAATACCGAACTCACGGTAGAACGTACCTGATGTTCCGCCGATGAACGACACGGGGATGAACACCGAAGCCATTACGAGCGTGATGGAGATGATAGCTCCCGAAATTTCGTTCATGGCGTCGATCGATGCCGTGCGTGCCGACTTGTAGCCAAGGTCGAGCTTGGCGTGCACGGCCTCCACCACCACAATGGCATCGTCAACCACGATGGCAATGGCGAGCACAAGTGCCGCAAGCGTGAGAAGGTTGAGCGAGAAGCCGAATACGTAAAGGAAGAAGAACGTACCGATGAGTGATACTGGCACGGCAATGAGCGGGATAAGCGTTGAACGCCAGTCCTGCAAGAACACGTAAACAACGATGAACACGAGGATGAATGCCTCTACGAGGGTCTTTATAAGGTCTTCGATTGAGGCGAAGAGGAACTCGGTCACGTCCTGCATCACGTCGAAATGCACTCCCGGGGGAAGTGTCGTTTCCTGCTCTTTAAGCAGTTTCTTGATGTTGCTTGCAATCTCGGTGGCGTTTGAACCGGCCGTCTGTGTCACCATCATGGTTACAGAAGGCTTGCCGTTGAGCTTGGATTCCACTGAATATGAAAGCGAACCCATCTCCACGCGGGCCACGTCTTTCACGCGTATAGTCTGTCCGTCGGTTGTTGACTTTATAATCATGTCACCAAACTCTTCGGGAGTTTGCAGACGACCACGGTAACGCAGGGTGTATTCATACTGGTTGTCGCTCTGCTCACCCACCGAACCCGGGGCAGCTTCGATGTTCTGCTGCGACAGCACGCCGGTGAGGTCGCTCGGCATCAAACCGTAGTTCTTCATGCGCACGGGGTCAATCCACAGGCGCATGGTGTAGTCTTTCTGTGAGAAGCACTGGCACTCACCCACACCATTGACACGTTTGATGGCCGGAACCACGTTGATGTTGGCGTAGTTGGCAAGGAACTGGTCGTCGTAACGGTCGTCTTCTGCGGTAAGACCAAACAGAATAACCGTTGACGACTGGCGTTTCATTACGGTCACACCGGCCTTTGTTACTTCGGCCGGAAGCAGTGCCGATGCCTGCGAAACGCGGTTCTGTACGTTCACCTGGCACATATCGGCATTCATACCCTGCTTGAAATATACGGTAATCGATGCAGATCCGTCGTTGGTGGCACTTGAAGTCATGTAGGTCATGCCTTCCACACCGTTGATTTGCTCTTCAAGTGGCACGAGAACAGAGTTGAGCACGGTTTGTGCATTGGCTCCCGTGTAAGACGCGCGCACCATAATGGTAGGCGGAGCGATGTTCGGGTACTGCTCGATAGGCAGTGACACGAGTCCGAGCACACCGAGGATAACGATGAGAATCGATATCACGGTGGACAGCACCGGACGCTTTATAAAATTATCTAATTTCATTTACTGTCTCTTTTGTTATTTACCGAAATCCTTCTTGAGCTTTCCGAGGTCGCTCTGGTCGGCTCCCATCTGCTCTGTTTTCTTGAGTTTCTCCTGGTATTGAGCCTCAGTCACGGGCTTAATCTCCTGTCCGTCGGTGAGTGAGGAAATGCCGTTCACCACGATACGGTCGCCCACGCGGAGTCCGCTGTCGATGATATAGTTCTTGCCGTCGTTGTTGGAGTTGACAGTTACAGAGGTGTATTTAACCTTGTTGTCCTTGCCCACGACATACACGAAATACTTGTCCTGCACCTGCGACACTGCATCCTGCGGGATGATTACGGCCGAGTTGCTTATGTGGGGCACTACCACCGAACCGGAGCCGCCGCTCTTGAGCAAGTGGTCGGGGTTGGGGAAGTCGGCGCGCATAGATACCGATCCGGTAGTGGGGTCGATTACTCCGCTCACGGTAGCCACGCGTCCGGGCTGGTTGTAGATTGTGCCGTCGGCTAGTTTCAGCTTCACTGCCGGGAAATCGTTGATTGCAGTGTGCAGTCCGCCGGCTGTCTTTGTCATTTCAAGCAGGTCTTTCTCGGTCATCGAGAAATACACCTGCATGGTGCTTATGTTAGATACTGTGGTGAGAGCCTGCTGGCTCGATGCGCTCACGAGAGCTCCAACACGGTAGGGGAGGTCGCCGATAACACCGTTTGCAGGGCTTGTCACATAGCAGAAATCAAGGTTTTGCTTGGCCGACACGTATGAAGCTTCGGCCTGTGCCACTGCTGCTGCGGCGGCTTCAAGCGAGTTTTTGGCCGATTGGAGCTCGTAAGAACCTATCACGTTGTTCTTGAAAAGCTTCTCAGAGTTGTTGTATGTAAGGCGGGCAGTGTTGAGTTGTGCCTTGGCCGAGTTGACTGCGGCCTTTGCCTGACGCACTGCTGCGGCGTAGGTCACGTTGTCGATGACGAAAAGAAGCTGTCCGGCCTTCACGGTCTGACCTTCCTTCACGCAGAGCTTCGTGATGAATCCCGACACTTTCGGACGGATTTCCACATCCTGCATACCTTTGATTGTCGCCGGGTAGGTTGTCTGCAAGTCGGCACTCTGTGCCTCGATTGTACGGACGGCATATTCGTTGTCGCCGAAATCGGGTTTGCCACCGCTCTTGCCGCCACCACATGAGGCGAGCACCACAGCCAAAGCCGCTACCAAAAAGATTTTCGTTTTTTTCATACCTAATACTACTAAATTATTGATTTTAGTTCTTACAATATATTTTGCATTTTTGCTTGAATCGTCGCTGAGTTGCCTTATGTAAAGAAAACTTGTTTGTATGTTCAAGTTTTCGGTTGCAAAATTAATAACATTAATTATAATGTGGAAATAAAGAAACCCACAATTAACAACTTTTGTTCTGGCTTTTTGTTTTTTTTGCAACTCTGAATTGTGTGCCTACACACATTCGCTGTGCGCTTTGCAGGCAGTGTTGCGCTTTCTTGTGTGGGCAATGTGTCTTGTCATGTGTGCATGCCTGTGTCAGAGCGTCGGCATACATCAGAAAGGAGCATCTCTCCTAAGGGGTGAAATGCTCCTTTCTGCATAGCGTCGTGATGTGTTGTCAACGGTTTGTTTCAAGTCCCATGTCGGCGGCTTTCTGCATGAGCAGGGCCATGAGCGGTTCGCGCTCGTTGGGCACGCGGTTGTCGAGCACGGCATCTTTCAGAGTCTGTTTCAGTGTGCCCACCTCGCGGCAGGGCGGCAAACCGAACATCTCCATTATCTCGTTGCCGTCGATTACCGGTTGCAGCAGCCGTTTGTAGTCGCGCTCTTTCAGGTCGGTGAGTTTCTCGCGCACGATGCGGAAATTCTCGCGGAAGCGTTTCTTGCGCACCTCGTTCTTGCTTGTTATGTCGGCTTCGCACAGTGTCATAAGGTCGTCAATGTCGTCGCCGGCATCGTTCATCAGTCTGCGCACAGCCGAGTCGGTCACTTCTTCGTCGGCGATGGCTATGGGTCGCATGTGCAAATCCACTAGTTTCTGCACATATTTCATCTTCATGTCGAGCGGAAGTTTCAGGCGGCGGAACAGTTCGGGCACCATCTTTGCGCCCAGAAAGTTGTGGTTATGGAATGTCCAGCCCACCGAAGGCTCCCACCGTTTGCTTTTTGTTTTGCCTATGTCGTGCAGCAGTGCGGCCCATCGCAACCAGAGATTGTCGCTGTGTGTGGCCACGTTGTCAACCACTTCGAGTGTGTGGTAGAAGTTGTTCTTATGTGCACGGCCGTTGCGTGTCTCCACGATGTCGAGTGCCGCAAGTTCGGGAATGATGAGTTGCAGCAGTCCGCTGCGTTGCAGTTCCATCAGTCCGCGGCTCGGTTGGGGCGTAAGCATTATCTTATTCAGTTCGTCGGCTATGCGCTCACCGCTTATTATTTTTATGCGGTCGGCATTGCGTCCGAGTGCTTCGAAGGTTTCGTCGTCGATGATGAAGCGCAGTTGTGCCGAGAAACGCACGCACCGCAGCATGCGCAGCGGGTCGTCGCTGAAAGTTATGTCGGGGTCGAGTGGGGTGCGTATGATGCCGTCTTCAAGGTCGTAGATGCCGTCGAACGGATCGACAAGTTCGCCGAAACGTTCTTTGTTGAGGCATATTGCCATGGCGTTTATGGTGAAGTCGCGGCGGTTTTGGTCGTCTTCCAGAGTGCCGTCCTCCACTATTGGCTTGCGCGAGTCGTGTGTGTAGCTCTCCCGGCGAGCCCCTACAAACTCCACTTCAATGCCTTTGTATTTCACCTGCGCAGTGCCGAAGTTGCGGAACACCGATATGTGTGCTTTCTTGCCTAGCGTCTTGCGCAGCGCGTCGGCCACCTGTATGCCGCTCCCCACAACCACCACGTCGATGTCGTTTGACGGTCGTTCGAGGAAGATGTCGCGCACATAGCCGCCCACTACATAGCATTCCACGCCGAGTGAGTCGGCGGCATCGCCTATTTTATGGAATATGTCTTTATCGAGAATTTGTGCCAGTTCGGCATCGGTGTAAATCTTCATGCTTGTCTGTCTGTCGTGGCTGTGCCACGGATAAGTGTGCTTTCTATCATGCAAAATTAGCAAAAAGAAACGGCATCGGCAAACGATTTCGAAAGTTTGTAGATGCCTCGCGTGGCGCGATGCGCTGTTTTTATAAGCCAAATATATTTGCCAGAATTTGCCTAATTGCCATAATAAAACCGTATTTTTGCAAACCCGGGGGTTCTGACAGTATGCCGCCCGCAGCAATTCAGGTGGCAGGAACCGGCTCTTTCTACGGACAATAACAAAAAAAACATATCTGACATCTTATGAAACAAATCATCTTCACCATCTTGCTGACGGTACATGCCATCGTCGCCGGTGCGGCAGACGCTGTCACTTACGGGCAGATGAAACAGCAACTCAATGAAAAATCGTTGCCACTCGTCAATATCACTGTCGATATTGCCAGCGTGACGAAGCCCAACTACACACAGGCCACCATCGAAATTGCCGACCCGTTGGCACGCACCGACGGCAACGTAGTGACAACATTCAACTGCAAGATAAAGTACCGCGGAGCCACTTCGCTGTGGTACAACAAGAAGTCGTTCGCCGTGAAACTACTCGATGCCGACGGCAACAGCCTTGATGCGCCTGTGCTCGGCAACCGCGAGGACGACACATGGATACTCGGCGCAATGGCGATAGACCGCGTGAGGATGCGCGACCGCCTCTGTTTCGACATCTGGAATGAGTTTTCCACAACGCCATACTCCACCGACTTTGCCGGCCGCAACGGCACGAAAGGCTGCTTCGTGGAGGTGTTCATAAACGGCAAATACCACGGATTGTATTGCATGACAGACAAGGTGAACCGCAAACTATTGGGTGTGAAGAAGGCAAAGACCGACGACAGCGGCAACCCAATCATCAACGGTGTGATGTACAAATGCGCCGAATGGTGTGACGCCGCATACCTGAACGGCTACTCTTCACAGTCGATGACAGGCGAGTCATGGAACTCCTGGGAGCTGGACTACCCCGACGACTACCCTTGCGAGACGGCATACACGCCGCTGAAGAACTTTATCGACTACTGCACGACGACTTCGGACGACGACTTTACAAGCGGTCTTGACGAGAACCTATACGTCCAAAACATGATAGACTACCATGTGTTCTGCCTCGCATTGGGACTGCGCGACAACCTGATGAAAAACGCATTCCTCAGCATAGTGAATATAAACAAGGGCAAGCGTATGATGATCACGCCTTGGGATCTCGACACTTCGATAGGCGGAGACTGGGAAGGCTCTTACCACAACTATGTGGCAGACAACAACAAAGTACTGCGGGTGAAGCCCTTTGGACGCCTCTGGAACGGCAACATAAACAAGTATCAGACCGCCGTCGCCGACCGTTGGCGCAAGCTCAGCAAGACGCTCTTATCAAAAGAAGCATTCAACGCGAGGGTGGATGCTTATGTAAAGCAGTTCAAGGAGTCGGGGGCATGGGAACGGGAATACAACGCATGGAACGCCGACCCCGTGGAACTGAAACAGAATTTGGACGACGAGACAGACTACATAAAGACTTGGTTCAGCACTAACTTCGACAATCTGAAGGACAATCTGTTTGCCAATATCCCGACATTAATTGTGGACGAGACGGAATTTGAAGCCATGACGAAGCAGCTGGGCGACAACTCGCTGCCCCTTGTGAACCTCACAGTGGACATGGACAACGTGAACAAGGACGAATACTCCGCCGCCTCGATTGAAATAGCCGACCCGACGGAGAAAGAACAGACTGAAACCACGGAGAAATATGCCTGCAAGGTGAAATACCGTGGCACGGCTTCGCTCGCCTACGACAAGAAATCGTTTGCCGTGAAACTGCTCGACGAAAGCGGAAAGAGCCTCGACGCAACAATTTTCGGCATACGCAAAGACGATGTATGGATACTCGACGCCATGGCAACCGACCGCTCGCGCCTACGCAACCGCCTTTGCACCGACTTATGGAACGCCGTTTCCAAGACTCCGTACGACACCGAATACGGAAACCGCAACGGCACGGAAGGTCAGTTTGTGGAACTGTTCATCAACGGCAATTACCACGGACTGTACTGCTTCACTGACAAGATAAACCGCAAGTTGCTCGGCATTAAGAAGGCAAAGGACAACTCCGACGGCACCACAACCATCAACGGTGTGCTGTACAAGACCGACAATTGGGGCGAAGACACTTTCACTTGCGCAACGGAAGACATGCCCAGTACCAGCACGACATGGCGGGAGTGGGAACTTGACTACCCCGACGACAATGCCTGTGAAGACGCATGGGCACCGCTCGTGGGCTTCAAAGACTTCTGCACCACATCCTCCGACGAGGATTTCAAAGCCGGGACCGACGGGCACATGTATGCACAAAACGTGACCGACTATCATGTGTTCGCCCTCGCCACGGGCATCTGCAACAACAAGGCAAACGACATCTACCTGAGCACGGTAAACGCAAACGAGGGCGTGCAGATGCTCATCACCCCGTGGAGCCTTGGAGCTTCGCTCGGAGCGGATGCCGATGGAAACTACGATGCAACCCTTTCCGACAACGCCATGGTGACAAAGATGGTGCTTTTCAAACGTCTTTGGGAAGGTAAGGTGAACGATTACCCGTATGAAACGGCGCAGCGGTGGAAAGAACTCTACGGAAGCACGCTATCGACAGAGGCTTTCAACGCCCGTGTGGATGCCTATGCCAAGGCTTTTGCAGAGTCGGGGGCGTGGAAACGCGAACATGACGCCTGGGGAAATAACGCTGTGGAACTGCAAGACACTCCCTACACAGAGGCCGAATACATAAAAGAATGGTATAAGAAAAACTGCGAGAACATTGATAATGCGGTGCTCTACGGCATCGAGTCGGGCATCCGCGGCATCACAACGCAGCCTGTTCGCGCCACCGGCAACACATTATATAATGTACAGGGACAACGGGTAAGCACTGCCTACAAGGGCATCGTGATAAGCAACGGGAAAAAGTTATTGCAACGCTAACACATTAGGTGAAGCCTGATTACGGGCTTCACCTTTTTTCTTTTTATTGGTGTCCGGCGAGACTTTATTAACCGGCAAGTCCCGTAGGGACGACAGAATATAGCGCAGGGGCTTGCCCCTGCGTTTCTGTATTTCACTAAATTTGCCCCCGTAAGGGGCGCATAATTCATTGTGATATTGAACTCTGCGCCCCCTACAGGGGCAAAATATAGTAATACCTAATAGATAGGGGCAAGCCCC
>CAVCLB010000072.1:0-12644 GCA_963602915.1 Dysosmobacter segnis | reverse complement strand
GAAAACAAAACGGAATTTTTTCCAGCGGTCGCCTGACGGCGACTTTGTTCTCTTGCCTCTTCGCTGCTGTATGTCTCCGCCAAGTATCTGCGCCACACACCGGGACTCGGCACGCCGTGGCAGAGGAAGTCGACGGCAAGGAGGTTGGGATATTCCTTGTGGCGGAGGTAGCCTTGCAGTCCTGCTATCTGGCAGGGCGAACCTACAAACATCACCTCACGTCCTTGCTTCAAGAATTGCTCTGCCTCCCGGTAGGTGTTCTCTATGCGGCTCTGCAAGTACTTGCTGCCCATCATGGGATAGACTCCCTCGATGGTCTCCGTATAGACATGATGCACCTCCCATGCCTCGTCATAGACAGCTCCGAACACCACACCGCCTTTTTCAATGACGTTTCTTGCCAAGGGAAGGAACACGCCTCCCGAGGAGCTGTCCATACGCTCCTGCTCGTTGCGGTTCTTCGCCGCCAGCACGGAGAGGGGCGTTATCTTGTCCTGCGGACTGAGAACGGGGCAAACCTTCTCGCACAGTCCGCACTCTATACAGACGCTTTCGTCTACCTTGGGATAGAGAAAGCCCTCACTGTCCTCACTCAGGGTGATGCAATGCTTGGGGCAACGCTGGACGCACGATGTGCAACCGCAACAGTTTTTCTTGTCAGATATCTTTATCATCTAAATAAGATTCTTTTCATCTTTCTGATGATTCGATGTTCTAAACCATGTAATGCTAATACTAAGTTGTAGAACCTACAATATGTAATAGCCAAATTCGGAACACCATTCATCAGCATAGTATAAATTATGCGGACATTAAAATTTACAGCCCTACACCTTGTTACATCTATTGATTTAAGAAAAGGTATTATTTCTGTCTTTGTGAATTGGAGCAGTTCAGAGTTAGATAACAAATGACTATTTCTAATTTTTGTATAATTATATAATATTCGTGTTATCGGGCGATCGATACCGTAATTTACTGCGTATTGTTCTGTGTCCCCCCCCCCTATTTTTATAACATTACACAACGCATTGTAATTCTTTCGTTGGTTATGTAAATAATCAGAAGGAGTGCGTAACTTTGAACTTATATGAGATAAATTAGTCCACGATACAATGACATAGCTCTTATTCTTGCAATATACTATACCCTTAGCATGCTGCAAATAATCACAAAGAAACACCTGGTCTTCGCCCAAAGACATAGTGGTATCAAAGAATATTTTGTAGTCAGACAAAATTCTTCTTCGGAAAAGTTTGTTACATGCTGAGTATACGGGATTCTCGAAAGGCTTGAAATCATTGAATAGATATGCAGCTGCATTAGGTGAGGTTACAATTTCTTGCGAAAAACCGGAAGAATTGTTTAACATAACTTTGCCATTAACTACCCGTCCGCCAGTAAGACCAGTCATTATCAAGTCTATAGCCTCACCGCATTCATTCTCCATTACATTCAAATGAGTTGGCATAATAGCATCGTCCGAATCAACAAATGTCACCCATTCTCCTTTTGCATTTGAAACACCAAGGTTTCTAGCAACAGACACTCCTTCATTTGATTTGCGAAAGAGTTTTATGCGGCTATCGATAGAAGCTAACCTTTCACACACATTCATTGTAGAATCCGTGCTTCCATCATCTACCAAAAGAACCTCAAAATCTGCAAATTCTGAGTTCAATATACTCATGATACAAGGGGTTATCGTCTTCTCCCTATTATATACGGGAACAATAATAGATACCATAGGATTATGACTGCACATATTCTTATTTATTTTTTATTCGTTTCAACACTTTTGCCATAATATTTCTGCGTTCATTCTTTTCTATACCTAAGAAAAAGACTGAAGTCACACAAACCAACACGCACAAGCAACCATCTAATGTCAAGAGATAAATATTTTGGGGCGCAATAAACTTGCATATAGCAAAAGAAATAGGAAAGCTCACAACAACTACTGGTAATATACTTTTGAGCAAATTAAAAATATATCGTCTGATTTGCAATTTAATCATTGGACGCACTATTAAAAGCCGCGTAATAAAAGCAAGAATACAAACCGCGAGATGCACCAAGAAGACAACTTCAGGCGTAGCACCAAACTTTAGTGCCAAATAGGAAAGAGGAACTATTAGGAGAACTACTCCTCCTACAATTGACTGATATTGCCTAACTTTGCCTGTTGCAGTAGCTGCAATCATTATTGGATTTGCAATACTGTCTATAATCACAATAACAAGTATTATCCTAAGAAAAGCTACTGTATGCACAGGTACTAATTTCAGCCATAATGTAAGTAAGTATGAGGTCAAAAGCATCACGGGAGTTGACAATATGTATAATAAAAAGAAAGAGAAGCGAGAACTGCGTTCAATTAGCTTATGCATCTCAAGGAGATTTCCTTTTGCATAGTTCTTCGTAATTTGGGGATTTAATGCCATTTGGAAATTCGCCGAAAAGCCAAGTATGGCACCTTGCACTTGTACCGCCACCCCTCGTGCGGCATTGACCACGGGACCAAAGAAAACATTCAAAAGAAGATTGACACCTGTTGTTGACAAAGTGCCAGCAAAATTTCCCCAGATGTTCCAACCGGCAAAAAAAGCCATTTCCTTAAAGAGGGACTTGTCCCACACGGGTCTGTATTTCGTTTCCTCAAAATGACGATTACAATAAATGCTATAGCAGAATCTAATTGCCACTTGAACGACCAAACCCAGTATTGCATACAATATCAGTTTGTCATAAGAGAATATCACTAAAATATATACTATTACCAAATTTAGGACAACTTCTAAAATGGATATATATGCAAAAGCAGACATTTTCTCATGAGCAATAATATCAGCATTGTAAGGAACGCTAACTATCATTGTAACCATTGACCATATCGAGCACTGTAACACCCAGAAGGAGGCATCTATACGCTCGGGTGGTATCTGCATCTTGTTGTAGAGGAACCACACACCGAAGGTCTCGCCGAGAAGTACGATGATGCCGGCAATGAGGGTGTGTATCTGGAGCGTGGTGCTGAACACGGTCTGCAACCGCTCCTTGTCGCCCTTGCCCAAGGCGAAAGTGATGTACCGTTGCGTGGCGGAGGACATGGAGCCGTTGATGAAACCGAACATCGCCACGATGCCGCCCACCACATTATATATACCGTAGTCTTCCACGCCGAGGGTATTGAGCACCACTCGGCTTGTATAGAGCGAGATGCCCATCATGAAGAGCATACGGAAATAGAGCAGCAGCGTATTCTTCGCTATTCGCTTGTTATTATCTGATGTTTGAGTTGACATTTATATTGATGTTTACGACTCTAAAACTTCAAAAGAAACGCTTCCACATTTGAGCTTCATTTACAACTTCAACAGTTCTTGTTCCTTGTCGCTCAAAGTATTTACCATCAAATTTTACAGCTTCTCCCTCATTGACAATCTTAAGTATAATGATTGTCCTGTCGTTATATTTCACAAAATCTATATTGCGAAGTATTTGATCTTTATATTTTTGATCTATATAAGTCGTATTTCGTATTTTACTTTCTAGATTATTGCGATATAATTCAGGTGATTTATAATACCGTATGACTTCTTCTTGGACTCCCGCTATAAAGAAATCTTTATACGACAATGGATTTTTTCTGTAAAAAGACTCAAATTTCTTTGCATCATTCTTATCATCAGCGACACCAATAATGACATATCCTACACTTTCTTTTCCTTGATTTGCCATTGCTGTAAGTGTTTTAAGTATCTTATTCAGACAATTTTCATCAAATTGTCCTCCATTATACATTCTATGCAGTCCTATTTTGAAATCATAGTTTGTATTTTCTGTATTTGAACGGCTCAAAATGTTTTTTATATGGGTCATGCCGTTACTTAATCCCGGGTCTATTCCATTACGTTTCTCTGAAAATTTACGAATCACCCCCTTTGCAATATCAATACCTTTTTCACGTTCTGAGGAAAAACGATATTTTTCCGCATTGGCTGTAAAGTACTTATCTCCCAACCCATCAAGACTTTTGCACAATTCTTCGTAATTGGATATTTTCAGTTGCTCTTTGACAAGTATATCATATAATGCAAGAAAGAACACCTGAAATGTTCTGTGAACATATTTGGTGTCCTGCTTAAACAAGACTTTATAAAACGAAGATTGAGGTACTGCTTCAAATATTTTTCGGAATTCTTCCAATACTGCTTGAAAACGCCCAATTATAACAGATTCACCTTCTTGAGATATTTTTGCCTCCAATACTGAATTATCTGAATAAAACGTATCCAAGTTATGTGCTATTGCAGAAGGCCGAGGCGAGACAAGAATACTGCTTAACAAATGAGCAACCAACTCCTCGTCCTTAGAATCACGAATGTTCTCTGCGGTGATAATATTATGCATTCTCCAAAAAATGCCTCCCATATCTATTCCATACGACAACTTATGATTATTGATAGATATATGCTTCATATTGTTGAGAGTCAGTACATCTGAATGAGAGACATCACGTCTTATGCTCTCGGATAGCTGACGAACAAGTTTTCCGAATTTATTTGTCGCTCCTGCTTGCCTTATTTCATGAGCAGACAAATGTTTGCCACAAGAATTGATTCGCTTAAAAATATCATCTATAACCTTAGAATCTTTTATATTCGCAACTGATAATGGTATAGAATATCCTGCAATTTTTGCAGACTTTTCCCTATCTAATACTGGCGTTCTTTGCTTCAAAGAACCATTGTCCTTCAAAAATTTTATTGAAGAAACAGAATCCATATCGAAGTATTTACCATGCAAAGGATATTCGCATTCCAAAAAATCCATAATGGCATTCAATCGTTGCATACCATCTATAATTTCATAGGCTTGACTTCCTTTATAGTCAACTTCTGCAACAAGAAATATAGGGACGGGATAATTTATAGAAATGGAATCTATAAAAGCCTCTTTTTCCTCCACAGCCCAAACAAGTTTGCGCTGATAGCGCCTGTTTACTATCAACTTTTGAGATTTATAATAATTATACATTGTCTCTATTGTGAGGCTCTGTACTTGCAAATTATTGTTTATATCCATATGTCCTTACTATCATAAAAGTTATATACCACATAAAATTTATAAACCCATATAATATTTTAATCCATACTATATGAGTAATAATCGCTGCATGATTCACAAAGCCCATCTTCGCCTACTTTTGTCAAAGCACCGCAGCATTGGCATTGTTTTTGTTCCTCAATCAATGTAATATGCTCTTGAAGTCTTAAATGATTTTCCAAGATTTTGCCGTCTTCACATTCAATACATTCCGTTTCGTACTGTCCTTCAGGATATTCCCAAACGCTCAGTTCTATCTCAATATCCTTATCACATTGAGGACAAAAAACGAGCTCATGACTGGTATGTTCTATTTCCATTCCCATCTCTCGCTCTGAGAATCCTTGTGCTTCCCAATCATAGAAAAATTCATCACTATCAACAGTAAACACTTCTCCACAATGAGCACATTTGACAATAACGGATTCTGTCGTCGGACTTTGGTGAATACATTTGAGTTGTTCTTTTGTATTTAATACATCTCTTACAGCGTCAAGTCCCTCATAAAACGGTAGAATTGTATCATCCTTAATATAAAGTTCCAGCAAAGCGAGAAAACGTCCCAATGGTATAATCCAACATCGCTGTTGAGTAATGTCTGCAAATTCCTTTATCAGTTCATACCGGGGAAGAATATTTTTTGCATCTCTGTACAAATCCTCTTTCATGTCATCACAAATAAACAGGACAGATTTCTTTTCTTCGCCTGCATACCGTAATATCTCTTTCCATACTATCAGGTCACCATATATTTGAAATCCTTTCTTCTTGTCATTTTCTCCGTCCTTATATCCTGGAGGAATTGTATTTTCGTATCGAAATTTCCCTTCTTCTACAATTTCCAACATCTCAGCATAAGTATATGGAGCACCTTTGTCTACAGAGGAAAAGACTTTCCATATTACATCACTGTCAGAGTCGTGTATCATAGATTCCATTTCTCCTCTCCGTTTTTTGTTTTGATCTTTAACAATGCCTTTAATATTTTTAAACGCACTCTTTATATTGTTGATTTCTGTTTCTATATATACAAGCTGTGCATCGTCAAAATGTGGATGGTAATATGGATTGTCACGGTGCTTTTTGACAAAGACCTGCAAATCATCAACGAGTTGATTTTGCATGAACTTAGGTGTGGCATACTGCTCGTCTGCTGGGTTCCTCAACAACTTTTCTCGATTCTTGCTATATTCCAAAAACACTTGAGCTGGCATCCACAGTCTGTCTTTTAGACAATTCAATATATCAACCATTGTTTTCTTAGTTTCCTCGGTCAGATAATACAACTGACCAATAGAACTTGTGTCGAATACAATAGTTGCATTCTGGACAAGGAACTCTTCCTGCCGCGCATCTATATTCAGCAAATTCAATATATTTATGCTAGTATTTCTTCCCATTTCATTATTGGATTCTCTTAAAACATTGTCACATTTGAGGGCGATTAACTAATGATAGTTTACTAACTTTGTTTGGTGAGCTAAATTACTTTACGCAGGCACGTCCTTCACCTATTCCCCTTTACAATACACAACTAGTAAAATAATTCTCTTAAAACATCTTTAAGGGGCGTATGACTGGTGTATTTGTTTCGTCCTCAATGCAAAGTTAGTCAAATTCGTCAATAATGTCCCATTCTTGGGGCTATTTTTGTGATTTTGCATTAAGAAACCAAAGAGAAAACAGGCTCTGTTGAGGAGCAACATGCCATCAATAGGCTTTTGCACTACACTGAAACAATGTCGGGCACAGTCATCACACCTGGATGTGCCTTTTCAGCGCATGCCCATATTATTGCAGAATAATTACTGCAATTTTTCATGCCATTATTGTTTTTTCAATGGGTTGTAATACCGTTGTCATACAAGCCTGTTACTTTTGCGCCAAATTTTGTAATCGGTATTAATCCCAAAGAAAAGAAAATGGAAAAGATTGTTTTCAGGATTTGCGGCAAGCGACTTGCCGCATTCGCATTGACCACAAGTTTGTTGTTGACTGGTTTTAACGCGCGTGAGTATTCTTGACCTATAAAATCGTATTCCGCATAATTTTTTATTTTCCATACAATGCCACATTGTTATAATATGCAAGCAAAAGGACTGCAAATAAGTAAAATCTACCAATAGCTTTTGCCCATTCAGTAAAAAAAACGTAATTTTGCAGAAATTTTTCAAAAGCAGTTATGTACACATTTATTGTAAGTCTGATATGTCTTGTTTTGGGATATGCCGTCTATGGAAAAGTTGTTGAACGCATCATGCAACCCGATGCCAAGCGCACCACGCCGTGTTATGCTATGCAAGACGGAGTTGACTATACGCCGATGTCTACATGGAAAGTGTTTCTAATACAATTCCTCAACATTGCCGGTACGGGACCAATATTCGGAACAATACAAGGTCTGCTCTTCGGGCCGTCGGCTTATTTTTGGATTGTCTTGGGGTGCATTTTTGGCGGAGCCGCACACGACTACATGGCTGCAATGATTTCGCTGAAACGCAACGGAGCCTCGCTTCCTGAAATTGTAGGCGACGAGATGGGGAATTTGGCACGCAATGCACAACGCTATCTTGCCCTGTTTCTGATGATACTTGTCGTTGCCGTGTTTGTGAAGACCCCAGCAGGACTGCTTGCCAACCTTACCGCCGGAATCGCCGACAACAGCTACATGTTTTGGGTGGTGGTGATATTCCTTTATTATCTTATAGCAGCGACACTTCCCATCAACAAGATTATAGGAAAAATTTACCCCTTGTTCGGCGTGGTACTCATCTTTATGGCAATGTGTATTTTTGTAGGTGTATTTCTGCATAGTGGCACACCAATACCCGAAATAACCGACGCTTTTGAAAACCACTATCCCGGTGGAAGTCTTCCGGTGTTTCCCTGCATGTGCATCTGCATAGCCTGCGGTGCAGTGAGCGGTTTCCACGCCACCCAAAGTCCGCTTATGGCGCGCTGCATAAAGAACGAACGCTACGGCAGACGGGTGTTCTATGGCGCGATGATAACCGAAGGCGTGATTGCATTGATATGGGCGGCAGCAGCCTTGCAGTTTGCCAATGAGCTCGACGTAGCCGGCAGCACTCCCTATGAAAAGATATACAATGCCATGCTTGACGACAGCGGAGCTATAAACCCGGCTATTTTTGTCAACCGTATATGCAACAGTTGGCTCGGGTCGTTTGGGGCAGTACTGGCCATACTCGGTGTAGTCATCGCGCCGATTACCACCGGCGACACCGCATTGCGCTGCGCACGCCTGATATTGGCCGACACGCTTAAGATAAAGCAAGACAAGGTGTTGAAACGTATTTTGATTTGTATGCCGGTATTTGTCATCAGCATCATTCTGTTGTTTGTGAAGTTTGACGTGTTGTGGCGCTATTTCGCATGGTTCAACCAAACTTTCTCCATATTCACATTCTTCACCATTGCCATATATCTGGCAAAACGAAACAAACCATACTACATTGCGCTTCTGCCAGGAATGTTCATGGTGGCCGTGTGTGTGTGCTATCTGTGCGTCGACCAATACAGCTTCAACCTCGATTGGAATCTATCTTATGTCATCAGCTTCGTGTGCGCAATGCTTACCGGCGTTTGGTTTATGGTATGGAAGAAAAAATGCATTGGAGGCTGCAACATAGCGAGACAATAACGCTGTAAAACAATACGCTTCTGCTTGGCACTTGCAATATAACGATAACAACTGCCATACATCGTGCCTGCAATGTGGAGAATAACGGCAAAACCGACTGTTTTCACAATGCAGCAGGCTGTTGTTGGAGAAAAGCTGTTATAATGTTTTGCATTGTGCTTTATTTGCACTATCTTTGCATAAGATAGGCTGCACTCGGCAATATGAAAGAAAACTTTCATTACACTCGTTTGCACCATCTCTGCATAAGATAGGCTACACTCGGCAATATGACGAACCGACATCTGCACAGTGCAGGCATAATGACCAAGAACAAATTCTCAATATGAAACACGCAGGCGTGTAATTTACACCACACGCCATAAAACAGAAACAATATGTTTGATAAAGCAACCTACGTCAACCGCCGCGCCCAGCTCAAGAAGCTTGTGAAAGACGGTGTTATAATCTTGTTCGGCAACAACGAATCGCCCTGCAATTTCCCGGCAAACGGCTACTACCCATTCCGGCAGGACTCTTCATTTCTATACTATTTCGGACAGAACCGCGACGGACTTGTGGGAGTCATTGACATCGACAACGACATCGAGACACTTGTCGGCAACGACATCGACATTGAAGACATCGTATGGTATGGTAGCGTTGACAGCGTGCACGACATGGCCGAGCGCGTGGGAGTGAAAAACTCCGCGCCTATGAAAAGCCTCAAGACGATATGCAACGATGCCATGCGCCAAAAACGCCGCATACATTTTCTGCCGCCCTACCGCCACGACATAAAAATACAGATATTCGACTTGCTCGGCATACACCCCGTGCAGCAGAAAGAGGCTGCAAGCATGGAACTGATAAAAGCTGTCGTGAAGATGCGTTCCACCAAGGAAGCACAAGAGATTGAGGAGCTCGAGCGTGCCGCCGTGATAGGCTACAAGATGCACACCACCGCAATGCGGATCACAAAGCCCGGCGTAACAGAAAAATATGTGGGCGGACAGGTCGACGGCGTGGCCAACTCATACGGTGCAATGGTGAGCTTCCCCACAATATTCAGCCAACACGGCGAAATAATGCACGGCAACCCCTCAATGGCCGTGCTCGAAGCAGGAAGGCTGGCTCTGTGCGATGCCGGAGCTGAAACCATAAACAACTACTGTTCCGACAACACGCGCACCTATCCCGTAAGCGGCAAGTTCACCCAACGCCAGCTTGAAATTTACAGCATAGTGGAGGCTTGCCACGACTATGTGCTCAAGGTGGCAAAGCCCGGCATAAAATATTTCGATGTGCATCTCGCAGTGTGCAAACTCCTGACCGACCGTCTGAAAGAACTCGGTCTGATGAAGGGCGACACCGAAGAGGCCGTGGCCGCCGGCGCACATGCCATGTTCCTGCCGCACGGACTGGGACACATGATGGGAATGGATGTGCACGACATGGAAAACCTCGACCAGATAAACGTGGGCTTCGACGAGGAAACAAGGCCGCGCCTCGACCAATTCGGCACAAACTGCCTGCGCATGGGTCGCCGCCTCGAAGAGGGTTTTGTCGTTACCGACGAACCCGGCATATATTTCATACCGGCACTCATCGACGACTGGAAGGCTTCGGGACACTGCAAGGAATTCATCAATTTCGACAAACTTGAAACCTACAAGGACTTTGGCGGAATACGCATCGAGGACGATGTACTGATTACAAAAGACGGGTGTCGCTTCATTGGCAAAGACCGCATACCCTATCACCCTGCTGACATCGAGGCATTCATGGCCGAAAACTAAGGCAGAAAATGCAAATCCAGCCAAACGGCAACAACAGAAATTACAAACAACAATAACAACGAAAACATCCAAATGAAAAAGATTCTAACACTTGCGTTGCTTGCCATGATTGCAGTAGGCGCAAATGCCGAAGAAAAGAAAGATTCGGTGAACAAGAACAAGCCGGTGTTCACTGTGGTGAAGGAAAACCCCATCACAAGCATCAAGGACCAGAACCGCAGCGGCACATGCTGGGACTACTCTACATTGTCCTATTTTGAGGCCGAGATTCTCAAGGCTTCGGGCAAGACCTACGACCTGTGCGAGGCTTTCGTGGCCAACAAAAACTATATGGACCGCGCCATTCAAGTGGTGCGTCTGCACGGCGACTGCCAGTTCTCGCAGGGCGGCTCAGCCTACGACGTGCTTTATGTGCTCAAGAACTACGGTATTTGTCCTGAAGACGCAATGCCCTTCCCGGGCTCGCTCTACGGCGATTCGCTCAACAACTTCAACGAGTTCTTCGGACAGCTCGAGCCTTATGTGGCAGGAATAGCACGCAGCAAAGAGAAGAAAATATCAAACCAGTGGAAAGTGGGAATGCAGGGCATCCTCGACGCCTACCTCGGCAAGTGCCCTGAAAGCTTCAGCTACAACGGCAAGACTTACACCCCGAAATCATTTGCCGCTAGCCTCGGCCTCGACTGGAACAACTATGTGTCGGTGACGAGCTTCTCGCACCACCCCTACTACACCCAGTATGCCGTTGAAGTGCAGGACAACTGGCGCAATCCTCTGTCGTGGAACCTGCCCATGGAAGACATGGCACGCATCATCGACAATGCCGTGATGAACGGCTACACCGTGGCATGGGGCGGCGATGTGAGCGAACCCGGATTCACACGCAAGGGTCTTGCCTATTTCTACGACACAAAGAAAATGGAGAGTCTCTCGGGAAGCGACATGGCCAAATGGCTCAAAATGTCGGCCACAAAGCGCACCAACCTCGTTGACTCTCTCGGTTGCACCGTGCCCGAACTCACTCCCACTCCCGAACAGCGTCAGGAAAGATTTGACAACTGGGAGCTGACCGACGACCACGGAATGCTTATCTACGGCATAGCCAAAGACCAAAACGGCAAGGAATATTACATGGTGAAGAACTCTTGGGGCGAGAGCGGCGACTACAAAGGCATCTGGTATATGACTAAGAACTTCATCATTGCCAACACTATGGACTATATGGTGAACAAGAACGCCATTCCCAAGGACATTCTCAAGAAAATGGAGGATGCCAAGAAGAAGCAATCAATAGCCGACTAAACTGAAAGAAAAACGGCTACGTTAATAAAGATTGGCGGTCGGTAAAAGAAATGCGTTACCGTCCGCCTTTTCTATTGTAGAACACCACGAAGACAACGACAAAGCCCCATGAGCAGAATAAGTGAAGAACAACGGGTAGTGGAACAGATGATAAGGCTCTACTGCCGCAGAAAAGAGGGCAACGAGACATTGTGCCCTGCATGCAGCGAATTGCTGCAATATGCCCATACCCGACTTGAACGGTGCCGATTTTCAAACAACAAGACCACTTGCAAGAAATGCCCGGTGCACTGTTACAGTCCCAAGATGAGAGAGCGCATACGCGAAGTAATGCGATGGGCCGGACCAAGAATGATTTTATACCACCCAATAGCAGCTATCAAGCATTTCATATAGACGAGGATTACTCGCTAGCAGCGATTTGTGTCCCGATTCCATTACAGAGTGTAAAAAAAAACGCGAAGTTCAATTAGATGCAGCATATTCTGCCCACGATGTTTTTAAAAAGTTAATTTTGCTATCCTGTAAGATATCGGCCTAACTTTGTAAAATGTGGAAAGTTTGGTCTTTATAAGACATCTGAAAACATGGGGCCTACTTTTACCCATTGCATGGTTTGCCATCCAATGCCCCAGTATTGGGCGCAGATTATAGGATAGGGGCTTGCCCCTATCTATTAGGCAATACTCTATTTTTGCCCCTGCTTTCTATGTTAAGATCCAAATGTTTTGACCGATATTTTTTGTTTATGCAGCATTTTTATATTCGGGGTCGTATGTTTGTCGTTCTCTCAC
>CAVCLB010000071.1:0-13164 GCA_963602915.1 Dysosmobacter segnis | reverse complement strand
TGGTACTGCAATGCAATGCGGGAGAGTAGGAAGCTGCCTTCTTTCAACAGGGTCTCCACAGTCTTTACGAATTGTGGAGACCTTTTTTTGTTGCTGTATCTTCGCAGCCATTCTGCATTGTATGAACCGCAAAATTCGTTATATTTGTGATATCCGTGGTTTAACCACCTGCAAACGGTATGTTCATAACCACGAATTTTACGAATCTCACGAATGAGGCTTGAGTTATAAATTGCCGTGTTTGCTCATGTGTGCCGCCGTGAATGGTGTTCTGCGGCATAATATTATATGTACGCGTACATATAATATATACATATGACATCATCTAAAAGATGATGTGTCTATATGGAATAACTAATTTTTCACGTAGTTTGCATGAAAAAAGAGTTGAAATGTTTTGGTGGATTGGAAAAATAATACTACCTTTGCAGCGCAATTGAAGAAAATGGTACCTTGGCCGATCGGTTAGGTAACGGTCTGCAAAACCGTGTAGAGCAGTTCGACTCTGCTAGGTACCTCCAAGAGAAGGCATTTCAAATGATTTTGAAATGCCTTTTTTTCGTATCGTTTTTTTAAGTTGTTGCCCCGATTGTGAGTACGCTAACCGTTACATTTCCGGCAGCCGACACTACACGGACACATGCTGACAACGACGCGCCGGTGGTGATTACGTCGTCTACCAGCAATATGTGTTTGCCGCTTATTGCATCTGGGCGCATCAGCTTGAACGCATCTTTTACGTTCTCGTGCCGTTCTGCGGGATTCTTGCGAGTCTGTGTGTCGGTGTCTTTTATGCGACACACGGCATCCTTGCAAATGCTTATGCCGGTGACTCGTGCAATGCCTTTCGCCAACTCCATGCTTTGGTTGTAGCCACGTTGCCTTTCGCGCCGTTTTGAAAGAGGCAATGGTATTATGACATCGATGCCGTCGAAGAAATTGTCGAGGGCAAACTCTCGGGCTATCATACTGCCGAGTGCCTCGCCAATATCAGGGCGGTTATGGTATTTCAGTTTGTATATCAGTCTTCCGGCAGGTGCGTGCGACTGGTAGAACATGAATGCCGCGCATTGCGCCACATTGTTCTTGCCCCAGAACAGGCGCGCTACATTGTTGTCGAGAGGCGTGTGTTGTTGTCCGGTGCGGGGAAGTTTGAGGTTGCACGCACTGCATATAATGTCTTCGTCGGCAGCAAGTCGGCATCCGCAGATGTCGCAACTGCGCGGTACGAAGAAGTCTGCTAGCCAGCTTATAAAACCGTTTCTCTCTTGCATAATGTGTATTTTCTATGGCGTTTTTTGTCAGTGGCGTGCCATGTGCCTTGTATGTAATGTGGATAAAGCACGTCGTGGCAAGGCAAAGTTAGCAAATAGGCGTGACAAACGCCACTATGTAAGCCATCTTTTTTCTGTGTTTGGCATGCCGACAGTGCTTGCAGCAGTTTCTTTGCCAATAACTGTTGCCCGTAAGCAATATTCCACATATTCTTGCGTTATATAGTGTATGAAAAGGTTTATGCCATACATAATGCTGGCCGCAATGTCGGCCGTGTGCTTGTGTGCCTGCAGCGATGACGATAATTTCAGTACGTCGCAATCCGACAGGCTCACTTTTTCGCTTGACTCCATAGCGATGGATACGGTGTTTTCGTCAACTTCATCGTCAACACGGTCGATGTGGATATACAACAAGTCGAAAGGCAACCTGCGTTGTTCTACCGTGCGTCTCGAAAACGGCAACCAGTCGGGTTTCCGCGTGAACGTTGACGGAGTTTTTCTGAGTCCCACATTGGGCTATCAAACCAATGACATTGAAGTGAGGAAAAACGACAGTGTGCGCGTTTTTGTTGAAATCACGCCGCCAAGGAACACCAGTGACCAGCCCAAACTTGTGTCTGACAATATCGTGTTTGCTTTGGAAAGCGGTGTGCAGCAGAAAGTAAACCTCAATGCATATTCGTGGAATGCGAATGTTATAAGAAACATGACGGTTGACAAAGACACCGTGCTCTCGGGCGACAAGCCCATTGTGGTGTATGGCAAGATAAAGGTGAATGAGAATGCTACGTTGGCAATAGCTCCTGGTGTGACGTTGTATTTTCACAACGATGCCGGCATCGATGTGGCAGGCCGCCTCTTGTGCTGCGGCACTCCTTCGGCCAATGTAACGTTGCGAGGCTACAGGCTCGACAAAATGTTCGATTATCTTCCCTACGATTATGTGAGCGGGCAGTGGCAGGGCATACATCTGCTTGAAACCTCGTATGACAATGTGTTGGAATATACCGACATTCACAGTGCCTTCGACGGTTTGCTGGCCGACTCGTCCGATGTGTCGCGCACGAAACTCACGTTGACCAATTCCACTATACACAATTGCCAGGGCTCGGTATTGCGCTCGGTAAACTCCTGCATAAATGTAACCAACTGCCAGCTTAGCAATGCGCTCGACTATTGTCTTTTCGTTGACGGAGGTATAGCCACGGTGAACAACTGCACATTGGCGCAGTTCTATCCGTATGATTCAAAACGCGGAAGCGCGCTTGCATTCTCGGGCGCGCCACATTCTCTTGTGTCTTTCGACTGCAGCAATACGCTGGTCACAGGCTACGCCGACGATGAGATGATGGGCACGAAGCCTGCCGAAGGTGTAGACAGTGCTTTCGTGTATAATTTCAAGAATTGCATAATACGCACACCCAAGGTTGAGGGCGAGGACAGTGTGCATTTCGTGAATGTGGAATATGAGGATGTGGCCGACACGGCTACGACGGGTGAAAAGAATTTTGTTAAGGTTGATGCCGACATGTTGCGTTATGATTTCCGTTTGAGCAGCGTGTCGCCTGCTATCGACAAGGCCGACACCGAAACCGCCACTGCTACCGACCGCAACGGCACGGCACGCGACGGGAAACCCGATATAGGTGCATTTGAGTTTGTAAAGGAAGATGAAAAAACAGAATGAAAGATGAAACGAATACAGATAAACATCAATGTTGAAGTGCTTGCCATGGATGAGCTTCCGGCCGACGAGCGTGAACTAGTGGAACAGGCCGTGGCTGCAACCGATAATGCCTATGCTCCTTACAGCAATTTCTTTGTGGGGGCGGCAGCACGTCTCGACAATAACCGCATTGTAACGGGTGCCAATCAGGAGAATGCCGCGTTTCCGTCTGGTTTGTGTGCCGAACGCACGGCCTTGTTTGCAGCACAGGCCCAATATCCGGAAAGCGCAGTTACAGCACTTGCCATTGCCGCCCGCAATGCCAACGGACTGCTTGATGCTCCCATTTCGCCGTGCGGAGCGTGCCGTCAGGTGATACTCGGCGTTGAAGACCGCTACAAAAACCACATCAGGATATTGCTCTATGGCAAGTCGGGTGTTTACAGGTTGGGTAGCGCACGCGACCTTCTCCCGTTCTCGTTTGTCGATGCCAGCATGAATGGCGATGCCGAATGAAAATTATTTCCGGGTGTTGCACCAAACACTATACATTTCACACTTTTCACAGTTTTCGCTTTCTTGGTTTTGCAAAAAATATTACTTTTGCACATAGAAACCACTATTACAAATGACAGAGATGAGCAAAAGCGACAGCATCGTAATCATACCAACATACAACGAAAAAGAAAACATCGAGAAGATAATACGCGCGGTATTTGCGCTCGACAAGTGTTTCCATATACTTGTCATCGACGATGGTAGTCCCGACGGCACTGCCGCAATAGTGAAAGGGCTTGTCTCCACCGAATTCGGCGACCGCCTGTTTATCATCGAACGCTCGGGAAAACTCGGTTTGGGCACGGCCTACATTGCAGGTTTCAAGTGGGCGTTGGCTCACGACTACGACTATGTGTTTGAGATGGATGCCGATTTTAGTCACAATCCCAACGACTTGCCTCGCCTTTATGCCGCGTGTCACGACGAAGGCTACGACCTTGCCATTGGTTCGCGTTATGTGAGCGGGGTGAACGTGGTGAACTGGCCTATGGGGCGCGTGCTCATGAGCTATTTCGCATCGAAATATGTGCGCTTTGTTACGGGCTTCAATGTGCACGACACCACTGCCGGGTTCAAGTGCTACCGCCGTCGTGTGCTCGAGGCAATACCTCTTGACGAGGTGCGTTTCAAGGGCTACGGCTTCCAGATAGAGATGAAATTCACGACCTACAAAATGGGATTTAAGATAAAGGAAGTGCCCGTGGTGTTTGTAAACCGTCGTGAAGGTGTAAGCAAAATGAGCGGAGGCATATTCAGCGAGGCATTCTTCGGCGTTATGAGACTGCGTTGGGACGGTTGGTTCCGCAAATATCCCAAGCACGCCTGACACCTGCCTTGTGGCGTAGGTGCGACGAAAATTACTGAAATGAAGATAGACGAATTAAGACAACGATATTCAGCCCTGCCACAGTGCGGGGCTTTTTTGGCGACACTTGCCGACACTGGAGTTCGCAGTGTGTTTCTCGATGGACTTGTGGCATCGGCTGCTCCGCTGTTCTTCTCGGCCCTGTCGCACCGCAGTGTGGCCACATTTGTGTTCATACTTAACGATGCCGACGATGCCGGCTATTTCTATCACGACCTTACGCAAGTGCTTGGCACGGCCGACGTGCTATTCTTCCCGTCTTCTTTCCGCCGTGCGGTGAAGTATGGCCAACGCGACGCGGCCAACGGAATATTGCGCACCGAGGTGCTAAGTCGTCTGTCGCGCCGCGCCACAGAGCAGTCAACGAAAGCTCTATATGTGGTGACAAACGCCGATGCAGTGAGCGAACTCGTTGTATCGAAGAAGCGGCTCGATGAACGCACGTTGTCGTTGTCGGCCGGACAGACGGTAGATTTCGTTGATGTTGCACGCACGCTGCGATCGTTTGGCTTCACCGAAGTTGACTATGTGTATGAACCCGGGCAGTTTGCCGTGCGCGGAAGCATTCTCGATGTCTACTCATTCAGTTCCGAACTCCCGTTCCGCATCGACTTTTTCGGCAACGACATCGACACCATTCGCACTTTTGGCGTGGATGACCAGTTGTCGAAAGACCGTTGCGAACACGTTGATATAGTGCCCGAGGTGACAGCCATGACCGACGAGAAAATGCCGTTCACGAAGTTCTTGCCGTCTGATGCGGTGATTGTGGCACGCGATATGGGATATGTACGCGATATGGTTGGCCGGATATATGCCGATGGTTTTTCGTCGCAGGCAATGGCCGAAAAGCTTGAAGGGCTTACCGAAGTGGAGCGTGAACAAACTTTGCACGACTTGCGCAAGGACAACCAGCTTGTGGCTCCCACGCAGTTTGCCGACGGTGTGGCGGCATTCCGTTTGGTGGAATTCGGACATAAGCCTTCGGCCACGCCACAGGCCACAATCAATTTCCATACCACTCCACAGCCTTTATTCCACAAGAATTTCCAACTTCTGGCCCAATCGCTCGAAGATTATCTGCTGAAAGGCTACGCTCTGTATATACTTGCCGACAGCGAGAAGCAGACACGAAGGCTTCGCGACATCTTCGACAGCGACGAATTGCGCGCCTCACACGGCCAAACCATTGGTAGCGGTGTTGCGGCAAAGGGCTACAACCTGCCGTTTGAGGCCGTAGACCATACTTTGCACGAAGGTTTTGCCGACAACGACATGCGTGTGTGCTTCTTCACCGACCATCAGATTTTCGACCGATTCCACAAATACAGTCTGCGTAGCGACGTGGCGCGTACTGGGAAAATGGCTCTTACGATGAAGGAACTGCAGGAGATGGAGCCCGGCGACTACATTGTTCATGTTGATTTCGGCATAGGAAAGTTCGGCGGACTGGTTAGGGTGCCGTCGGGGAATTCCTATCAGGAGGTGATAAGGATAATCTATCAGCACAACGACATCGTTGATGTCTCGATACACTCATTATATAAAATTTCGAAATACCGGCGTTCTGACACTGGCGAACCGCCGCGACTCAGCACTCTCGGAACGGGAGCATGGGAACGACTGAAGGAGCGCACCAAGAAGAAGATAAAGGACATTGCGCGCGACCTTATAAAACTTTATTCCAAGCGCAAGCACGAAAAGGGGTTCGCTTACAGTGCCGACTCTTACATGCAACACGAACTTGAAGCGAGTTTCCTTTATGAAGACACTCCCGACCAGCTCAAAGCCACGCAGGATGTGAAGGCCGACATGGAACGCGCACGTCCTATGGACAGGCTCGTGTGCGGCGATGTGGGTTTCGGAAAGACCGAGGTGGCCATAAGGGCAGCCTTTAAGGCGGCCTGCGACTCAAAGCAGGTGGCAGTGCTTGTGCCTACAACTGTGCTCGCATTTCAGCATTACAAGACTTTCTGCGAGCGTTTGAAGGGAATGCCAGTGGCCGTTGACTATCTTTCGCGGGCACGAACTGCAAAGCAGACTCGGCAAGTGCTCGACAATCTGAAGGCCGGAAAGACCGACATAATAATCGGTACGCACAAGCTTATAGGCAAAGCTGTGGAATGGCACGACCTCGGATTGCTGATTATCGACGAGGAACAGAAGTTTGGAGTGGCCACAAAAGAAAAACTGCGCAAACTGAAAACAAATGTAGACACACTCACAATGTCGGCCACCCCGATACCGCGCACTCTGCAATTCTCGCTCATGGGGGCACGCGACATGAGTATTATACGCACGCCGCCGCCCAACCGATACCCCATACACACCGAGTTGTCGGTGTATGGACACGAGGTTATAGCCGATGCGATAAACTTTGAGATGAGCCGCAACGGGCAGGTGTATTTCGTGAACGACCGCATTTCAAATCTTCCGGAGATTGCGGCTCTCATAAAGAAATATGTCCCCGATGCGCGCGTAGCCATAGGCCACGGACAGATGAACCCCGATGAACTGGAGAAAATACTCGTGGGTTTTATGAATTACGACTACGATGTGCTGCTTTCGACAACCATAGTCGAGAACGGAATAGACATCTCAAACGCCAACACAATAATAATCAACGATGCACACCGCTTCGGACTCTCCGATTTGCATCAGATGCGCGGACGTGTAGGACGCTCCAACCGCAAGGCGTTCTGCTATTTGCTTGCACCGCCAAAGTCGGTGCTCACACCCGAAGCACGCCGTCGTCTTGAGGCTTTGGAGACGTTCTCCGAGCTGGGCAGCGGCTTCAATCTTGCCATGCAAGACCTTGACATTCGCGGGGCGGGCAACCTTTTGGGGGCCGAACAAAGCGGGTTTATGGAAGACCTTGGCTATGAAACCTACCAAAAGATATTGAATCAGGCCGTCACCGAACTTAAAAACGACGAGTTTGCCGACATGTATGCACAGGAAATGGCCGAGGGAATGGTGATTAACGGCAATGAGTTTGTTGAAGACTGTGCCGTTGAGAGCGATTTGGAGATGTATTTCCCCGACCTTTATGTGCCCGGAAGCAGTGAGCGCATGTTGCTTTACCGCGAGCTTGACAATATAGAAGACGACCGCGAACTCGATGCCTATCGGCAACGGCTTGTTGATCGTTTCGGACCAATCCCGCACGAGGGCGAGGAACTTCTGCAGGTGGTGGCGTTGCGGCGTGTGGGAAAACGACTCGGTTGCGAGAAAATAATATTGAAGCAGAACCGCATGCAGATGCAGTTTGTAAGCAATCCCGACAGTGCCTACTACAAGAGTGCGGCTTTCGACAAGGTGCTCTCCTATATTGCAACAAACCCGCGTCGGTGCACATTGAAGGAAATAAAAGGCAAGCGTGCCATGGTGGTTTCGGGCATCACGACAGTGGGGGAGGCCGTAGGAACGCTGAGAAACATTGACAACATTGGCGCGGCATGACAACAAATTGTGCATGCTGTCGCCAAAATCCACATCAAACCGAATATGACAACATTATTGTTAGTGCGTCACGGTGAAACCGTTGACAACGTAAACCAGATTTTGCAAGGACAGACACCGGGCCTTCTCACTGCCTACGGTGAGGCACAGGCCGAAGAGGTGGCAGTGAAAATGGAGAACGAAAATATTGACGTTTTCATTTCGAGCGACCTTAAACGTTCCGTTGATACTTGCCGCATAATCGCCCGCCGACACCATGCCGAAGTGCTTACAACACCGCTTTTGCGTGAACGCGACTGGGGAAGCTTCACCGGTCGGTTTATCCCCGACTTGAAAAATGCCGTATGGCCCGACGATATTGAGACGCTCGAGGCCATGAAGCAGCGTGCCGCCGCTTTTCTGCAATACGTCCGCGACAACTTCGGCGGAAAGGTTGTGATGGCTGTGGGGCACGGAATAATAAACAAAGCAGTACAAAGTGTATATACAGGCAAGCCCATGAACGAGATTATGAAAATGGGCAATGCCGAAGTGCGGAAGCTCGTTTTGTGAGCAAAAACATGCCGAAACACCCGTATCCTGCCCCAAGGCAATGCCATAAAAACCGAAGGCAATGACAGTCGTTACGCTTTGTTTGTCGTGACGTTTGCTGCCATTGCCTTCTTCTTGATTTTCAACAACTCATCTTACAATTACTACATATAACATTGTTGATTGGTTAATTACATCTTTTCGAGTTGTTCTTCTTCTGCTATTTTACAGTTTCGTGTTTATGGAACTTCCCAGTTCCGCAGGTTGCAACTTCCCAGTTGCTGCCTTTTATATATTCAGTAGTATCGAATGTTTCTATCTGCGTCCGCCGAAGGTGCCGCCTCCAGAGTGTGAACTGCTTTTCGGCGCGCTGAACGAACTGCTGCCTCCGCGGTTGCCGCTGAACGAGCTGCCTCCACGGTTGCCGCCGAACGACGGAGTGCTGTTGTGTTGTGTCGACGGGCGCACCTCTTGACGTATTGTCGGTGAAGTGCGGTTAGGGATAGTCTGTCCGCTGCGTCCGCTTCCGAATGTTTGGCGTTGTGTGGTGCTGTTCTGCGTCGATGGGGTGAATGTAGAGCGCGGCACCGTTGTCGTCAGTCCGCTGCGGCGTGTGCCGAAAGTGCCGTTGGCATTGCCGTCACGCTGTTGGTTCACTGTGGTGCGCGTGCTGCTTTGGCGGTTGCCGAATGCAGAATTCTGGCGGTTGTTCTGTTGCGCGTTGGTGTTGATGCCGCCTTGGCGCTGCCGATTGCCGAAGCTGTTGTTGTTAGAAGCCTGCTGTCGGTTGCCGAATGTAATGCGGTTGCCGTTGCCGAAGTCGCCCCTGTTGAAGCCATCGCGCATTCCGAAGTGTTTGTTTCCGGGTTTCGGGCCGAAATCGCGGCCGTGATACCACGACCTTCCTCCGTTCATTCTCCATGAGTGTCCGCCTCTGTATTCAACAAACACGTGTGGACGGCCGAAATAGAAGTAGTCGCGCTGCGGATAGCGGGCGTATATGCCGAAATGCCAGAAGCCTCCGTCCCAGTAAAGCGGGCGGTAGAAATAGGCTGCATCGCAGAAGGCGCGGAACTGCCAGTCCAACAGTATGTACTGCAAGTCGAGGTTGCGTTGTCTCCAGTATGTGCCGTAGAGGTCGTCGTAGGTGTTCACTCCCATGAGGTAGTCGAGGTTCACCTCGTAAGCAGCCTCATACTGGGCATCTGTGAGATTGAGTTCATAAGCCATTTTGTCGGTGAGGAACAGAGCCTGCTGGCGGGCCTGCTCATAACTCATTGCTTTTGCCGATACTGCCATGGCGAGCAATATTACTATGACTGATATAAGCTTTTTCATAACCGTATCTTTTTAAATTGTTCTACAATTTGTTCTTTCTTTACGTTTGCAAAGTTAGCCATGCGAAACAACATTGCAAAGGGATTTTCCCTAATGTGTCGGGGGAAAATCCCTATTGTGCGTTTCTGCGCGTTGCATAATAGCCTTGTCTGCAACACGGTCTGTTGCTTGATGCAGCTGCAAGGCGTTGACTGTCAGTTGTGTTTATGCTTATTCGGTGAGAAACGGACGGTTGTTTCGGTTGGTTATCGTGTGTGAAAATGTCTGCCCGAAACGGTTCATCAGCACCACTTTTAGCGTGTGGTAGCGCGGCGATGACGGCTTTGCGCGGAACAGATGCTGCGTGGGACACATCTGATGTTTCTGCGGTTTGGTGGCAATGAAGTCGTGGTCGTTGTCGGTAAACTGCTGCATGCGTCCCTTGTATTTCCCGTCTTCATACCACACCACGCGGCAGTGTGGGTCCCAGTCCCACACGTTTGCCACCACATATTGCCGTTGTGTGGCAAACGCTCCGGGCTTATACACCTTCATTGCATAGCCTGTTTCTTTGTCGGTGCCCTTGTAGTGCCAGTGCAGGTCGCGTCCATACACGTTCACCACCATATATCCGTTTGGTGCGCCGTCGCGGTTGAGTCCGCTTGTCCACCATGCCCCGCAGGCAGCGGCAATGTTGTGCTGATAGAGCCGTGGCGTCACCTCGGCGTTTTCAAAGAAGTGTGTATGCCCACAAAACACATGTGTGTCGTGTCCCGACAACACCTCAGCCAGTTTGTCGGCATTGTTTATGTTGTCAATCTTCTCCATGTTGTTCCATGCCGGGGCGTGCATGTTGAGTATCACGACTACATCTTTCGGTACGAAGCTCAGGTCGCGTTTCAGCCATTCCATGTCGGCATCTGTTATTTCTTCGTCATATTTCCGGCGACCCTCATAGTTTATGTTTTTCATCGTCACTATGTGGGTTTTGCCTATGTTGAACGAGTAGTTGACAGGCCCGAAATACTTGCCATAAACCTTTTCGGCATATTCCGCCGCCCCCGATGTAGCGTTGTGCAAGTCGGCGTATGCCTTGTCGAAGTCGTGGTTGCCTATGCACTGAAACACCGTCATACGCTTGTTGCGCAGCGATGCTGCATATTTCGCATACATTGCCATGTTGTCAAACACGAGGTCGCCGAGTGTCATTCCCACCACTTCGCCGGTTTTGCGCAGTGTGGCGGCGGTGCGCATTATGTCGGCAACGGTTTCGTTGCGCCACCGTTTCAGGTCGTGTTCGTTGAGTATCTGAGGGTCGGATATGGCTATGTAGTGAAACATGTCGCTCTCTTTGGCGCGCCGTTGCAGTGTGAATATGTTCTTGTCGCGGTTGGCCACGGTCTCGGCTATCGGTTTGTAGAAGCCTGCGGCGAGGCCGTCTTGCTGTGGCAGGTGATATTCGCGCGGCGTGCTTATGCTCACAAACTTGCTCGTGAGGGTGTCGGTAAGCAGAGTCCAAGCCCCGTTGCGGTCGGTTTGGGTGAAGCTCACGCCGTTGTTCACCACCACTCCGGCTATTCCGTTGCCTTCGGTGTCGGTCACGAAGCCTTTTAGAAGAAACGCGCTGTCGGCGGTCTTGCCGCTGAGCAGACTGACAAAGACGAATATTGCAAAGATTGCTTTTGCTTGCATAATGCTCCAGCTTTCTACTTTCGCAAAAATACAAGACGCTTTTTTCATTCCAGTTTCACTCATAATAATAATGTGGTAACGTTTCGTTTGTTTTGTGCCATGCGGTGCAAAAATACAAAAATACGCGTTATCGGCAACATCGGTTGACCGGAATATGAAAAAAAGTGCAGAAAAAATGACTAGGACGTGTAGTAAAATGGCGGTTCGCGGCGTTTATATAGCAGAAGAATTTCAATGCAGAAAAACAAAAAGGCAATGGAAATAACAAAACAACAGTTTGAACAACTCGTTGAGGAAAACAAAGACACCATATATACCGTGTGCTACATGTTTTCAGACAATGAAGATGAGGTGGCCGACCTTTTTCAGGAAACGCTCATCAACCTTTGGAAAGGCAGCCCGAAGATTGAGTGGAATAACGTGAAAGGATGGGTCTACCGTGTATGTCTCAACACCTGCATCTCGCAGGAACGCAAGAAGCGTCGGCACCGACATGCGCGGCTTACAATGGATGTGTCGCCCTTCGACGATGCCGACGGACGCATGCGGCAGATAGCACTTCTGCACGAGCGCATAGGCAAGTTGCAGCCTTTCGACCGCGCAATGGTGTTGCTGTGGCTCGAAAACATGACCTATGCCGAGATTGGCTTGATACTCGGCATATCGGCAAAAAACGTGTCGGTGAGGCTGGTGCGCATAAAAGAGATGCTTAAGAAAATGTAGAACAACCCCAAAAACAACTTAATATTATGAACATGAACGACAATACCGACAGTCTGGAGCTTATGCGCCAGGAATTTTCCGACTTCAAGTCGGTGCTGAGAAACCAGAAAATATTCAACGAGAAAATTATGCGAAGGTCAATGCAGAAAGACTATTCAAAGGAGCGCAAGAACATTCTTGTCGTGGGAGTGCTGGCTCTTGTCGCCCTGCCAGCCTATGCCGTCCTCGCATTTGTATTTAAGGTGATACCCGTGTGGTTCTTCGTGCTCACCATATTCTACCTTGCGTTGTGCACCGCTTTCACTGTTTATTCGGTGAGGCGTTATGTTTCCGACGACATAATGACCGACAACGTGGTAAGCGTGGCCGAGAATCTGCACCAGTATAAACGGCTCAACAACCGTTGGCTCGTTTATTTCGGCATTCCCTCCATAGTGGTTTGGCTCTCGCTGTTCTTCTATATCATCGGGCAGAACGGTGGCGACTTTGCGCGCGGAATGGTTTACGGCGGCATCGTGGGTCTCGTTTGGGGTAGTGTCTGCGGCATTGTTTATTATGTGCAGTCAATGCGGCGCGTAAACAGGCTGCTGGCCTATATCGAAGAAATCAAAGGGGCTGTGTGATTGACGATTATTGGTGTCCGGTAAAAGTTGGGTCTAATATAGTAAAACATTGAATGGTTGTTCTTTATTAGATTTTGGAAACCCCGGGGCTTACTTTTGCCCATTGCATGGATTGCACTCCATTGCCCCTGAAAGGGGCGTAGATTATAGGATAGGGGCTTGCCCCTATCTCTCCCAGTATCAAATTATTTCGCCCCTGTAAGGGGCGCATAATTCATTGTGATGTTGAAATATGCGCCCCTTACAGGTAGGGTTTCAAAATTGGATTACAAAATGTGCATAATTTTTATATGGATTTAAACTTATAATCGTTTGATTATCAGGAAAACTTCAGTAATCATAGCCCTGAAAGGGCGTCACAATCCCAGCCCAGGGTGAGGATTGAGCGAAGCGATATCCGTAACCCTGGGTTTCATGTATGTCGAAGTAGGTTGGCCTGTAAGGTCAACA
>CAVCLB010000070.1:0-13482 GCA_963602915.1 Dysosmobacter segnis | reverse complement strand
AAAACCATTCATTTACCCAGGGTTACGGATGTCGCTTCACTCCATCCTCACCCTGGGCTAGAATCGTTACGCCCTTTCAGGGCTTAATATGCAAAACTCCACAATATTGCGACTGTTTGTTTCTGAATTGTGAACGCCCTACCTTCGGGGGCGTATATCCAAGCCTTATTTCCAAAACCCGAAGCTCAGTTTATTATAATTTCCCCTTTTCCATGCTCACGGCCTGCATCGCACCTGTCACAGTGTTGTCACCGTTGGCGGCGCGACTTGCGGAATTGCTGCGGCGTTACGCCTACGTTCTGCTTGAAGAAGCGGCAGAAAAACGAGAGGTCGCAGAAATGATAATCCCACGCTATCTGCTTGAGCGTCCTGTCGGAACGTTGCAGTTCGAGTTTTATCTGCAACACCGCATAGTGGTTTATTATTGTCTTCGCCGAGTGACCGGTGATGAGTCTTACGATTGAGTTGAGATATTTGGCCGACACGTTGAGCATGGCCGCGTGGCTGTTCACATCGCGAAACTCGCGGAAGTGCATCTCTACATTCTCCATGAAGCGGTTGAACAGTTCGTTTTGGCGGCGCGTGCCCTTCTCGTTGTGGCTTTTCCCGGGCGAATGGCGCAGGTAGTCGTCGTAGCCAAGGAAAAACGCCTTGAGCTGAAGCAGCACCATTTGGGCTAGGCACGAGCAATGTTCACGGGCGAAATATATGCGCAGCAGACTGAATATGGCGTCGGCTATTGCCGTCACATCGGGCCTGTCCACCCGGCAGCAGTCGGCACGCAGCCGCGAGTAGACGGTGTGCTCTATCTGCAGACTCGCCTCGCGCAGTAGGGCAGAATCATATATGAGAGCCTCAACCACAAAGTCGGCACTTGCCTCTGACACCATCATCACGTCGCCGGGAAATACTGTCATCACCGCCCCGCGCTCCATTTTCCAGCTGCCGAAGTTGACTTTGGCCACGGCACAACCGCCACGGCAGACTACAATCATCCCCGTTTCCATGACAACCGGCTCGCCCTGCACATCGGCAAGCGATGTGGTGCCGAGCCACACCCGGTGCTGTTGGTTAAGTTCCAAATCCATATTCCCTACTTACTAAGCGTTGTCCGTGCTCGCAGCAAGCTGCCAATGGCCGCGCACGGCATGTGCGCGACGTGCGTAAAGCAAACGATGCACACGCGTGCAGCATCTGCCGCAACCCGTCTGCAAGGGCATGGCCGAAGCGCGGCCAAGCACTGCCCGGGTTTCAACAAGCGTCGCATGCAATTCTTTTTTATTCTACAAAGTAAGCCATTTTTCGGGACATTACACCACAAATATTCCCAAAAATCCCATTCCGCAAGTGTTTTTCAAAACCCAGCCGCCACAAAAACGCCCTAACTTTGCAGCTCGAAAGATTGTTATTTCACACAAGACACAAATATGAAGAAAAATTACATTTTATGCGTTCTGTTAAGCGCGGCGACAATGGGAGCGGCGGCACAAACCGAGCGGCGGCTCACCGTTGACGAGATGTTCGGGCTTATAGAGCAGAACAACAGTACCGTGGCCACACAGGCACGTGGAGTTGACGAGGCCACACACTCTCTGGCGGCGGCGAAGAGCCAAAGGTTGCCCGACATAAACGTGTCGCTCTCGGGAAGCTACAACGGAAACGTGGTGATGACCGACCGCGACTTCGGCAACGCACACGGCATAAAGCAGCCGCGATGGGGCAACAGCTTCGGCATTGAGGCACAACAGATTGTCTACTCGGGAGGTGCCGTCAGTTCGGGCATAAAGCTCGCCGAACTGCAAAAGCAGCGTGCCGAGACACTCGTGCAGAAGGCTCGCGAAGGGGCGAGGCTCACCGCAATGGGCTATTATCTCGACCTCTACAAGACGGTGAACGGCGAGCGCGTCTACCAAAGCAACATCGAGCTTACCGAAAAGCTCATCGACGAGATAAAGGCAAAGCATGCACAGGGCGTTGCACTGAAAAACGATGTGACACGCTACGAGCTTCAGTTGGAAGACCTGCGGCTCGGTCTGCGGCGGCTTAACGACCAGCACGAAATAACCAACCATGAGTTGTGCAACCTGCTTGGCATTGACACCGCCACGCGCATAGTGCCCGACACTGCGGTGACGGCCATGCCCGCCGACGGCAACAGCGAGGCCGTGTGGCACGAGAAAGCCTCAAACCAGTCTACCGACATGCGCCTGGCGGAGCTCGACATGCTCAGCAGCCGACAGCAGCTCAAACTCGCCAAGAGCGCGATGCTGCCCAAACTCGCCGTGGTGGCAGCCGACAATTTCACGGGACCGTTCATCTACGACCTTCCGCCCATTGACAAGAATTTCAACCTGTGGTATGTGGGCGTGGGCGTGAAATATTCGCTCAGTTCACTGTTCAAGGACAACCATAAGGTGCGTCAGGCCAAGGCGGCCATTGCACGGAGCGAAGAACAGCACCGCGACACACGGCTCACGGTTGACAACAGCGTGAAGGATGCCTACACACTCTACCGCCAGTCGTTTGCCGACTTGCGCACACGGCAGAAGAGCGTGCAGCTCGCCACGCAAAACTATCAGGTGGTGGCCGATAGATATCTGTGCCAGCTGGCACTGATTACCGACATGGTTGACGCATCGAACATAAAGCTCGACGCCGAACTGCAGGAGGTTAACGCGCGCATAAACACCGCATTCTGCTACTACCGCATGAAATTCGCCGCCGGCGAACTGTAATCGCTCCTCCAAAAACAAACAACAATACAACATATAACAGCACAACATCATGAGCAACAAAAAACTTGTAAAGAGAACATACAACATAGTGATACTGCTTTTCCTGGCATCAATATTGGTCTATGCAGTAAGCCGCGTGTGGCATCCGGGCAACGTGGAATACACCGACGACGCACAGGTGTGGCGCCACATCACCCCGGTGAATTCGCGCGTGCAGGGATTCATTAAGGAAATAAGGTTTGAGGAATATCAGAAAGTGAAGAAAGGCGACACGCTCGTAATAATAGAAGATGCCGAATATCGCCTGCAACTGGCACAGGCCGAGGCCGGACTGCGCGGCACACGGTCGGGGTCGGCTGCCATATCGGCAAGCATCAACACCACAAGCGGCAACGTGCGCGTGGCCGCAGCCGGCATCGACGAAGCCAAAGTGAACATGGAAAATGCCCGCGCCGACTACGAACGCTATGCCGAACTCTTGAAAAAAGATGCCGTGACCAAGCAGCAATACGACAACATGCGCACCCGCTACGAGTCGGCCAAGGCACGCTATGAACAGGCAGTGGCAAGCCGCCACGCCACATCGCTCGTGAAAAACGAGCAGGCCGAACGCCTCACTCAGAACTCGGCAGGGGTGAGCGTGGCCGAGGCAACGGTAAACCTCGCACGCCTCAACCTCTCCTACACCGTGATTGTGGCCACCGCCGACGGCGTGATGGGACGCAAGGACATACACGAGGGACAACTCGTGCAGCCGGGACAACTGCTCGCTCGCATCACCGACTCAGACAAGGCATGGGTGATAGCCAACTACCGCGAGACGCAACTCAAGCACATCGAGGTGGGCCACAAGGTGACATTCACCGCCGACGCGCTCCCCGGCATCACCTTCACAGGTGTTGTCGAGTCGCTCAGTCCGGCCACGGGGTCGGCCTACTCCACCGTGCCTGCCGACAACGCCACGGGCAATTTCGTGAAGGTTGAGCAGCGCGTGCCGGTAAGAATAGCCATAACCGCCGACAACAAACCCGCCGACGTGGCACGCCTCAAGGCCGGGTTGAACGTGGAGTCCGAGGTGAAATACTAAAAAAAATAGGAGAAGGAAAATCATGCCAGGACCTCCAACACTTAACGGGCCTTTCACAATGCCCATGTACAACGGCTTCGTGCCCAAGGCACTGCAGCCTTGGATATATGTCGTAATAGCTTTCGCGTTTCAGCTCTCGGGCGGCATTTACGCCGGGGCAATGCCGCAAATTATGGGCGACACCTGCCTCATGCGCGAGGATGTGCTCATGATTGTGCTATGCGGAGTGGTGGGCGTGAACATGCCGTTCCCGTTCCTGTTCCGCTTCAAGTTCCGCTTCACCAACCGCCAGCTGCTCACCACTGCGGCTCTGGTGGTGGCGGCATGCGACATCATGTGCATGTACACCGAGTCGGTGCCCATTCTTTGCGCTCTCTCCTATGCCGCCGGATTCTTCAAACTGTGCGGCACCTTCGAATGCATGTCAAACATTCAGCTGTGGATGACCCCGAAACGCGATTTCGAGATATTCTTCCCCCTGCTCTACTGCATCGTGCTCGGCAACATGAGTCTATCGCCGTGGATTACGATACACCTCACCTACGCCATGCAAAGCTGGCATGCCATGCAGTGGACAATGGCTGCGGTGATGATTGCCATAGCCCTGTTCGTGCTTGTGGCCACACACGATTTCCGCTTCATGAAGCCTCTGCCGCTCATCAGCCTCGACTGGCTCGGATGTGCTCTGTGGTCGGCAATAATGATTGAGGTTGTGTTTCTGTTCAACTACGGCGAGTTCTACAACTGGCTCGACGGCGCACCGTTCCGCACCGTGGCACTGGCTCTCGTGCCCACATTCTATTTCGCCATACAGCGCATGCGCCACATAAGGCATCCCTACATAGCTCCGCAGGCATGGGCATACAAGAAACTCATACCGCTACTCGCGATATTCGTGATTGTAGAGATGATAAGCTCCACGCCCAAAGTGCTGCAATCGGCACTCACGGGCGGCATACTGCACTTCGGCACAATGACCACCTCGGCGCTCTATCTGGTGGAGTGGACAGGCACGATAGCCGGATGCCTGTTTGTGCTTGTGTGGATGAAAGTGCTCAGACAACGCTACACGCGGCTGCTCACAATAGGCATCGTAGCACTCATAGCCTACGAACTGGCAATGTATTTGCTCGTCAGCCCCGGGCTCACGCTGCAGCATTTCTATCTGCCCACGTTCTGCCGCACATTCGGAGTGGCCATATTCTTCGCCGCTCTCACCATTTTTCTTGAAGAGGTGATGCCTTTCCAGCATTTCTTCATGGGACTTACGATGGTGGGACTCATACGCAACGGCGTGGTGGAAACAATGTGCAGCGGCATATACAGCCACTATCTCAGACACCACATAGCCGACAACGCCGCGCGCGGACTGGGATATGCCCACGACCAGCTCATGCTCGTGAGCATAAAGCAACTGTTCGGCACATCGTGCATAATAGGTGCCGCCATACTGCTAGTGTTTCTGCTGTGGAACCTGCAGCCCGTGAGAAGCACACTGCGGCGCATGCCCTACTGGAACGTGGTGGGACGCAAGGCCAAGAAAGCCATGCACCACAACGCAAAAATGGCGCACGCCAAGGCGTAACGCCACATGAAACAGATAATAAATTTCTTGTCAATGCCCTCTGAAAGGTAAGGCGTTCAAAAATCGAATTGCTTTTGGCATGTTTTAAAATGCAAAAAACAATTCGATTTTTTATTACATTTCATCAACGTCATCCTCACCTCTTGGGTTGCGCCTGTGCTCCAAGAAACGCTGATATTCAGAAGGTGTCATGCCATTGATGCGCTTGAAAGCACGGATGAAACTTGTAGCGTTACCGTAGCCCACGCTCTCGTAGATTGCTTGCAGCGTGTATTTCCTCACATTATCCGAGTCGCCCATTAGGCGACAAGCCTCACGAATGCGGCACTCGTTAAGCAGCGACTTGAAGTTCATCTCATAATATGCATTGATTACTTGTGAGACATATTTTGTATTGCTCTCCACTTCATCGGCAAGCATCTTCAGTGAGTAATTGGGGTTTGAGATTGTTTGCTTGTCGGCAAGCGCTTGCTGTATCTTGCCGAGCAACTCCCCGTCTATTCCGTCAGAATTTTCCTTTTCGCCCGGCGAGGCTTTTGCCCCCAATGTGGCATCGTAAGCCTTGAGCAACTCTGTATTTTTCTCCACGACAGCACTGTAGGCCAAACGTAGACGACGGCTGTCGCGAATAAGAAACAACAGCAAGGTAAGCAAGCCCATAAGCAGCACTGAAAAAGCTGCAATTACCACAGTGCGATTGCGGATGATGGCATTAAGAGCCGAGACATGCTCCTCATTCTTGTGATCTTCCAAATCGGCAAGTTCACCGGTGGCCACATTCATGCCTACACGGTTGAACACCGTGTCCTGCAACCGAAAGTAGTATTCTTCATAGCGACGGGAAGTAATGGTGTCGCCCTGCATAGCGTAAGCGTCAGCAATGGTTTTATAGAGCGACAACAGCAGGTCACGTTCGTTCCATTGTCGGGCTCCGCCCACACAATCAGACGCCAGTTTAATGGCCAGATTGTATTTGCCGGTAAGCAAATATATTTCGGACATTTCTGCCCTTTGGTAAAGTGCCAAGGTGTCACCGTGCCACAACGTGGCCGTAGCAGCCAAAGCTTGGCGATGAAATTTCAGAGCCTCAGCATATTGTTTTTCTGCCTTGGCAATACGAGCCTGACTATACCATACATAGTAACGCCACTCCAAAGTGTCGCTAAACGGTGTCCGCTTTACCACTTCCAGCCAACGCCTCGCATCCTGCGGTTTCCCCATCTTGCAGTAAGTTGCCACGATATTGGTAGGCAAATGGCTGAGCATGAACGAGTCTTTTTGTATTGAGGCAAGCTTGTAGCACTTGGTCAAGTAGGTAAGACTGCGCCCATAGTTGGCGGCATCGTAAAATATATTGCTGATATAGGCATAGCTGCGCACCTGCAAGAAATAATTGTTTTCACGCTCGGCAAGACTTGCACTATGGGTGAAATAGCGCATGGCCAATGACATATTGTCGGCTTGATAAAACTCAAGTCCACGGAAAAAGGTCTTCATAGCCGGGTTCACAGGCGCACCCTTACACCACCCTATGGCAGAAATGAGCATGAACACGAACAAAATGCAGAATCTCTTTTTCATAACAATATCTTTTGTAACGCAAACTTACATAAAATTTTCCAAACTTAAACCTTTTGAATACAACTTTGTCATTTACGTTAACAGAAAGACACAAGAACGGCAGCCGAAGACAAAAACCAAACTATATAGCAATATTCAAGAAATAACCGCCAAACGTTTACAATTCAAGAATTGGTTGCCCACACGAAACATATCGGTGCACCATTGTTTTACAATTCTTGAAAGATAAACCAAAACGCAGCAATAAACGGGGTAAACTTCTGCCATTTGCTTAATTTTGCCAGCAGAAAGCAGCAAAACATAATTTCAAACAATTTTAAAAAAACATCAGACACATGAAGAAAATCTATTTGTCAATGCTGGTCATGTTATGGTGCATGGCTTCTAGCGCACAAGTCACTATCGACGACATTGTGGCAACCTATAGTGACGTTTGTCTCAGAACATACGTACCCAAGTATACAATAGACACCACAACTGGCGATGTCGCAGCCTCGAAGAAACAAACCGACACGATTCTGTGCGATGTAATCATCACAAAAGAAAGCGATAGCGAAGTGAAGATACAGAACTTAGGTGCACAGGACTTCACCGTAACGGGCACTTTCGACGAGGAGACCCAGACCATCACTATCGACCCGACAGTCTATGCCAATGCCTACACAATGTGTGCGTTGCCCGACAATCTTACTGGCGACTTTGTGGGAATGGGCACGGCAGACATCACCGCACCAGTAGTGGTAAAGGTGGATGCCGACGGTATCATCACGCTGAATTGGTGCGGGGCAGCAAAAGGCTATAGCGACAGTCAACAGGCAGTGTGGGAATACTACAAGGAAACACTGACACGAAAACAAGACAACAACAGCGTGGAAGGCACTCTTACGTTTGCAGAGAAAGACGATGATGGGGCGTTTACCAATGCAAAGTATACTGGATCGGCCACCATGTACAAAGTTGCCGACAACAGCTATCGCATCAATATCGTTGCACCAGGATCTCACTACGAGGCAAAGGGCAACCCGGCGAATTTGGAGTTCAGAGTAAAAGACGATGGCACAGTGAACATCACATCTGGAACAATGTATATGTACCCTAACGACCGATATTATGAAATTGATCTTGACAACGTGACTTTGCCGACGTATACAACCGACGGCAATAGTGGCAAGCTCGAAATGCGATTTACTGGATTGACTTGGGGCGACATTGATCGTGGCATGATTGACGACATGGTGGACGTACTCATGACTTTCGAGTGGAGCAACACAATGGACGGCATAAACAATGTAACAGGAAACAACTCCACACACACAGCAGCAGACAAGCGATACAATCTTGCCGGGCAGCGTGTGGGCAAAGACTACAAGGGGCTTGTCATAATGGGCGGCAAGAAAATCATACAGAAATAACGCAGAAAGCCTTTGCCTTTCACCCGTCTAAGACTGACGGAATGAAGGCGTTTCATAATTATTGGCGTCCGGTAAAAGCTTTGCAACGGGTAAGTCCCGTAGGAACGACAGATTATAGCGCAGGGGCTTGCCCCTGCGTTTATGTATTTCAATAATTTTACCCCTGTAAGGGGCGCATAATTCATTGTGACATTGAAATATACGCCCCCTACGGGGCAAAAGGCTGTGATGCCTAACAGATAGGGGCAAGTCCCTATCCTATAATATGCTCCCCTTTCAGGGACAATTGAGTGCAAGCCATGCAAAAGGCAAAAGTAAACCCCGTGTTTTCAGAAATCTTACAAAGACCTTACATTCCACGTTTTATAATGTTAGACCGATATTTTACCGGAGACCAATAAATGTAAATATACGTTTTTTTGCTTTGCCCGATTTTGCAATCAAGCGGCAGCTCGCTCACGGCGGCGCATGTCGGGGAAGAGCCTCAAAAGGCAATAGGCCGTGGCGGCAATGCCCACGATGCCTCCGGCAACGCCTATGAGCGAGAGCGACATGTGGCTCACCACAAATCCGCCAATGTAGGCTCCGCTGCCTATGCCGAGATTGAAAATGCCCGAGAATATAGACATGGCTATCGACGTGGCTTCGGCCGGAGCATATTTCATTGTGTTGTCCTGGAAAGCCACATTAAATGCCGTTGCCATAGCTCCCCACACTACGCACACGGCAACAATGGCCCAGAACGAGCACGTTGCTGGCAAAAGCAACAACAGGGTGATTGCCGGAACAGCGGTGGTTATGGCTATGAAACCGTAACGGTGGCCGGTGTACCAACGGGTGAAAGCAATGCTTCCGAGTATGCCCGATGCCCCGAATATTATAAGGGTGAGAGTGATTGTGCCAGGACTCATGCCGCCCACCGACGCGAGAAACGGTTCAATGTAGCTGTAAGCGGTGTAATGAGCAGTGGCAAAAAGCACCGACATTATGAAAATGCCCACAAGCACACGGTTGCGCAGAAGTGCCGGCATCTTGCCCAAGGAGAACGATCCGCGGCTCTCTACACGCGGGAAAACCACAGCAAGATACAACAATATCAAAGCGGCAATGACCGCTATAATGAAGAATGTCATGCGCCACCCAACACTAATGCCTATAATGCGCCCGAGCGGCAAACCCACCACCATGGCCACCGACGACCCCGTGGCAACCATGCTGAGCGCAAACGCACGGCGGTTTTCGGGCACGGTGCGCACCGCCATGGGCGAAACTATCGACCAAAACACCGAGTGTGCACACGCAACGCCTATGCGCGAGGCCATGAGCGTGTAGTAGCCCGAAGCCAACGACGACCCAAGCTGACTGAGCATGAACACCGCGACGACAGTGAGCATAAGGCGTTTCATCTCCATGCGCGAGGCTATTATCATCAGCGGCAGCGACATTATCGCCACCATCCACGCATAGACAGAGATGAGCAGACCTGCCCGCGATGCCGTGATGTGCAAATCGGACGCGATGTCGGAAAGCAGACCTATCGGCATGAATTCAGACGTGTTGAACACGAATACGGCAAAGGTAAGCCCCAAGAGGGGCAACCAACTGCGCAAAGAAGACTTGTTTTTCATTTTCGTTCCTATTGAGATTTTATCCTTTATTGTTATCCTTTTTTTCAATAAGTGGTAGCCCGGCAACGGCACACCACGGCACAAGACTGCTGCAAAACAGTGCGCCACAACCACTGGCACCGGCAGTGGCCGCACTGCCGGTGCATCGGCAACCGCAATCAGTAAACCTTCAGCCTGTCGCCCACCGCAATCTGATAATCGAGGGAGAGGTTGTTTTTCTTGTAAAGGCTCTTCAGGCGTATGCCGTATTTCTGTGCAATGGTGTACATACTCTCGCCGCCCTTCACCACATGAAGCACCTTGCGGTAAGCCTTTTCGGCCTTCTTTCTCTTCTTGCACAAATAAACAACATCGCCCTGTGCAAGAGCGTCGCGCCTGTCGCGCTCGTTGTAGCGGGCAAGTTTACGGGCCGATATTCCGGTTTCCTTGCTCAACGAACTGAATGTGTCGCCAGCCTTGGCTATTATATAATAATTCTTGTTGTAGTATTTTATCTCATGCAGACAGCCGTCGTTTCCCGGCACATCAGAATATGCGTGTCCGGCGAGGAATTTGTCGTATTTAGAAGCTTTGTCGTATTGCGACAGACTGTAGACCTCGATTATCTGGATAAGCAGGTCGGCATAGCGCGGATTGGTGGCATAGCCACACGATTTGAGTCCGCGTGCCCATGCTTTGTAGTCGGTACGCGGCAGACGGAACAATTGCGAATAACGGGTTTGGGTAGAAAGGAAACGACTGTGGTCTTCATAACTGTCCTTCGCGCTGTCGTATGCACGGAAACATTCGTTGGCCTCATCGTCGTTGTGATAGGTCTTGCGTCCTTTCCATCCATGGCACTTTATGCCGAAATGGTTGTTTCCGGTGCGCGTAAGTTCGCTGCGCCCGGCCCCGCTTTCAAGCAAGCCCTGGGCCAAAGTGATGCTTGCCGGAATGTTATAGCGCAGCATCTGCTCGATGGCCAAGTCTTTGTAGCGGTCAATGTATGACTGGTAGGCACTGTTCCAACGTGCCTGGGCGGTGCTGTATTGCGGAGAGGCCACAGCCAGAGCCATGGCCAAAATCAGCGATTTTATAGCATTTCGACTTGTCACCATCTTGGAATTTTGTGTTTTTGTTTGTATGACCGTGCTTTGCACTGTGCCGGCAACGGCAACAAGCCGTAACTGCACACCTTGATTTATTATGCAAATTTAGACAAAATTCCCGAATTACAAGTGTTTTGACATCTGCCTACATAAATATTATTACAAAACAAACGCGTTTTAGTGACGGGGAAAACATACCAACTTGTTTTTTCAGCGTCACTTAAGCGACAGTTCAAATAGACACCGGCATATTCCTTCGCCGCCAACAAACACGAAAAAGGGCATTCTGCAGAGATTATTCTCACACAGAATGCCCTTTACAGTTATTGTAAGGCAAATCAATTTGCCGTTGTCAAAGCATTTTGTCCACCGTCATTGCAGTGTCTTGGCCGCACTTGCGTCACACCAGATACTGCGAGCTGATGCTCTCGTTGCTAACGACACGACGTATTGTCTCGGCAAACATGTCGGCCACGGAGAGCTGCTTCACCTTTGCACACCTGTTGGAATAAGGAATGGAATCGGTGAACACTATTTCCTCCAAAGCCGAGTTCTGCACGCGCTCAGAAGCAGGACCGCTCATCACGCAGTGCGATGCACATGCTCTCACGCTCAATGCGCCAGCCTCTTTCATGATGTCGGCGGCCTTGGTTATCGTGCCGGCCGTGTCAACCATGTCGTCTACAATAACCACATTCTTGCCCTTAACGTCGCCTATGATCTGCATGCTGGCAACGACATTGGCACGGGCACGCGTCTTGTTGCACAGAACGAGCGGACAACCGAGATACTTGGCGAAAGTGTTGGCACGCTTCGAACCGCCAACGTCGGGCGAGGCAATAACCAAATCCTTGATGTGCAGGCTCTGCAAATAAGGCAGAATTACGCCCGAAGCATAAAGATGGTCAACGGGAACGTCGAAGAAGCCCTGAATCTGGTCGGCATGCAAGTCCATGGTTATCAGTCGGTCAATGCCTGCCGCACTGAGCAAGTCGGCCACAAGCTTGGCACCAATGCTCACTCTCGGCTTGTCCTTACGGTCTTGACGCGCCCAACCGAAATAAGGAACGACTGCTATGATGTGACGTGCCGAAGCCCTTTTGGCGGCGTCTATCATAAGCAAAAGCTCCATAAGATTGTCAGAGTTGGGGAATGTGCTCTGTACCAAGAACACGTCCTTGCCACGAATAGACTCCTCGTATGACACGGCAAACTCGCCGTCGGAGAACTTGGTTACTACCAAATTGCCCAACGGACAGCCCAAACTTGCGCAGATTTTCTCTGCAAGGTATCTCGTGTTAGTTCCCGAGAACACCAAAAAAGAGTTTTGTGCACTCATTTTTATCCTTTTTTATATTTAGAATATTGTTCCTTTCCTTTGTTTTTTATGAATGTCCGGCCTACCCTACCAGTTTCCTCAGTTTCTCAAAATGGGTTATCAGCTCTTTGTAATCCATTTGGTTGTGTATGTCGAACCTATTCCACAGGTCGCCGCAAATGACGACCCCGCCGAAACCGAAATCGCGTGCTATCTGAATATTGTCGGCTGTAATGCCGCCCATGGCATACACTTTCTTGTCGATAAGCCCGTTCTTGGCTGCCGTTTCAAGTTCATTCATCGTGTAGTCTGACTTTTCATACGGCTCAGAGAGACAATTGAAAATGTTTCCAAGGAATATATATGACGAATGTTTCTTATGTTCCTTCAGATTGACTGTCGTATGGCATGTGCGGCCAATCTGACCTTTGTAGCCCAAAGGAATATTGTCGGCGGCATTGTCCATGTGTATTCCCGCAAGCTTATACTCGTCTTTCAAATAATAATGTCCGTGTACAACAATTTTGCCATAGTAGGCTTCGGGCAACAACGACAGCAAACGTTCAGAATAAATAGGAGACGAACCGGGTTTATAAAGGTGCAAATTGTCCAGCCCGGCATCAAAGAGGGTTGCCAATATTTTATCCTCCTCAACGAAGAAGGACGGTTTGGTCATTATTGCTAACTTCATAGTCGGTTTACTTTTCGGTTGCAAATGTATTAATTTTCTGTCAAACACACAATTATTAGAGACCATAAAAAAGGTTTACACGAAGAAAAGCGAAACCAAAACGACATCTTCAATCAAAAATCCACCCGCCTGTTGTCCCCTGCAAATCTATACTCGCAGACTCTTCAAATTAAATTTTCAACAACAGTTTGCTCATATCGATTATTTTCATTACCTTTGCACAAAATTTCAGCAATGATGGTTCCGTAGCTCAGTTGGATTAGAGCAACAGCCTTCTAAGCTGTGGGTCCAGGGTTCGAATCCCTGCGGAATCACAAGGAACATTTCTAACGAAATTGAAGCAAGAAGAGGTCTTTA
>CAVCLB010000069.1:0-13598 GCA_963602915.1 Dysosmobacter segnis | reverse complement strand
AAGCCCCTGCGCTATAATCTGTCGTCCCTACGGGACTCGCTAGTTGCGAAAGTTTCACAGGACACCAATATTTCAAAAGTCAGATAGACAGTATTAAGTAGGGGGGTATAATGTTTTGCCTGCACGATGGCATTAGAGTTTATAAAAAGGAAATAGGAGAAAAGCCCAAAGTGAGCTTTTCTCCTATTCTGTTTCGGCCTTGTGCATTGGCGTCAAGGCTATTGTTGTCGTGACGGTATGTCGCTGCCGTGTAGGCAATAAACAGGGCTTGTTCCGTTGTGTTCTAGCCGCACCACGGCGACTTGCAAGCTGTGTCAGCTGAGTTTTGTTTCCGACTCTTCCGACTTCTTCGATGTGGTCTTGCGTGTCGATGTGCGCTTGCGCTTCGGCTTTTCCTCCACTGTTTCGGGAGCGGCAGTTTCAACGCCGGCCAGTTCGGGGTCGATCATGATGCGTCCGCAATACTCGCACACGATGATTTTCTTGTGCATCTTTATGTCGAGCTGGCGCTGTGGCGGAATCTTGTTGAAGCAGCCTCCGCAGGCATCGCGCTGCACATAGACTATGCCGAGGCCGTTGCGTGCGTTCTTGCGTATGCGCTTGAAGCTAGCGAGCAGGCGCGGCTCTATGCAAGCCTCGAGCTCTTTCGACTTCACCTTCAGCTTCTCTTCCTCCTCGCGTGTCTCCTGCATAATCTCGTCGAGCTCGCTCTTCTTCTCGTCGAGTGCCGTCTGGCGGTCGGCAATGAGGGCGTTGGTGTGTTCAAGGTCGTGCGATTTCTCGTCAACCTTTATGAGGGCTTCCTTTATCTTCTTGTTGCAAAGTTCGATTTCAAGGCTCTGAAACTCGATTTCCTTTGTGAGCGTGTCATATTCGCGGTTGTTGCGCACCTCGTTGAGCTGCTCCTTGTAGCGTGCCACGCTGGCCTCTGCTTCGGTTATCTCGTTTTTCTTCTGTGCCACGGCGGTGTTGAATTCCTCGATTTCGGCCTGTATTTTCTCTACACGGATGTGCAGACCTTCAATCTCGTCTTCAAGATCCTGCACCTCGAGGGGCAGTTCGCCGCGCAGGGCGCGCTTTTCGTCGATTGCCGACAGTGTGGTTTGAAGTTGGTAGAGGGCGTTCAGTCTTTCCTCTACCGATAAGTCTGTGGATTCTTTCTTTGCCATATTTAAAAGTAGATTATCGGATTGGTGCATACCGACGTGATGTGACACGGCACGCCGGGACACCGTTCCTCGATTATTGTTTTGAATATTTCGCTGGTGTATTGTTCGCTCTGGTAGTGGCCGATGACGGCTATCTGTATCTGCTGTTCGCGGCCGAAGAACTCGTGGTAGTGCATCTCGCCGGTCACGAAGGCATCGGCTCCGGCGGCAATGGCTTCGTCTACGAGGAATGAGCCTGCCCCGCCGCACAGGGCCACGCTCTTTATTGCGCGTCTGAGAAGCTGGTTGCACTGCACGCACTCCACGCCAAACGTATGCTTGAGCGTTATTACGAAATCGTCGGCGGCAACGGGTGTGGCCAACTCGCCGATTACTCCCGAGCCGCATTCTATGCCGACAACAGTCTTTCCGGCTATAAACCGCACGTTGTGCAGACCGAGTTTTTCGGCTATTTTGAAGTTTACTCCGCCACGGGCGTTGTCCATGTTGGTGTGCATCGACGCTATTGTCACGCCTGCCTTTATTGCCTTCATCACGGTGCGCTGCACGTAGTCGTCGCCGGTGAGGCGCGCCAACTTGTGGAAGATGATCGGGTGGTGCGACACTATGAGGTTACATCCGATGGCGATGGCTTCGTCCACCACCGCTTCGGTAACGTCTAGACACAATAATGCCCCTGACACTTCCGCCTCTGTCAGTCCAACTTGCAGGCCGGCATTGTCCCATCCTTCCTGCAAGGGCAGAGGCGCGAACAGTTCAAGGGCTTCAGTCACTTGCTTTATTTTCACGCTTTTCAGCCTTTATGTATAATCTGCAAATTTACTGTTTTTTCGTGGAATTGTGTTGCCTGAAAGCCGTTTGTTATTGTTTTTTAACCTAATTGGCCAAATCCCAGGCGTCGATGTCGCACTGGGCTTCCACTTTCCGCTCCACGTCATCGGGTAGCGACGCGAAGAAATCGATGCCGGTTATGCGCTCAACCTCGTCAACACTGTTGGCATAGTCGCCCTTGGGACGGTTGCCGTCGGCGTTCTTATAGATGAAGCCTATGGCCTTTGGAGTGCCGGTAAGGCAGAGCACCACCTTGAAGAAAGCCTCGGGCACCGTTACCTTGTTGCGTCCAATGGTCTTGTGCTTGCCCTTGTAGAGTATTGGGCCGCACACGATGTAGAGCCCGCCATAGTTTTTTGCCCACTTGCGGCAGGCAAGTTCCATCTCGTTCCAGTCGCCCCGGTTGAGGCTGGGGGCTTGCGGACAGATATTGGTGAAGAGGAACGACTGGCGCATGGCTGTCTTGCTCCACTTGTTGTCGCCGGCCGGGCACATGTGGCCGCGGTCGTAGCCGGAGCGTGTATAGTCGCTGTCGGTGGCGCGCGGTGAGGGCACGTCGGTGTCTTCTTCAAAGTCAACGCCTTTGCGGTTGGCGTTGCCCGTGAGCCGGTCGGCAGTGAGATGCCATGCCACCCAGTTGGGCAGGCGCGTCGTCGTGTTGTATGACACGGTGTATCCGTCGCGTTGCAGTATCTGTTCGGGGGTGCCTTTGAGCGGTGCGGGCAGCTCGATGCCTTCTTTCGCGTCGTCGGTTGTTGCGGCAACTTGCGGTGTGGTTTGTTCTTCTTGGGCGGTTGATGCCTGTGCGGCCATGCCTGCTACGGTTGCGCGCCGTAGCGCAGAGTTGTTGCACGATGCGAGCAATGCTGCGCCGAGAAGCACGGCGGCTATTGTGTTTGCAGTTGGTGTGTGTGTCATTTTCTGTGGTGTTGTGTTGTTGCGTATTGTTGTTGCAAAGTTAGCCAAAATATTCTGCTTGTGCCGTGTGGCATCGGTTTATTTTAGGAGAGCACCGCAATATCGTCCCGGCAAGTGGGCGTGGTGTTAGTGCCAGTGCTTGGTCGTGGCGTGCTGCATGTGCGGTGCATGCGTGCGGCAGATGCACGAGGTGTGTGCGGCATTTGCCGCAAGTGCGTGCAGCGTGCGCTGCGCCATGCTTTGGGGGGTGTGGCTGTGGCGAAATGATGCCGTTTGTGGGCACGAAAAACGGGGCAGAGCCGTTGTATTATGGCTCTGCCCCGTTGGTTGGGACGCTTGCGCCGCATAGGCGCGCGTTTGTTGTTGTGCGGTTATTGCTTCTTGCCTATCGACTTTATCCAACTCAATGGCTTTTTGAGCAACTTGCCTATTGCGCTCGGTTCGTTCTGCGTAGCTTGTGCGGCAGGTGCTGCCTGCGGCTTTGCCGGGTTGGCATCGCTGCGCTGGCGGCGGTTGTCGTTGCGCTGTTGGTTGGGGCGACGCTTGTGGTTTTGCTGACGCCGTTGGTCGTTGCCGCCTTTCTCGGTATTTTGCGGTGCTGCGTTTGCCTGTGTGGCTGTGCCGTTTGCATGTTCGCCGTTGCCGGTTTTGGGCTTGCGCCTGTGCTGACGGCGGCGTTTCTGGGCTGTTGCTGCCGGTTTTTCGGCGTTTTCGGGATTGGCGTTTGCAGCCTCGGCATTGGCTACAGGCTGCTCGGTGGCGGCATTCTGCGGCTTCTCGCGGCGCGGTTTGCGTTGGCGTTGCGGCTTTGCGGCATTGTCCTGACCGTTGGCGTCGGTTGCCGTTTCGGCGTTGGCAGCTGCTTTTGGCTTGTCGCCCCGGTTGTTGTCGCGGCGCGGCTTGCGCTTGCGGTCATTGCCTTTGTCGCCTCGGCGCGATGCGCCCTTGCCGTTTTTCTGTCGCGGCGAGGTGGCGTTGTAGTCAGGACCTTCGCCTATACCCTCGGGAAGGGCGTTCTTCTCCACTTCGCGTTCGAGGAATTTCTCGATTTGCTTAAACAGGTAAATCTCGTCGTCGCTTACGAATGTGATGGCCACTCCGTCGCGGTCGGCGCGTGCAGTACGGCCTATGCGGTGCACATAGTCCTCGGGGTCGTGCGGCACATCGAAGTTTATCACCATGGCAATGTCGTCGATGTCGATGCCGCGCGCCACGATATCGGTGGCCACAAGCACGTCGATTTGTCCGCTCTTGAATTTGTAGAGTATGTCGTCGCGCTCTGCCTGCTCAAGGTCGGAGTGCATCTCTCCGCTGTTTATCTTCATCTGCTGCAGGGCATGGTTTATGGCTTTCACCTTCTGTTTCTTGCCCGAGAAGATAATTACACGGTTGAGTCCGCCCTTGCGGAATATGTCGCGCACGATGTTTATCTTCTGTGCTTCGTAGCATATATAAGCGCTCTGCTTTATCTTTTCGGCCGGTTTGCTCACGGCAATCTTCACCTCAACGGGGTCGTTGAGCAGAGTTTTGGCCAACTCCTCTATTTTGTCGGGCATCGTGGCCGAGAACATTATGGTTTGGCAGGTCTTGGGCAGACGGCTTGCTATGAGCTTGATGTCCTCTGAGAAACCCATATCGAGCATTCGGTCGGCTTCGTCAAGCACGAAGAACGACACTCGGCTGAGGTCGGCATTGCCTATTGTGAGGTGGCTTATGAGTCGTCCCGGGGTAGCTATCACCACGTCGGCCCCCAGCGTGAGGCTGCGCAATTCCTGGTCGTAGCGGTTTCCGTCGTTGCCGCCATACACGGCCACGCTGCTCACGTTGTTGAGATAGTAGCCGAAACCCTGCATGGCCTGGTCGATTTGCTGGGCGAGTTCGCGTGTGGGGCTCATTATCACGCAGTTTATGGCATCGTTGGGATAGCCGCCATCGTCGAGTTTGCTGAGTATGGGCAGCAGGTAGGCTGCTGTCTTGCCTGTGCCGGTCTGTGCCACGCCGAGCAAGTCGCGGCCGCTGAGTATGGCCGGTATGCATTGTTCCTGTATGGGTGTGCATTCGTCGAAACGCATGTCGTAGAGAGCGTCGAGCACATTGTCGTTGAGGTCGAGTTCGTCAAAATACATGTCTTGTTGTCTTTCTTTTTAATCGGGAGCGCAGGCGTGTCGTGCTCCGTGTGTTTCTTGTTTCGTTTGTTTTTTAATTCGGGGCTTTGCGGTAGCAGAACCATGCCACGACGGCGAAGATGACGTTTGGAATCCATGCGGCCAGTGCCGGTGGCGTGTTGGCATTGATGGCGAATGTCGATGATACTGTCTGCAGCATTATGTAGCCGAAACTTAGTGCCAGGCCAATGCCGAGATACATTCCCATGCCGCCCTTGCGTTTGCGCGATGACAGCGACAGACCGATTGTCGTGAGGATGAATGAGGCAAACGACGAGGCTATGCGCTTGTGATATTCCACTTGGTATTGCACCACGTTGCTGCTGCCGCGGTCGATTTGTTTTGAGATGTATGCCTTGAGTTCAGGGCTTGTGAATGTTTCCTGCTGGCCTTTGGAGTAGACGAGGTCGGTGGGTTCCATTTGTATCACCGTGTCGCGCCGCATGCCGCTGGTGATGTGTTCGCGCAGTCCGTGCAGCTCGCGCACCTTCCAGCTGGATATTGTCCAGTGGTATTTCGACTCGGAGATGGTGTCGTATTGCACCTCCATTGCCGTGAGGTGGCTCACGAGTTTCTTGTTTTCAAGTTTGTCGAGCGAGAACCCGTATCCGCGTTTGGTGTCGTTGTCGTAGTGCTGTATGTAGGCTATCACGCCTTTGCCCACTTGCAGCATCACGTTGTCGGCCGATGTGTTTTTCTTCTTGTTCTTGTACATGGTTTCGAAGTTCTGCCTTATAACAGTGCCGTGCGGGATGACGTAGGCACTGAGATAGAACGACAGGGCGGATATGAGCACGCACGAAATCATGTAGGGGCGCATGAGACGCTTGAACGAAATGCCGGCGGCAAGCATGGAGATTATCTCGGAGTTTGACGCGAGCTTTGTGGTGAAGAATATCACGGCGATGAACACGAACAGCGGACTGAATAGGTTGGCGAAGTAAGGCACGAAGTTGGCGTAGTAGTCAAAGACAATGGCTTTGAGCGGCGCGTGGTATTGTGTGAACTTCGCCAGGTTCTCGTTGATGTCGAAAACTATTGATATGGATATAATCAGGACAATGGAATAGATGTATGTACCGATGAATTTCTTGATTATATACCAGTCGAGACGCTTTATGTAGCGGCGGGGATTGAGAATGCCCAACAGGCCAATGACGTGTGCTATGCGGCGCAGCGCGGGCTTGGCCCATGCCGTGCGTCGCTTTGCCGCGCGTGCGGCCTTCAGCGGTTTTCTGTATCGTCTTATTCTCTTTCTGTTCATTACTTTGCAAAACTGTGCCGTTGCCGGGCGTGTCTTTATATGCGGCATCCGAGCCGGTCGATGACACTTGCCTTCCATTTCACGAAATCGCCCTGCTCAATGTGCTGCCGCGCATCGCCCACAAGGCGCAGATAGAATGCGAGGTTGTGTATGCTAGCTATCTGCATGGCGAGCAGCTCCTGCGCCTTGAACAGGTGGTGCAGGTAGGCTTTGCTGTGCAGGCGGTCGATGTCGCAACCGTCGGGGTCGATAGGTGAGAAGTCGTTCTCCCATTTCTTGTTGCGCATGTTCATCGTTCCGTTGTAGGTGAACAGCATTGCATTGCGGCCATTGCGTGTGGGCATCACGCAGTCGAACATGTCAACGCCGCGCTCAATGGCTTCGAGCAGGTTCTGCGGTGTGCCCACTCCCATGAGGTAGCGGGGCTTGTCTTTGGGCAGAATTTCGTTCACCACCTCAATCATCTCATACATCACCTCGGTGGGTTCGCCCACGGCGAGTCCGCCAATGGCGTTGCCGTCGGCCCCTTTGTCGGCCACGTGCTTGGCAGCCTCGCGCCGCAAGTCCTTGAAGGTGCAGCCCTGCACTATGGGGAAAAGGCTCTGTCGGTAGCCGTAGAGCGGTTCGGTCTCGTTGAAACGCTTTATGCAGCGGTCGAGCCATCGCTGTGTCAGCCCCAGACTCTTCTTTGCATAGGCGTAGTCGCTGTCTCCCGGAGGACACTCATCGAGTGCCATCATGATGTCGGCACCTATTATGCGCTCGGTATCCATGACGTTTTCGGGAGTGAAGAAATGCTTTGAACCGTCGATGTGGGAGCGGAATTCACATCCTTCCTCGCGCAGTTTGCGTATGCCGGTGAGTGAAAACACCTGAAAACCGCCCGAATCGGTGAGTATGGGACGGTCCCATGTGTTGAATTTGTGCAGTCCGCCGGCGGCGCGCAAAGTGTCGAGGCCGGGTCGGAGATAAAGATGATAGGTGTTGCCGAGTATTATCTGTGCCTTAACCTGGTCGCGCAGTTCGGCGAAATGCACGCCTTTCACCGAGCCGCATGTGCCCACGGGCATGAATATCGGGGTTTTTATCTGCCCGTGGTCGGTTGTTATCAGTCCGGTGCGCGCATCTGACGCATTGTCGGTGTGTTGCAGTTCGAATGTCATTTCTTGTCTTGTTGTTCGGCTTCTTGCTTTTTGGCGTTGTCGTATTCTACGGTGAGGTCTACGGGATTGTCAACCGTTTCGTGGGTAAGGGCGAAATCCCACACGTCCTGCACGTTCTCTACATAGTGGAACGACACGCCTTTGCGGTAGATTTCGGGTATCTCGTCGATGTCTTTCTTGTTGTCGCGGCACATCACGATGTCGGTTATTCCGGCGCGTTTTGCGGCGAGTATCTTCTCTTTTATGCCGCCCACGGGCAGCACTTTGCCGCGCAGTGTAATCTCGCCGGTCATGGCTGTGTTTTTGCGCACCTTGCGTTGTGTGAGTGCCGAGGCTATCGACGTGGCTATCGTGATGCCTGCCGACGGGCCGTCTTTGGGCGTTGCGCCTTCGGGAACGTGTATGTGTATGTTCCACTGGTCGAATATGCGGTAGTCAACGCCGAGCTTGTCGATGTGTGCTTTAACGTATTCGAGGGCTATCACTGCCGACTCTTTCATCACGTCGCCAAGGTTTCCGGTGAGTGTGAGCTTTCCGGCCTTGCCTTTACTGAGTGAGGTCTCGATGAAAAGTATCTCTCCGCCTACGCTTGTCCACGCCAGTCCGGTAACCACTCCGGCATAGTCGTTGCCTTGGTAAATGTCGCGGTAGAACGGCGGCTTGCCCAGAAGGTCTTCAATCTGGTTGGGGGTTATCTTGCCCAATGCCACATCTTCGCCGACAGCCTTTGAGTAGGCTAGCTTGCGCAAAGCCTTGTTTATCTGCTTTTCGAGTTGGCGCACTCCGCTTTCGCGTGTGTACTGTTCTATGATTTTCTCTATTGCCGCCTTGTTGAACTGCGGTTTTTCGTCGAGCCCAGCAAGGCCCGTGTTTTCAAGTTCGCGCGGAATGAGATGGCGTTTTGCAATCTCTGTTTTCTCTTCGGTGATGTAGCCGCTCACCTCTATGAGCTCCATGCGGTCGAGCAGGGGGCGCGGAATGGTGTTGAGGTCGTTGGCCGTGGCAATGAAGAGCACCTTAGACAGGTCGTAGTCCACGTCGAGGTAGTTGTCGTGGAAGGCATTGTTCTGTTCGGGGTCGAGCACTTCGAGCAAGGCCGAGGCCGGGTCGCCGTTGATGTTGTTCTGTGTCACCTTGTCAATCTCGTCGAGAATGAACACGGGGTTTGACGAGCCTGCTTTCTGTATGCTTTTAATTATACGTCCGGGCATTGCTCCGATGTATGTGCGGCGGTGTCCGCGTATCTCCGATTCGTCGTGCAGTCCGCCGAGCGACATGCGCACATATTTGCGCTTCATGGCCGAGGCAATGCTCTTTCCAAGACTTGTCTTGCCCACTCCGGGAGGGCCGTAAAGGCATATTATGGGCGATTTCAGGTCGCCGCGCAGCTTGAGCACAGCCATGTATTCGAGTATTCTCTCCTTCACTTTGTCCATGCCGTAGTGGTCGTGGTCGAGTGTGCGCTGTGCGCGCTTGAGGTCGAGGTTGTCTTTGGTGTACTCGCCCCAAGGCAAACTTGTCATTGTCTGCAGGTAGGTGAGCTGTACACTGTATTCCGGACTTTGCGGGTTGAGCGTGTCGAGCTTGTCAAGTTCTTTCTGGAATGCCTTGGCTGTTTCTTCGGGCCATTTCTTGTCTTTTGCCTTTTTCTCGAGTTCCTTGCGTTCGGGTGAGCCTTCGCCGTTGCCGAGTTCTTCCTTGATGTTCTTTATTTGTTGCTGGAGGAAATATTCGCGCTGCTGCTCGTCGAGGTCTTCGCGTGTCTTCGACCGTATGTTTTGTTTCAGTTCAAGCAATTGCAACTCCTTGTGCAACACCTTCAATGTGCGTATGACGCGCTCTTTGAGCGAGTTGGCCATGAGCAGATGTATCTTGTCGTCGATTTCAAACGGCATGTTGGTGCAGATGAAATCGACGGCTATCACGTCGTTGGAGATGTTGTTGAGGGCGAACTGCGACTCGTCGGGTATGTCTTCGTTTTGCTTGATATAGTTAGTGGCGGTTTCGCGCAAGTCTTCAAAGGCGGTCTTGAATTCGCGGTCGCCTTGTTCGGGCATGGTCTCGATTATTGTCTTCACGGTGCCCGTCATAAACGGCTTCTCGCTGTTGATGCCGGTAAGGCGGCAACGGCCAAGACCTTGTATTATGGCGGTTACGTTGTGTCCTGGTCCCGGCATTTCAAGCACTTTAACCAGTTTGGCGTAAACTCCGTATTTGTACAGGTCGTTTTCGTGCGGCGACTCCACCTCCTGGTCTTTCTGACAGAACACAGCGAACACTCCGTCGGGAGTGTCTTTCATGCATTCAAGAAGGTTGAGGCTTTGCTTGCGGCCTATGAGTACGGGGGAAATGACACCCGGAAAGAGCACCATATTGCGTGTGGCAAGAATGGGTATTTCGCCTTCTACATTGGTGTTGAAGAGTGTTGTCACGTCTCCTTCGTAGTCGGCTATCATATGTATTGATGTATTGGATTTCTTGTTCATACGTTGTTTTATTTCGGACAAACAAATATTGTGCCTATATCTGTGCAAAGGTACGCAAAAGATTTCAGATATATGGAGTTTTAATGTTTTTTGGGAAAATAGCCGTTCTGAATGGCGTTGAACGGTGCGGAATTGTTGCTTGCCGGACGACGGCAAGGTGTGTGTCGTGCCGGGGAATTTTAATTATCTTATGTAGAAGTCTTCGGTGAGTTTTTTGTACCATTCCGACCGTTCGCCGTCGTTGGTCTGTAGTGTGGCTTCCTGTATGTCGATGCTAGCTGACGATTTGTGGGCGAATGTCACAAGTTGCCGTTTGGGCGGTCGGCGCGTGGTGGTTTTTATGGCGCATCGGCGTATGGGCGAAAGACCGGAAAAATATGCTTCGGCGGTGAAACGTTCAAGACAGTCGGTGGGGATTATCGCGCTGAACGTGCCGTTGGGGGCGAGCAGTGTGGCAACGCGGCCGAAAAGTTCGGCGTAGGGTAGGGTGTCGGCGTGTCGTGCTGCGGCTCTTTGTGAGTCGGGGTTTTTAAGACTGTCGGTGAAAAATGGAGGATTGGTAACAATACTGTCGTATTGGCATTCGGGGGAGAAATCTTGCAAGGCAGTGTGTAAAATCTTTACACGTTGGGCAAAGGGGCTTGCTTCGGCGTTTTCGCGGGCTTGTAGGCTCGCTTCTTTGTCGATTTCAATGGCTGTGATGTGTGCTTGTTTGAATCGTTGCGCCATCATCAGCGCTATCAAGGCTGTGCCTGTTCCGATGTCGAGGATGTTGTGTCCGCCGTCGGCCCAAGCGCCGAGCAGAACTCCGTCGGTGCCCACCTTCATGGCGCATCGGTCTTGCTTGATTGTGAATTGCTTGAATGTGAATTCGGTGTTTGCCATGCTTTGGCGCGTTGTTTACGGGTGGTTACACCTTATTATATATATTACTGACGCAGGCGTTCAGCCGTTGGGGCGGGCTTTTCAGTCTTTGCCGGTGAGTTTTTTCTGTATCACTTTGCCCAAAGCCTGAATGTGCTGGCCTTGTCTTGAGATGTCTTCGCGCATTACGTTAAGCTCATTGAACAGTTCGGCGGCGGCATTCTGCAGGGCATTGGGCTTGCGCACGCTGCGGTCGGCAAACGGGTTGACAATCATCTTCACCCCTCTCGGCTTCAGTTCCACGCTTATGTCTTTGCCGGTCATCACCGGGTCGCCGTCGTAGTGTATCACTCCGGGGTTGTTGCGGTGTATGTTCAGCTTGCGGCATTTGAATGTCTTTATCTTTGAATTCTTGTCAAGCGTTTTGTTGAACATGTCGATGCTTATCTGCGGAGCTTCAAACACATCGAAAGGTTCCATTATAATCACGTCCATAAGGCCGTCGCTCATCGATGCCTGTGGGGCAATGTAGGCGTTGTTGCCGTATTGTGAGGCATTGGCGCACGATATAAGAAAAGCTTTGTATTTTATTGTTCCGTTGTCGTCTTGCAGAATATAGGTCTCGGGCTTGTATTTCAAACCCTCGCGCAAGATGTTTTCGGCATAGGTGATGGGGCCGCGTTTGCCGGCTTCGGCAAACTTCATGCTCACGAATGCGTCGAATCCCATGCCGCAAGTACAAAAGAAAGGATGGTCGTTTATGATGCCGTAGTCGAGGTCGCGTATCTCGCAGGCGTTGATAATGTCGATAGCTTTGCGCACGTTCATAGGCAAAAGCAGATGGCGAGCCAAGCCGTTGCCCGAGCCACATGGTATTATGCCGAGTGCTGTCTGTGAGTGTACTATTGCGCGCGCCACCTCGTTCACGGTGCCGTCGCCGCCGACTGCCACAACAATATCAACGCCATCGTCCTTGGCTTTTGTCGCTATTTCAGAGGCGTGGCCCGCATATTGCGTGACAATAAGCTCGTAGTCGAACTTGTCCTTGTCGATAGTGCTGTCAATCAAAGCCGGAATCTCGGCCTTGCTCGATGTTCCTGAGATGAGGTTGATGATGAAGACGACTCTCTTTTTCATGTTTCCAATTGTGTGTCTTATGGTTGCCGTGCTTTTGCTGTTGTGTGCCGAGGGGGATGCCACGGCGGTGTTTTGGGCGCATGCAGATTCGCTCCGCGTCGGTGCGCAGTGTCTCCTGTAATGAAATCGTTACAAAATTAGTAAATTATTGTTGTTTGCCTACTTCCAAGTGGGCAAATTTCTCAAAAAGGTACATTTCTTGGAAAAAAGACGCTTATATTGCATCTTTTTTGTAACTTTGCAGCCTGAAATAACAAATTGGGTCAACACCCTATACTAATTTATAATGGGACAATTACAAGAAAGATACAAAAGTTATCGCGAGCCTCAAAAGTATATGGAGGCCGGTGTGTATCCTTATTTTCGTGAAATAACCAGTAAGCAGGGCACAGAAGTTGAAATGGCAGGCCACAAGGTGCTGATGTTCGGGTCGAACGCATACACCGGGCTTACTGGCGACCAACGCATAATAGACGCCGCAAAGGATGCTTTGGACAAATACGGTTCCGGTTGCGCCGGAAGCCGGTTCTTGAACGGAACCCTTGACCTTCATGTGCAACTTGAAAAAGAGCTTGCAGAATTCGTGCACAAGGATGAAACTCTGTGCTTTTCCACTGGATTTTTCGTAAACTCGGGCGTGCTCGCCGTTGTTGTGGGCCGTGGCGACTATATCATCTGTGACGACCGCGACCACGCGAGCATCGTTGACGGACGCCGTCTCTCGTTTGCCCGTCAGCTGCACTACAAGCACAACGACATGGAAGACCTTGAGAACTTGCTTAAAGGTCTGCCCCACGAGGCCGTAAAGCTCATCGTTGTCGATGGCGTATTCTCTATGGAAGGCGACCTTGCAAACCTTCCGAAAATCGTGGAGTTGAAGCATAAGTACAACTGCTCGATTATGGTTGACGAGGCACATGGCTTGGGCGTGTTCGGAAAGAATGGCCGTGGCGTGTGCGACTATTTCGGACTTACCGACGAGGTTGACCTCATTATGGGTACATTCTCAAAGTCGTTGGCAAGCATCGGCGGCTTCATCGCCGGCGACAAAGATACTATTAACTATCTGCGCCATTCTTGCCGCACATATATATTCAGTGCTTCAAACACTCCGGCGGCTACTGCCGCAGCCCGCGAAGCTCTGCATATATTGCTGAAAGAGCCCGAACGCATAGAAAACCTGTGGAAGGTGACGAAATATGCATTGCGCCGCTTCCGCGAGGAAGGCTTCGAAATCGGCGAAACAGAGAGCCCGATTATTCCGCTCTATGTGCATGACGTTGAGAAAACATTCCTCGTTACAAAGCTTGCGTTTGACAACGGCGTGTTCATCAACCCCGTTATTCCGCCGGCATGTGCTCCGCAAGACACCCTCGTGCGCTTTGCCCTCATGGCAACCCACACCGAAGAACAGGTTGAGCGTGGCGTGCAGATCTTGAAGAAGATATTCGTTGAACAGAATATCATAAAATAAAGTAAATCATTGCTTGCACGGGTCGAGAATTATGAGTATCTTTGCACTCGCAAAATCGAAACGTGCTTGCAGCGGGGTGTAGCGCAGTCCGGTAGCGCTCCTGGTTTGGGACCAGGTGGTCGCAGGT
>CAVCLB010000068.1:0-14263 GCA_963602915.1 Dysosmobacter segnis | reverse complement strand
AACGACCCCCTGATTAACAGTCAGGTGCTCTAACCAACTGAGCTATTGAAGCATTCCGTTACAACTCATTTCCGAATTGCGATTGCAAAGGTAATGCTATTTTTTGTTTCCGCCAAACTTTTTCGGCGAAAAATTTGATTTTTGGCTAAAATTAGATAAATATTCGCCGCCGGAGGGCATTATAAGGCGTTTATATATTACTTTTGCACAAAGAAAAAGCACGCGCCACGGCCGCACAGGCCGCCCGCACACACATTATTATATAAATGCAGCCCACGGGCTGGCAAGACAAACACGACACTCATGCGAAAGTTATTACTCATGGCAACCATGCTGCTCTCGCTCGCGGCGGCAGCGCAGAACAGCAGCGGGCACAACTTCGAGGTGGCCAAAAACCTCGACGTGTTCAACGCGATATACAAGAACCTCGACTTGATGTATGTTGACTCGCTCGACGCCGACGAAACCGTGGGCACGGCAATAAAGGCCATGCTGCGCAGCCTCGACCCCTACACCGAATACTATCCCGAGGACAAGACAAGCGAGTTTAAGCAGATGCTCACCGGCAAGTATGCCGGAATAGGGGCCATAATAAGCTACAGCTTCACGCGCAAGAACGCCGTGATAAACGAACCTTACGAGAACATGCCGGCCGCCGAGGCCGGACTGCGCAAGGGCGACGTGATTGTGAGCATCGACGGCGAGCCTATGGCGGGCAAAACCACGTCGTATGTGAGCGAGAAACTGCGCGGCGATGCCGGCACCACACTCGTGGTGAAGGTGCTGCGCCCCTCAACCGGCAAGCGCATCACGGCCAAGATACAGCGCCGCGCCATACAGTTGCCCTATCTGCCCTACTATGGCATGCAGCCGGGCGGCATAGGCTACATCAACCTCAACCAGTTTGTGGAGAACGCGGCAAAGGATGTGCGTCGGGCATTCATCGAACTGCGTGAGAAAGGGGCTAAGGCTCTTGTGCTCGACCTGCGCAACAACGGCGGCGGATCGGTGGCCGAAGCCGTGTCGATACTCAATATGTTTGTGCCCAAGGGAGTGACGCTGCTCACCATGAAGGGCAAACTGAAAAGCTCAAACCAAATCTACGCCACCACCAAGGAACCCATTGACACCGTGATGCCCATAGTGGTGCTCGTGAACGACAACACCGCAAGCGCGAGCGAGATAACCAGCGGCGCACTGCAAGACCTCGACCGCGCCGTGGTGATGGGCACGCGCACCTATGGCAAGGGACTCGTGCAGGTGCCCAACATTCAGCTGCCCTACAACGGCAACCTCAAGCTCACCACCGCAAAATACTACATCCCTAGCGGACGCTGCATACAGGCCATAAACTATAAGCACGCCAACGGGGGATACACCGAGCACGTGGCCGACTCGCTCACCCATGAGTTCCGCACAGCAGCAGGGCGCATCGTGCGCGACGGCGGAGGCATAAAGCCCGACATCGAGGTGCAGCCCGACTCGCTGCCCAACATTGCATTCTATCTCGACCGGGTGGACACCACCGACGTGCTGCTCAACTACGAGATTGAATACATGGCATCGCACCCCACGGTGGCCAAGCCGTCGGAGTTTGAACTGTCCGACGCCGACTACGAGAAATTCAAGCAGAGCGTCGTGGCGAGCGGTTTCACCTACGACCAGGTGAGCGAGAAATATCTGAAAGACCTTGAAAGCCTCGCGCGTTTCGAGGGATACTACGACGATGCCAAGAACGAGTTTGAGGCTCTGTCGAAGAAACTCAAGCACGACACAGCACGCGACCTCGACTATCCCTACAACAAGCAGAAGATAAAGGAGATGATTGCCTCCGACATCATGGCCGCCTACTACTACGAGCGTGGGGCGATAGAAAACTCGCTGCGCTACGACAAGCAGTTTGCCGAGGCCGTGAAACTGCTCAACGACCCCGAACGCTACCGCAACGTGCTCACGCCTGCCGCCGAAACAAAAAACACCGCCGAGCAGACGAAGACCAAGAAAAAGAAATAGTGATGCACGCCCCGCAACGGGCTGACATACATGCCCTTGCCGCGACCCTAGGCAGGGCTGCACAGACATAACGATAACATGAAAACACAAAGGAGGCTTCTTTGCATTGCAAGGAAGCCTTCTTTGTGTTGCAACTAAGCCTTGTTTTCATCTAAACTAAGGCTTCTTTGCAATGCAAGTAAGGCTTGTTTGCGATGCAAGTAAGGCTTGTTTGCGATGCAACTTTTTGGGTGTGTGATAAAAGTTTTGGTGTAATGTGGTAAGGCGTTGAATGACTGCTGCTTATAAGGTCTTGGAAAACGTTGGGTTTACTTTTGCAAATTGCATGCTTTGCTCTTCATTGCCCCAGTATGGGGCGAATATTAGACGATAGGGGCTTGCCCCTATCTATCTTGCATTACTTCCTTTTGCCCCCTACAGGGGCAAATTTATTGAAAACCACAAACGCAGGGGCAAGCCCCTGCGCTATAATCCATCGTCCCTACGGGACTTGACCTTTGCGTTTTTTCCTGCCGCCAATAAAAAAAGTTGCGTTTTTGTGTTGACCTTTCGCGCGTTTGCGCGTCACTATAATAGAAGCACCCCAGAAACGCAGTAAGCAAAAAGCGATGGACAAAGCACACTTCGAACAGTTGGCCAAACGCCTGAGACCAAAGATTACAGCCCTTGCCGGGCGGTTCTTCGCCGCCGTGGAGCGGGCCGAACAGGCCGATGACGTGGCGCAGGAAACCCTCCTCAGACTGTGGCGCATGGGCGACAGAATTGACGGCTACCGCGATGTGGAAGCCCTGGCCGTTGCCATTGCCAAGAACGTGTGCGTGGACATCTACCGTAGGGGTGCGCCGCCGGCGGCTCCGATTGACAATGTGCGCATAGCCGTAGCGGCTGCTGCCGAGACGCGGCAGACCGACGAGGCTCTGCATTACGCCCTTAAAAAAGGTCTTGCACGGCTGCCGTCAACCCAACGGCGCATGATGCTGATGCGCAGTGAGGGCATGCAACTTGACGACATCGCCGCCGTGTGCGGCACCACCAAAGCCAGCACCAAAACGCTGATTTCGGCTGCACGCAAGACTTTGATGAAGACAATGAAAGGAGATGAACGATGAAACACGACATTAACGACAAACCGACGCGGCAAATTCTTGTGCGCCGCTATCTCGACGGCGCAACCACCGTAGCCGAAGAACGGGCGTTGGCTGCATATTACCGCACCAATCCTTCGGTCACGGAAGATGAGCGTGGGGTTGCCGCCATGCTCCTGGCTTTTGACGGGATTGCATTGCCACAGGCCGAAGAACCATCGGGCGAGGCCGTGGATGAGTTCGACCGTCTGATGTCGACAAACCCGCGTAGGGCGACCCATCGTGCCGCGCGGTGGCATGTCGGTGTTCTAGCGGGTTGCGCAGCCGCAGCTGCCGTTGCCGTGTTTGGCTATTTCATCGTGCGCCCGGCCGATAGCCGTGATGCCACCGCCACTCAGTTGGCTTCGGTGGCAGCCGTCACCCAATCGGTGCCTGCATCTGAAAACGTTAAAACATCGGCATCGCCCGAAATCGCCGTTGCCGCCACGCCGCGAAAGCAGACTGCAAAAGTGCGCCGACATAGAGCCAAAGAGCAATCTTCGCCCGCGGCATCGGGCGGCGGAACTGACCTTGCCCGCGTGCTTGATGTGGCCTCGGCCTCGTGCGTGAATGCCAGCATAGAGCGCAAGGGCAATGTCTTTTGGGTGTCGTCGGCGGCTGCCGACGGCACGGTGAATGTCTGCATTATCGATGCTTCAAATGCTTCTGATGTGGCAGTGTATGCCCTTTCAGATGCCGACCGCCCCAATGCGGAGCGTGGCATTGACACAGAAACGGGCGTGCACGGGCCTAACCTGTAATTCGGCGGCATCGTGAAAACGGGCAATAAAAAGGTAAACATGATTTTAAAACACATACAACTATGAGAAAAACAATCTTCACTTTTGTCCTGCTTCTCGCAGGCATCGCAAAGGGCATGGCGTCGGCCCCCACAGACACAATACGTGTTTACACCATCGACGGCGAAACATGCAACAACTTCACCGGGCAGCAACTGGTGGGCAAGACCGTAACCGGCTACGAAATAAAGCATTGTCCGTTTACAGAGGCTGCCGACGGCAAGAAGCATGTGGTGGAAATGCACGAGATAAAGACCCTTGCCAACTGCACGACGAAGACCGAAACAAAGGTGGTGAAACTCGCCAAACCGCTCATCATAATTGACGGCGAAGAGAAAGACGTGAAACTTTCTGAACTGCCTTCCGACGATATCCGTTCGGTTGACATCTTCAAAGACCCCAAGGTGTGTGCCGCCTACGGCGAAAAGGCTGCCGGAGGCGTGATACGCATAGTGACAAAGGCGTGCAAGAACGACCCGATGGTGTATCTCGTAGGCGGAGAGGTGATGTCGTCGGCCAAGATGAAGACCATACCTTCGGAGCAGATAAAGGACGTGAACATATACAAGGCCGGGACGAAAGAGGCAACGAAATACACCCGAGATGGCGCGCTTATGGTGGTCACGCTGAAATGATGCGGCCAAAACTGGCACACATCTCTCTGAAACCGATATAATCTGGTGTCGGGGATAGCACCCGAAAAACGGATTGCGTGGACATTATCCCGACACCTATAAACGCGAAAAGGGGCTGCATCGCAACATTGCAATTGCGATACAGCCCCTTGGTTTTAAAGGCTTTTGCCGCCTGACGGCCCGCAGGCCGCCGCAGAGCGGTTATCAGTTGTTGTCTGCCTGGTTGTTGAAGTCCTTGGGCTCGCGGTGCTCGCGGTTGTCGCGGTGACCGTCGCGGCGCTCTCCACGCTCGCCACGGGGACGGCGTTCGCCACGCTCTCCGCGCGGACGGCGCTCACGCTCAACATATCCTTCGGGCTTTTCGAGGAGCACACGGCGCGAAAGTTTGTACTTGCCTGTCTTCGGGTCGATTTCCATCAGTTTTACGCGTATCTTGTCGCCTTCCTTGATGCCGGCCTCTTCTACAGTCTCAAGACGCTTCCAGTCGATTTCGGAGATGTGCAGCAAGCCGTCCTTGCCGGGCAGTATCTCGACGAAGCAGCCGTAGGGCATGATTGAACGCACGGTGCCTTCGTAGATTTCGCCCACTTCGGGTATTGCCACAATGGCCTTTATCTTGGCGAGAGCTGCGTCGATGCTGTCCTTGTTGGGGGCTGCCACCTGCACCTTGCCCACGCCGTCTATCTCGTCGATGGTGATTGTTGCGCCGGTGTCTTCCTGCATCTGCTGGATGATTTTTCCGCCCGGGCCTATCACGGCACCGATGAATTCCTTGGGTATCTCAATCTGTATGATGCGCGGAACCTGCGGCTTCATCTCGGCACGCGGCTCTGCTATGGTCTCGGTGAGCTTGCCGAGGATGTGCTCGCGGCCTGCCTTTGCCTGCATGAGGGCCTTCTCGAGAATCTCGAAGCTAAGTCCGTCGCACTTGATGTCCATCTGTGTTGCGGTGAGACCGTCCTTTGTTCCGGTTGTCTTGAAGTCCATGTCGCCAAGGTGATCCTCGTCGCCGAGGATGTCGCTGAGCACTGCATATTTCTCTTCGCCCGGGTTCTTGATGAGGCCCATGGCTATGCCGCTCACGGGTTTCTTCATCGGTACGCCTGCATCCATGAGTGCCAGTGTGCCGGCACATACGGTGGCCATCGACGAAGAACCGTTCGACTCGAGTATCTGCGACACGAGACGCACTGTGTAGGGGAAGTCTTCGGGTATCTGGCCCTTGAGTCCGCGCCATGCCAGGTGGCCGTGTCCTATCTCGCGACGGCCTACGCCGCGCTGAGCTTTGGCCTCGCCTGTGCAGAAAGGCGGGAAGTTGTAGTGCAGCAGGAAGCGCATGTAGCTCTTGTCGAGAACGTCGTCTACCATCTTTTCGTCGAGCTTGGTGCCGAGCGTACAGGTAGAGAGCGACTGCGTTTCACCGCGTGTGAATATCGCGCTTCCGTGGGGCATGGGCAGGGGCGACACTTCGCACCAGATGGGACGTATCTCGTCGGTCTTGCGGCCATCGAGTCGTTTGCCCTCGTCGAGGATGCAACGGCGCATGGAGTCGCGCATTACGTCGGCGTAGTAGCGCACCATCATGGCGTGCTTCTCGTCGAGTTCCTCGGCGGTGAGCTCTGTGTGGGCTGCGTCGTAGGCTTCCTTGAAGTCGGAGAGTATCTTGTCGAAGGCTTCTTCGCGGCTCTTCTTGTCGTGGTCGCCGGCCTGGGCTATGGCGTAGCACTTGTCGTAGGTGTCCTTGCGGAGCTGCTCGCGCAGTTCGTCGTCGTTCACTTCGTGGCAGTATTCGCGCTTCACGTCGGTGCCGAGCTCCTTCGAAAGTTCGGTCTGCAGCTCGCACATGGGCTTGATTGCGGCCATTGCGGCTTTCAGAGCACCAATCATGTCCTGCTCGGAAACTTCTTTCATCTCGCCTTCAACCATCATGATGTTTTCGGCAGAAGCACCTACCATGATGTCCATGTCGGCTTCCTTCATCTGCTCGAAGGTGGGGTCGATCACGTACTCGCCGTTGATGCGGGCCACGCGGACTTCAGAAATGGGGCATTCGAAAGGTATGTCAGAGCAAGCCATGGCTGCTGAAGCTGCAAATCCTGCAAGTGCATCGGGCTGGTCAACGCCGTCGGCACTGAGCAGCATTATCTGCACATACACCTCGGCATGGTAGTTTGAGGGGAACAGGGGGCGCAGCACGCGGTCGACAAGGCGCGAGGTGAGAATCTCGTTGTCGCCTGCTTTGCCTTCACGCTTGGTGAATCCGCCGGGGAAACGGCCGGCTGCTGAGTACTGCTCTCTGTAGTCTACCTGCAAAGGCATGAAATCTGTTCCGGGAACTGCATCTTTTGCGGCACAAACAGTGGCCAGAAGTACGGTATTGCCCATACGCAGGACAACACTTCCGTCGGTCTGCTTTGCCACTTTCCCGGTCTCAATGCTGATGGTTCTTCCGTCAGGCAATGATACTGTTTTCGTAATTACGTTCATCTAAAGTATTATAATAACATCTAAAAAATAAATTCGCACAAAATTACTTATTTCTAAATGATTGTGCAAAGAACGGCTTGTTTTATTTTCTTTTTTTATGATATGTGGGCGGCATATTGCTGCATAGGTCATGCCCGAGGGTGCAATGTGGCGGAAAAAGCGTAACTTTGCGCCCTGTATGTACAACGTTTTGATTGTGGCACTTGGCGGTGCCATGGGCTCTGCGGCGCGTTATCTGGTGTCGAGGGCTTTGCAGGAGCATGTGGGGCAGGGCTTCCCTTGGCCTACGTTTGTGGTGAATGTGGTGGGATGTCTTGTCCTTGGCTTTCTCAGTGGGCTGTCGTCGCGCGGCGCATTGGGCGGCAGCTGGGCAAAACTGTTGCTCACAACGGGTTTCTGCGGCGGTTTCACGACGTTCTCCACGTTCTGTTCGGAGGGCGTGGGACTGCTTCGTGCTGGGCAGACTCTGGCCATGATGGCTTATGCTGGAGGCAGCGTGGCCTTGGGATTGGGCGCGGCTGCGTTTGGAATGTGGATTGCGTCGCGGCTCTGACTGTCTGCCGCCCTGCGACGATTTGGTGCAAAAAGAAACCGGCTCTCTTTCTGCCAGTAGCAAGAAAGAGAGCCGGTTTTCTGTGTGTTCATGCCGTCTGCCGGGCCGTGGCCGCTTGTGCGGCACGGCGGGCAGCGGTGTGTGTTACCTCTTCAGGTTGGGGTTCTTCTCGTATTCTGTGGGAGGATAGATGTTGTAGATAGACTCCTCGCCTGCCCAAGTGGCCGTCACGTCCATGTTTTCTTTCAGAACGAGGTCGGCAGGCAGAGTGTAGGTGAATGCCTGTCCGTCCTTCACGCTGTGTGTGAGAGTGCCTTTCTTCACGAGCACCACGTTTTGTGTGCCCTTGCGGTAGTCGAAGGCTTCCTTCAGAGTGTTGGTGCGGAACTGGTCGTCGCGGCGTGTCACCATGGCCAGCACATATCCGGCCACCTCATATCCGTGCTCGTTGTAGGCTGCGGTAGCGAGCTGTTCGGCGTTCATGGCGTCGATTGCGCTCACTGCCGATGCGTCGCTGTAGGCACGCTGGCGCACCTTCTTCAGTTCGCTCTTGGCGAGTGTCAGGTCTTGTCCGGCGCGAGCTGCTGCTTCGGCATACCAGCATATCACCTCAGAGTAGCGTATGAGCTGGTGGCGTTTGTCGAGACACATGCCGCCCCAGAACGGTTTTGTGCAGTCGTAGGCGGCTTTGGCAGCCTGGCCAGTAGCCTCGTCTTTGTTCACGGTGAATGCCACGAACATGGGACGGTAGGCTGCAATCACGGCGTTGGAACCGTCGTAGGCCTTGCCGTCGGTAGTTGCCCACCAGTCAACGTTGAAGCCGTCGTTTGTGCGTTCGGTCTTGGCATAAACTGCATCTTTGCGCGGTCCGTCGGGGAACTCGGCCCAGAAGCGGCGCTCGGCTAGGAAGTCGCCCCATCCCTGCAGGTTGCCCAGCTGGTGGCAAGAGGTGAGCTGCGAGTCGTATTCGCTCCATCCGCCTGCAGTGGCGTTGTAGTCGATGCCGAGAATGGTCTCGCTGTGGTGGTTCATACCATAGGAGTAGACATTGTTCCAGTCGTCGAGCAGGCTCTGCTTGTAGGTGCCGTCGTTCACGCCTGTGATTACTTCCTTGGCCTTGTCGGCTGCCTTGGCATAGTATTCGGTCTTGTTGAGCGGGTAGCCTGCCATGTTGAGGTAGACAGCGGCAAGTGCCGACTTCACAGCCTGTGCCGAAACGTAGATGTTGCTGCCGTCGATTGCGCGGTTGGTTGCGGTGTATTGCGCGGGCAGGTTGCAGCTCTCGGCAGCCTGAAGGTCGGCTACTATCTGTCTGTAAACGCCTTCAACATCGGTGAGCTGTGTAGTGTTGTTGTCAGGAATGTTCTGCAGAATCAGAGGCAGCGGGCCGTAGGCGCGCACCAGTCCGAAGTAGCAGTAGGCACGCCAGAAGTAAGCCTGTCCCAGAGCGATGTTCTTTTCCGCCTCCGTGGTGCTCACCTTTTCGGCGTTGGCAATGATTGAGTTGGCTGCCTTTATAATGGTGTAGAGGCGGCTCCAGGTCTGTTCCACGCCCTTGGTGTCGGTAGGTGTCTCGAAAGCGTCGGCCGAAAGATAGGCTGCCTTGTTCGATCCTGTTGTCGAAGTAACGTCGTCGCCCTGGCATTTCGTAATCATTGTGTTGGAGTTGCACTGGTAGGCCTGAATCTTGGCATAGAGTGCATACACGCTCATGTCGAGCTGTTGCTGGTTGGAGAAGTACGTGTCGGGCGTGAGTTTGCCCTTCGGGTCTTCGTTGAGGAAGTCGCTGCACGATGTTGTGAGCAGCATTGAGGCCGCAAGCATGCAGCCTGTAAGGATATTTGTTTTCATGTAGTTTTCCATTAAGTGGTGGTTAGAATGTTGCTCTCACGCCGAGTGTGAATGTGCGGGGCGTGGGGTATGTACCTGTGTCGATACCGTTTGCACGGTCGCCGTAGTTGCTCGAGAACGAGAAACCAGCCGGGTTGGAGCCCTTGTAGCTTGTAATCGTGAAGAGGTTCTGCACGCTGAAGCTGAAGCGGAAGTCGGCTACCTTGGCCACCGACTTGGGAAGGTCGTAGGCAAGAGTCACGTTTTCGCAGCGCAGGTAGCTGGCGTTCTCCACAAATTTGGTAGAGTTGCCAAGGTACTGGTTGTTGGCCACGCGCGGGTCGGGCATGGTTTTGCCTATTTCGCTGATGTAGTCGGCGTCGGTAAACATACGCGAGTTACCAATCATCGAGTTCATTGCGAAGCGCAGAGCGTTGAGGCGCTGCACGCCGAATGCCGAGTTGAAGAATGCGTTGAGGCTCCAGTTCTTGTAGCGCACCTGGTTGTTCCAACCGAGAGTGAAGTCAGGAGTCGATTTGCCGAGCACTGCGCGGTCGTCGGTTGTCGGGTTGCGTGTCACCGAACCATCGGCTGCATAGTAGGTGTCGTAGCCTTCGCTGTCGATGCCGGCCCACTTGTAGCCGTAGAATGTACCGATTGCTTCGCCTTCCTTTATGATAGTACAGTCAGTGATTACCGACTGGAACTCGCCGGCGTAGAGTATGGGTTGCTGTGCGGTGAGCTTCTTCACTTCGTTCTTGAGATAGGTTCCGTTGAGCGAAGTGGTCCATGTCCAGTCCTTGGTGTCGATGATGCGTGCGTTGAGTGCGATGTCGATACCCTGGTTGGCCACCTTACCTGCGTTGATCATGTAGGATGTTCCGCCGAGATAGTTGGCGAGGTTGGTGGAGAGCAGGGCGTCGGATGTCTGCTTGTTGAAGTAGTCAACGCTCAAATCCACGCGTCCGTCGAAGAGACCGAGGTCGAAGCCGATGTCAAACTGCTTTGTCTTCTCCCACTTAAGGTCGGGTGTTGCGATGGTGTTCTCCCAGTAACCCGTTACGGCGTTGGATGTGCCGAAGTAGGTTTGGGTTGCAGAAAGGAGCGAAAGTGTGGAGAAGGGCGAGATGTCCTGGTTACCAATGATACCGTAGCTGGCGCGTATTTTGAGGTTGGATATCACGTTGCGTGTGCTTTCCATGAACTTCTCGTTGCTCACTGTCCATGCTGCTGCGATTGAGGGGAAGTAGCCCCACTTGTTGTTGGTGAAGCGGCTTGAACCGTCGGCACGGAACGTTCCGGTGAGCATGTAGCGGTCGGCGTAGTTGTACATCACGCGGGCAACACCCGAAAGGAGCGACCATTCGCTGTAGCTGTTGCTTGCGTCGCGTGTCTTGGCGTTCTGCACGTCCCACCATTCCACTGTCTCTGTCTGCAGTGAAGAGCCTGATATGCCCATTGAGCGGGTGTCGCTCTTGGTGGCCTCCCACACGCCTGTTGCCGTGAGGTGGTGTGTATTGTTCCAAGTGTGCATGTAGGTGAGGTTGTTCGACGACTGGAGCATTGTGCGCTGAGCGTTACTGTTGCCCATACCGTTCTTTCCTGCGCCCTGCACCTTCTCTGTAGAGAATGAGTAGGAAGTATTGTTGAAATAGTCAACACCGTTGCTCGACGTAAATGTGAGGCCCGGCGCGATGTTGAATTTCAAGTCAACGTGTCCGTTCACCACGTCGTGGCGGCGTTCGTTCTTGTTGTCGGCTATCGTTCCGTAGGCGTTGGCCTGGATTGTGCCATACTTATCCCATGTGTAGTAGCCGTTTTCGTCGAACATCGTGCGGGTGGGCGATGAGTTGAAGGCAATCCACAATGGGTTGTAGGCACTCATTTCGAGGCCGCCGATGCCCTTGCCTATTCCGCGCGAAGCATTCACATCGAATGTCACGTCGAGCCATTTCTTGAGGTTCAGTTTTATGTTGGCCTTGGCCGAGTAGCGCTCATACTGGCTCTTCTCGAGCGTGCCTTCGTGCTTCATGTAGTTGCCCGATATGTATGACTGCATGCCTTCGGTGCCTTTCGTGAACACGAGCTTGTAGTTTTGTGTAAGGCCTGTGCGGAACATTGTGTCAACCCAGTCGATGCCGGGGTTCTTGCCGCTCAGGTAGTCGGCCATTTCGCTTTCGTTCACCCCTGCATAGTCAACGAGTGCCTGTGCATAGGTCTTTGTATCCATCATCTTGGGCAGGCGTGTTGCTTTGCTGAGTCCCCACGATGCGTCGAGGGTTATCTTGCTCTCGCCCTTGATGCCGGTCTTGGTGGTGACGATAACCACACCGTTGGCACCGCGGCTACCGTATATGGCGGTAGACGATGCGTCCTTGAGCACCTGCAGGCTCTGTATGTCTTCGGGGTTGATGCCGTCGAGACCCGACTCGCGCACCATTCCGTCAACTACATAGAGCGGGTCGTTTGACTTGTTGATTGAGTTGGTTCCGCGAACACGTATCTTCACCGAACCGCCGGGTATTCCGTCGCTCACCACATTCACACCTGCCATACGTCCTTGGAGAGCGTCGCTCACCTGAGTAATGGGCTGGTCTTTGAATGCCTTGTTGTCCATTACGGCCACCGAACCGGCGAGGTCGGCCTTGCGCACCGTACCGTAGCCTATCACCACCACGTCGTTGAGCAGCTCGGCATCCTCGTTGAGGGTCACGTTCACTGCGTTTTTGCCTGCCACGGCCTTCTCGGTGGTTTTGTAGCCCACATACGAGAACACCAACGTGGCGTTGGCCGGAGCGTTGAGCGTGTAGTTTCCGTCGGCATCGGTTACTGCTCCCGTGCCTTTGTTGCCCTTCACCGTTACGCTTACTCCGATGAGCGGTTCGCCCGATGCATCGACAACGCGTCCGGTAATCTTATTGTTCTGCTGTGAAGCAGGTGGGGTAATTCCGTAAACAGAGCCGGCGATGCCGTCGGCTGCCATTGCTCCTGTAGTGCAAAGCAGCATTCCTACGGCCAACGGTAACGTCTGCATGGTGCGTTTTTTCCATGCCGAAGTCAGTGATTGTTTTCCTTTTTCCATAGATTGGTAATTTTTGTAGATATAATAATGTGTAAAGTCATTTTCGTCTTAACTCTCTATCGCGTGGTGTCCCTCGTCTTTCTTTAATGCGCGAGGATATTTGCCATGATGATGGCAACAGGGTAATGTGTCGTGACGGTATGGCGTTCGTTTAATATCGTGGGCAAAGTTATGAAAAAATATTAAACTATTGCAAGTTTTCTAGTTTTTTTGTAAAATTCCCGTAATATTCTGCAAAATATTTGTTTTGTGCGCCCTCTTGCCGCGTTTCGGGCAATGTCGCGTGGCACACGGGCGCAAAAAGGCGTGGGGCGTGGCCTTTTTTACGGAAAAAATGATTAAGTTTGCACCTTGAAAGTAATATACTGACAATAACACACATATAATAAATATGAATTGTAAACCAACTAATCTCGCCCTTGTTGCCCTTCTGCTGTCGCTGCTCGGGCTTACGGCGTGCAACGAACGGAAATTTCATGTGGAGGGAACGATAAGCGGTGCGGAAGACTCCACGCTCTATTTCGAGAACATGAGTCTTGACGGCCCGGTGGCAATCGACTCTGTGAAGCTCTCCGCCGACGGCACGTTCAGCTTCGGCGGCAATGCTCCCGAAGCCCCCGAATTCTACCGTCTGCGCATTGCCGGGCAGATTGTCAACATCGCAATCGACTCCGCTGAGACCGTTAACGTGAAGGCTTCGTATGCCGAAATGGGGTCGGCCTACGAGGTGAGCGGTTCGGAGGAATGTGCCAAGATAAAGGAACTCACGCTCATGCAGATGAACCTACAGAGCCGCGTGAATGCCATCGCGGCCTCGCCGCAGCTCGGAGCGTCGGCTGCCGACGACAGCATAGCACGCATAGTTGACCAGTACAAGACTCATGTGAAGCTCAACTACATCTTCAAGGAGCCCATGCGTGCCTTCTCTTATTTCGCTCTTTTCCAGACAATAGCCCTCGGCCGCCAGCAAGTATTGATATTCAACCCCCGCAGCAACGAGGACGATATAAAGGTCTACGCCGCAGTGGCCACCAGTTGGGACACGTTCCACCCCGGAGCCGAGCGCGGACAGAACCTGCACAACATTGCCATTGAGGGCATGAAAGACCTGCGCATTGTGCGCAACCGGCAGGCTGCAAGCGAGATAGACGCGAGCCGCGTGAACACCACGGGCGTGCTCGACATCGAACTCACCGACAACCACGGTGCCGCGCGCCGCCTCTCGTCGCTCAAGGGCAAGGTAGTGATGCTCGACTTCCATTTGTTTGCCGACGAGAACTCGCTCAAGCGCATCATGCTCCTGCGCGACCTCTACAACAAATACCACGCTCAGGGCTTCGAAATCTACCAAGTTTCGGTTGACGGCGACGAGCATTTCTGGAAGACGCAGACCGCAGCCTTGCCTTGGATATGCGTGCGTGCCGACGACAACTCTGCCGACGTGATAACCAGATACAACGTGCAGAACGTGCCCACATTCTTCCTGCTCGACCGTAACACCAATGTCTACAAGCGCGATGCGCAGATAAAGGACATCGATGCCGAGATAAAGTCGCTGCTCTGACAGCGTGGCATCGCCACACAATAATAATATAAATACACGCCCGTGAAAGCATGGGCGTGTATTTTTTCCCCTATCTGTTAGGCATCGCCGTATGTTGTCCCTGAAAGGTAGGGCGTCATGGCCCCAGTATGGGGCGAATATTATAGGATAGGGGCTTGCCCCTATCTATCAGACA
>CAVCLB010000067.1:0-14390 GCA_963602915.1 Dysosmobacter segnis | reverse complement strand
TGCTTGCCATACCTACCCCTCCAATAATTGCTTAATGCCTTCTACAGTAGAATCTACATAAGGCACTGCATCAAAGCGACCTTGTATATAGCCTTTCTTTGCATCCATAGACTCACGGAAATCCTTAAAATCATACAGAGAATATGTTTCAGTATTTCCTTCTTCTGTCTTGTTTACAAACACTATTTGGTCACGTCTTAACCTTTTCACATCTATAAGGTTTGTATTGTGTGAAGAGAATAGAAGCTGACTACCTTCAGAAGCATGAATTAAATCCAATATAAAGTCTGCCAAACGTGTGTGTAATCCAGTATCAAACTCATCCATCATTATACCCTTTCTTCCTCTTACAACCTCAAGCAGTCTTAACAGTATCTGAAACAACTTCCTTGTACCATTAGATTCTTCCATATCCAAGTCAAACATTACATTTTTCTGACCTCTATGAAATGTCTTGAACCTAAGCACATCCACAAGTTTAAAGGCCATGCCATCTTGCTCAGATTTTGCAATAGGCACAGTCATCTGTTCTTTCCTTACCTCTATATCTGTAATGTCTGTATCACATATTTCAAGGGCTTTCAGTATGACATTCTTATAGGTATTGAAACTATTGAGCACAGCCATTTCATTCACATTGACAAGCCCCAATAAAAACTGGCTCATAAAGTAGCGGTATAACTTTTGGGCAAGTTCTCTATTCATAGAACTGGCTCTGCTAAGAAAAAGGTTCTTGGTGCTAGTATTCAATACTACATCTGTAGGCTTGCTTATAGCACCAGCTCCAAAGCTATACTGTCCTTCTGAATTGCGTACATATACCTTTGCTTTTCTTCCTAAAGGGTAATGATAAAGACTTTCGGTAAGCACTCTGTCTTTTGTCAATGCAAAAGTATATTCATATTCCACATTGTCGCATACAAAGTCTATCAGAAATTTGCTTGGCTTTTCCTGACACCTGTCAAATTTGAAAGGCTCAAAATCAAACTCTGTGCCTTCATTGTAAAGATGTGAGTCAAGTATCATTCTACAACAGAAAGCAATGGCTTTCATAATGTTGGATTTGCCTGAAGCATTTGGCCCAAACAACCCTACAGACTTCAACACAGACACACCATTCCATTCCATGACATTATGGGACAATTCCCTTGTCAATGCAGTGTTAATATTGGCTGCACGAAAGTCTATTCTTACTTGGTCTCTAATGGAAAAGAAATTTTCAAATTCAATTTTGAGTATCATCTTGATGCCATTTTTGTAGGATTTCTGCAAATATAAGCATTTATCTTGAATTTGGTATGAACTACCATGTTAAAATCATATAATAGTCCATATCATAAAAATAGCCCAAGTCAATAGACTTGAGCTAATCTCCAACAACAATAACTTCTACTCTATAATATCAATTTTGCTTTTCCTGGTGTAATCAGTGACTCCTCTTTCTCATATCCTTCAAAGACATACCTTACATCATTGTCTGAAATATAAAGGTGGTCTACAGGTTCACCCTTTTCATTGTCAACAGTCTCAAAGGGAAAGTTATAAGTAAGCACTGGATTATTGTCCAAATCATTCTGTATGGAGTTCTTATTGTATTTCTTCACTGCAAAATGGTCTGGAATAATCATTACCTTATCACCTGCTTTAATACCTCTCACTGTAGGGCCTACTGCTACTACTGTCTGCCAAAGCTTGAGGTCTCCTTTATTAGCAACAATGACACCACCATTTATCAAATCCTTGTCAAACTTTTCTGCTGTAATAAGTAGGTGGTTAAATGTAGGGTGTATGGAATTAATGTGCAACATCTTTCTTTTGTTTTAAATTGTTTTTTATATCATACATTTTCTTCATTCTCCTGTATCTGTCAAGTGTGACATGAAACTTACCTATGGAAGGAATGTTCACATTGGGTTGAAGTTTCATAAAGTCTTCATCTGAAAGGTTTTCCTTCAAAGGCAATGCAACTATATGCTGCCTTATTGCTTTCCAATAGGCTCTGTATGTCCTGTCTACAAGCTCCTTTGGTAAGCCCAATCTCTCTGCCACACTATCTACAATCTCATCATAGGTCATGCTTTCTTGCTGTTGTCCTTGAATAATATCAGCAACTGGAAACATCCTTTGTCATCTTTCCTTATGTTAGGAATAAGACGTGGGTTTATAGTATTGTTCACTATCACCTTGTTCCTTCTGAGGTTGCTCATCACCACATAGAAATGCTGTTGGGTAATATTGCATTCCTCTATCACCTTACCCTTTGTTGTTTCACTCATCACCATTGTGTCAAGTATTGCAGGGTCAGTGATGTTCTTTGACAATTCCCACCTTTGCTTCAAGAAACTGGCTATTACGTCAGTCTCTCTGTTAGTAAGGTTTATAAAGGGTCTTAGGAATATACACCACCATCTGAAGAAATCAATGCCTGGTGATGTAGGAACAGTCACTATGTTATTGGGCTTAGGAAGTGTTGGTTTACCTGTTGCCTTATTTACATTAGTACTCATATTATTGTCCCTCCTTGACATCCTCTGTACCATTGGGAATGGTCATAGCTTCCTCTATCTCATTTATACAGTTTTCAATAAAGTCATCTGAAAACATCTTGCTGTTCTCTACTATTCTAAACAGGTAGTCCAGCCTTTTATTCAATGCAAACTGTTCAAGTTCTTTGGTTCTTGCCACAAGCTGCCTATTCTGCTGCCATAACTGATTGCAGGCATCATTAAGCTGCTCATAGGTAAGCTTACCATTGCCACTTTCACTTGTTTTCATTGCCATTGTTTTTGCCTTCTTTTGCTCTTCCATATCCTTTGTTTTTATTTCGTTTTACCAATTCCAATTTCAGTTCATCCAATCTGTTGTCCTGATAGAGCTTTGCAAAGAGCAGTATAACAGAGTCTGCCTTACCTAGCCATTCAGGAAATGCAGGATATAGAGTGCTACATACTTCCCTCCACTCACTGCACTTAAACAACTCTTCTTTCAGTTTGTCATTTGACATTTGGAATATAGGAGATTTCCTTATATCCCCTTTCTCCTCCACAAACTTATGGCCATACCTTTTCTGGAATAACTTTTCCCACTCTTCCATACTGGATGTTATAAAGTCAGTGCAGCCACAGTCTCCACAACAATCCATTCCTATACTATCCTCATACTTTATCTTCAGTGAATAGCATTTGGAGCAATAGGTTATTGGCTCATCATCAAATATATTTATATCCTTCTGCTTTGGCATACATATCAAAAAATTGTAAAGGTTATATTCTATTTATAGTACAGAAGTATATAGGTATCTTCTTCCTTAAATATTTTTACAATATCCTCTTTAGTAATAGCAATGTCAGGATTCATGCTATTATGTTTATTGACCCTTTCCATCAAGTCCCTTATGGAATGTGCTTGAATAAAAGTCAACTGTGTTTTTCCTTCCATACCTTTATTTCCTTTTGGTTGTTTTTGTTCTTGCTACATTCTGCATTGCACTTGCCCTTTTACTAAGGTCTGCTGCCTTTGACTTAGCTACTTTAATAGCTCTTGCCATTCTTGCTTTGTCACTCATTATCTCCTGATAGGTTGCCATAGTAGAAGCATCACTTTCTGCTTGCCACTGCTGTTCTTTGCTCTTTGAAATCATAGTATCTAAATTGTTTTTTCATCCTTCAAATCACGCTTAAAGCATTACTTTAACCACCTTTTGTAATACATTGCTTTTCAATATATTCATCATACTTATTATAGTACTTTGCAAAGATACAATTTTATCCTTAAACTACTAAAGGATTTCCCTTAAATATTTTCCTACACTCTATTTTTAAGCATATTTAGTACCATGGTACTGCATTGCAGCTATTGTATCTCTGTTTTTATTATTACCTTTGCAAAACGCACAATAATTATCACATCCATCAAAACATTTATCACTATGAAATCATTATGCACATTTAGGGTTAAAAGGTATTCAATCTATCCATTAATAAATATTGTAGAAAAACTGTTACAGCTATAAAAGTAAGGCAGGCAAAGTACTTGTAAATAAGGGCAATTCAACATATCAAAGCGTCAGATTCCGGTTCTGAAGGTCTTGGGTTTGAATCCCAACGGGATCACTTCTTAACGGCATTGAACATGATACATTAATTAATGTATCCATATGTTTTTCAATGCATTACGCGCCCCCAAAAACCATTCATTTTCACTTTAACAATATTGCATTGTCACATATAACATTGCATATTTTGGACATCACCACGCCAAAATTGCAGTAAGATTGCCGCAAAAGCAAGCACTGTTCGCTTGCGAGGCAACGCTTCTTTGGCATTTCAATGCATAAGGAGCACATGCGTGCACCAACCGCTGCACACGCGTAGTACATAAGGGATGACATCACACCAACTTATTTTTCACCGTCACTTAAATAGTTAGGAAAAAAATATATAACTTTGCATACTACGAGAAACAATCATACATTAATAAATAAAGACACACTGCCGGCATCACCGGCGGTGGCAACAAAAACCCAAATAACATTATGGCAACAACACCAGAATTCAAGTATGCGCCCATGTTCCAGCTCGGAAAGGACACTACCGAGTATCGCCTCATTGGCAAAGAAGGCGTAAGCACAGCCGAGTTTGAAGGCAAGACAATCCTGAAAGTGTCGAAAGAGGCTCTCACCCTGCTCGCACAACAGGCTTTCCACGACGTGGAGTTCATGCTGCGCCGCGAACACAACGAGCAGGTGGCAAAGATTCTTGCCGACCCTGAAGCTTCGGAAAACGACAAGTATGTGGCTCTGCAGTTCCTCCGCAACGCCGAGACTGCCGTGAAGGGCGTTCTGCCTTTCTGCCAGGACACGGGTACTGCAATCATACACGGCGAGAAGGGACAGCGTGTGTGGACTGACTTTGAAGACGAGGAAGCTCTCAGCCTCGGCGTGTACAACACCTATACGCAGGACAATCTGCGCTACTCCCAAAACGCTCCGCTTAACATGTACGACGAGGTGAACACACGTTGCAACCTTCCGGCACAAATCGACATCGAGGCAGTGGAAGGCGACGAGTATCGTTTCGTAATGGTTGCAAAGGGCGGCGGCTCTGCCAACAAGACCTATTTCTACCCGATGACAAAGGCAACGATACAGAACGAAGGCACTCTTCTGCCCTTCCTCGTGGAGAAGATGAAGAGCCTCGGTACGGCAGCTTGCCCTCCCTACCACATCGCTTTCGTGATTGGCGGAACTTCGGCAGAAAAGAACCTGCTCACCGTGAAGCTCGCCTCGATAAAATACTACGACAACCTGCCCACCACGGGCGACGAGACCGGACGCGCATTCCGTGACATCGACCTTGAGAACAAGCTGCTTGAGGAGGCACACAAGATTGGCCTCGGTGCACAGTTCGGCGGAAAATACCTCGCACACGACATCCGCGTGGTGCGCCTTCCGCGCCACGGCGCAAGCTGCCCGATAGGTATGGGCGTGAGCTGCTCGGCCGACCGCAACATCAAGGCAAAGATAAACAAGGACGGTATATGGCTCGAGAAGATGGACGAGAACCCCACAGAACTCATTCCCGAAGAGTTGCGCCGTCCGGGAGAAGGCGCGAAGGGCATTGAAATAGACCTTGACAAGGGCATTGACGCAGTGCGTGCCGAGCTCACAAAATATCCCGTGAGCACACGCGTTAACCTCAAAGGCACGATAATCGTGGCCCGCGACATTGCACACGCCAAGCTGAAGGCACGTCTGGATGCAGGCGAGGAGATGCCGGAGTATTTCAAGAATCACCCCATACTCTATGCCGGACCGGCAAAGACTCCCGAAGGCTACCCCTGCGGAAGCATGGGTCCGACCACGGCAAACCGTATGGATCCCTATGTTGACGAGTTCCAAGACCACGGTGCATCGCTCGTTATGATTGCTAAGGGCAACCGCGGACAGGTGGTGACCGATGCTTGCCACAAACACGGCGGCTTCTACCTCGGCACGATAGGCGGCGTGGCCGCAGTGCTCTCACAAAGCAGCATCAAGAGCATAGAGTGCGTGGAATATCCCGAACTGGGCATGGAGGCCATTTGGAAGATTACCGTTGAGGATTTCCCGGCATTCATTCTCGTCGACGACAAGGGCAACGACTTCTTCAAGCAGCTCAAGCCCTGGACTCCGTGCACACACTGCAAGTAAGCAATGACAGCCATGACGACACAGCTAAGTGCATCTGTGTCGGGCATGACAACTGACAAAAGCAATGGCAAGTGACGGCATTGTTGCCGGGCATTTGCCTTTGCCTACCGTTTGCAAGGCACACATGCACTGAACATTCCGGTTACTTCTATATTTACAATACCAAAAAGAATTACTATGAAAAAGTATTTAGCAGAACTTGTGGGCACAATGGTGCTCGTGTTAATGGGTTGCGGCGCAGCCGTGAGTCTGGGTTGTGACAACGGCAATGTCGCATCTGTCGTGGGTACGGCAATGGCATTCGGCCTTGCTGTAGTGGCTATGGCCTACACCATAGGCGGCATCTCGGGATGCCACATCAACCCTGCCATAACACTTGGCGTATATCTCAGCGGCCGCATGAGCGGTAAGGATGCGGCAATGTATGTGCTTTATCAGGTTATAGGAGGCATAATCGGAGCAGCCGTCTTGTGGGCACTTACATCTACATCGGGGCTTGTCGGCACCGGTGCCAACGACCTGCAGGCCTACGGCGACGGCACAATAGCCCCGTTAGGCGGTTTGCTTGCCGAGGTGGTGTTCACATGTGTCTTCGTGCTTGTGGTGCTTGGCGCCACGTCGAAAACCAACGGTGCTACCAACAATTTTGCTGGCCTGGCAATAGGTTTGTCGTTGGTGCTCGTGCACCTTGCCTGCATACGCTACACGGGCACATCGGTAAATCCGGCCCGCAGCATTGGTCCGGCATTGTTCCAGGGCGGCACCGCACTCGCCAATCTGTGGATATTCATCGTAGGTCCATTGGTGGGCGGAGCGTTGGCTGCCGGAATATGGAAGATTATTGAACCTGCCGCGAAAAACGGCAAAAAGTGAAATGACATGAAACGAAGCATTCGAACATTGCTCTTCACCTTGTTTGTGGGATGCGCCGTTGCGCAGGCACAAAGTGTGGTGAAGCTCGGTAAGCCCGACATGAAACGTGGCACAAGTGCCATGAAAGCCCTTTCGGAAAGGAAATCGACACGCGAGTGTGCCGACCGCAAACTCTCCGACAAAGACCTTTCCGACTTGCTTTGGGCAGCAAACGGCGTAAACCGCAAGGACGGCAAGCGCACTGCCCCGTCGGCAATGAACCGCCAGGACATCGACATTTATGTTGTAAACGACAAGGGTGCATATCTTTATAATGCCGCCGAAAACCAACTTGAACTTGTGACCGAGGGCGATTTCAGAGCCGAGGTGGCAAGCAGACAGGATTTCGTGAAGGCATTTCCCGTGTCGCTAGTGCTCGTTTCCGACCTCGACAGGTTTGCCAAGAACGACGAACACACACGCCTTATGGCTGCCGTAGATGCCGGATGCGTGTCGCAGAACATCTCGTTGTTCTGCGCTGCCAACGGTTTGGCCACGGTTGTGCGCGGAACAATGGACGATGACGCATTGAGAAAGACCCTCAAGCTGAACGCATCACAACTGCTCCTGCTCAACCAGCCCGTGGGCTACATGAAATGATTGCATTGTTGAAAACGCCGCCACACGGGGGAATTGCCGTGTGGCGGCGTTTTTTATTCAGAGGTATAGTGACGATAAAAAAGCGACTTGGTATGATTTGAGAACTGTGAAATACATCTACATATGGTTGTTCGACTCATCTTTTTGGCTGTTTTGGTCTCTTTCATCGGTCACATAGCCCGCTATGCTCCCTCTTCAAGAGCCCAAAACATCTCAAAAATATAAGCCGCAAATCATACCAACTTATTTTTTCACCGTCACTAAGCCGGAAAAACTGCCTAAAAATACGGGGCAAACTTGCACAACTTATTTTTTAAGCATTGCCAATTCGGAAAAAAGCATTAACTTTGCACCCGACCGACAGAGAGTCGGTTAAGGGGTGGCGGAGCATTTCCGTCTGAGATTATACCCTCAGAGCTGATCCGGACAATACCGGCGTAGCGAAAAGGTACAACATAAAAAGTACCCCTTTTTGTGTGTTATATTTTTAATTTTTCAGGTAAAACAATGAAAAAAATTATCGGTGCGGCGATGGCTGCAGCGTGTGTCGCCCCTGCAATGGCAGACACCGAGCTGACCAATCTCGACACTACCAAGGTGCAACACCTCGCCGAGGTGGTAGTAAAGGCTGTGAGAGCCCCTCAAAGTGCGCCTTTCGCAATCGCGAACATCAAGAGACAAGAGTTACAGAACTTTGCCAAGACGGGGCAGGAGTTGCCTTTCCTCTTCGCCCGCACACCCGGCGTGCTGGCATGGAGCGAGAACGGATTGGGCATGGGACCGGTTTACATGCGTCTGCGAGGAGCATCAGACAGCCGCATAAACATCACTCTCGACGGAGTGCCACTCAACTCGCCCGAAGACCAGAGCGTGTTCTGGGCCAACATGAACAGCTACGGTTCACTGCTCGGCAGCGCACAGATACAGCGCGGCATTGGCACATCAACCAACGGCGACGGTGCTTTCGGCGGTTCAGTGTCGCTTGCCACACTCGCCCCCTCCACCACTCCGTCGCTTGAACTCACTGGATCCTACGGTTCGTTCAACACCATAAATTTCGGAACGAACTTCTCTACCGGCCTTCTGTGGAACCACCTCGTGTTTGACGGAGCCTACCACGAGACACGCACCGACGGCTACATACACAACACCGACGGCCGTTCGGGCTCCTACTACGGCAGTCTGGCGTGGCTCAGCGACAATTTCACGCTGCGCTACCGCAACGTGGGCAACTTCGAGAAAATGGGACAAGCATGGAACGGAGTAACCACTGGCAACGACGATGCCACTATCTACGGCAACGGCGTAAATAGCTACAAGGACATGTATGAGCACGGCCTCGGACGCTTCAACCCGCTCACCGAGCAGCTAGTGTTTGATGAAAACAAATGGAGTTTCCCCACCGATGCCAACGGCAACTACCAAACCAAGCGCTACACCATGCGCGACGGCAGCACATGGGACAAGACTACCGACAATTTCTACCAAAACCACAACATTCTTTCGGCACTTTGGACTCCGTCGGAACACTGGTCGCACAATGTCACTCTGCACTACACCTACGGTTACGGCTACTACAACGAGTTCAAGCCCAACGCCACCTTGGCCACCAAGTTCGGTATGAACGAGACCTATGTTAACAGCAGCGGCGAGGTGAAGAACACCAAGTCGGATGCCGTGCGGCAGAAAGGCCTCACACAAAACGAGTATGGATTGATATACAACGTGAACTACAAGGACGAGACTTGGGATGTAATCGGAGGCTTGAACATTCAGCAGTTCCGCTGCAACCACTGGGGATATGTGCGCTATATAGCCGACGAGGAAATAGAGAAGAAGTATCTCAAGAACGGCGAGAAATACAAATATTACGACTCTGATGCCACCAAGAACGACTACAGCTGGTTTGTAAAGGCCAACTACAAGTTCGCTCCCCACTGGAACATGTTTGCCGACCTGCAGATGCGCTACCTCTATTATAACACCGACGGCATCAACGACCGCTTCTTAAAAGGCTCAGACGGACTCTACCACAACCATCAGATAAACATCAACGAGAATTACTTCTTCGTAAATCCCAAGGCCGGCATAAGCTACACTGCCAACGGTCACAAAGCCTACGCATCGCTCGCCTACAGCAACCGCGAGCCCGAACGCAACAACTTCACCAACAACGGCAACTATCCCTTGCCGTCGCCCGAACGGCTTCTCGACATCGAGGCAGGCTACCAATACCAAGGCAGCAACTGGTATGCAGGTGCCAACCTCTACTATATGGACTATGTCAACCAGTTTGTGCAGACCGGCATGAAGAGCGACATAGGCGAAAACCTCACCACCAATGTGCGCAGTTCCTACCGTCTCGGTGCCGAACTGAGCGCAGGATGGCAGCCGCTGTCGTTCATATCGTTGGAGGCCAACGCCGCACTCAGTTCAAACAAGATAAAGGATTTCGACGAATATGTGGAAAACTGGGACGGCAATGCAGTACGCGTACACTACGACAACTCCACACTTGCATTCTCGCCGTCGGCAATACTCAACGGCTTCGTCGACATACACTTCGGCGGTTTCCGCGCCACATGGCACACCAATTTCGTAAGCCGCCAGTATCTCGACAACACCAAATGCAAGAACCGCTCGCTGCCACGCTACTCACAAACCGACATCAACGCAAGCTACACCATAAACTGCAAGCGTTTTGCCGGACTGAAGCAGGTTGTCATAGGTGCCGATTTCAACAACATCTTCGACAACCACTATGCCGCAAGCGGATGGACATACACCGCCGTATCGGCATCTTCAGGCTACACCACCGACAAACGCTACACACAGCTCGGCTATGTGCCTATGGCTGGCTTCACGGCAATGGGACACCTGACGCTCAAATTCTGACAACAAGCTCTCCCAACACGGCTACGGCAACACACCCCGAAGCCGTGGCTTCATAACCTTTCGGGCGCGGGTCTGACGGCAACAGCCGTACACGGCACGCGCCCGACTTTATTTTTATTAAGGCAAAAACAATATGACAGAATTCATATCACAACACTGGCTCGACATTGCCACCACCATTCTCGGCATTGTCTACCTTGTGCTCGAATATCGCGCAAGCATCGCCCTGTGGTTTGTGGGCATAGTTATGCCGGCAATGGACACATACCTGTACTGGACACACGGCCTTTACGGCGACGCAGGAATGGCCGTCTACTACACTTTGGCAGCTCTGTACGGATATATTGTATGGAAATTCGGGCGCAAACACGGACAGAAACGCGATGCAGAAATGCCCATTACCCACATGCCCGGACGGCTCTATGTGCCCGCCACCGTATTCTTTGCCATAGCGTGGGGCTTAACCTTCTATGTGCTCAAGAACTACACCAACAGCACAGTGCCCGTGACCGACGCCTTCACAAATGCACTCAGCTTTATCGGTCTGTGGGCGTTGTCGCGCAAATACATCGAGCAATGGCTGTTCTGGATTGTTGTAGATGCATTCTGCACCTATCTGTATGTGGGCAAAGGCATCCCGTTCAAGGCCGGACTTTATGCTCTCTACACCGTAATTGCAGTGATGGGATATATGAAATGGAAACGCATGATGGAGGCGGCAAAAGCCGAAAGCTGACAACTATGCACACAACCACTGACAAATATATGCCCATAAACCGTACATTCGATGCCGTGATAGTGGGCAACGGCGACTTTCCCACCCACCCTACTGCGCTCGCCCTGCTACGCGAAGCTGCCTGCATATGCTGCTGCGACGGTGCCGCCGAGCAACTTGTTGACAACGGTTTCACACCCGACACAATCGTGGGCGACGGCGACTCGCTACCCAATCACCTGAAACAACGTTTTGCCGACAGGCTCTGCATAGTGAACGAGCAGGAAGACAACGATCAGACCAAAGCCACACGATGGTGCATTGCCCACGGAATGAAGCGCATAGCCTATGTCGGGGCCACCGGACGGCGCGAAGACCACACCTTGGGCAATATTGCGCTGCTGCCCCGCTATATGGTAGAGATGAACATTGAACCTGTAATGGTTACTGATTTCGGATTCTTTATTCCCGCACACGGCGAAACCACCTTCTGCACCTTTGCCCGCCAACAGGTGAGCATTTTCAACGTGTCGTGCCACGCCCTTGAAGGCGAAGGACTGCGATGGCAGCCTTATGCCTACGCCAGTGCATGGCAAGGCACACTCAACGAGGCCACCGGCAATGCCGTGACCATGCGCGGCGACGGCCTCTATCTGATGTATTTCACACACGACGCCAAACAATAAGCCATGCCCGTGTGTGAACTTTTAGGCCAGGAAAGCCGACTTTTGCAACATTTTGCATAACTTTGCACGCCGAACACCACCCCAACCCACCGTTTTGCCGAAAGGCATCACGTTTTTTATTTTTATTCATCAACAAACAAAAATCAATGTACAGACAAAAATTCAACAGTACGCAAGCACTGCGCTTCAAGCATTTTTCGCGCCGTGGCTACGCCCTGTTCAGTTGTGTCGGCAAAGAAGTGCTTATCTGCACGCTCAGCGTCGCCACCTTGACCTATGCCAAGGCCGACGGAATGAGCACGCGGACAGAGCTTGCCTCCGACACGACAAAGCACCGCGAGGTGAGTCTCGACGAGGTTGTCGTCACGGGCTCGCGTGCCCCGCTGACAGCATTGCAGTCGGCAAAGATTGTCGCCGTAATATCGCGCGACGACATTCAACGAGCCGAAGCGCAGAGCATCAACGACATTTTGAAATTAGCCCCGGGCGTGGATGTCCGTCAGCGCGGTGGCTTCGGTGTTCAGACGGACATTTCTATCAACGGCGGCACGTTCGACCAAATCACCATTCTATTGAATGGTATGAACATTTCCAGTCCGCAGACAGGCCACAACGCCGCCGATTTCCCAGTTTCACTCTCCGACATTGAGCGCATAGAAGTGCTTGAAGGCGCATCGGCACGCGTGTTTGGAAGCTCGGCTTTCAACGGTGCCGTGAACATAGTGACCCGTAGCGATGCCGCAAGCAACGTGTCGGTGTCGGCAGAAGGCGGCTCGTTCGGCACGTTCGGAGGCGACGCCGGAGTGACACTGCGCAGTGGCAGCACGTCGAACAAGCTCAGTGCGGGCTACACGCAGAGCGACGGCGGCACCGAAAACAGCAGTTTCAAAAAGCGGCGAGCATTCTACCAAGGCGATTTCAAGTCGCGCTTCATCGACCTACAGTGGCAGGGCGGCATATCGTCGCAGGATTTCGGGGCCAACACCTTTTACAGTGCGAAATACAACAACCAGTTTGAAGCCACGCGCCGCTACCTCGCCTCGGCGCAGGCCGACGTGAAACCGCTCGGCAACGAAAGCCTCGTGGTGTCGCCAATGCTTTATTGGCATCACGACAACGACCACTACCAGCTCATACGCGGCAAGGAAGGTGCGAAGAACGGAGAGAACTATCACAGTGCCGACATTTACGGTGCGAGCCTCAACGCACACGCCGCATGGCTGCTCGGAAAGACCGCCTTGGGCATGGACATGCGCCGCGAGCACATCATAAGCACTGCCTACGGCGACCTGCTTCCCGAAAATGAATGGAAAAACATAGGCGGAAGCGACCGCAAGTATGACCACCGTGGCGACCGCACAAACACGAGCATCTTTCTTGAGCACAACATAATAATCGGAGGACTCACCGTCTCGGCAGGTGTTCTGGCCAACCGCAACACTGGTCTCGACAACAAGTTCAGGTTCTATCCAGGCGTAGACATAAGCTACCGGCCCAACGACAACTGGAAATTCTACGCTTCATGGAACAAGGCACTGCGTGTACCAACATACACCGACCTATATACAAGCAACTCGGTGCAGCAAGGCGACCTTGCACTCAAGCCCGAAAAAAACCAGACGTTCAAGGTTGGCACACGCTACCGCCGCCCTGGACTCGACATATTGGTGAGCGGTTTCTACAGCAAAGGCACCGACATGATTGACTGGGTGTATGAAACTGCCAAGAGCAAGAAATATCATGCCATGAACATAGGCAAGCTCAACAACATGGGGGCATCGGCCGATGTCACGCTTAACACCCGCGAACTGTTCTCCAACCCGTTCATAACCATTGTGAAGGCCGGCTATGCCTACATACACCAAAGCCACAAGACCGAGCATGAGATATACCGCTCGCTCTATGCCCTTGAGTATCTGCGCCACAAAGCCACGCTCGAAATCGACCACAGGATATGGAGCAAGCTCACTGCCGCATGGTTTGTGCGATGGCAGGAACGCATGAACCACTACACGCCCTACACCAAAATCGACGCACGCGTGCAGTGGGACGGCGGCAACTACAAGTTGTTTGTCAAGGCCGACAACATAACGTCGCACCGCTACTATGACCTCGGAGGCGTGCAGCAACCGGGCATCTGGATTATGGCAGGCGGCAGTGTGCGCTTCAAACTGTAAGGCTATTCCCTTGCCTATGCCTTTGCGGCAAGGCAAAGGCAACCATTAAAACACAGCAACCGGACGGCAACCGCACTTTTGCGGCAACCGCCCGGTTGCTTTTTTTAGGGATGTTCTATAAATTAAGTACCTGATAATCAGCTTAATTCTTTGCTATTTAAATAAAAAGTCGTACCTTTATAGTGAAATCAGAAGATAATATGCAGAAAACAACG
>CAVCLB010000066.1:0-14535 GCA_963602915.1 Dysosmobacter segnis | reverse complement strand
CCCAGGGTTACACCGTTTGCTGTCGCAAACGGCTCACCCTGGGCTACGACCGTTATGCCCTTTCAGGGCTGATGAATGCAATGTTTCGTTTTATACTTATTGTTCTACAAAAAACAGTACAGAATATTTTATCGATTTTGAACACCCTACTTTTCATGGGCAAATTATTGGATTTCATAAAACGCAGGGGCCAGCCCATACGCTATAATCTGTCGTCCCGACGGGACTTGCCCGTTGTGAAAGTTTCACCGGACACCAATGTTATATAAAGATGCTTGATGCTTCACATGGAAACCCAACACGCAGCTTCCCTGAAAAAGCGGTGGGTGCAATGCAGTTTCGACTGGATTTGCATGCCTACAGGTTTTGCCTGCGTCTTGCATCGTATGTCATGCGTGCGTGCAGCAGATGTTGCACGCGTGTGCACCGTATGCCGCACTCGTGTGCATCATGTGATGTCATAATGCAGGCAAGGACAATTCGGGTGGGCAACGGTTGTTTTCGGGAAAGCGTTTAGGCCTTTCTTCATCTGTTTCCAAATCAAGTAAAAAGCGTGGTGTGGCGTGTGTATTTAGGTGGAATACACCGATTTTTGTAGCCAATAGCTTTTTTTTGAAAATAAAACATGTTTTTCTTTGTCTGTAAATCAAAAATTACTAACTTTGGTTTGCAATATGTTCGGCATGCCAGTGGCAGCGGTTCATGTATGCAGACTGACTAATAACGAACCTTAATTTAAACCTATGAGTTATTTGCGATTCGAAAAAGCTCTGATGACTAACCTGGAAGAGTCACTTCCCCGAGAGTTGCTGCGCACCAACAGGTCGGGAGCTTACTCGTGTTCCACCATTGTAGACTGCAACACGCGTAAGTATCACGGACTGCTCGTAGTGCCTGTTCCGGGGCTGGATGACGAGAACCATGTGCTCCTTTCGTCGCTCGATGTGACGGTGGTGCAGCATGGTGCCGAATTCAATCTGGGACTGCACAAGTATCAGGGCAACAACTACAGCCCGAAAGGCCACAAGTATATCCGTGAATTTGACTGCGACAAAGTGCCCACTACAATCTATCGTGTGGGTGGAGTGGTGCTTAAAAAGGAAGTGGTGTTCCAACACTACGAAGACCGAATCCTTATCCGCTATACGCTTATGGATGCTCATTCGCCCACGACACTGCGCTTCCGCCCGTTTCTGGCGTTCCGCAGCGTAAGGCAGTTCACGCACGAAAACGCCGTTGCCTCGCGCGAATACAGCGAGGTGGAAAACGGAATCCGCACCTGCATGTATGCCGGCTATCCCGACCTCTTCATGCAGTTCAGCAAGGACAACGACTTCATTTTCCGCCCCGACTGGTATCGCGGCGTGGAATATCCCAAGGAACAGGAACGTGGATATGCGTCGAACGAAGACCTCTATGTGCCCGGATATTTCGAGATGCCCATAAAGAAAGGCGAAAGCATAGTGTTCTCGGCATCGACATCGGAGTGCAAAACAGGTGGGTTGAAACGCCTGTTCGACAAGGAAGTTGACGAGCGCAACCCACGCGACAACTTCTTCCATTGCCTTGTCAATGCCGCCCACCAGTTCCACAACCGCACAAGCAAGGACGAACGTTACATCCTTGCAGGCTACCCGTGGTTCAAATGCCGTGCCCGCGACACCTTCATCGCATTGCCGGGACTCACGCTCTCGATAGAGGAAGAAGACTATTTCGAACTCGTGATGGAAACCGCTTCGCGCGGACTCTACGAGTTTATGGAGGGCAAACCGTCAACCGTTAAGATATATGAGATTGACCAGCCCGATGTAATGTTGTGGGCTGTGTGGGCCTTGCAGCAGTATGCAAAGCACTCGTCGGTTGAGAAATGCTACCGCAAATACGGCAAACTGCTGCACGACATCGTTACCTTTATCATTGCCGGGAAACACCCCAACCTCGAATTGCGCGACAACGGACTGCTCTACAGTGAGGGCCTTGACAAGGCAGTGACGTGGATGAACTCCACGGCCAACGGCCGCCCCGTGGTGCCGCGCACCGGTTTTATAGTTGAGTTTAACGCCCTTTGGTATAACGCACTCAAATTCTGCGCCGCAATGGTTGCCGAGTTTGGCGACGAGACACAGGCTGCCGGCCTTGAAAAACGTGCCGAACTGTGCATGAGCTCGTTCCTCAACGTGTTTGTAAACAAATACGGCTATCTGTTCGACTATGTGGCCGACGGCATCGACCAGGACTGGAGCGTGCGCCCCAACATGATTTTTGCCGTTGCACTCGACTATTCTCCGCTCAGTCCGGCACAGCAGAAAAGCGTGCTCGACGTGTGCACACGCGAGCTGCTCACGCCCAAGGGACTGCGCTCTTTGTCGCCCAAGAGCGGCGGTTACAATCCTCTTTACGTCGGGCCTCAGACACAACGCGACTACGCCTACCACCAGGGCACGGCGTGGCCATGGCTCGGCGGCTTCTACATGGAGGCTTGCCTCAAAATTTACAAGCGCACGCGCCTGAGCTTCATCGAACGCCAAATGGTGGGATATGAGGACGAAATGGTGCAGCATTGCCTCGGAACAATACCCGAACTGTTCGACGGCAACCCGCCGTTCCACGGTCGCGGAGCCATTTCTTTTGCCATAAACGTGGCCGAGATATTGCGCACGCTTGAACTTTTGGAAAAGTATAAATATTAAAATAAGGAGGATTTAACAATTATGAAAGTCTTAATGTTCGGTTGGGAGTATCCTCCTCATGTGTTTGGTGGACTTGCAACCGCTAATTTCGGAATATCACAGGGCTTGCACGCCCAAGGTGACGTTGACATAACATTGTGCCTTCCGCATCCTTTCGGAGACGAAGACCGCAGCGCAGCAAAGATTGTTGCCATGAACTGCGTGCCTATTGCGTGGCGCGATGTAGACCATGGTTATGTGCAAAACCGCGTGGGCAACATAATGAGTCCCGACGACTACTACCGCTATTGCGACCACATTTATGCCGATTTCAATTATATGCACGTCAACGACTTGGGGTGCATGGAGTTTGCAGGGGGCTATCCCTCTAACCTGCACGACGAAATAAACAACTATTCGGTTATTGCCGGCGTTGTGGCCCGGGCCGAGGAGTTCGACATAATACACGCCCACGACTGGCTCACATTCCCTGCCGGAATACACGCCAAGAAGATTTCGGGCAAGCCTCTGTGCATACATGTGCATGCTACCGACTTCGACCGCAGCCGTGGAAAGGTCAACCCCACCGTCTACTCGATAGAAAAAGACGGCATGGACAATGCCGACTGCATCATGTGCGTGTCTGAACTCACGCGCCAGACAGTGATAAACCAGTATCACCAAGACCCGCGCAAGTGTTTTGCCATGCACAATGCCGTATATCCATTGCGCCAGGAATTGCAGGACATTCCGCGTCCCGACCACACTGGCAAGGAAAAGGTGGTGACATTCCTCGGCCGACTGACAATGCAGAAAGGCCCCGAATATTTCGTGGAAGCGGCCAACATGGTGCTTCACCGCACTCGCAACGTGCGCTTCTGCATGGCTGGTAGCGGCGACATGATGGACCAGATGATTTATCTTGCAGCCGAACGCGGCATTGCAGACAGGTTCCATTTCCCGGGATTTATGCGCGGCAAGGAAGTGTATGAGTGCCTGAAAGACTCCGACGTGTATGTAATGCCGTCGGTGAGTGAACCGTTTGGCATCTCGCCGCTCGAAGCAATGCAGTGCGGAACGCCCACAATCATATCGAAACAGAGCGGGTGCGGCGAGATTCTAAGCAACTGCATCAAGGTTGACTACTGGGACATCAACGCTCTTGCCGATGCGATTTATTCGATATGCAGCAACGAAAGTCTCTTCCATTACCTGCAGGATGAAGGAAAACGCGAGGTTGATCAGATTACATGGGAAAAGGTAGGGGCAAGAATAAAAGACCTTTACGAGCGTGTGATTGAAAACCGCCTCTGATCGCACGCACACTAGTGACTACTAAATATCTTTACAACAATCAAACAAAGAAAACAAGATGAAAACAATCTGTTTATATTTCGAGATACACCAGAAAATACAGTTGAAGCGCTACCGCTTCTTCGATATAGGTACCGACCACTACTATTACGACGATTACGAGAACGAACGCATCATCAGCGACATTGCCGAGCGGTCGTATATGCCGGCCCTCAATGCCATAGGCGAGATGATAAAGCAGAACGGAAAGTATTTCAAAGTGGCCTTCTCTCTGTCGGGCGTGGGCATGGAACAGCTCGAAACACATGCCCCGCAGGTGATCGAGAAACTGCAAGAACTCAACGAAACGGGTTGCGTGGAGTTTCTTGCTGAGCCTTACTCGCACGGACTCGCATCGCTTGCCAATGAGGAAAGCTTCGCCGCCGAGGTGCGCCGCCAGTGCAAGAAAATGGAGGAATATTTCGGACAAACGCCTAAAGTGCTCCGCAACTCGTCGTTGATTTACAGCGACGACATCGGATTGCAGGCCGCACAGCTTGGCTTCAAGGGCATGCTAACCGAAGGTGCGCGCCATGTCTTGGGCTGGAAGTCGCCGCACTACGTCTACAACTGCTCGCTTGCACCCAACCTTAAGCTCCTGTTGCGCGATGTTGTGCTCAGCGACGACATCTCGTTGCGCTTCAACAACCGCGACTGGGAAGGCTATCCATTGTTTGCCGACAACTACATCGACAAGATTGCAACCTTGCCCGAGGGCGAAAAGGTGGTGAACATCTTCATGGAACTTTCGGCAATAGGCATTGCTCAGCCGTTGTCGAGCAACATCCTCGATTTCCTTAAGGCATTGCCCGAATGTGCAAAACAGCGCGGCATAACATTCTCCACACCGTCTGAGGTGTGCGACGGCTACAAGAGTGTAGGGCAGCTTGACGTGCCCGACACATTGAGCTGGACCGATGAGGAGCGCGACGTGAGCAGTTGGCTCGGCAATCCCATGCAGCGTGAGGCTTTCAACAAGCTTTATGGCGTGGCCGACCGCGTGCGCATTGCCAACGACCCGCGTATCAATCAAGATTGGGATTACTTGCAGGCATCCAACAATTTCCGCCAGATGACCACCAAGCCTTCCAACATTGCTGTTGACAGAGGCATTTACAGCAGTCCGTTCGACGCTTTCACCAACTACATGAACATTCTCGGCGATTTCCTAAGCCGTGTAAACTCGCTTTATCCTGAGGACGTTGACAACGACGAACTCAGCGCGTTGCTCACCACAATAAAGAACCAGGACGAGAAGATTGAAATCAAAACCAAGGAGGTGGAACGCCTGCAGACTAAGATAGAAAAGATTGAAGCAGCCGAGGCCAAGCTCCGTGCGAAACTTGAAAAGCTGAAAGTTGCTGCAAAACCGGCTGCAAAGAAGCCTGCCGCAAAGAAACCCACTGCCAAGAAACCGGCCAAGACAGCAGTTGAAACAGAGGCTGCAGAAAAGGCAACAGAGGCTCCGTCGGCCGACAAAAAGGCTTGAACGGCAAAGCACCGAAGCATAAATAATTAGATAATAATCAAGTATGAGGCGTGGAAGGGCAATGCAAATGTTGCCGTTTCACGCCTTGTTGGTATAAAAAACTCATACGATGGCACTATTATACATCGCGGTTTTTGCCGTTTTTGTTATTGTCATTGCCGCCATTATGCTTGCGGCTTTTGGCGATACTCCGCAAAAAGTCACCCGAAATAAGCCACGCAACAACACGCGACGACAAGGCAATCCGCCAAGAAAAAGCTGGAACGGCTTTTCAGACCCCGACGATTTTCCCACCGACGGATGCGGCGACAATGGATGGTGATGCCTGCAATAAATGGCAACAGGCATGTGTATTCACTGCACACTGGTTTTATTGCCTTCAAAATTTGCGGCATTCTGCCTGCTTCGTAAAAAGATTTCGCTGATGTAAAACGGCAAATGATTGAAATAAATTGCACAAAAGAACAAAATATATTACCTTTGTAACACGATTTCCAAGAACAAACAAAGTATATATTAGGAACATTTTATTTCAGATTCCATATATTAATTGTGTATCATAAGGTACATTAGTGAGTTAAAGATTTAGATTATACATTTTGAGTTAATTACTGATTTCAATTAAAGGGCGTTTTCGTGAGAAACCGTCCTTTTCTTTGTTTTACGGGTAAGGCATCGTCGCCTTACAGGCAAAGTCTTATAGTTCTATCGGGATGCTTTGTATTTCTATCGGGATAACATCGTTGTTCTATCTACAAAGCTCGTTGAGTATTCTGTCCCGGCATTCTTCCATCAGCCATTTCGGGGTGCTTGTGGCCCCACAAATGCCCACTGTTTCGATGCCTTCAAGCCATTCTTTCTTTATTTCGTCGGCACGTTCTATCTGGAAACTGTTGCTGTTCACCCTGTGACACTCGTGGAAAAGCACTTTTCCGTTGCTGCTTTTGCGTCCCGAAACAAAGAGTATGAGGTCGTGACGCGTGGCAAATGCCGCTATGTTGGGCATGCGGTTGGCCACCTGTCTGCATATAGTGTCGAAGCTCTTGAACGTGGCTTCGGGCGAGATGTGTTCCTGTATGTAGCCTATTATTTTGTGGAATTCGTCAAGACTTTTGGTCGTTTGCGAGTAAAGATATATGTCGCGCTTGAAATCCAGGCATTTCACGTCGTCGAATTTCTCCACCACTATGGCGCGACTGTTGGTTTGTCCCACAAGACCGAGCACTTCGGCGTGCCCCGTCTTCCCGAAAATCACAATCTGGGCATCGGGATTTGCGTCATACTGCCGCTTTATTCTGCGTTGCAGTTGCAGCACTACGGGGCATGTAGCATCGATTATTTCGATGCCATTCCGGCGCGCGGTTTCGTAGGTTTCGGGCGGTTCGCCGTGGGCACGGAGCAACACTTTCACTCCGTGCAAGTGGTAAAGGTCGTCGTGGGTTATTGTCTGCAGTCCGCTTTCATGCAGGCGTTCCACCTCCATGCCGTTATGCACGATGTCGCCCAAACAGTAAAGGGCGTTGCCTTTAGCCAGTTCTTCCTCGGCTTTCTTTATTGCTGTCGTGACGCCGAAGCAGAACCCGCTGCCGTTATCAATTTCTACCTGCATGATGTTTTAGTCTTGTTGTTCGCCTGTATTTATGTCTATCGTTACCTTGGGATGTGTGGGGTCGTTGGTTATCATAAGCACACGGGGCTTGCTGCGAGCCGATTTCAGAAGCTTTTCTTCGGCAGTAATCTTCAGTTTGGCTTCCTCGTTGGGGGCGAGCTTGGTCTTGTTGAGCGATATTTGTATGCCTACGGTAAACATCTGCAGGCTTTTTATGTTAAGCGGCGACTTGCCGTCGTTGCGTATTATTATCTCGCCTTTCAGCTTCTTTTTGCCGTTGAATGCCCCAAGGTTGAGTTCGGTTGCCGACAGCCAGAGCTTTGCTGCGTTGGCAAGTTGTGCAGTTGTGAGGTTGTCGAACTTGGGAAGGAGCACGGCCGAAACGCTTATTTCTTTTTCTTTGCTCACCCTGTCGCCCGGGAATGCACCGAGAAACACCGACGTTTGCGTAAGGCCCATGTCTTTAAGCAGGCGTGAATCGAGCGTTACTGTTACGATTCCGCTGTGTCCCGGGGCTATTTTCGATGGCGAGACATCGGCCTGCAGATAGTTGGGCAGGTGCATAACGATGGGCAGTATGGTGTTGCTGCCGGTGTTGAATATATGTATTTTCTGCTGCGGACGCTCCCCACGGTTCACGTCGTCAAACTCCAAATCGTTTCTGTCGGCCTTGATGTCTCCGAGCATGAAGTTGTAGCCGCCGCCGAAATCAACTATCTCGCGCACCACGACACCGCGCATGTGCAGTTCAAGAGGCTTCTTGCTGCCGTCGTTGTATATGTCGATGAGTTTGTCGTAATGTCCCATTGTCTTGGCGTCAAACGTGGCGCGCACTGTGAATGTGGCGTTGTCGGCAATCTCACCCTGCGGATAATCCACGGTGGTGCAGCCACAGCTTGTGCGCACGTCGCTTATGCGTATGGGGCGTCCGGCCTTGTTTTTTATTTCAAACTCGGCGGTTGCGGGAGTGTTGTAGGTGGTCTGTCCGCAGTCAACCACTTTGCTGACTGCCTCTATACGTTGGGCATTGGCTGCTGCCGAAGCGAGCATCAGTGCCGAAACCGTTATGAATTTTATTTTCATTGAATGTTCTTTGTTATTGTTTGTCGTTATATTGATATGCTTGTCTATTTGCTAATGGTGAATGTCTTTGCGGCGGCGCGTGCCGAATGTGCCGGACTGTATGCGCATTGCGCCGTGCATGTGCCGGTGGAGTAGGTGCCGGTGCGGTCGATGCTGTAACATGTTTCAATGACATGCTTGCCCTTGGCGAGGCGGTCGAAGCAATAAACCGTGGAATTGTCTTTGGGCGAACAGTAATAGCCGCCAGCATAGCCGCTGGTCTGTCTGGCCTGCTCCATGCATGCGGCACGCTTGTCAACGACCTGCACGAAGTCGTAGTCGCGCTCTGCGGTTATTGTTATTCTTACTGTTATCATGTCGCCCACCTTGAGTTTTGTTGTCTCGCCGGTCAGCCGTTTGCCGTCCTTCATCACTTCGCGGGTTATCGACATTCCTGCCGATGAGGCTTCCACGTCTTTTGTGGGCTGCATAAACTGTGCATAAATTGCGCCCCATGAAGTGTTGTCGGAAAGCTTTTCAACCGTTACGGTCTTGAATTTGTTGCCGTTTCTTACGGTCTTTGCATATCCGAGTCCTGATGTTGCTTTCGGCATGTTGGCCTTTTTCCCGTCGATGCTTATCTTTGCGCTAGGTGTATTAACCTCAGAAACCGATGCGGCATTGCCGTTCAAGAATGCGTATATGGCATCCACGCTGTTCAGCGGAGTGTCCCATGCCTGCGTGCGCTTGCTTTGCAGCAGCCAGCGGCGCATCTCGTTTACGGTGTTGTCGGCATTGCTGTCGAGCAGTTGCAGGGCTTCAATGGCTGCGGTTTGGGTGGGAATGCGGTAGTCGCACCAAGAGTATGTAGCCTTATCGGAGTCGAAATAGCGTCCCATGTTTTCTTTGTAGACGGTGTGTTCCTTTATGCTCTGCAAGTAAGTCGATGCTTCTGCCTTGTGGCCGAATTTTGCAAGGACAATGGCGGCGCGTGCTTTTTCGTATATAGAGTATGCGGCTGATTGCTTTGCAAGTATATTCACGAGATAATTCACGTCTTCTTTCTGTTTCGCAGTGAGCTTTCTTTCGCCTATTGCGCATACATACAGATAGTCGAGAAGGGCATCGTTGACATACGGAGTGCTTTCGCCCTTTGCATTTTTCTCTTTCATTTCCTTTACCGCAGTGCCTGTTGCCTGTGCCGTATAGGCGAATGCCGACTGCATAATGTCGTTGGTTTGCTGTTGAGTTCCCACCATGTTGTTGAGTCGGGTGAGCAGTTTCAGCACAGATGTAGTGATATACGGGTTGCCCTTCATGCCTTTCCACCATGAGAACGAGCCGTCGGCATTCTGCAATTTCCTTAGTTTTCCGATGCAATTGTCAAGCCGGTAGTCGATAGTTGACTCGTCGAAGAACGTTGAAAGCATTTGCATTTGTTCGGTTTCACGGCTGGCTTCTGCAAGCCACGGCGTTTCTTCGAGAACGAGCGATTTTAGTTCCTGGTTGCTTTCAAGGCAACTTTGCAGCGAATTAGCATCGTTGCCGTTGTTTTTCCACAACGAAACCACCTGCTTTATTGCCGGCGACGACTGCATGATGTGCCTGCCGAGGCAGTTGGCATAGTAGGCTGTGGCAAGACTTACGGCATTTTCTTCGTTGGCATTTGCCACCGAAGGCAATGCCTGTATCATCATCCATGCAGGGTTGTCGGTGTATTCTATCGTGAGTTTGTTGTCTTCGCCGTTCTGCTTGAAGAGGTTTTCCACGTTGAATGTGGCCGTTCCTTTTTCGTTTATAGTGAATGGCAGCGTGTTTGTCACCATTTCCCTGTCGGGCAGAACGGGCAGATAATGCTGTTCGCCGTCGCTGTATCCGTGTCCTGAGGCGGTTGTCCGGCAGATGAGCATGCCGTTGTTGTTGATTTTCGACATGTCGAAGCTGAAGTCAACGGTTGATGTTGCATTGGCATTCACGGTGTATTTTCTTTCCTGCGAATACACCTCCCGGTTTGTTTCAGCATCGATGAACGACAATTTTGCCATTCCGCTTACGGTTTTACCCGACGTGTTGGTTATGCGTGCCGATATTGTTCCGTTGTCTTCTGTGCGCAAGAAGCGTGGCATGTTGGGTTGAATCATCACCGTTTTGGCCGCGATGGCTGTTGCCGACAGTGTTCCGTAGTTCATGGCAGCATCATGTGCCAAGCCATACACTTGCCATGTGGTTACGCTTTCGGGCAGAGTGAATTTCATCGATACGTTGCCGTTGCCGTCGGCAAGCAGGGCAGGGTAGAAGAAGGCGGTTTCGTCGAGGTTTTCGCGCACCTGGATTTGCTTGCTGCCGGTGTCTGCCTTGCTCTCGTCGGATGCTTCTGCGTCGTCATATCCCTCTTTGGTCATTTGGCTTGCGGATGAAAGTTCCTCCACACTTTCCATTGCTGCGCCGTTCGACTTTGCTGCCTCTGACTTTTGTTTGGCCATGAGCACGTTTGCGCCCAAAGCTCTGTTGGCACGCGTGTACATGGGCTTGGCCATGCTGACGGCACGGTCGCTGGTAGCGTAGTAAATTTGGCTGAGTACAGAAATGTTGGGCATGAAGAAATGACTGAAGTCGAGTTGGTTGTCGTTGAGAAACTTCACAGGCATCTCGCCATACATTGTCATGTTGCCGGTTCGAATGCCGCTCCACGCCAATGAGGGCATAGACAAGTTGTCTGACAGACTGAAATTAATGGAGTGGGGTATTATCTCGTCGAGCGACTTGTCGTACATTGTAGCCAAAAGCTGCGCTTTGGCCGGTTTTCCGTCGTTGCCGGTTATCTTCAGCACCCATGTTTCCTTTTGTCCGGGGGTGAGACGGTCGCGGAATGTGGTCCATGCCAGTTTCAGGTTTCTGTCTGGTTGCGGTCGTTTTATTCGTGCCGTGTGCTTGTAGGCTATGCCGTTTTTCACCCATACGAGCGACAGCACTACACCGTTGCCATACTCCTCTTTATAGGTTATGGCCTTTGTGCTTAACTCGTTGTGCAGATCTGACGTTCCGTTTTCAATAATCTTGTCGCCCGAAATTATGGTGTACATGATGTGTTGCACCTTGTCCGACGAACCCACCTGTATATACACGGGTGAGCCGTTGGCCGGGAATTCCTCGACCGATTGGTAGAACCAATCGTGTGTTTCAATGGGTGTGCGCTTGTCGTGCATGGTGAATGTGACGAAACTCCGGCTTATCGTGTCGTTGCCGCAGTAGGCGACAAGCGTATGCCGTGCCGACACCAGTTGCGAGGCATCAATCTTCACCGGCTCGTTGGCCTTGCATGTCTTTATCGTGTTGTTTATTATATAGGTCACGTTGCCCTCTATCGGCATGCCAGCATTGTTTTTGTAGCTGAACGTTATGGTCTTGAGACTGTCGCGCAGGATGCGTTCGGGCAGGTTGCAGGTGAACATTGTGGGCGTGTCGCTAAGCGGAACCGAGGTCTCGCCGTGCCGTGTCTCGCCCGTGCCGTCGGTTATGTCGGCACTTATGTCAAACATATAGTAACGCTTCGGGTGGCTGTCGCTGGTGGCAGGCAGTGTGAGCGGCACGTTTGCGGTGAACTTGCCGTCGGCATCTGTCGTTATCGTGTCGCAGAACACTTGCTCGCTTTTGGCCACGTTGTTAGCGTAGCGCCACCACAGGGCAGGGCGGCGTGTGGCTTTTATAGCAACCCGTGCCCCTTGTATGGGCATTCCGGCGAAGCTCTTCGCGTTGCCCGTTACGGCCACGGTGTCGCCGTCTTGGTATGCCTTTTCCTGCTTGTCAAATTCCACGAAGAATGTGGGGCGTTTGTATTCTTCCACCGAGAATGTGGCGTAGCGTGTCTGTCCGTAGTTGGCACGCACCGTGTAGCGGCCGCAAAGTCCCTTCAGTGGAATGGCAAAGTCGGCACTGGCTGTGCCGAATTCGTCGGTGGTAACGGTCTGCGTAGCCACTTCCTTATTGTTAGCATCGCGCAGACTCATCTTTATCTGCCTTCCGCTCACGGTCTCGGCCTTGTGTGCTGCGTTGTCGTAGTTGTAGACAATTGCCGCCACATGCACCGTTTGTCCCGGGCGGTATATTCTGCGGTCGGTATAAATGCGGGCATCGTCGTATTGTCCTTTGCTTGCGTAGTAGCTGAAATACGAGTGCAGCGCGCTATGTGGGAAAGCCCTGTCGGTGTCGGTGTAGACCCTACATTTGATTGGGTCGCCTATGGTGTTGTCGAAAGTCACCTCGCCGTTTTCGTCGCAAGTGTATGTCTCCACTTTCTCGTTGCCGCTTCGGTCGTAGAAAGTTATGTCGGCATGCGCACCGGCTACTGGTTCACCAGTTGTGGCAGAAAGCACTGCCAAGCGTGTTTTCTTGCCGGGAAGAGCCTCGCTCACGGGGTAAAGGTCGCTCACGCGCAGCAAAGCCCTTTCGGCCGGTATGCTTATGTTGTCGGTTGACAGTTCTATGAGATAAGTGCCTTTCGGCAGTCGGTCTATTTCAAGGGTGTCGCGCAGCACCTTGTAGTTGGCGTTGCCTATGTATCGTTTCGACAGCGTAACGGGCGTTTCCGACTGTATTATGTGTCGGCGCAGTTTCTCGTAGTCTTTCGCGTCAGAGGGGTTTAGTGTTGTAGTGCCGTCGAGGTCGAGGCGGCTGACAGTCATTTTCAGTTCGCCAATGTTGCACAGTTCCATTACTATCACCTTGCGCTTTTCGCCCGGCATCATTAGTTCGTTGCCCAGCGAGGCGTGAAACATGGGCAGAGTGAGTTTTCTCTGTGCGTTGCGCAAGATGTTCATCCTTGGCCATGCCCCCCATTTTGTCAGGGCATAGTTTATGTAGTTCATTTTTTCTTCGGCCGTAACGTCTTCGGCACAGTCGTTCATAAAGGTGAAACGCGCTATTGCCACTTCGCCGGCAACGGTGAGGTCGCCGTATTCTTTTATGAGGGAGTCGAGTGCAAGCACATATTTCGACTTTTTAAGTCGTGTGGTGCTGCTGTCGCGTTTCGTGTTTTCCAATTCAAGAGCCGTGAGACATGCAGCCTCGCGGTTGCCGTTTTTGTCGTAGTAGTCGTGCATGTCCTGGTAGTCGCCTGCGGCCATTCCTATGATATGCAGTAGGTCGTCGCCGAAATAACGGCTGTCAACGCCGTCGATGACAAACGGTTCATAGCCCGTGGCCAAGGTGCCGGCGAGGGCTTTGGGGTGGCTCATCGATTTCTTGAAATACTCCTTGCTCAGTGCCTCGCTGTCGTCGTCGAGTGACGGATTTTGGGCATAAGCCGTTCCGAGAACCGACTGGTAGACGGCGGCCAGCACTCCGTTTGATGTTGCGGCGGTGGTTTCTGCCGTCTTCAGACGGGCTATTGCCACTGCAAGAGAGTCGGGGGCTATCGAGGCCATGGCCGATACCGAGGCCAGTTGAGCCTTAAGCAAATGGCCGTAGGCTTTCTCGCGTGTGGCTCTTTTTATTATTGTGTTGAGCACTTTAAGCTGACTGCGCGGCAAGTCTTTCTTTACCGCCGTGTCATATTGTTTCCACAACGATGTGTAGCTGTCGGCCAACGACGGCAAAGGCAGTGTGATGGCTATTGCAAATAAGGCGGCGAATATGGTCTTTTTCATGCTCTTTTCTTGTTTTTAACCTTAAACATTGTTTCAGAATGTGGCACTTGTTGCGGCATTGGCATAACTGTCCACTTTATGCAAAGATAGTGTAAATATAAAAGAAATGCAAGCAAATAACAACTTTTACAACAACATCTGCCTGAAATAACGCCAAGTAATTTCTTCGCCGTAGCCATGTAATGCCGAAAGAAGGGCTTCACACAAACGCAACGGGAGCGACTTTGCGTTTGAAAGTCGCTCCCGTTCAGGTCGTGTTGCGTTTGGTGTGCACGTGTGTTGCATGCGGTGCACACGTGTGTTGCGTTTGGTGCACGCCGGAAAATAAGCTTTACATAATGGCAGGCAAGGCGAATTTCACCAGAAGGTAGCCTCCGCCCATGAGCCAGCAATATAGCAATGCGGCCAGCAGAAACGGTTTGAAACCGGCTTTCTTGAATTTGTCGATGCTCGTCTCGGCACCCAGTGCGGCCATGGCCATGGTAAGAAGAAACGTGTCAAACTGATTTATCCAGTCTACCACAGAGCTGGGCAACAAGTTGAGCGAGTTGAAGCCGATGACTACGAGAAACAGCATGGCAAACCACGGAATGGTTATCTTTGCCTTTCCTGCGGCTTCGCCCTCTTGCGATGCCCGTGCGCCGGCATTCTTGCAATACTCCGTTAAGTTTCACGCAGCGTTGGCTGCGTATCCAAATATCTCATTTA
>CAVCLB010000065.1:0-15211 GCA_963602915.1 Dysosmobacter segnis | reverse complement strand
TGTTGACCTTACAGGCCAACCTACTTCGACATACATGAAACCCAGGGTTACGGATATCGCTTCGCTCAATCCTCACCCTGGGCTGGGATTGTGACGCCCTTTCAGGGCTATGATTATCGAATTCCTTCTGATAATCAAACAATTATAAACTTAAATCCATATAAAAATTATGCACATTTTGTAATTATTGGTGTCCGGTAAAAACTTTGCAGCAGGTAAGTCCCGTAGGGACGGCAGATTATAGCGTAGGGGCTTGCCCCTACGTTTATGTTTAAAACAAACTTTGCCCCTGTAAGGGGCGCATAATTCATTGTGATATTGAACTATGCGCCCCTTACAGGGGCAAAATATGGTTATGCTTAATAGATAGGGGCAAGCCCCTATCCTATATTATTTCGTCCCTACGGGACTTGCCCATTGCGATGGTTTTGGCTGTCAACGACAATCGGTTTACGATTGTTTTGCGTGCCAAAAGGTGTTGGATGTCAGTCTTTGCTGGTGATGAGCAGTTTCTCGCCGCTCTCTATTGCGGCCTTGATTTCAACGCCGCCGCGCTGCACCTTGCACAGACTGATGTCGTCGCCCATTACCTCGGTCACTTTAAGCTGGCCCACTTGCTTCTTGGCCTCCTTGCCTGCCACCGTCTTTACGGTGTAGACGTTGAAGTGCATGCCTTTGCAGCAGCCCATTGTTTCGCCCAGGTCGATGTATACTTCCTTCGACTTTTTCTCTGTGGCACGCGATCCTTCCACTATGCTGGCATAGAGAGGGAAGGCGTCGTTGAGCATGGTGCAGATGTAGTCTTTCATGCCCGAGATGGTGTAGCCCAATGCCTTGGCCGGGGTTTCGAGCCATGAGCTCGACCACGAACTGCTGTTTATGGTGCGGCTCACCACAATCTGGTCGGTGCGCACGTCCTTTATGTTGAGTGTGCCCACGATGTTGCCGCGGTATTCGGTTTCCTCGTGTTTCTTCTTGTCCTTGTCTTGCCATGTACGCACGCGTGTTGTGCATGATATGGCCGATATCGACGCGTCGCAATAGAGTGCTGTCTCGCCCTCGGCCAGTTCGTCGGGCAGGAAGCTTCCGTCAACCACCGTTATGCGGCGCGCGCTGCCCACGGCTCCCATAATGGCGTCTTTCACTGCGTCGGCATACTCGGGATAGTCGGTAGTGCTCGATGCCGACCCGGCTGCGGCCTGCAAAACGCTGCCGAGAATCTTGCCCACCGACTTGGCGGCAGAGTCTTTTTTCTTCACCGGTTCGGTGTAGGTGAGGGTGCCACGGGCACATCTGTAAACCACATTGCGTTCCACCTGGGCCTTGACAGTTACTGCCATGGCCATCACAAGCGACATAAGAAAGAGTTTCTTTATCATAAAGCAATTTGTTTTAGTTTGTCTTACACATTCGAAATATCGTGCCAAAATATTGGCGTGAATACAAAATTACACATTTTTGGCGTGTTTCTCAAACTTTTGGAACATAAATATACATTACATCTGCATTTGCATACGGTTTCAAATACAATCGCATTGCTATCGGCGGCTCTTGAAGAAGTCGCGCATGAGTGCGGCACATTCGTCGCCGAGCACGCCCGACGCGACCGTAGCCTTGGGGTGCATGGCACGCGGGGCATAGAGGGCGTAGCCGCGTTTGGGGTCGGGTGCGCCGTAGACTATGCGCGGCACCTGCGCCCACCCTATCGCCCCGGCGCACATCACGCACGGTTCTACGGTGACATAAAGCGTGCATTCGCCCAGATACTTGCCGCCGAGGGCATCGGCAGCCGCCGTTATGGCCTGCATCTCGGCGTGGGCCGTGACGTCGTGCAGCGTCTCGGTGAGGTTGTGGGCACGCGCCACGACGCGTCCGCGGCACACCACCACGGCCCCGATGGGTATTTCGCCGGCATCGCGTGCCGCTTCGGCTTCGGCCAGGGCGAGGCGCATGAAGCGCGTGTCGTCGGCATTCTGCATTGCGTTGTCTGTGTGTTTGTCGTTCATAATAGGATTGTCTGTTGTGTATTGCATGATGAAAAGCGCAACTGAGACGCGGTTGCCTAGCGGCAATGTGCCCGGCTCTGCGCAATAAAAAAGGCAGGAACGGCCTTGCATGACGGTGTTGTTGTCAATGGCAAGGCGGCTCCTGCCGTCGTTGTTATGTCTTGCATGAGGGGCGGAATGGTGCCATGCGGCACTACTCCACCACGATTTTCACTGTGTGCGACGCTGCCGCGCCATTCACTTTCACTGCATATACGCCGCGCGGCAGGCCCTGTGTGGAGAGCGTTGCGGTGTCGCCTGAAGCCGAGGCCGAGGCCACCGGCTGGCCCTGCGTGTTGTAGGCGGTGAGCGATACGGAGGTGGCTCCGGCGAGGAAGAACTCGTATTGCGACGCTGCGGTGCGGCTGAACATGAAGCTGTGGTCGGCATCGACGGTGGAAAGTCCCGATGCACGGTCGGCCACCACCTTCTTCATGCCGGCAAAGGCATCAAGTTTTCCGGCTCCCCACTGCAACTGGTTGGTTGCCGACTCCACATAGTTGTCGCGCCGAGCGGTCTGCACGGCAATGTCGCGAATGCGTTCGGCGGTGAGCTTCGGGTCGGCTTCGAGCCACAAGGCAGCCACGCCGGTCATGAAAGGAGTGGCCATCGACGTGCCCTGCATGGCGCGGAAGTAGTAGCTGCGGCCGTCCTGCGACACCTTGGCCACATATTTCTTTGCCTCGTCAGACACTCCGGTGTTCTCCATATAGTAGGTGTTCGATGCCGAAACCACAAACGATCCGGGTGCGCAGAGGTGCGGATACGACCGCCCCGTGTCGTAGGTGGCGTAGCTGGAGAAGGGCGAAATCTCGCCGTTCTTCTCGCCGTCGCTGTCGTCGGAAGTGCTGTATGCGGTGCCGTCGGCATAGGTGCCGGAGTCGCGCGTGGTGTAGGAGCCCACCACCAAGGGGCCGGTTCCGCTGCCGAAGTCGTTGGTAACGCCGTTGAGTATGCCTTCGCCCCATCCGGCCACGCCGCGCGAGACGAGCAACGGGTAGGGCGATGTGGTCACGGTGATGCTCTGTCCCTTGTTGCCTTTGAAGATATAGCCCCAGATGTAGCGCGAGGGATCTACCATTGTACCCTTTGGATAGAGGTAGTAGTTGTAGCGGTTGTTGGCCGAACTAAGGCCGCGCTCCACGAAGAAGTCGCCCACATAGATGCCGGCAAACTCTTGCGACACGGTCATGGGCGTGAAGTTGGCGCTGTTGCGATTGTCTTCAAGGGTGTAGGTGAGCAGTGCCTTGTTTTCCTGCAGGTCGTAGAGCACGAACTCTGCGTCGAACTTACGGTCGTCGTCTGCCCATGCTTCAAACTCGTCGTTGTCGCCCGAGAGGCGTATGAACGATTTCATTTCCTCGCCGTCGGCTGCAAACGTGTGTTTCTGTATGCTCGGAAACTTGCCGTAGTTGCCTGCCGCTATGCAGAAAGTGGCGTCGCCGTCGGCGCAAACCTTGTCGATGTAGGCCGACAGACTGCTTGTGCCGTCGTGCGGACCGGTCATTCGTCCCACCGACATATTCACCACCAGGGGCTTGCCAGCGGCCTTGGCGTAGTCGATGAACGCCTCTACCATTTCCATGAACAGGGCCGGTTTCTCGGTGACATAGCCCATGAGAATATCGGCTTCGGGGGCTACTCCCTTGCAGGCGAACGTGCCGTCGTCGTAGCTTCCGGCCGCGATGCCAGTGACGTGGGTGCCGTGGTCGCCGCTGCGCTCCGACTGTGAGGGCGAGTAGGCGGCTATCTTCTCGGGCGTGTCGAGCAGCTGCAGGTCGTCGGTGAAGAGCATCTTCACGCGGCTCTTGTGGGTGACGGGGTCGCAAAGCATGGGGTGATTGGGGTCGAGCCATCGGTCGAGCACGGCCACCACGGCTCCCTTGCCGGTGTAGGGAAGGTTGAGTCCGGTGCCGAGGTGTATGTCGTCTACTCCGGTGTCGGCCGTAGCCTTGTCGAGCAGAGTGCGTTGTGCGGCGGCATAGGAGATGCTTTCAACGGCGGAATTGGCGTTGAGCGCGTCGATGCCGTCGGCTGTTAGCGTCACAACGGCAAACTCGCCGCGCGTGCGTCCCACTTCAAATCCGGCCTGACGCAGCGACTCGGCGTCGCAACCGGGCTTCATGCGCACGAGCACCTTCACTTGTGCGGCCTCTGTCGCGGCATCGGATGCTGCCGCGCGGGGTGCAGATTGCGCCGTGCGGGCAGCCCGCAGGGCAAGACGGCTCTGCAAGTCGAGTTTCGACTGCGCGCCTGCCTGCAGAGCGGCGAGCGCGAGCAATATGGTTATGCTTGTTTTCTTCATCTTTCGTTGGTTTTATTGTTTGTCGCCCAATCAGTTCACTATCTTCACGGCGTGGGTTGTCTTTCCGTCGGAAACCTTCACCGCATAAACGCCACGGGGCAGCGAGTCGGCAGAGAGCGAGAGGCTGTCGCCAGCCGAACGGGTGTGTGCCACGGCCTCGCCGCGCATGTTGTAGACGGTGGCCGAGAGCGACGTTGCTCCGGCAGAGAAGAATTCATAGCCGCCGTCGGGTGCGGCGCGCCAGATGAAGTCCTTGCCGCTTTCAATATGACCAAGGCCTGCTGCCACGCGTTCGAGCACTTTCTCTAGCCCGGCATACACGTCGAGCTTGCCCGCACCACACTGCACTTGGTTCTTGGCGTTCTTAACAAAGATGTCGCGGCGGGCCGTTTCGGTTGCTATATCGCGTATGTCGCGGGCCGTGAGTGTGGGGTCGGCTTCAAGCCACAGAGCTGCCGTTCCGGCCATATAGGGAGATGCCATCGACGTGCCGGGGTAGGCAGTCCAGTAGTAAGTGCGCCCGTCGGAGGTCACAGAATTGGTGTATGGAGTGCGGTCGATGCTTGTGTTCTCCATGTAATAGGTGCTCATTGCCGAGATGATGAGCGAGCCCGGAGCAAGAAGATGCGGATAGGAGCGGCCCGTGGAGAACGTGCCGTAGCTTGTGAACGACGATACGTCGCCGCGAAGGTCGTCAACGCCGTAGCGCGACTTGAGCGAGTAGCTGGCTCCGTTGGCATAGGTTCCCGAGTCGCGCGTGGTGTAGGAGCCAAGCACAATCGACTCCTTTCCGCAGGCATAGTCGTTCACCACGTTGCCTTTGGTTATGCCTTCGCCCCAACCTTCCATGCCGCCGGTGTCGAGATAAGGCATGCCGTGCGAACTGGCAGTAACGGTTTGGCCCTGAGTTCCGGTCACGATGTAGCCCAAAGAGTAGCGTGCGGCGTAGGTGGAAGTTGTGGTTACGTTGAAACCTATGTAGAGGTTGTATTTGAAGTTGTTCTGATCGACGTTGCCCATGGTGTAGATTTTACCCGTGAACACCTTTGCCAACTCGGGATAGTTCTCTGTGTCATACTGCGAAATGCCGGTCTGTTCGGGCGAGAGAGTGAGCACTATCTCCTTGGTGAGGTTGTCGATGAGCACGATTTTGGTGGTGAATTTCGTGTTGGAGTCCGACCACAGCGACAGGTTGCCGTAGTCTACATCCTTCAATACGGCCTTCATCTCGTCGCCGTTGCCGAATGTTTTCTCCTGCGATCCCACTGCGTTGCCCTCGTTTCCGGCCGCGATGCAGAACACGGCATCGCCGTCTGACACCACGCGGTCGATGTAGGCGGCAATGGGATGGGTGCCGTCGTGCGCGCCGCAAGTATATGGTTCGTAAGACATATTGATTACAAGCGGCTTGCCGCGCTTCTTGGCGTAGCGTGTGAATACCTCTACACGGCTCATAAAGTCGGCCGTTTCGTCGGAGGAGTAGCCCATCAATATGTCGGCTTCGGGTGCCACTCCCTTGCACGCGAACGTGCCGTCGTCGTAGTAACCGGCCGCAATGCCGGCCACATGGGTTCCGTGGTCGTAGCTTTTGTCCTGATTGGTGGGCTCGTAGGCGGCTATCTGTTCGGGCGTGCTGAGCACTTCGCCGTTGCTGCACACGAGTATTTTTACGCGGTTTTCGCCCGTGGTGGGGTCGCGGAACATCACATGGTTGGGGTCGAGATAGTCGTCGAGCACGCCCACCACGACGCCTTTGCCCGTGTAGGGCTGGTTAAGTCCGGTGCCGGCATGCACCTTGTCCACTCCCGACTCGGCGTTGGCCATGTCGAGACAGTCGCGATTGGGCTGCTTGTAGGATATGCTCTGCACTCCGGGCAAGGCCGCGAGGCGGTCGAGGGAGTCGAGCGGAAGGGTGACAACGGCAAATTCGCCGCGCTCAACGCCGATGCGTGCGCCGCCGCAAGTGATTTCCGACGGTTCGTGGCCGGGATACATTCTCACCATTACCGACAATTCGGGCGATGCCACACTCTGCCCCGCCGGGGCGGCACGGCGTGCCGACTGCAGCGATGTCTGCATTTTGTTCAGGGCGAGAATGCTTTGCGCGTCGAGTTTCTGCTGTGCCATTGCCGGAAGGGCAAGCAGCGAAAGCGAAAGAACAAGGTAGTTTTTATTCATTTTCCTGTCTGTAAAACGTATGTTTGATATGCTTACAAAATTACTAATAAAAAAGCTAACGACAGGCAGCGCGGCAGTGTTTTTTGACCGCGCCGTTGCATTTGTGTGGAAATAAATTGCTAATTTCGCCGACGGCTGCGCCTCAACGCAGCCCCCGACCTACATGCACGACGAAGAATTCTACACCCACCAGCTCACCCACCGCGACATACGCCCCACGGCGATGCGCCTTCTTATACTGCGCACCATGACGCGCGGCGACGAGACAGTGTCGCTGCCCGAACTTGAACGGCTGCTGCCCACGGTTGACAAGTCAACCATTTCGCGCACGCTCACGCTCTTTCTTCTGCACCGGCTGATACATGCCGTCGACGATGGCAGCGGTTCGCTGAAGTATGCAGTGTGCTCCGACGACTGCGACTGCTCGGTTGAAGACGAGCATACGCACTTCTACTGCGAGCAGTGCCACCGCACGTTCTGCCTAAAACGCATTGCCGTGCCGGTGGTGGAGTTGCCTCCGGGCTTCACGCTCGCAAGCGTAAACTATGTGCTGAAAGGGCTTTGTCCCGAGTGTTCGGAGAAGAACTTGCAGCGGCGTTGAGCGCACACTGCGTATCAGCAGAGGCTATTCGGCTTGCGGAGAGAAGCGTGCCCGCACATCTTCCATTATGCCAATGAGCTCGTCAACGGTGGTGGCGCGGAGCATGGCAATGCGTGTCTGCTTGAAATCGGGGATGCCCTTGAATATCGGACTTGCCGCTATGTGGCGGCGCGTGTGCAGTATGCCACGGTATTCGTCGATGCGTTCCACGTTGATGCGGAGCTGTTCTTCAAGTATGTCGAGCTTGCTGTCGAAGGTGAGCGAGCCGTCGTCGGGCCGCCCGTCGAGCCTGTCGCGCATCTCCTTGAACACCCATGGCCGCCCAAATGTGGCGCGTCCCACCATGACGGCATCCACTCCATAGCGCGAGAAAGCCTGCTCGGCCTGCTCGGGAGTGGTTATGTCGCCGTTGCCTATGATAGGTATGTGTATGCGCGGATTGTTCTTCACCTCGCCAATGAGCGTCCAGTCGGCCTCGCCGGTGTACATCTGCGCCCGGGTGCGGCCGTGAATGGTGAGAGCCTGTATGCCGCAGTCCTGCAATTGTTCGGCAAGTGTGGTGATAACGAGGTTGTCGCTGTTCCATCCCAGGCGCGTCTTCACGGTCACGGGAGTGTTTACGGCACGCACGACAGAGCGTGTTATGTCGAGCAGCAACGGGATATTCTGCAACATTCCGGCCCCCGCGCCCTTTCCGGCCACCTTCTTCACGGGGCAACCAAAGTTCAGGTCAATCACGTCGGGGTGTGCCTGCTCCACTATACGGGCAGCCTCAACCATCGAGTCGGTGTCGCGTCCGTATATCTGTATGCCCACGGGGCGTTCCTCGTCGCTTATGCTTAGTTTGCCGACTGTGCTTTTCACCGACCGCACGAGGGCTTCGGCACTCACGAATTCGGTGTAGACCATGCTCGCACCGAAGCGTTTGCAAAGGTGACGGAAGCCTATGTCGGTGACATCTTCCATTGGGGCGAGAAAGAGCGGACGCTCTCCTAACTGTATATTTCCTATATTCATTTTATTCTTTAAAGCAGGTGGAACACGTTTCCGGCAAGCACTTTGGCCACGCCTTTGAGCTCGAGCGAGAATGCTGCCGACGTTATCTGCGCCACGGGCAGGCCCGAGACGGCGGCCAAGGAGTTGACGTGCAAGTCGCCTTCGGCAGATAGACAATCTACGATGCGCTGCTCCACGTCGGTGAGTTCGGGGAAGAGTTGCCGCTCAATGCCCTGACGGCGCGCTTGGTCGAGTTGCTTGTCGGTTTGCCAACCCATTGTCTCCACGAAATCGTCGGCACCTATGAGCAGCGTGGCGCGGTTGTCGCGTATGAGGCGGTTGCACCCCTCGCTGTAGTCGCGCCCCACATATCCGGGGAAGGCGAACACCTCGCGCCCGTAGCTTCGCGCCATGCCTGCGGTGATGAGTCCGCCGCCCTTGGATGCACTCTCCACAAGAATGCACGCGTCGGACATGCCGGCCACTATGCGGTTGCGCCTCACGAAGTTTTGCTTGTCGGCGTTGGTGCGCACGGGAAACTCGGTGAGCAGTGCGCCGTGCTCCACCATTTCAGATGCCGTGGCGCGGTGGGCCGAGGGATAAATGGTGTCGAGCCCGTGGGCAAGAACGCCCACTGTGTCGTAGCCCACGTCGAGCGACTCGCGGTGGGCGAGTATGTCAACGCCGTAGGCAAGACCGCTCACCACGAGCACGTCGGGGCACTTGGCGCGCAGCGACGTGAGAAAGTGGTGTATTGAGTCGCGCGAATAGGTGGTGGCATGGCGTGTGCCCACGATGCTTATCACATGGCGGGCGTTGAGACTGGCCGTGCCGCGGACGAAAAGCACCACCGGCGAGTCGGCACAGTCGCGCAGCCGCGATGGATAGCCGGCGTCGGCGGGCGTGAATGTGTCTATGCCGTGCGCAGCATTGTATTGCAGTTCGGCCTCGGCGCGCGGCAGTAAATCGTCTATGGATGCCACTATCGTGGCCAGGCGCGGCGCGGCATCGGGCATGAGGACCTTTATGTCGCGGCGGCACTCATACACCGCCGTTGCCGAACCGGCGCGGTTGTAGAGCGCAGACACGGCCTGCGGAAAGTAGCGTCCGGCCATGGTGAGGGCCACGGCATATAGAGTTTCGTTGTCGTTTGGCATGGGTGTGGGGTGAGAATGTCACGCGAAACCGAACGCGCGGTCGTAGTCGGAGCTGTTGGAGAGCCTCCCATTGACAAGGCACACCAGCTCCACGGTGCTGCGGAAACAGAGTCGGTTGTCAGCCTTGCGGAACAAGTCTTGGTTGAAGATGTAGCGCAGCCCCTCCTTGCGCACCGCCAGGCGCGACACGAAATGGTCGTCGCAGCGCAGCGGAGTCTTGTATTGCAGGTTCATGCGCGCCACCACTGCATCGACACCCTGCTCGTGCAGGCGTGCGAAACTCACGCCGAGCGACGTGAGATAGAGATGCCTCGTGTGTTCGATGTAGTGCAGATAGTTGGCATTGTTCACAATGCCCTGGATGTCGCACTCATAGTCGCGCACTTCCATTTCGGTTTCAAATATGTAATCCATCGTTGCTGTCGGTTTGAGGTGCAAAGTTAGTTTAAATTGCGCAGACTGCAAAGCTCGCCGTCAATCTTGTGGCGTGTGGCGGCGCAGATATTCGTAGCCGAAACGGCAGCGCAGGCAGTCGCGCCGCTCGCAGTAGTGCCTTGTGAGCTGTATGAGAGCCTGCGTGTCGGCGGCATTCTGCGCCTCGATGCCGCACTCTCGCCATTGCCGCACTATGCTGTTGTCTTCGGGCGGCAACTGTTCAAGCATGTCAAGAGCGCGCCGGCACATGCCTTCGTCGCTGCGGTGGCGGCCATAGGCATAGAGCACGGGCACGGCGGTGTTTATGGCGAGCACGTTGAGCGATGCCGCCGAGAGCCTTTTGTCGCCCTCGCGGCTCTCGCTGCCGAAGGTGTAGTGGGTGCGCCAGTAGTGGCCCACGCCTGTGGCGAGCATGTGGCGCACGTCGTCGGCGGTGTGACAGTCGGCGAGTGCGCTGAGAGATGCCTGCCGCGAGCAGTAGAGCTGCGCTAGCTGTGCTATGCGAATGGTGGGGAAATTCTGCGGGCGAAGCCTCATAAACCGCCACACGCCATGGTGGATGGGGTGCAATGAGAACTTGCGCGAGAGGTAGGCATACTCCGACCGGAGCCGCAGATAGTATTCGTCGGCCATGGCTTCGGCGCGGTGTCGCGGCTGCAGGGCCTCGTCATCGAGCAGTCCGGCCTGCCCCATGAACACTGCTTCCACCTGAAAAGCGTTGTCGCGGTGGTGGGCCACGCTGCCGAGGGGCACGTTGCGTGCCCACTGTTCGAAGGCATCGGCATTGACACCGAAGCCGAAGTTGCGCGCTAGTGTCACGAAGAATGCCTGCTCCCACGATCCTCCGGCGGCGCGGGCGCGCTCTTCAATGTCGGCGGCCTTGGCGGCGAGGCGTTCCACTTGCAGCGCGCTCAGCCACGAATGTGCCGTGATGCGGGGCAGCGAGGCCACCACTTGGCGGCACGGCGGATACTTGTCGTCGCGCAGCAGACTGCCATAGTTGGCCGCGATGCGTGGCGGAACGGCGAGCTGCAGTTGCGGCGGCAGGCTGCCGTTGTGGGTTGTCACGTCGCAATCCACGGTGCCGGCCACATGCAGCACCACGTTGTCGTAGTGCGGGTCGAGGTCGTGATGGTGGGCAAACCAGTCTGACGAGCGGTCGTGTATCTCCACGTTGCCCACCCAAAGAGTGCCTCCTATGCGCACCTTGGCATTGAAGAAGTCGGGGCCGGCATGGGTGTTGTGCAGTCCGGGGTCGAGCACTTCAAGCTCGCGCCCGTCGGTGGTGACGAGTGTGTGGAGCGGAAACAGACGGTGTTTCCATACATAGTGCAGCAGTTTTTCCATAGGCCGGAGTGTTTGGCTTGGGGTGATTGTGTTTGGATGGTATATATAAATAATGTGGCACGCGCGTGCCTATGGATGCAAATTTACGAAAAATGGCCCGGACAACATTGTGTCCGGGCCATTTTATTTCGAGTGGAACAGAGTGTTCCGCAGTGTTTACTTCTTCACAACCTTAATGGTCTTGCCATTGATGCGAACGATGTTGATGCCCTTCTGCAGGCTGTTCACCTTTGCACCGCTAATTGTGTAGATAGCGTCGGCACCGCTTACTTTCTTCTCAATGCCGCCAATTCCGTCCGTTTTTGCACCGAACGTGCCCTCTATGTAGAACTCTTCGTCGTCAGGATCGGTGAACTCGAATTCCAGCACGAGCTTGTCAGTGCCTGTCTTCATACCGTCAACTGCTACCACCCATTCGTTGTCGTTCACAGTAACGGTGGTTTCGCCGGTGATGTAGGTCACGCCGTCCTCGGTTGCGAGGGTTACGGGCTTCACAACCACGTCGCCGTAGCCGAAGTCTTCCATCAAGAGGTCGTAGCTACCGTCGTCGTAAGTGCGCAGAACGATAGTGGCGTTTTCCACTGTCTGAGTGTTGCCTTCAGAGTCGGCAATCACGAGCTTGTCGGTGAAGGTCTGCTCGTCAACCACTACAGGCTCTTCCTCTTCGAGGTCGTAGATGCGTACAGAGTTGTAGGTTGCGTGGCTGCGGCCGCTGCCTTCCTGGCTACCTACTTCGATGCTGGTGAGTGCCCAGAGCTCAGAGTAGATGCTGCTGATAGAGTCGCGGCTCGAGAATGTGCCCTTGTCCTCATAGAGAATGTTGCCATTCTGGTCGTTGATGGTGATACCAGTGCGCTTAGAGATGGTGATTGTCACCACACCGCTGGCATTCACATGACCGCGTACGGGGCTGCTGCCGTCGGCGTTGAGGTAGTTGATTTCAAGATTGCCCTTGGTGTTAGAGCCGGGATAGTAGAGGTGGAAGTGGGGTGCGCCGCTCCACGATGCGATTGACTGGCCTACAGAGAGGATGCCCTCGTTGCTGCCTGTGCAGGTGCTCAGGTCGATTTCGGCCTCAAGATACTGCTTGTCCCAGTCGATGTCGGCTGTGTAGTTGAACTTATCGCCGTTGGGAGTGTAGCCGTCGGGGATAACCTCAACGCCCTCTCCGGGATCAACATAGGCAGAGCCGAACACTACGACAACCGGCAAGCCTTGCAGTGTGGTGTTGTATGTAGCGGCAAACTCGCCGTCCTTCAATATTGCATTGATGGTGAGCGGAGTGGTAGCATCGTCAGCAACACCGAATATTGTGAATGTGCCGTTGGTGTTCGACCATGTAGCGTCGCCGTCGAAGGTGTAAACCTTAGAGCCGTCTTCTGCATCTTCCACGGTCACGTTCTTGGCTGTGAGGTCGCCGAGCACGTTGTCGCCCACTGTGAAGTTCTTGTAAACAAGAGTTGTGGTGCCGTCGAGTTCGGTAACTACGTCAATCTCGTGGTCGGTGTAGTTGGTTGTAGTGCCGTTGAATGTTGCATAAGCCACATTTGTGTAAGCCACTGTGTCGGGCTGCTGCGGTTCAACATAGCTGCTACCGAATACGACTGTAGCTTCCTGGCCAAGCAGTGCGGTTACGAATGTTGCATCGAGCTTGCCGTCCTTGGCAGTTCCGTTGATGGTGAGCGGAGTGGTAGCGCCGTCGGTTACGCCGAATGCAGCAAACAGTGCGTTGGTGTTCGACCATGTTGCGTCGCCGTCGAAGGTGTAAGTCTTAGCACCGTCTTCGCCCTCAGCCACTGTCACGTTCTTGGCAGTGAGGTCGCCAAACACGTTGTCGCCTGCTGTGAGGCCCTTGTAGATTACGGTTGTGGTGCCGTCGAGTTCGGTAACTACGTCAACCTCGTGGTTGGTGTAGTTCACGGTGTTGCCTGCGTAGGTTGTGTAAGCCACGTCGTTGTAGGCAACGGTGTCGGGCTGTGCTACTTCAACATCCTCAATGGTCACGCTCTTGTAGGTGGCCCAGCTGCGGTTCTCGCCCTGGATGCTTGCGAAGAAGAGGCTTGCAGTGTTGTTTTCATAGAGCTTGGGCATGTCGGCAGCAGTCAGGAGCTGAGTGCCCTCGGCATACAGACCGTCCTTTGTCACCTCGAACACAACTTCTTCGGGGTTCTCTATTGTTGTTTCAATGTTCTTGTTCTCAGCACCACGGTAGTGCACGGTGAGGCGCTTCTCGGCATTCTGCCATCCAGAAGTTGTCCAAAGCGATGCCTTGCGTGTGTAGTAGAGCGCGAGGTAGCCGTCGTCGGTTACGTTCCAGTTGGCCAGCACGTCCACGTTGTCAGAGAGAGAGAAGAGGTTTTCGTTGGCCTGGTTCTCATGACATGTGGTGAGGTCGAGCTTGGCAACGAGCTTCTGAGTGTCCCAGTTGATAGTGAAGGGATACTGGAATGTTGCGCCGTCGGGCAAGAATTCGGTCAAAGGCAGAGTCTCGGGCTCGGGTTCGGGCTCAACATAAGAGCTTCCGAATACGATTGTAGCCTCCTGGCCGACCAGTGTTGTTACGAATGTGCCGTCGAACTCGCCGTCCTTGGCAGTAGCGTTGATTGTGAGTGCAACGGTAGAGCCTTCGGTCATGCCGAGCAGCTGAGCCATAGTCTGAATGTTCGACCATGTAGCGTCGCCGTTGAATGTGTAAACCGTTGAGCCGTCTGCGCCCTCGGTCACTGTCACGTTCTTGGCAGTGAGGTCGCCGAAGGTGGTGGTGCCTGCTGTGAGGCCCTTGTAGACGATGGTTGTTGTGCCGTCGCTTTCGGTGATTACGTCAACCTCGTGGCCAGTGTAGTTGGTGGTAGTGCCGTTGTAAGTGGCATAAGCCACGTCGGTGTAGGGCACTGTCACGGGTTCTACAATCTCGCCGCCGCCGAAGTCGTCGGTGCCGAAGGTAGCAGTGAAGTCATACTTGCCGTGAAGATTCATGGCAATTTGGCCTGCATAGCTTGCATAGGCCTTTGTGTCGTTAAACTTTACTGTGACAGATGTCATGGGGCATCCGGGTGAAGTTGGTACCCAAGAGCCACTTGTAAACTTGGCCGTTACGTCGGTAACGGAAATGGTGGTGTAGCCGCCTGCTGTGGTGCCTTCTACGTCGGAAAGCGTAAGATCGCCAAACTCATAGCCGAGGCTAGAATTCGCAAGGTCTTTCAAAACCACATCATACCTGCCACTGCCCTTGTCTGTTATCTGCAATGTGGCAGCGTCATACGTTGCCTCATAGCCCCAAACAGAGTTCACGAGCTTGTCGGTATAGTCGGTTGCCATAGCAGCCACCGTCACTACCAACATAGCGAGTAGAGATAAGATTTTCTTCATGTGAAATCCTTTCTGTTAAGTTAATAATTATATAAATGAAAATAAAATAATGTCATGCCGTGGGCCATATCGGGTAGTTATTGGCGTTGTAAGCGTTCTCTCGCCGTGGGTTGCCGCATGCTTATAGCCGCATCAGCACGGTGCGGCAGTGCGAGCACGTGCTTGACGGCAGCACACGGCATATGGAGCGCGTGTGTGCGGCGTGCGGTGCACGGGCGTTCAGCGTATGGGATGCGGGCTTACCGCGTATGGATTTCTTTTATTCCTAAGTCGAACAAAAGCGTGCATTCATGCTTGACAGAAGTTCGATTAGTGCTTGATGTTTAAGATTTCTTCTGCAAATATACGCCTAAAATGTTTCCCTGCCAAATTTCAGCAAGAAAAGTTTTATTTTCAGTCACAATTTATGCGTTTTGCCACGAAATCCCCGGCGCGCGCCGGGGAAGGCGCAGCACAGGCAGAGGGGGAATATGTCGGTGCCGTCGGTGCCGACAGGAGACATATATAATGAGAATGTTCGCCCTCTTCGAGGACGCCGTTTCAGGTATTAGCATATCCGCAGATTTCCTTCGGTCACCAGCGGTTATGCACATTGGCCGTCTTCGACGACCTGCCGTTTGCAATTTTTACCGGACACCAATAATTTCTTATAAGAACCAGACGTTCCACGTTTTATAATGTCAGGTCTTTATAAGACTTCTGCCTCCTGGGAGCTTACTTTTGCCCTTTGCATGGTTAGCACTCCATTGCCCCAGTATGGGGCGAATATTATAGGATA
>CAVCLB010000064.1:0-15301 GCA_963602915.1 Dysosmobacter segnis | reverse complement strand
GGGCTACGACTGTTACGCCCTTACAGGGCTGATGAATGCAATGTCTCGCAATTATACTTATTGTCCTACAAAAAACGATGCAGAATATTTTGTTGGTTTTGAACCCCTTACCACAAAGGGCGTCCTCGAAGAGGGCGAACACTCTCATAGAGAAACTTTGCATGGAATGTTCGCCCTCTTCGAGGACGATTTCCTAATCCGATACTATAACCGCAGGTTCCCTTCGGTCACCAGCGGTTATGCAGAGTTTGCCCCCTTCGGGGACGTATATACAAAAATAATTCACAAAACCCGAAACTTGAGTATAAATTTAACCGCCTACTAATCATTCTGTAAAACCGTTCACTTCGTCACGCCTCGTATGCTTTTTGCCCTCGTTTGTGCTGCCGGGCGACGGCGAAAACGGGCGTGCGGAATGGGCATCGTGCCGCGTTGTGGCGCGTAATGTGGCGTGCTCTAACGTTAAAAGGCGTATAAAATATGAAAAAATAACATTACGCTTCGTTTTTTTTAGTTTTTTGTTGCGAATTAATTAAATTTGTCTATCTTTGCAGATGTGATTGGTTAAATCATTTACGAAACAAGTGTGCGCTTGTGTAGAAAAGCGCTAAACTACGCGTGAAAAAACCGTGTAACTTACATTATAGGCAAATAAGGCTTGCTATATTCAGTATTCTTTATCCAACTATTTATCTAATTATTAATATATTCAAACTATGAAAAGATTCAAGTACATTCTGATGATGTTGTTGTGCATTTCGGTGTCATCGTTGGTGCTTACCTCGTGCGGCGACGACGACGAGAACGTGATGGGCCCGGTGGCTATCAACTCTTGCCAGTACACCGCCACTACGGTTACACCTATCTGGACACTCGTGCCCAACGACAACTGCGACGGTTACATTGTAATCCTCTACAAGGGTACAAAGTCGAACGTGGGCGAGAAGGTGTCGGAGCAGAAACTCGACTTCCGCACATGTCAGTACACTTTCACGGGCCTCACGCCGAGCACCCAGTATGTGATTTCGACGCAGGCCATACCGAGTGCCAAGAGCGGGTTCAGCAGCGCACAATTATATTGGAAGGAATTCACCACCAAGGCTGAGTAATGGCGAATTCACAATTTTCAAACCTGTAAGCAGAGCTATATGAAAAATATAAACTTTAAATTGGGACTTGTCGCGATGGTTGTCACGGCATCTCCTCTCGGTGTGTTCGCATCCACGACAAACAGTCCGTCGTCGGTGGCAGTGTTGCCTCCCCCTGCCGACGGCACATGTTCGGGCGTTGTGCTCGACAGCAACGGCGAGACAGTAATCGGCGCCAGCGTTAAGGTCGTAGGCTCGAAAATGGGTACCGTTACCGACATCGACGGAAAATTCACGCTTGCCAACGTGCCCAAAGGCTCGACAATCGAAATATCATATATAGGCTACACCTCGCAGACGGTGAAATACAACGGTTCGCCGCTCACCGTCACACTTAAAGAAGACGCCACCGCGCTCGACGAAGTGGTGGTAATGGGTTACGGCGTGGCACAGAAGCGCGCAAAGGTGACCAACTCTATTGCCAAGGTGAGCGAAAAGACACTCTCTGTCGGTGTCAACGCCAACCCCGCCCAGGCTCTTGCCGGAGCCGTTGCCGGTGTGAAGGTTGACATCACTAGCGGTAAACCGTCGGCTACACCTTCTATTACAATACGTGGTGGATCGAACTACGACGGCGGAAGCAATGAGCCGCTCATCATCGTCGACGGCGTGATACGCAGTTCGTTGGCCGACATCAACTCCAACGACATCGAGTCGATGGAAATCCTTAAGGACGCCGGTGCAACGGCCCTCTACGGTGCACGCGCCGGAAACGGTGTGATTCTCATCACCACCAAGCAGGGTAAGCAGGGCAAGGCCAACGTGAGCTTCAATGCCAAGGTGGGCTTGAACTACTACGACATGGGCTACAACATGTGCTCAGACGAGGATTACCTCTACTACTACCGTCTCGCAACACAGAACTGCGAGTGGACACTTCCCGGCGGAAAATATGCAGCCAACTACAACTCCAACCTCTACGGAACCAACGTTCCCGGCGGTATCGGCCGTACGGAGCTGTCGCAGAACCAGTCGTACAACATCCTGCGCAAGACCGACGAAAACGCCTACCTGCTGCAGAAGGGTTGGAAGGAGATGCTCGACCCCGTGAGCGACAACTACATACTCTACCGCAACATCGACCCGATGGAGGTGAACGGACGCACACCCTATGTGACACAAGACTACAATGCCAGCATCTCGGGCGGCAACGACCGCGGACGCTACTATGCAAGTCTTGGCTTGTATGACGCCGACGGCTTCGTGAAGAGCACCTTCTACAAGCGCTACAACTTCGCCCTCACCGGCAGCTATAAGATTACAAAGTGGCTGGAGTCGAACTCTGTGTTCAACTACACACGCGCCAATTGGCTCAACGACGACCCCAACCTCAGCACCGAATATTTCATGAACCGTGCACAGGGCTTCAAGTTTGTGCGCTATCGCGACGAGGACGGCAAGGAACTCTACGGAACCGGAAACCCGACGGTGAACGTCAACGTGAACAGCGGCAACTTCGACCGCGACAACCAGAGCGACAAGTTCGCCATGACACAGTCGCTCACGGCTACAATCATGAAGGGCCTCACGCTGAAAGGCACTATGAGCTGGTTCTACAACGAGGAGTATGACGAGTCGTTCAACCACGCTTACATCACCAACCAGGCCGGAGCTGTCAATCCCGAAGGCACATCCGGCGTGAACCGCAGCTACTCTACGAGTGCATCCTTCTCACGCATCTTCGACCAGACCTACAACCTCGTGGCCAACTTCAACCACACGTTCGCCGAGAAACACACCTTGAACGTGATGGTCGGTACCGAGTTCTACAAGCGTCGCTACCGTGGCTTCAGCGCAAGCGGTTACGGAGCTCCCACGGGCTACTTCTCTAAACTCGACCTCACACAGAACGATGCCGACGTGCAGTCACGCAGCATATCTTCATACCACTACGAGGAGGCCCTCATGTCTTACTTCGGCCGCGCCGAATATGACTATATGGACAAGTATCTCGTGGCCGCTACGTTCCGTGCCGACGGTTACTCTCGCCTTGTAAACAACAAGTGGGGCACATTCCCCGGCGTATCGGCCGGTTGGGTGTTCAGCAAGGAAAACTTCTGGCAGAAGTGGGGCATGGAGAAAATCATCAACTATGCCAAGCTGCGCGCATCCTATGGTTTGAACGCAACCATCAACAGCTCTTATCTGGGCTACTACACTCTGCAGGGAGCATACAGTGCCTACCAGTATGACGGCAACTATGGCTACCGCGTGAGCACACTGCCTAACCCCAATCTGAAGTGGGAGAAGACACGCACGGCTGAGGTTGGTATCGACCTCGGTTTCCTCAACAACCGCTTCAATCTGGGCATCACCTACTACAACCGTCTGACGATGGACAAGTATTCTTCGCTTACTCTGCCGCAGACAACCGGTTTCTCGTCGGTGACATACAACAACGGTAAGTATCGCAACGCCGGTGTCGAATTCGACTTGCAGAGCACTCTGCTTCGCATACGCGACTTCCAGTGGACTCTCAATGCCAACATCACCTACAACAAGAACACCATCGTGAAGCTCCCCGAGAACGGACTTCCCAACAACCGTCAGGGTGGCACAGAGGTGTACACGGGCAACGGCAACGAGACTCACTATGTGGGTGGCTACCAGGAAGGACAGACCCCGGGCTCGTTCGTGGGCTACGGTGTTGTGAAGATGGCACGTACGCAGGCCGACATCGAGGCTCTCGGCGACTATGTTGACACCGGCACGACCAACGGTTCGGCCGTATATGCCAACGAGTCGGGCCGCCAGAAGCTCATCGCAGCAGGCTACACCAACCTTGTGCAGCTCATGCCTGGCGACTTCATCTACGAAGACCGCAACGGCGACAACTGGGTTGAGGCCAAGGACCGCAAGGTGCTCGGCAACCTCACTCCGAAGTGGACGGGCGGTTTCAATACCACTCTCACATGGAAGGGCCTCTCGCTCTATGCACGTTTCGACATGGGCTTCGGCTTCCAGGTGTACGACTCCAACGTGGCCTTCTGGCTGGGTGAGGGTCAAGGAAACATGGCATTCAACGACGCCGTGCGCGACACATGGACTCCCGACAACCCCGGAGCAAAATATCCCCGCGTGTGCTGGGCATCGCAGTTCGGTACCGACAACTACATCCGCACCAACTCTTTCTTCACACAGAGCGGAAACTATCTGGCATGCCGCGAGCTCTCGCTTTCCTACGCACTGCCCAAGTTCATCTGCCAGAAGATTGCCTGCAACGGCATAACGGTTTCCATCACCGGACAGAACCTCGGCTACATCAAGTCGTGCACCATACCTTTGCCCGACAACACCACATATACTAGTGGTAACACAGCCGGATGGGGCGGAACCTACAACTTGCCGCGCACGCTGCTCTTCGGACTCAACGTCACATTCTAAACAATGGTTACACACACTATTAATAAAAAGATCACGATATGAACAAATATATAAAGACATTGGCAATCGGTCTTATGGCGGGAGCCGGCGTGATGACAACGTCGTGCAACCTCGACTATGAGCCTATCGACAACTTCAGCGCCAATTCGTTCTGGGGAAGCCAGACAGAGTTTGAAGGTTTCATCACTGCCATATCCAACCAGTTCCGCTCGAACAATGCGCAGAACGTGCTGTTCAATGCCGGCGAAATACGCTCGGGAGTGTTCGAAATGGCCACTATCGACGGTTCGGGTATCATAAATAGCGACGTTATACAGAACATCTTTGATGCCGACCACACTCAGTTCTCAACCTTCGGCGGCTACTACGGCTTCATAGCCAACATCAACGAGCTCATCTACCGTTGCAACACCACCACCGTGTTGGGCGACGATGTGAAGAACGGTCTGCTCGGAATGGCCTACGGCTACCGCGCATTCTCCTACTTCCAGATGTACCGTATGTACGGCGGCGTGGTGCTGCGCACAGAGCCCGACGTGATACTCGGAGAGTATGAGGCAACAAAACTCTACAAGGGCCGCAGCACAGCCGAGCAGACTCTGAAGCAAATTAAGGACGACATAGCCAAGTCGCTGGAATATTTCGGCAAGACCGACTACGTGTACAAGAGCGCAAGCAAGGACTACTACTGGACAAAGGCTGCCTCTGAAATGCTCGCAGGCGAGGTTTACCTCTGGTCGGGCAAAGTGGCTACCGACGACCACCAGGCCAATGCTGCCGACGTGGCCACGGCTGCTACATATTTCAACAACGTCATCAACAACTACGGCTTCGCCCTGCAGGATGACTTCTACAGCGTGTGGACAACACCGCACAACAGCGAGAACATCTTCAGCGTATGCTATAGCAGCGAGAACGACGGCACCTACTACACCTATCCTGCCACCTACCTGCTGTGGGCAAGAACCACCGGTTCGTCTTACAACAACTACTGGAGCGACATGGATCAGGAGGGATGGGGACACGTCAAAGGCGTTGCCAACCGCTTCGGAACATGGACCGACGCAAGCACTGGCGTGAAGTCTGACATCGAAATATGGGGCAAGACGAGCTTCGGCCCGTGCCGCTACACCTACAAGAACTCGCTCTACTATCAGTTCGACGAGAACGATACACGCGGAAACTGCCTGTATCCGCAGTGGAACCTCACCACAGAGGAGCGCGAGAGTGGCGTGAGCCGCCTCGACAACTTCGACCCGAAGGACGGCAAACACCTGCTGGCAGGAACATTCGTATGCAAGTTCCGCCCGTCGATACCCAGCGGAAACACCTACTATCAAATGGTTGTCGATATGCCTATCTATCGTCTTGCCATGGCTTATCTGTATGCTGCCGAGTGCGCCAACTATGCCGGCGACAATGCAGGTGTGAAGAAATATCTCGACTTGATACGCAAACGCGCCTACGGAAGCAACTGGGATGCCAACAAGTATGGCTTCACTGCCGGAACATTCCGCCAGAACGAGAACGCCATCATGCGTGAGTGGGACAAGGAATTCTTTGCCGAAGGCCAGCGCTGGTGGAACCTCCGCCGTCTGACAGCCGTGAAGGGCGGTACGCAGAAAGACCACTTCGTGTTCCAACCCGAGGGATGTCTCGGCTACGGACTTGATACTGCCAACAATCCTTGGATGGTTGACATCAACGGACAGCTTGTAGAAACAAACGTGCCTGTGCTTAACGGCACTACACAAGACGAGCACTTGCTCCTTTGGCCGCTCGACAAGACGCTGCTCGGATCGGATACCGAACTTGCCGACCAGCAGAACCCGGGCTATTGATGGGCTTTGCATGACATGACAAAGGCTGCCGCCTAGCGGCACGCTGACAATACTACGGTGTGTGCCGGGACTGAGAATCGTCCCGGCACACATTTTTTTTGCTGGCGCACGGAAACGAAAAAGGAGGGAAACCCCGGCTGGGGCTTCCCTCCTTTTGGCTGTCGCGGCGCGGTTTTAAAGCCTTGGCGGCAGAGCTTATTTGCGGTAATTCATCTTCACGAGCACCGGGTAATGGTCTGACGGAGTGCGCAGTGTGTGTTCGGTGAAGTCAAGTTCCTGCGGCGCGTTCTTGCCCTTCACATTGTCGGCAGCGGCTGCGTTGTCGCGTGTCCAATACATGTTGGTGAGCATTCCGTAGCGGTTGACGTCGAAGGCAGGCGATACAAACACATGGTCGATGCGCGAATTGCTCTTCAACAACGGCTTGAAATCGTTGAAAGTGCCGTTCTCTGCGAATCTGTGGGCGGCACACACATAAGAGTCTTTAAGCACTCCCGACGTTGTGAAGATGGTGTAGATTTCGTCGTTCTGGTCTACGTTGAAGTCGCCGGTGAGCACCACGGGTGCGCCCTTGGCAATCTCCTTAATCTTCTTCACGGCGAGTTTCGCGGCTTCGCGGCGTGCCACTGTGCCCACATGGTCCATGTGCAGATTGAAGTAATAGAACTTGAAGCCCGTGTCTTTCTGGCGGAACTCGCCCCAAGTGCAGATGCGTATGCAGGCTGCGTCCCACCCGAGTGAGGGTCGGTCGGGCGTTTCGCTGAGCCAAAAGTTGTCGTGATGGAGCAGTTCGAGACGGTCTTTCTTGTAGAAAATGGCCGAATATTCGCCGTCTTCCTTGCCGTCGTCGCGTCCCACGCCAATGTAGCCGTAGCCGTCGAGACTGCCTAGCAGGTCGTGCAGCTGCCCCACGAGCACCTCCTGTGTGCCGAATATGTCGGGGTCTTCAAAGTTCATCTGGTCGCAAATCACCTTGCAGCGCGTTGTCCACACGTTGCCCTCGCGGTCGTCGTCGCTGTTGTGGTTGCGTATGTTGTAGGTGCCGACGAAGAGCGACTGAGCGTTCATGGCCACGGCGAAGGCTAGCGACGTGGCCGACATGATAAATCTTTTCATCACGGTTTTGTTTTTGGTATTGTTAGTTGTTCAGGTTGTCCGCCGCGTTGTGCGGCGGCTCATTCATGGGCAAAGTTACTCTTTTTCTGCGAGACGTGGCGGCTTAGCGGTGTGAAAAGGGCTTCATTGTGGTCGGGCGGCACGCGCTTTTGGCTTATTTTTTGTATTTTTGCATCATCAATGCCGCAACGGCCCAACAGTTTAACGTTATGAATGTAAAGATAGAAGAGTCGTGGCTCACCCGCCTTGAGGCTGAGTTTGAGAAGCCGTATTTTGCTTCGCTCACCGATTTTGTGCGTTCCGAATACCGCACGCAGACGTGCTATCCGCCCGGAAACCTCATCTTCAACGCCTTCAACCTCTGTCCGTTTGACAAGGTCAAGGTGGTGATAATAGGTCAGGACCCGTATCATGAGCCTGGTCAGGCCCACGGGTTGAGCTTCTCTGTGGGCGAAGGCGTGGCGTTTCCGCCGTCGCTCGTCAACATATTCAAGGAGATAAACCTCGACTTGGGCAAGCCCCTTCCGCCGTCGGGCGACCTTACCCGATGGGCGCGTCAGGGCGTGTTGCTGCTCAACGCCACGCTCACCGTGAGGGCACACCAGGCTGCGAGCCACCAGCGCAAGGGTTGGGAGACGTTTACCGATGCCGCCATACGTGCCGTTTCTGCCGGTCGCGACCACGTGGTGTTCATCCTTTGGGGCGGCTATGCACGCTCCAAGGCCGCGCTTATCGACCAGTCGCGGCACCTGGTGTTGCAGTCGGTGCACCCCTCGCCGTTGTCGGCCAACCGTGGAGGATGGTTCGGCAACCACCATTTCTCGCTTTGCAACGCGTGGCTCGAAGCCCACGGCGAAACGCCAGTGGATTGGTAACGAAATGTAAAAGAATAAGATATGATACTTGAAGTTTCTGATGTGCTCGTGTCGAGCGACATCATCACCGAGTGTTTCTGCTGCGACCTCGATGCCTGCAAGGGCATCTGTTGTGTTGAAGGCGATGCCGGCGCGCCGGTGACGCTCGACGAAATAGGCGCGATTGAAGGCGCGCTCGATGTCGTGTGGAGCGATATGTCGGCACAGGCGCAGGCCGTGGTAGACCGCCAGGGAGTGGCCTATACCGACCGCGACGGCGACCTTGTGACAAGCATCGTGGGCGGAAAAGACTGTGTTTTCACCTGCTACGACAACGGATGTTGCCTTTGTGCGCTCGAAAGAGCCTACCGCAATGGGCTTGCCGAATTCTGCAAGCCAATAAGTTGCGCGCTCTATCCCATACGCGAGAAGCGTTTCGGCGGCGGCATCACCGCGCTCAACTACAACCGGTGGGATGTGTGCCGCGATGCAGTGAAGAAGGGTAGGGAGCTTAATCTGCCCGTCTACCGATTTCTCGAAGGGCCGCTCGTGAGGCGTTTCGGGCGCGAATGGTATGACGAACTGTGCGCCGTGGCGCAGGCATACACGGCGGAGTTCGGCGCAACGGAGTAGTGTTTGTTATTTTTCCACCGTCACTTACGCCCGCCGGAACTCCGACGGCGACTGGCCGGTGTGCTCCTTGAAGTATTTACCAAGGAACGACTGGTTTGAGAAATTCATCTCGTGGGCTATCTCCTTTATGCTTTTCGTGGTGTTGCGCAGTCTCATGCGCAGCTCCATTGTCACGTAGTTGTCAATCCATTCGTTGGGAGTGTAGTGGCTCACTGCCTTTATTGTTTCTGAGAGATACTTGGGCGAGATGCACAACTGCTGCGAATACCATCCCACGCGGCGTTCGGTCACGAAGTTGCGTTCGAGCAGTTCGATGAAGTCGGTGAATATCTTTTCGGCCCGAGTGCGGCATGGGTCGTCGTCGGCGCGCATCTGCCAGATGGCGTCGCTCAGCTCGTAGATCATCGTGAGAAACAGCGACTGCGCTATGTCGCGGCGGTAGTGGTGGTCGGTTTGGGTCACTTTCAGCCGCAGACGGTCGTAGGTGTCGCGTATGAACTGGGCTCGGGTGGACTCCATGTGGAACACCGGATGGTTGCGGGCAAAAAGGAAAAGCGACGACAGAGCGTGCACGCTTTTCACCGTTTCCTTGAAGAAATCGTAGGAAATGAGAATGCCAATGCCCTTGCAGTCGTGACTTTTCACGCCGTCGCTCACCACTCTTTCGCGGCCTATTATCACTATGTCGCCCGGCTTCACGTTGCGTTTCATGCTGTCGATGTAAATCGAAGCCTCGCCTTCGAGGCACATGCCCACGAGCAGACACTGCATGCGGCGCGGGTCTTTTGTCATAGCCTGGGTTATGATATCGTCGAGTATCACCATATCTTTGTCCACGCACGGCCCATCGAAGAGCCGCAGCACGTGCTCCATGGTGATGTCTCTTGTGTCGGTTGTAATCATCTTACTGTGTTTTTCCTTGTTTTCTTCTGGCCTTGTACAGACTTTCCGGGCGTGTGAAGCCGCATGTTGAGCTGGTAGATTGCGGCTGCGAGTATCATGAGCGAGAATGCAACGGTCATGCCTATGCGCCATGGGTCGCCGCCATAGAGTTGGCTTATAGTCATGTCGCCCATTTCGGGGCGCACCTTATAAACCGCGAATGCTATTGTGTTGTTGGCCCAGTGCAACACCAGTCCGGGCAGGATGCTGCGTGTGCGGCAGTACATCCAACCTAGGAGCATGCCCACCATGAATGCGTGTAAGCCTTGGGCAATGTTGCCGTGCACCACTCCGAACACCATGGCCGATACCGTTATGGCTATCCACGGCGACTTGCCTGCGACTGCATCGAGCAGCCTCCGCAGCAAAGCTCCGCGAAACACGGCCTCTTCGGCTATGGGTGCGAGAATGCCTATGGCCACATATCCCATGTCGTGGCTCATAATCTTGGTGAATAACTGCGTGTAGTCGCGGTTGGCTCCGGTGTAGCTTTCAACGGTTTCGGTTATGAGCGATGTCGGGGCTATGGTGCCAATGGCGGCGCAAGCCACCCAGAACAGTGCAAACCACGGGCGTGTTGAGGCATAGTCGCGGTTGAACGGAGTCCACCGTCGCCACACAAACAGAGCCGTGGCAGCTATGCTGTATACCGAGATTGCGGCTATGTCGGCCGTGGCCGACAGCTCTTTTCTGCCGCCAATGAGCGTTGCCGCTGCAAACACCACGGTTTGCATCACGAGAAACACCACTACATACCATGCGGCATCTAAATAGGGGCGATATTCTTGTCTTGTCATATCGATTCTTGTATAGTTCTCTTTCAGTCTTCGGCAGAGAGCAGTCGCATGGCCTCTTCGCGGTCGTGTGCGAGCTGAGTTTCGAGTTCTTCCTCGCTGTCGAAGCGTTGTTCGCCGCGTATGCGGTGTTCGAAGGCCACAATAATCTGCGTGCCGTATATGTTGTCGGCAAAGCCGAAGATGTTGGTTTCGATTGTCAGTCGGTCGCGGTGGAATGTGGGGCACAACCCTATGTTGGTCATTGCGCGGCGCATTGTCACCGTGCCCTCGGTGCGCACCCGTGTGGCATACACTCCGCATGCAGGCACAAGCTGTTCGCACTGCCCCATGTTGGCCGTGGGAAATCCCATGCGACGGCCCTCGCGAAAACCCTCTTCCACGCGTCCCGTTATCGAGTAGACATAGCCGAGACATCGGTTGGCCTCCTCAATCTTGCCCTCGCCGAGCAGCCGTCTTATCACCGACGACGACACGCGCGTGCCTTCCACGTCGGCAGCCTCGGCACATTCCACCTCGATGCCCATCTCGCGTCCGTAGGCAACATAGTCGTCGAAACCCTCGGCGCGGTTGTGGCCGAAGCGGTTGTCGTAGCCTATTATGAGGCGGCGCACGTTGAGCCGGTCGCGCAGCACGGTGCGCATGAAGTCGCGTGCGGTCATTGCCGCCATGTGCCGGTCGAACGGCAGCACCACGGTGTTGTCCACCCCGGTGTGCGAGAGGTGCAGCAGTTTCATGTCGAGCGTGGTGAGCAGCTGCGGCATGTAGCCCGTGTAAACCACCTGCCGTGGGTGACGGTCGAAGGTTATCACGGTTGACTGCATTCCGGCCAGCCGTGCTTCTTCGGCCACGCGGCTTATGAGAAAACGGTGGCCGAGGTGCACCCCGTCGAAGAATCCTATCGTGGCGACGCACGGCGGCGGCAGGGGTGTCGTGTCGTTGAGTCGTATGGTGTTCATAATTGCAAGTCGGTGGTGCGGGCCGAAGGTTGCAGCAGCTGCATCCAGTCGCGTCCCGTGGTTTCGTGCAAGGTGTTTATCCCGAGTTGCCGTGCCGCCGAGCAGTTGTCGGCCGAGTCGTCCACAAACAGTGTTTCGGCGGCGTTTATGCCAGCGTCGTGCAGTGTCTGGCCGAAGATGTCGGCGTTGGGCTTCGACATGTGCATCTCGTATGAAAGGAAAATCTGCGTGAAATAGTCGTCGGCGGTGTGCCCCATGTAGGTGAAGAAGTCGTCGCGGCATTTCTCCCAGTGCATGATGTTGGTGTTGCTAAGCAGATAGAGGCGGTAGGATTGGCCCAGGTCTATGAGTCGCGCCTTCTTTTCGTCGGCTATCCCGGTGAGCAGCTGGTTCCATGCCCACACTATTTCGGCGTCGGCGGCATCTGCCTGGGCTATACGGCGCACCTCCTGGCAGAACTGTTGCTGCGTGGTGCGTCCTGTTTCTATGTCGTAGAAGAGGTCTTCGGTGCGGTGTTCTTCCACATAGGCGGCTATCTGTCGGCATCCTATCTTGCCGAAGGCATCGATGCAGCGTTGCGGGTCGAGGTCAACAAGCACGCCCCCCATGTCGAAGATAATGTTCTTAATGTTGTTCATCAGAGTGTCGGTGTATGTGCGCTGCCGTGGCCTCGCGGCCTCCGCGCTGCGCCGTTCTGCGGCCAGTGCCGCGTTATTGCAAAGTTACGCCAATAAGGTCACAATGCAAAGAAAATAAAGTTAATTTAACCCTGATGCGCGTTTTAGACCCCATGTGGCTACCATTTGCGGAACAGTTCGATGCCGAAACGGCAGGTGAATCCGTCGAAGCGTCCGTTTTTCTGCGCGAGAAACGCCGCCACCGAGAAGAGGCGTGTGGTGAAGCCGTAGCCGTATTCCACATAAGGGTGCAGCCGCCTCACCGAGAGAATGTTTATGTAGACGCGCTCTTTCTCAATCAATCGTCCCGCTATGGGCAACCACGAGAGTGCGAGCAGCGGCGTTTCGTAGGTGATGTTGGTGCGTACATAGTATTCGGAGGCGTTATACCAGTTGCTGCCGAGCAATTCGAAGTCGCACGCCCATTCGTCGTTCCACCCTCCGGGAATGTTGCGTTCGTGGAAGTTGGTGTAGTCGAGGAATATCCAGTTGTCGTTCTTGTGTGTGTAGAAGCCCGTGCCCAGGCGCATCTGCAGTGCGCTCATGCCCGACAGCCAGTGGGTGTACTGTCCGTCAATCTCGCACCGCTCATATTCGATGTTGGCCCGCATCAGTCCGCGCACGCTGCGCTCGTAGTCCAAGGCAAACACGGCTCCGCGCCGTCCCCACGGCCGCCACTCTATGCCGAGCGTAGGTGCCGACGAAATATACGATGTGGGTTTGCCGGCGGCACGGAACCCCGTCTTGTCAACCGCGATGCGGTTGTGCATCTGCAAGCCTACTTCTATGCCTAGCCGGGGCGTTATGTTGTAGTGGGCGGCGAGTTTGAGTGAGTAGTTGCGGAAGTAGTTCAGGTTCATCGCGTCCCAGTCCACCGAGTCGGCACGCTCGTGTTTTATGGCGTCGGCCACGGTTGAGTTGGTTATGCGGTTGCCGTTGCCCCACTCGGCGCGCACATATCCCTCGTGGCGGTGGTCGAAGTGCCACGTCACGGGCAGCGTGAAGTAGAACTGCCGCTGCTTGAACGAGTAGCCGCCCTTGAAGCGCCACTCTATGAGCGAGTTGTCTGACAGGTGGTAGTCGCCGCGCATTCCTATCTTGTAGGTTATGCCTCGACGGCTGCTGTAGCTCAGGTAGAGCGGGTTGAGAATGGGGTCGATGCGGAAATAACCCTGGTTTCGCGGTCCGATGTCGGTGCGTATGCGGTCGAGCAGTTTCTTGCCCACGTTGTTCCACATACGCTCTGCGAGCGTGCGGCGTGCGCCCTTCGTGCGTGCAGCAGCCGATGCGATGGTGTCGGGAGGCGTTTCTTGCTGCGCAAAGAGCAGTCGTTCGTGACTGGTGAGAGGCAAGGGCCGCACGTCGGCAAGCACTGCCGTGTCGGCGCGCGCGGTGTCGCCCGGTGCAGTGGGGGCGGGCAGTCCGAACACGGTGACGTATTCTGCCGTTATGTCGTTGCCCAGAAACAGGAAGCGTGCGTTGAGGCTGCACTTCTTGGGCAGCAGCGATTCGCGTCCCGAGTCGCCCATGTGCAGTTCGGTGTGGAAGCGCACCATGTCGTATTCGCCGTCGAATGCCGTCTCCACCACGCGTCCCGTCACGATGTCAACGCGTGCCCATCCGCGCACTAGCTGCGTGCTTTTCAGTTTGGGCACAAACTTCACGGTGGCGGTGCCCAGCGAGTGCAGGGTGACGCGGTAGCGGTAGAAACGGCGGTTGCGGCGGTTGAAGGGCGACAGTATGTGTCGGTCGACGAGTAGTTCGCCGTAGATTCTCGGTGTGAGATATTTCAGCAACGTGGGCATGGCCTTGCTTCCGTGCGGCACGGTGGTGTGTTCAAGCAGTCGCGTGGCGTGCAGTTCGCCGCCGCTGCCGGTGGTTATGCGGTCGTAGGTTTCGCCCACATACTCGCGCTTTCCGCCGTTGGCTATGGCAAACATGGTGGGCACGGTGAGCAGAATGGCGTTGCGGCGGTTGGTGCGCATACTGTATTTCATGTAGGCATGGCTCTCGGTGGGCGGTCGCACGGCGGTGTCGGCCCTCGCGGCATAGCCGAACATGAGCGACACAACGGCCCTTGCGCGCTGCCTTGCAAGGGGCTGCGCACATGCGGGTGGGGCTGCGGCGAGCATCACGGCTATCGCTGCGAGCACCATGATGAGGCTGCGCTGTGGCATGATGTGTATGGCTTTATTGTGTGGCCTCAATACCTGAAGGCGTGTTCTATAAATTCCACGCATTGTTAAATTTGTATTTTAGGAAGGTTGCTCTTTGTGTCTTTTTGTTTTTATCCGGCATCTTTCCTCTCTTTCTTCAGTCGCATAGCCCGCTATGCTCTTTCAGAAAGAAAGTGAAATCTGCTCGGCTAAAATCCAAAAATCCATCAAAGGAAATTTATAGAACCCGCCTTATTATATTAGTGTGCTACAGGAAAAACGCTCGAGAGCGTGTAATATTGCAGTAAAAAACGCATTTTTGTAGAAAAAGATTTGCACGGTTGCCCCAAAAGTGCTATCTTTGCAGTCGCAAACTTATCCACTATGGTATAAGTCGGACTTGTAGCTCAGTTGGTTAGAGCAACAGACTCATAATCTGGAGGTCATAGGTTCAAGCCCTATCTGGTCCACGCAAGAAAGAAGCAGTTACGACATTCGTAACTGCTTCTTTCGTATTAGTAGCATAAACAAACTGTTTGAGTTTGGCGTATAACCAAATATCTCATCTTACTACGCTTCTTTTTGCACGGAAAAAGTGGCAATATTGCAAAAAAACTGCGTAAGGATGAAGACTATGCAAATTAAAAGAAAATCCTATGTTATTGGTCTCCGGTAAAGACTTTGCAACTGAGCGAGTCCCGTAGGGTAGGGTGTTCAAAATCGATAAAATATTCTGCACTGTTTTTTTGTAGAACAATAAGCATAAAACGAGACATTACATTCATCAGCCCTGAAAG
>CAVCLB010000063.1:0-15354 GCA_963602915.1 Dysosmobacter segnis | reverse complement strand
GCCTCAGGCGACTCCGTTCCCGTAATATAATGATTGGTTTTGTATTATTGGCGTCCGGTAAAATATAGGTCTGACATTGTAAAACGTGGAATGTCTAGTATCTATAAGAAATCTGAAAACACGGGGCTTACTTTTGCCTTTTGCATCGTTATCCAGCCATTGCCCCTGAAAGGGGCGCATATTATAGGATAGGGGCTTGCCCCTATCTATTAAGCATATCTATATTTTGCCCCTGTAAGGGGCGCAGAGTTCAATGTCACAATGAATTATGCGCCCCTTACAGGGGCAAAATAAGTGAAATAAATAAACGCAGGGGCAAGCCCCTGCGCTATACTCTGTCGTCCCTACGGGACTTGCCCGTTGCGATGTTTTTACCTGACACCAATAGTTTCGTATCTTTCTTGTCGTCTTATTTCGTAAGTTCTTCAACGGCTGCGGCAAGGCGTTCGAGGGCTTCGGCGAGCACACTGCGCGGCGAAGCCACGTTCATACGCATGAAGCCTTGACCTCCTTGACCGAACATCTCGCCGTCGTTGAGCGCGAGGCGCGCGCCGTTGACAAACAAATCGTTGAGCGCATCGTGGTCGAGGCCGAGCGCGCGGCAGTCGAGCCACACGAGGAACGATGCCTGCGGACGCAGGGGCTTTATCTGCGGCAGACGCTCGCCGAGGAATTTCTCCACGAACATTATGTTGCCCTCTATATATTGCAGCATCTGCTTGCGCCATTCCTCGCCGTGCTTGAATGCGGCAATGGTGGCTATAGGTGCGAATAGGTGCGGCTCATCAAGTTCGTTGGCCGTGAGCCACGAGAAGAACTTTTGGCGCAATGTCGGGTCGGGCACTATCGCATAGGAGCTCACGATGCCTGCAATGTTGAATGTCTTCGACGGTGCGCCGAAGGTTATGCTGCATCGGGCGGCATCGTCAGACACCGAGGCAAACGGCGTGTGCTTGTGCCCGAACAGAGCCATGTCGCAGTGTATCTCGTCGCTTACGACGATGATGTTGCGTGCGGCACAGAAAGCGGCAAGCCTACGCAGCGTGTCCACGTCCCACACTATGCCGGCTGGGTTGTGCGGGTTGGAGAGGATGAGAAGGCGGCATTTGTCGTCGGCCACGCGCTCGAGGTTGTCGAAGTCCATTGAGTATGAGCCGTCGGCATTCTCGTGCAGTGGGTTGTACACCACTTCGCGGCCGTTGCCCTCGGGCGTGAGCCGGAACGGGTGATAGACTGGCGGCTGTATGATTACCTTCTCGTCGGGTTTCACAAACACGTTGATTGCCATGCCTATGCCCTTCACTATGCCGGGTATGAAGCGCATCCATTCCTCCTGCACGGCCCACTGGTGATGGTCGGCAATCCATTGTCGCACCGTAGGCCAGAAGTCTTTGGGCGTAATGGTGTAGCCGAACAGCGAGTGGTCGAGGCGGCGGCGCAGTGCGTCGGTGATGAACTGCGGTGTCTCGAAGTCCATGTCGGCAACCCAAAGCGGCAGAAGGTCGGGGCGGCCGTAGCGTTCGGCGAGCACCTCGTGTTTGAGGTCGTCCGATCCACTGCGGTCTACTTTCTTGTCGAAATCATATCTTTCCATGTGCTTTTCGTTTCTTTTTGGCGTATTGTAGGTTAATCTTCGAGTGCCTGTCTGAAATCCTCTACAAGGTCGTCAACATCTTCCATGCCCACCGAAATGCGCACTGTGGTGTCGAGCACGTCCATTGCGCGGCGCTGTTCGTCGTCGAACGGACCGAAGATGGTGCTTGCCGGGTGAATGGCTAGCGTGCGGTTGTCAAACAGGTTGGTGGCGCGGCGTATGAGCTTCAGGCTGTTGATGAACTTGAAGCATGCCTCGCGGCTCTCGAGGTCGATAGTGAACATACATCCGGCAGTGTCGCCAAACTGCTCACGGGCGAGTTGGTGGTAGGGGTTGTCGGGCAGTCCCACATAGTTTACGCTCTTTATCTGCGGCATTTCGCGCAGTCTCTGCACGAGCTTCACGGTGTTTTCCACCTCGAAGGCGTAGCGCGCCTTGAGGTTTTCAAGGCCGAGGTTCTGCATGTAGGCCACGTGCGGGGTCATGTAAGCACCGAGGTTGAAGAGCATTTCATCGTGCAGGCGGCGTGCAAACTCGGGGTAGCCGCCGTAGTCTATCACTATTCCGCCGAGTGTGGTGGCCCCGCCCGAGAGGTATTTTGTGGTTGACACCACCTCGATGTCAACGCCGAGGTCGTGCGAGCAGAACTCGGTGAACGGAATAACCGTGGTGTCGGCCACGAGAGGTATGCCGTGCTTGTGGGCTATGCGGGCAAGTTCGCGCAGGTCGGCAACCTCGAGCTGCGGGTTGGTTATGATTTCGAGGAAAATGCAGCAGGTATTGTCATCGACGGCAGCTTCAACCTGCGCCGTGTCGGTAAGGTCGCACAGGTGGGCATCCACGCCCAAACGCGGCAGCGTGTTCACCAAAAGCGAGTAGGTATTGCCGAACATGTGGCGCGACGACACGATGTTCTTTCCGGCCTCCACGAGCGACATGAGCGTGTTGCTTATTGCCGCCATGCCCGAAGAAAGGGCAGTTACGCGTTCGGCCCCGGTGATTTTCTTTATCTTCTGTTCGAGGAATGTCACGGTGGGGTTCATCACGCGCGAGTAGTCGGGTTCTTCAATGCGGCCGCAGAAAGCGTCGGCCATAACTTTGGCATCGTCGAATTCGTAGGCGAGCGTGTGGTAGACGGGCATGCTCAGTGCCCCGTAGGCATCGCGCTTCTGAAACGGCGTGTCGATGGCCATAGTTTGTTTCTTCATCTCTTTGTATGTTGTTTTTAAGTGTTTTCTCGTAGCCGGCGGCGGGGCAAGGCTTTACACGCGCTGCCGTTTGCGCTGCAAAAGTAACAAATTCTTTTAATGTACGCGAGCGCGAGGCGCACAATTGTAGTGCGACAAAGTCCCGAATGCACATCCAAGGGGCGTGCCGTGGCATGCGTTTAGGTGTCGTGTCGCGTTCATCTCTTGTCGCATAGTGTTTTTTTATATTAAAAAGTTGAGCGAAATTTGTGCCGACTTTATAAAAAATATTATTTTTGCATCTGATAAAAACCAATTTATGAAGACAAAACATCTATTACGAATCACAGCGGTTGCCGTGTGCCTTTTCGGACTAGGAATTATGGGCATGGCTGCTGCTAAACCTGGACTCACAAAGTATGTAAATCAGTATGTGGGCACGGGTGGACACGGCCACACTTTCATGGGTGCCAACGTGCCTTTCGGACTCGTGCAGCTCGGCCCCACAGAACCCGTGCGCGGCTGGGACTGGTGCTCTGGCTACCATTACAGTGACAACGTTTTGCGCGGCTTCGGCCACATGCACCTCAGCGGAACCGGCATCGGCGACCTCGGCGACATAGCTTTCCTGCCCGTGAAGGACAGCAAACAGGTGGAGACAACATTCACTCATGCCGACGAAAGCATGCACCCGGGCTACTACTCGCTGGCCCTCAACGACCCCAACGTGCTCGTTGAACTCACCGCAACAAAGCGCGTGGGCTTCCACCGCTACACCTTCAAGGATAGCAAAAAAGATGCTCTCTTGGCTCTCGACCTGTCGCAGTGCATAGGTTGGAACAAGCTCAACGACTGCCTGCTCACGCAGGAATCGGCTACACGCCTCACTGGTTTCCGCCGCTCAAACGGCTGGGCCAAGGACCGCAGCATATACTTCGACATCGAATTTTCGCAGCCGGTGAAGGTGGAGAAGCTCGACAGCATGCGCCGCGCTATAATCTCTTTCGACAACACAGGCAAACCGCTGCTCGTGAAAGTGGCTCTCTCGCCCGTTGACATCGACAAGGCTAAGCTCAACATGAGTGCCGAACTGCCCGGATGGGACTTCGACGCTGCGGTGAAAGCTGCCGACAATGAGTGGGAAAAGGCACTCTCGCGCATAACCATACAGACCTCCGACGAGAAGCAGAAACGCGTGTTCTATTCGGCCATGTATCACATTATGACTGCCGCTTCGCTGTTCTGCGACGTTGACAAGCAATATCGCGGAGCCGACGGAAAGGTGCACAAGGGCGATTTCACCAACTACACCACACTGTCGCTGTGGGACACTTACCGTGCTTATCACCCTCTTTTGTCGTTCGCTTTCCCCGAAATGCAGCGCGACTTCGTCAAGACTTTCATCAATATCTACAAGCAGCAAGGCGACCTTCCCGTGTGGCATCTCATGGGAAACGAAACCGACTGTATGGTGGGCAACCCGGGAGCGATAGTGCTTGCCGACCTCGCTATGAAGGGATATGTTGACAATCTGGAGGAAGCCTTCGAGGCTTTGAAGAACACACAGCTCACTCCCGACCGCTCACTCGACCTTCTCAAGGAGTATGGCTACATACCTTGGGACAAGGAACCCACCAACGAAACAGTGGCAAAGGCTCTTGAATACTGCATAGCCGACGACGGCGTGGCTAAGGTGGCCAAGCTCCTCGGCAAGACACAAGACTACGATTACTTCTATAACCGTAGCCGTTCTTTCTCAAAGTATTTCGACAAGGAAAGCCTGTTCATGCGTGCCGTTGGCACCGACGGCAAGTTCCGCGAACCGTTCAACCCGTTCAATGCCGGACACCGCACCAACGACTACACCGAAGGCAACGCATGGCAGTACACTTGGCTCGTGCCGCACGACGTGCACGGACTTGTCAGCCTCTTCGGAAGCGAGAAGAAATTCATTACCAAACTCGACTCGCTCTTCATCGTGGAAGGCGACCTCGGCGACAATGCATCGCCTGACGTGAGTGGACTCACGGGTCAGTATGCACACGGCAACGAGCCCAGCCATCAGGTTATATATATGTATAACTATGTGGGCAAGCCCTACAAGGCCGCTCCTCTGCTGCGCAAGATGATGTATGAAATGTATGACGACCAGCCCGACGGACTTAGTGGCAACGAGGATGTAGGCCAGATGTCGGCATGGTATGTGATTTCTTCGCTCGGACTCTATCAGGTTGAGCCCGTCGGCGGACGCTACATCATCGGTTCACCATTGTTCGACAAGGCTACGGTTAACATCGGCGGAGGCAAGACCTTCACCGTGGTGGCAAAGAACAACAGCAAGAAAAACATGTATGTGCAGAGCGCACGCCTTAACGGCAAGGCTTACACGAAGTCTTACATCGACTTCGCCGACATCGTAAAGGGCGGCACTCTCGAACTCACCATGGGCGCAAAGCCCTCGAAGTGGGGCACGAAAGCTGCCGACCGCCCCTAAGTGCGGCCTGACGGCAAGACTTGACCAAGAATCCTGAAAACCATAAAAATAACAATCCCGGCTCGTTTCCGGCGGCGCAACGCCGCCGGAACTGCCGCAAAACCAGTACAGATATGAAATTGAATTTGAGTTCACAGATTGTGTTGAACAAAGTTCCTGAGCAGTACTACCGCCCTCGTACGGCTGTCGAGCGTTCAGAAATCACACGTTGCGAGAAGATATACACCGACATCTTCGCTAAGGTTGAAGACGGCGCAAGCGAGATTGCCGACACCGTTGAGGCCGAAATCAAGCGCGCCAAGGCCGTAGGCAAGAAGTGCGTGCTCGCTCTCGGCACCGGACTTTCGCTCACTCCCGTCTACACCGAGCTTATCCGCCGCCACAAGGAGTGCGGACTCAGCTTCGACAATGTGGTGGTGTTCAACGCCTACGAATACTTCCCCCTCAGCGCAGAAAGCCAGCACAGCAGCATAAGCCAGTTGCGCGAGCGTCTGCTCAACCACATCGACATAAAGGCAGAAAACGTGCATACGCCCGACGGATCGATTGCCCAGAGCGAAGTGCTCGAACATTGCCGCGCCTATGAGCAGCTCATCGCAGCCGAAGGTGGCATCGATGTCGCTTTGCTCGGAGTGGGTCGCATGGGCAATATAGCCACCAACGAGCCCGGAAGCGGTCTTGCCTCCACCTCGCGCATTATCCTTATCGACGCCACTTCGCGCGACGAGATGACCAACAGCTTCGGTTCGCAGGAGCCAGTTCCGCCTTGTTCAATCACCATGGGAGTGCACACTCTGCTCTCGGCACACAAACTTTTCCTCACAGCTTGGGGCGAAGAGAAGTCTGACATAGTGCAGAAAATTGTCGAGGGAGCCGTGACCGACTCAATTCCTGCTTCGTTTGTGCAGACACACAACGACGCAAAGATTGTCATCGACCTTGCCGCCGCATCGAAACTCACCCGCATCGTGCACCCGTGGCTCGTTACCAACTGCGAATGGAACGACAAGACAATACGCGCCGCAGTGGTGTGGCTCTGCCAACTCAAGAACAAACCAATCCTGAAACTCACCAACAAGGACTACAACGAGAATGGATTGAGCGACCTGCTCGCACGTTTTGGCTCGGCTTACAACTGCAATATAAAGATATTCAACGACCTGCAGCACACCATTACTGGCTGGCCCGGCGGCAAACCAAACGCTGACGACACCTACCGTCCCGAACGCGCGGAGCCCGCACACAAGCGCGTCATCGTGTTCTCTCCGCATCCCGACGACGACGTTATATCTATGGGAGGCACCTTGCGCCGCCTCGTTCAGCAGCAACACGACGTGCATGTGGCCTACGAGACATCGGGAAACATCGCCGTGGGCGACGAGGAAGTGACGCGTTTCATGCACTTCGTCAACGGCTACAACCAGCTCTTCTGCGACAACAAAGACGAGGTTATAAAGAAGATGTATGCCGAAATCAAGGAGTTCCTTGCAAAGAAGACTCCTTCTGACATGGATACGCCCGAGGTGCGCACCATAAAGGGACTCATACGACGCGGCGAAGCCCGCACGGCCTGCACCTACAACGGAGTGCCTCTCGACCACGTGCATTTCCTCGACCTTCCTTTCTACGAGTCGGGCAAGATTGAAAAGCTCCCCATGGGTGAGAAAGACGTGGAGATTGTGCGTGCTCTTTTGCAGCAGGTTAAGCCTCACCAGATTTACGTTGCAGGCGACCTCGCCGACCCACACGGCACACACCGCAAGTGTACCGACGCCGTTCTCGCAGCCATCGACCTCGAGAAAGAGGCCGGAGCAGAGTGGCTCAACGACTGCCGTATATGGATGTATCGTGGCGCATGGGCCGAATGGGAAATCGAGAACATCGAGATGTGCGTGCCGATGAGCCCCGAAGAGCTTCGCGGAAAGCGCAACTGTATCCTCAAGCATTCGTCGCAGATGGAGAGCGCGCCGTTCCTCGGCAACGACGAGCGTCTGTTCTGGCAGCGTGCCGAAGACCGCAACCACGCCACAGCAGAGCTTTACCATAGTTTGGGTCTGGCTTGCTACGAGGCAATGGAGGCCTTCGTGCGTTACAATCCGTAACAACATTGCAGGGCGAGCGGTAGGTCTGCCGTAAGGCGGCAAGACCTGCCCGCCGCTTTGACTACAACATAAAAAAGGCGATGACAGCTTATGTCGTCGCCTTTTTTTGATGCCCTTGGTTTTGGTTTGTCGCCGATTTGGGCTAACTTTGCACCCCGGAAACAAACAAAACTTACATATATGCTTGATTTACCTAACGATCCGATGATGCTTTTCAGCGCAGTAAACATGCGCTTGCGCGATGAATATCCGTCGCTCGATGCGCTTTGCGACGACATGAACGTGAATAAAGAAGAACTCGTTGCCAAGCTCGCCGTAGCGGGGTTTGAATACAACGAGCAGCAGAACAAATTCTGGTGACAGCCCCGGCGCATGGCCGACGTTGTTACAGAAACTCAAGTTTTATCTAAAAAATGAATAAAGCCCGGCTCACACATACAGTGAGTCGGGCTTTTATCGTTGTTGCTTTTTGCTACAACAGTTCGGGAAGTTGGAACAGGCGCGTGCCGTTGCTTCCCTTTATCAAAATGTATTGGTCTTTGGGCTTGTGCTCCTTTATGGCCGCCTTCACATCGTCCACATTGGCAAATTTCCTGAAACTGTCGGGTGTGGAGGTGTGTTCAAACTCTTCGCCCACGAGCCATACATGCTCCAACTGCATGTCTTTGAGCATGTCAACAATCTTCTGGTGCTCCTCGCGGCTCACTTCCCCGAGTTCTTTCATGTCGCCTATGATGGCCATTTTGTGGCCGGTCTTTATCTCACCGAAGTTTTGCAGCGCGGCAGCCATACTTGTTGGGTTGGCGTTGTAGGCATCCACTATGAGTCGGTTGTCGGCAGTCTGCTCAAACTGCGAGCGGTTGTTGCTCGGCACATACGATGTGAGTGCGTGGTCTATTTTCTCAGGTTCCACGCCGAAATACAGTCCTATGCTCACTGCGGCCAGCATGTTGGTCACGTTGTAGGCCCCGATGAGCTGTGTTGCCACCTCGTGCCAGTCGCCATTCTGGGCGTGCCGCCATGCGAAACGCAGCGTAGGGTCGCATCCTACAACGCGTCCGTTCACATACAGGTCTTCCTTTTCCGAGCATCCGTAGCGCGTGAGTTCCAGTCCGTCGGCTATGCCGTTAAGATACGGATTGCGGTCGTCGATGAACACCTTGCGCGAGTGTTGCCGCATGAAGTCGTAGAGTTCGCCCTTGGTGCTGATTACCCCTTCAAACGAACCGAACCCTTGCAGATGTGCGCGCCCAACATTGGTTATGAGCGCGTAGTCGGGCTCCACGATGTTCACCAGCGTGCGGATGTCGCCCGGATGGCTTGCCCCCATTTCCACCACGGCAATGTCGTGATTCTTGTCGAGGCGCAGCAGCGTCTTGGGCACGCCTATGTCGTTGTTGAAGTTGCCTTGCGTGTAGAGCACGTTGTATTTCTCGCCGAGCACGGCGGCGGTGAGTTCCTTTGTTGTTGTCTTGCCGTTGGTGCCGGTAATGCCAATGATGCGTGTGCCGAGTGTGCGGCGATGATGGCGTGCCAGCTGCTGCAGAGTGTCGAGGCAGTCGTCAACGAGAATGCAGCGTGGGTCGGTGGCATACTCTTTCTCGTCCACCACGACATAGGCGCAGCCCTTTTCAAGGGCGGCAAGGGCGAAGCGGTTGCCATTGAACGACGCGCCTTTGAGCGCGAAGAACAGCGAGCCCTCGGGACAGTCGCGGCTGTCGGTGGTGACGGTGGGGTGCTCGGTGAAAATCTTGTAAAGTTCGGATATTTCCATAATACCAATGGTTATTATGTGCGCAAAGGTAAAAAAAAATACATACACGGGCAACATGCCGCATTGTTTTTTGAGCGTTTGGCGGCAGTGCCAGTATATGTATTTTTCAGATTGCTTGCTTGTCTGTCGGCACTCACCAACGATCGGATACGCCTTGAACTTGTCGGTGATGTTGAAAAGATAGTGGAAGTTGGTGTTGACATCCCACATATTAGCAAATTTGACTTAATTCGCAAATATCATAAATAAGTATAAATGTTTGGTGGTGTCGATTTTTATTGCGTAATTTGTGTTGATTAAGTAACAGTTAAGCTGACAAACATTTCCAAAGACTGAAACAATGCAATATACAATCAACGTCCGTGGCCGACTGGTTGACCTTTCGCAACCCATGGTCATGGGCATTCTCAATGCCACTCCCGACTCGTTCTACTGCGGAAGCCGCAAGCAAACCGAGGAAGAGATAGCCTCGCGTGCCAACCAGATTATTGCCGAGGGCGGAAAAATCATCGATGTCGGGGCTTTCTCCACGCGTCCCGGAGCCGAAGTAGTGAGCTTGGCCGAGGAGACAGAACGCCTGAAACGCGCCCTGGCCATAGTGCGCCGCGAGCAGCCGCAAGCCATAGTGTCGGTAGATACCTACCGTCCGATTGTTGCGCGGCAGTGCATAGAGGAGTTCGGAGCCGACATAATAAACGACGTTTCGGAGGGCGGAATCACCGGTATAGTGGGCCAGACGATAAACGAAGAAGGCGACATGTTTGAGACAGTGGCCCGCCTGGGCGTGCCCTACATACTCATGTCGGTGCAGCCCACGCTGCGCCAGATGATGACAAACTTCGCCTCCGAGGTGCAACGCCTGCGCGACCTCGGTGCAAAGGACATCATTCTCGACCCCGGCTACGGCTTCGGCAAGACCCTTGAGCAGAACTATGAGATAATGAACGAGGCCGAACGCCTGCTCGAACTCCAACTGCCCGTGCTCGTGGGCATATCGCGCAAGAGCATGATATTCAAGCTCGTGGGCGGCGACCCCACCACCGCTCTCAACGGCACCACCGCCCTCAACACCATATCGCTGATGAAAGGCGCGTCGATACTGCGCGTGCACGATGTGCGCCAAGCCGTCGAGGCCGTGGCAATAGTGGGCAAGATGCAGGCCGACGCCTGCCCCCCAGGCATGCCGAAAAGCCATGCTGGCAGAAGCTGCGAGCCTCGTCGGTGCCGCAATAAAAAATAAAGTGACGATAAACAAAATATGTTCGAATTCGGAATTAAAGACATCGTTGACATCTTTCTTGTCGCGATGATGCTCTACTACATCTACCGCCTCATGAAGGAGAGCCGTTCGCTCAATGTCTTCATAGGCATCATAGTGTTCGTTCTTCTGTGGCTCTTCGTGACACAGTTCCTCGAAATGCGCCTGCTCGGAGCCATCATGGACAAGCTCGTGAGCGTCGGCGTAATCGGCCTGATAGTGCTTTTCCAGGAAGAAATACGCCGCTTTCTCTATTCGCTCGGTGCCCACCAGCGTTTCGCGGCGGTTGCAAAGTTCTTCTTCTGGTCGAACAAAGACCGCGAGGCAGGGGCCGACAAGAAGACCATCATGCCCATCGTAATGGCATGCATCGACATGTCGCGCGGAAAGGTGGGCGCACTCATAGTGATTGAGCGCGGCGTGCGCCTCGACGACATAGCCGACACGGGCGACTTCATCGACGCGCGCATCAACCAGCGGCTCATCGAAAACATCTTCTTCAAGAACTCGCCGCTGCACGACGGGGCGATGATAATAACCGACAAGCGCATACGCGCCGCCGGATGCATACTGCCCGTGTCGCACAACAATGACATCCCAAAGGAACTCGGCTTGCGCCACCGCGCCGCGCTCGGCATCTCGCAGGACAGCGACGCCATTGCCATTGTGGTGAGCGAGGAGACGGGCGGCATCTCAGTGGCCATAAAGGGCGAGTTCCAGCTCCGCCTCTCGGCCGAGAAACTCGAAAGCATCCTCACGCGCGAGATGGTGTCGTGAGGCACCGGATGTTGCCAATGTGAAACGGAATTGTGGATATTGTATATATAATAGAAAATCAATATGATATCATTGGCGCCCAGAAAAATATAGGTGTAACATTGTAAAACGTGGAATGCCTGGTATTTATTAGACATCTGAAAACACGGAGCTTACTTTTGCCCATAGCATAGTTTGCCAACTTTTGCCCCAGTATGGGGCGAATATTATAGGATAGGGGCTTGCCTCTATCTATCAGACATCCTCATATTTTGCCCCTGTAAGGGGCCAGAGTTCAACGTCACAATGAATTATGCGCCCCTTACGGGGGCAGAATTATTGAAATTCGTAAAACGTAGGGGCAAGCCCCTACGCTATAATCTGTCGTCCCTACGGGACTAGCCTGTTGCAAAGTTCTTGTCGGATATTAATAAATGTATTTAGTTGAAAATCAACATAATATAAGTTTTGGTGCTGCTGCCGTAAAAAAGAAGCCTTACTTGTGTTGCAAGTAAGGCTTCTTTGCGTTGTAAACAAGGCTTCTTTGCTATGCAAACAAGGCTTCTTTGTGTTGTAAACAAGGCTTGTTTGCCGCGCGTGCACGTGCTTGTAAAAAATCGGTTAAATTATGGATTAAAGGCAGACGGCGTTCAGATATTTTTAGTAATTTTGCAATCTGTAAATGACAAAAACGCATTTGAATATATATTATGAATTTACTTGAACACATCGTTGCGCGCGCCAAGAGCGACAAGCAACGCATCGTGCTCCCCGAAGCAACCGAGGAGCGCACCCTGAGAGCTGCCGACCGCGTGCTGGCAGACGACATCGCCGACCTTATTCTGATAGGCAACCCCGATGAGATAAATTCACTCGCTGCCAAGTGGGACTTGCACAACATCGGCAAGGCCACAATCGTCGATCCCGAGAACAACCCCAAGAGCGAGGAGTATGCCGCACTGCTCGCCGAGCTGCGCAAGAAGAAGGGCATGACCATTGAGCAGGCCCGTGAGCTTGTGAAGAACCCCCTCTATCTGGGCTGCATGATTATCAAGACCGAAGGAGCCGACGGCCAAATTTCGGGCGCGCTCAGCACCACTGGCGACACACTGCGTCCGGCACTGCAAATCATCAAGTGCGCACCGGGTGTAAGCTGTGTGAGCGGCGCAATGCTCTTGCTCACCCACGAACACCAATATGGCGACGACGGCATTATCGTCATGGGCGACGTTGCCGTGACACCCGTACCCACAGCCGAACAGCTCGCGCAGATTGCCGTGTGCACCGCACAGACAGCCCGTTCGGTTGCCGGCGTTGAAGACCCGCGCGTGGCAATGCTTAGCTTCTCAACCAAGGGCTCGGCCAAGCACGAGGTGGTTGACAAGGTGGTTGAGGCCACACGCATAGCCCACGAGCTCGCACCCGACCTGAAACTCGACGGCGAGCTGCAGGCCGATGCCGCACTCGTGCCCGCAGTGGGCGAGAAGAAAGCCCCCGGAAGCGCAATAGCAGGCCACGCCAACGTGCTCGTTGTGCCCAGCCTCGAGGTGGGCAACATCTCCTACAAACTCGTGCAGCGCCTTGGCGATGCCCTCGCCATAGGCCCCATTCTGCAAGGCATCGCACGCCCCGTCAACGATTTGTCGCGCGGCTGCTCTGTAGACGACATCTATTACATGGTGGCCATCACGGCATGCCAGGCCATGGATGCCAAGAAATAATGCTGCAAGCCCACGGCCACGTGCTGTGGGCACCACACAAATAACGGAATAAAAAATAACGAAATACATGAAAATTCTTGTTTTAAACTGTGGAAGTTCTTCCATAAAGTACAAGCTTTACGACATGACCGACGAGTCGGTGCTGGCCCAGGGCGGCGTTGAGCGCATCGGCCTCGACGAGGCGTTCATAAAGATAACGCTCGCAAGCGGCGAGAAGAAAATCATCATGCACGACATGCCCGACCACAAAGAGGGTGTCAACTTCGTGTTCAAGTGCCTGCTCGACCCCGAAATCGGAGCCATTAAGAGCCTTGACGAGATTGATGCCGTGGGCCACCGCATCGTGCAGGGCGGCGACCTCTACGAAAAGAGCGTCATCGTCGATAAGTCGGTTGAGGACGGCATTGAGAGCCTCTGCGACCTCGCCCCGGTGCACAACGCCGGTCACCTGAAGGGCTTGCGCGCCGTTGACAAGCTCATGCCCAACGTGCCGCAGGTGTGCGTGTTCGACAATGCGTTTCACAGCACCATGCCCGACTACGCCTATCTCTACGCTATTCCCTACGACCTCTACAAGAAATACCATGTGCGCCGTTACGGTTTCCACGGAACAAGTCACCGTTATGTGTCGCAGCGCGTGTGCGAATATCTCGGACGCGACATCAACACCCAGCGCATCATCACCTGCCACATAGGCAACGGAGCATCGGTTTCAGCTGTGAAGTTCGGCAAGTGCGTCGACACCTCAATGGGTCTCACCCCGCTTGCAGGTGTGATGATGGGTAGCCGCAGCGGCGACATCGACCCGTCGGCAGTGACATTCCTCATGGAGAAAACCGGCATGAAGCCGCAGGAAATGGCCGACTTCCTCAATAAGAAGAGCGGCGTGCTCGGTATCACTGGCATCTCGAGCGACATGCGCGAAATTGAGAGCGCAGCAGCCGAGGGCAATGAGCGTGCACAGCTCGCCCTGAAGATGTACAACTACCGCATAAAGAAATACATCGGCGCCTATGCAGCAGCAATGGGCGGCGTAGACATCATCGTGTGGACAGCCGGAGTGGGAGAGAATCAGATAGGCACCCGTCTCGAGTCGTGCTCCGATTTGGAGTTCCTCGGAGTGAAGATGGATGCCGAAGCCAACAACGTGCGCGGCGAGGAGGCTATCATATCCGCACCCGACTCTAAGGTTACGGTGTGCGTCATCCCCACCGACGAGGAGGTGATGATTGCACGCGATACCATGGCTCTGCTCAAGAAATAAGCGCGCCGTGCGCCGCATTGGGTCTGAATAGTCAGGCCATATACATGACTGGGGCACCGACCGGCATCATGCTGGGTCGGTGCCCCAGTTGCATTGCCGCGTGTCGCTCGGCCACGGACAACAGAAAAGGCGCAGACTCCATTGCGGAATCTGCGCCTTGCCTATGATTTGTTTCGGATTAGAGTTCAAACTTGTAGCCCAGTGTGATGTTGAACACGCTGTTGGCGCAATCTTCTCCCTCAAACACCTTGGTGCAACCGAAGTTGTAGCGGGCGTCGAGCACAACGTTGTTGAACTCGTAGCTCAGACCAACGGGGATAGAGAAGTCGAACGACTTGGCATAGTCAGAACCTGCAGAAACACTCATGTCGCCTGCCTTCACCTTGATGTCATCGTTCACCTTGAAACCAGGCTGCACACCGAGCTTCACGGCCAGACCCTTCACAACATACACGTTGGCAAGGATAGGAATGTTGATATAGTCCATTTTCTGTGTGCTGGTGGCAGTCACTCCCTTTGCGGTTGCGCTGTATTTGTTGCCCTGCATAGCGTAGAGCACGCCTGCGCTGATGCTGAAAATGTCGGTAGCCTGGTATTCGCCTTCAACACCTGCAACCACGCCAAAGCGCGGGTCAGCTCCGTCGAACTTGGTGAGGCTGGCTATGCTAAGACCAACTTTGGGCTGAAGTGTGAATGCGCCCACTGCATGCTGTGCGAATGCTGCTGCCGATGAAAGCATGACTGCAGCCATAAGGATAAATTTTTTCATTTCCATTGTAATTATAGAGTTAAACCTTTGGCCGGTTGTTGTTCGGCCGATAACGGATGCAAAGTTATGGCTATTTTGAATAGTAGCAAAACATTTTCAATATAAAAATTCTCCTATTTTTCCCCGTTGTTGTCCTGACAGACGGCAAAAAGCGCACGGTTGTGCCGGGGGGTAGGTATAAATTTATTGCTGTCAGGTTAAAACCTTTGCAACCGATAAGTCCCGTAGGGACGACATAGTATAGCGCAGGGGCTGGCCCCTGCGTTTGTTGTTTTCTATAAATTTGCCCCTGTAAGGTAGGGTGTTCAAAATTCAAGAAAAAAATAGTCGCAATTTTGTGGGTTTTTGCATACCAAGCCCTGTAAGGGCGTAACAGTCGAAGCCCAGGGTGAGCCGGTTGCGACAGCAAACGGTGTAACCCTGGGTAAATGATTG
>CAVCLB010000062.1:0-15391 GCA_963602915.1 Dysosmobacter segnis | reverse complement strand
ATGGCATGCCGACATGGGGCGACTCAATATGGGGTGGGTTTATCAGTGCCCTCATCATATGCGCCCCTTTCAGGGGCAATGGAGTGCAAACCATGCAATGGGCTAAAGTTAGCCCCGCATTTTCAGGAGTCTTATAAAAACCCGACATTCCACGTTTTACAATGTTAGACCAATATTTCACCGGACACCAATAATCCTTTTCATCACACACCAACATTTACAAACGTCAAGATACAAAAAATCCGGGTTGCCTCACACGGCAACCCGGACCAAAAGATTGTTATATAGTCCGCGGAATCATCTCCGCCGGAACTTGAGATGTTTACAGATTAGCCAATTCCACAACCTTGTCGACCGCAGCCGACAGGCCGTCAACGTTCTTTCCACCTGCTGTGGCGAAATGAGGCTGGCCACCGCCGCCACCCTGGATGAGCTTGGCAGCCTCGCGGACAAGCTGGCCTGCATTGAGTTTATGCTCCGAAACGAGGTCGTCGCTAAGCATTACGCTCAAGAGAGGCTTGTCGTTGGCAACCGAACCGATTGCTGCAAGAAGACCTTCGGGCACTGCCTGACGCAACTTGAACACAAGGTCTTTGGCGGCAGAAGCTTCCAGCGGAAGCACGGCAGTCACCACTTTCACACCATCTACGGTGCGGGCACGCGAAAGAAGCTCATCCTTGGCACGCTCCACGGCTTGCGCCTGGAACTGTTCGATTGACTTCTTCATTGAGTCGTGCTCCTCTATATACTTGCCTATCACTGTCTGCAAGTCCTTTGCATTGTTGAACAACAGGCGAATAGCCTTCAGTGCATCCTCTATCTTGTACATGAGCTCCTCGCATTCGGTGCCGGTCTTTGCCTCAATACGGCGTATTCCAGCTGCGACGCTGCTCTCGCTTACAATCTTGAACATTCCGATGCAGCCGGTAGACTTGGCGTGAATACCGCCGCAGAACTCACAGCTGGGGCCGAAACGCACCACGCGCACCTTGTCGCCATACTTTTCGCCGAAGAGGGCAATGGCTCCGAGCTTCTTCGCTTCTTCGAAAGGTGTGTCGCGATGTTCGTCAAGTGGGAAGTTCTGCCGTATGAGTTCGTTAACGAGACGCTCCACCTTACGCAGGTCTTCCTCGCTTACTTTCTGGAAATGCGAGAAGTCGAAACGCAACGTTGTGGGCGACACGAAAGAACCTTTCTGCTCAACATGGTCGCCAAGAACCTGCTTCAAGGCATAGTCGAGGAGGTGGGTTGCGGTGTGGTTGGCGGCAGAAGCATTGCGCTTGTCTACATCAACACATGCCATGAAATCGGCTTCTGGGTTCTTGGGCAACTCCTTGACGATGTGTACCGACTGGTTGTTCTCGCGCTTGGTGTCGATAATCTCCACCGTTTCGTTCTCGCTCACGAGCACACCTTGGTCGCCAACCTGGCCACCCATTTCTCCATAGAAAGGCGTATTGTCGAGCACCAATTCGTAGAAAGTGCTCTTCTTTTGCGTCACCTTGCGGTAGCGCAGTATGTGGCACTCATATTCGGTGTAGTCGTAGCCCACAAACTGCTGCTCGCCTTCGCGCAGATTCACCCAGTCGCTGTTCTCCACGGCGGCGGCATTGCGTGCGCGTTCCTTTTGTTTCTTCATTTCCTCGGCAAACTGTTTTTCGTCAACGGTGAAACCGTTCTCACGACAAATCAGTTCGGTAAGGTCGAGCGGGAAGCCGTAAGTGTCGAAAAGGCGGAATGCCTGAACACCGTCAAGCTCACTCTTTCCCTGCTTTTTCATCTCATCCATAGCCTCGCTCAGCATGTCGATGCCCTTTTCAAGCGTGCGCAAGAACGAGTCTTCCTCTTCTTTAATAACGTGCAGGATGAGATCGCGCTGTGCTTTGAGCTCGGGATAAGCCTCGCCCATCTCGCTCACAAGCACGGGAATGAGTTTGTAGAGGAATGCCTGCTTCTGTCCGAGGAATGTGTAGGCATAGCGTACTGCACGGCGCAGGATGCGGCGTATCACATATCCGGCCTTTGCATTGCTCGGGAGTTGTCCGTCGGCAATGGAGAAAGCCACGGCGCGTATGTGGTCGGCGCAGACACGCATGGCCACATCGGTGGCCTCATCGGTGCCGTATTTAAGTCCGGTAACGGCCTCTTCTTCTTTTATTATAGGCTGGAAAATGTCGGTGTCGTAGTTGGAATGCTTGTCTTGCATGGCGCGCACAAGACGCTCGAAGCCCATGCCAGTATCGATGACATGCATGGGCAGCGACTCAAGCGAGCCGTCGGCCTTGCGGTTGAACTGCATGAACACGATGTTCCAAATTTCTATCACCTGCGGATCGTCCTTGTTCACAAGCTCGCGTCCGGGTGTCTTTGCCTTTTCTTCGGGTGTGCGCGAGTCGAGATGTATCTCTGAACACGGGCCGCACGGACCCGTATCGCCCATTTCCCAAAAGTTGTCGTGCTTGTTGCCGTTGATTATATGGTCGGCCGGAACATGCTTTGCCCAATATCCGGCGGCCTCATCGTCGCGGCCGAGACCCTCTTCCTCGGAGCCTTCAAACACCGTCACATACAGGTCGGCAGGGTTAAGATGCAGCACGTCAACGAGGTATTCCCACGCGTAGTCAATCGCCCCTTCCTTGAAATAGTCGCCGAAGCTCCAGTTGCCCAACATCTCAAACATGGTGTGGTGATAAGTGTCATGGCCCACTTCCTCAAGGTCGTTGTGCTTGCCGCTCACGCGCAAACACTTCTGAGAGTCGGTGCGTCGGCGCGGCTCGGGGTCGCGCGTGCCGAGGATGATGTCCTTCCACTGGTTCATTCCGGCATTGGTGAACATCAACGTCGGGTCGTCCTTTATCACCATAGGGGCTGAGGGTACGACTGTATGTCCTTTCGACTCAAAAAATTTTTTGTAGGAGTCGCGGATTTCATTAGCTGTCATCATTTTATATTTATATATTGTTTCTTAAATTCCTTACAAAACTTTTGCAAAGGTACTTTGTTTTGCTTATTTTTGCAAATAAATTAATCATTGTTTAATAATAATAGCGGTAGTATGCCACTGAAAGCTGACATAAACGTAAAATTGTATTACTCAATAAAAGAGGTGGCGCAAATGTTCGATGTGCGCGAAAGCACACTGCGTTACTGGGAGACGGAATTTCCGCGTCTGAAACCGAAAACCGTAGGCCAAAACGTGAGGCAATACACCGACAAGGACATTGAGCAGATACGCGCCATACACAACCTTGTAAAGGTGCGCGGTTTCAAGATTGCCGCTGCCCGCAAGATGCTCAGCCACAACCGCACCGGAGTTGACAAGAGTTCGGAAATTTTGGAAACGCTCATTTCGGTGCGCGACGAACTGAAAAAGATAAAGAGCCAGATTGACAGTCTGGTGTGACGCTGCCGCATATTGCACTATTATTTTGCTAACCTAAACCAACAAACATTTATGAAAAGATTTCTTCTTGCGTCGGCCGCCGCGATGCTAGCCCTCGCAGCCACGGCGCAAACGGCAAATAACATGACCGACCTGAAGCCCGATGCCAAGTCGGCCGCAGTGAAAATAAAGCTTGACGGGAAGCTCACGACAAAGGGTAATTCCGATTTCAGACAACTGCGCGACCTGTGCTGGCAACTGCGCGAGGCTGACCTCGGCGACGCCCTATGCGACACCGTGCCCGACAACGCATTCCATTCACGCCACAACCTGCAACACATAGTCCTTCCGAAATCGGCCAAGAGAATAGGGTCACAAGCCTTTTTCGCATGCGACAACCTCAAAGAAATCACCTTGCCGGCATCGGTTAACGAGGTGGGGGCAGCCGCATTCTCAGGCTGCAAGAGCATAGAGACAATAACTGTCGAGGGCAACCCAAGCATAGGCGAATATGCATTTGCCCGCCTCGAAGGCTTGAAGACGGTACGCGTAAACTCAAAGACTCCGCCCAAGGCTGCCGCATCGGCCTTCTACGGACTCAACCGCACGGCTGTGAAGCTCGTCGTGCCCAAGGGTTCGGAGAAAGCCTACCGCAAGGCCGCCGGTTGGAACATGTTCTTTGCAGAGCCTCAACAGGGCAACGAACTTTGCGACCCGGCATCCTGCCTGACGCCATCTCCGGCAACACTCAACATCGACAACAATGCCAAGCCGCTCTATGTAACTGCACAATGGGAAATAGTCTGCGACAAATCATGCGACAACGACATACGCCTCCACGCCCAACGCATTCTTGGCGAACGGCTGGGCGACGACAGCGACGTGCGGATTGTTAACGGCAAAGTGCGCACAGCAACGCTTACTCTCAGCATCGACCCGTCGGTTGACGACGAAGAAGGATACACACTCAACGTCACCGCCAAAGGCGTTGACATAAAGGGACGCACCACAAAGGGGGTATTCTACGGGTTGATGACCCTCGACCAACTGCTACGCGGAAGCGGCACATACCGCCATGTGGCCACCCTGCCGCAACTTGCAATAACCGACAAGCCTCGCACCCATGTGAGGGAGCTTATGGTTGACCCGGCACGCACCTTCATTCCCTATGAAGAACTGAAGGCTTTCGTCCCCGAAATGGCTCGCTACAAACTGAACGCGCTCCACTTGCACCTCGTTGACGACCAGGCGTGGCGCATAGAAATAAAGAAATATCCGCAACTCACCGCAAAGGCATCGGAACGCTGGGGGCAGGACGACCTGCTAATGCCCATAAAAGGCTACTACACACAAGACCAGATGCGCGACCTTGTGGCCTATGCGGCAACCTACAACATCGACATCGTGCCCGAAATAGAAATGCCCGGACACGAAGTGGCTGCCATAAGCGTGTTTCCCGAGCTCACCTGCCACCAACGCCAAGTGCCAATACGCACCACATGCGGCGTAAGCAACCAGCTTCTGTGCCCCGGCAACGAATTCACCTACGAGTTTCTCGGCAATGTGTTCAAGGAAATAACCGACATTTTCCCGTCAAAATACATACACCTTGGAGGCGACGAGGCTGGCAACCCACCACTCGACTGCTGGACCGACTGCCCCAAATGCCAGGCTCTGAAAAAGAAACTCGGCATTGAAACAACCGACCGCTCGGAAAACTGGAAGCTGCAAGGCTATCTGTTCGACCGCATGATTGAACTTCTGCGCGACACCTACCACAAGACGCCCATGTTCTGGTATGAGTCAGACTTCAAGAAGATACAGCCGGGATGCGTAACCTTTGCATGGCGCAGCGGACAGACCAAAGAGGCTCTCGACGCTGCGGTGCGCAACAACGCACGCATAATGCTCTGCCCGGGAGAGCACTGCTATTTCGACTATCCCATGGCCAATGGAGACATGCCGGAGGTGAACTGGGGCATGCCTGCAACCACACTGAAATACACCTACAACCTCGACCCTGCATGGGGAATGGGAGAAGACTTTGAACGCGACAACTTGTTCGGCGTGGCAGGCACTCTGTGGAGTGAGTGCATAACCACCCCCGAACGCATATACTACCAGGCTTATCCGCGCGCAATAGCCCTCGCCGAAGCAGGATGGAGCAAGCAGTCGGTGCGTTCGTGGGAGAGTTTCAGAAAACGTCTGCGCCCCACACTCAACGACATGATGCGGCGCGGCGTTACATTCTCAATGTGTCTGGATGCCGAATAAGCGTTTCAGTAAATCATGAAACACTTTTGCCGTGATGCCTCTTACAATAAGACTAAGTAATTACTCAAGGCGGATTCTATAATTATGAAGTTAAATTGGTTGAAATCTATTGTCTCTTTCCTTGTGGTGCTCCTCACCATGCCTTTGGGACATGCGCTGATGATTGTCATGGACAAGACGATGACACCCGAAGCGGTGCACTACTCGGCCTTTTTCATGGGGCTGGCGGGGCTTGTCATAGTTGTTGCCGGCGTCATTGTGAGGGGTGACACCAAACAGACTCTCTGCGGACTGATGGGTGGTCTGTTGTTCTGGACCGGATGGGTGGAGTTTCTCTTCCAGTACTACACTACGCGATGGGGCACGCGACCCGAACTGGAGAACGGTGTAGTGGTTACGCGTCCCGAATATCTCGTGCTTCCTGCCACCTTCGGAATGTGGATGATGGTAATGGTGCTCTACATCTTCTCCACGAAAAACGGCTGCAATTTCATAAACTGGTGGCAGCGCGTGCTTTTCCGGTCGCGCAAAAACGAGATTGCCGCACGCCCGATGACACGACACACGAGCATCGTTACATTCATGGAACTGAACATGATACTTTGGGCAAGCTACCTGCTCCTCATGTTCTGCTATGACAAGAATTTCCTCGGCGACCGCCACCCAGTGACGAGCATCGTTGCCGCCGGATGCCTCATAGGCAGCATATTCATATTCAAGAAACAGCTCAGACTGTCGTCATGGGGCGCAAACATACGCATGGCCATCGCTACGGTCGTGGTGTTTTGGGTGCCCGTCGAGGTGCTCGGACGCCTGGATTTCTTCAAGGAGATATGGGTAGAGCCCGAGAAATACACCTTCCAAATGGTCTGCATTCTCGTGGCATTCGTCGTTTTGCTGGTAACAGTCATGGTTGCCGCAAGAAAGAACCGAAAACAACCACGCTGACTTTTCACCCTGACATTTACGCAAAGCGGGGGCGACGCGATTATGCGTCGTCCCCGCTTTGTGCATGGTTGCTATGCAATGCCAGTGCATCAGAATATCTGAAGCACCTCCTTTATGTCGTCAATCTTCTTCAGATTTTCCATTATCACCTTCACCTCATCGCGGTCGTGCACCTTGATTTCTATTGTTCCGTCGAAGATTCCCTCGTCGCTCGATATTGTCATACGGTGTATGTTCACGTCGAGCTTGTCTGAAATCACCTCTGCCACGTCATGGAGCATACGCTTGCGGTCGATGCCCCTTATCTCTATTGTGGCATCGAAGAACATCTGCTTGTGCATGTTCCACTTTGCGTCGAGTATGCGGTTGCCGAAACTTGTCTTCAAGCGTGCCGCCACCTTGCAGTCGCGACGATGTATTTCGATGCGTTTCTTATTGTCGATATATCCCAAAACGTCGTCGCCCGGTATCGGATGACAGCATGACGGGAATATGAATGTGGCTATGTTTTCCTCGCTGAGATATACTGGTTTTTTCTTGTTGAAGCCCTCGCCTACGGTAAAGAACTTGGGAGCATCCTTCGTTTTCTTGCCCTCATGGCTGAGAAACGGCACATACTTGCGCCACCCGGCAGCCGACTCTTTCTTCTTTTCATGCAGTTCGGCGAGGTCGTTGTCGCCGAGAATCACCGAGCGTTTGCCTATTGCGAGGAACAAATCTTCGTGTTTCTGCGCGTCATGCACGGCACACAGTTTGTTGAGCACGGTCGTAGTCATCTCATATCCGTTGCCGCGCAGCCATTCACCTAGCATTTCCTCGCCCTTCTTCTGGGTTTCGCGGTTGTCGCGGCGGAGCACTGCCTGTATCTTGCCCTTGGCCTTGGCGGTTGACACGAAGTTTATCCACGAAGCCTGAACGTGCTGCGATTTCGACGTGAGTATCTCCACCTGGTCGCCGCTTTGCAGCCGATGGCTTAGCGGAACAAGCTTATGGTTCACCTTGGCACCGATGCAGTGTGTGCCGAGAAAAGTGTGTATCTGGAATGCGAAATCGAGTGCCGTGCACCCTGCCGGTAGGGTCTTTATCTCGCCTTTCGGTGTGAACACGAATATTTCGCTGGCAAAAAGGTTGAGCTTTATGGTGTCGAGGAAATCCATTGCATCGGGTTGCGGGTCGTCGAGGATTTCCTTTATGGTGCTCAGCCAGTTGTTCAATTCGCTGTCGTCGTCGATTATCTCGTTGTCGCCCTCCTTGTATTTCCAGTGTGCGGCGAAGCCCTGCTCGGCCACTTCGTCCATACGGTCGCTGCGTATCTGCACTTCAATCCATCGTCCCTGTTTCGACATCAGGGTGACATGGAGTGCCTGATAGCCGTTGGCCTTGGGGTGGTTGACCCAGTCGCGCAGTCGGTCGGGGTGCGACTTGTATATTTGGCTAATGGCCACATATATCTTGAAGCACTCGTTTATTTCCTCGTCGCGTTCCTTGGGAGTGTAGATTATGCGCACGGCAAGGATGTCGTAGATTTCGTCGAAGGTGACATGTTTGTTCTGCATCTTGCTCCAAATGGAGTAAGGGCTCTTCACCCGGGCTTTAAGTTGGTAGTCGATGCCCATTTTGTCGAGGGCTTCCTTTATAGGTGCGGTGAAGAGATTGAAGAGGGTGTCGAGTTTTTCCTGCGTGGAAGCGAGCTTCTTCTCGATTGAGGCATACTCCTCCGGGTGTTCATAACGGAAGCTCAAATCCTCGAGTTCGGTCTTTATCTTGTTAAGACCAAGACGGTTGGCAAGCGGCGCATAGATGTAAAGCGTTTCGCCGGCAATCTTGTATTGTTTGTTGGCAGGCTGACTTGCGAGCGTGCGCATATTGTGCAGGCGATCGCATATCTTGATGAGTATCACGCGGATGTCGTCGCTCATCGTGAGAAGCAATTTCTTGAAGTTCTCTGCCTGTGCCGATGCCTGTTCTCCGAATATGCCTCCCGATATTTTGGTAAGGCCGTCAACAATCATTGCTATCTTATTGCCGAAGATGTTTTCTATGTCTTCAACAGTATAGTCGGTGTCTTCAACAACATCATGCAGCAGTGCGGCACAGATGCTTGTCGAGCCCAGTCCCATTTCCTCGCAAGCTATTTGCGCCACGGCAATGGGATGCATGATATACGGTTCGCCCGAAAGCCGACGCACGCCCTTGTGGGCCTGCCGCGCGAAATTGAACGCTTTGCTTATTATGTCGATTTTCTTGCGATGTCGCGATGCGGTGTAAGTGTCGAGCAAATGACCGAATGCGCCGTCGATGAGACGGTCGTCGGCAGCTTCCCGCTGCTGGTCTTTCATATCCTGGTCGTCCATATTCGGTTGTTTCTATGGTGTGCTACTTTATTCTGAGCTTCTTTCCGGCCCTAATGTTATTGCCGCTTAACTTGTTGAGCTTGCGCAGTTTCTTCACCGTGGTGTTGTTGCGTGCGGCTATTTCAGACAGAGTGTCGCCCTGGCGTATGGTAACGTTGCGCTGCCGTCCACGGCGTTCGCGCCTGCTGCGGCTCTTTGAGCGTTTCGACGACGACTTGCCGTAACTTGAGCGCGAACTGCGCGACGAGTAGGCAGGAGCGTCATCGTTCACGTCCACTTCGGTGCGTTTGCTAAGCAATTCGTCGGCATTGTAGGCATACACCGAATCCTCCTGGTCGATGAACGAGTTGACAAGCATCGCGGGCAAGCGCAGTGCCGAAGGCTTTGAACTTCCGTTCACGATGTTGCGGCGGTATTGCGGATTGAGTTGTTTCAGCTGGTCTATACTTACATTGAGCACCTTTGCCACCTGTTCGAAATGCACGTCGCGGTTCACCACCACGGTGTCGGTTTTGGAAGGAAGGTCGGCCTGCATCGGACAGATGTTGTGTTCGCAGTAATAATTCATTATATAGTTGGCCGCTATGAACGCCGGCACATATCCGCGTGTTTCGCGTGGCAGATAGGGGTAGATTTTCCAGTAGTCGGTTTCGCCCTTCGACCGGTGTATTGCCTTGTTTATTGTCTCCGGACCGCAGTTGTACGACGCGATTACGAGATTCCAGTCGCCGAATATCTTATAAAGGTCGCTAAGGTAATGTGCTGCTGCGTAAGAGGCTTTCACCGGGTCGCGGCGTTCGTCAACGAGCGAGTTCACCTCAAGACCATAGCGTTTGCCCGTGGCAAGCATAAACTGCCACAGTCCGGTGGCCCCCACCCTCGACACAGCATTGGGATTGAGTGCCGATTCAATCACGGGCAGATATTTCAGTTCCAAAGGCAGACCGTAAGCTTCAAGAGCCTCTTCGAATGTGGGCATATAGAAATTCTGTGCCCCGAGCATCAGGCTCACCGAGCGGCGCAGGCGACCACTGTAGCGGTCGATGAATTTCTGCACCACATCGTTGTAAGGCATTTCTATCACCGAAGGTATGCGGCTGAGTCGTTCCTTGTAGACTTCCTTGCCATAAACGGGGTTGACATCAGGCATATTGCAGTCGCTGCTCGGTTTCAGATATGTCTTTGCATTGTAGACACTAAGCAGACTGTCATACTCGTTGGTCATTGCTTCGGGCAGGTCGATAACCTCTTCTTCACCCTTGGCGTTGGTCACAGTGATTTCCGTATCGTTGTTGTCGGTCTGGGCAAAAGTCTGCCCTCCGATGCCGAAAAGCACTGCGGCAATCAAAAAGAATTTTCCTTTCATCAATTTATTATGTTCTTTTTCTTCCGGGAAACCCGGGCGTTGCCCGTTCCCGTCGTTTTTACATTCAGTTTTCAATGGGCACGTTGGGAGACATTCAGAAATTCAGACTGCAGCTCACCCCGAGCGCGTTGCCTTTCACCGGATTTCTGTCAATCCTGTTGTTTATCACTGCCGGTTCCACCCGCAGGCTCAAATCGTTGCTTATGTCAAATTCCGAAAGCGACGCATCGACATAGGCATCGACCACAGAGAGGGCGTAGACAGCCACGAGACAAAAGAAACTCATGTCGCGCCAACGGCGGAACTTGTCCTTGCGCTTTTTGAAAAGCGTCTGGTAGCGCGACAAGTTTGAGTCGTCAATCTTCGCTCCGAGATGCAGAAACTGGTTGTAGCTCTGCGTGTTCGGGTCGTCGTCCATTATGTCTTTGTAGGCTTGTGAGTAGTCGCGCAGCATCTGGTTGTTCCATCGCATTGCATAGGCACACCCCACGAAACCTCCATACACGATGGGCAGTTTCCAGAATTTTCGGTTGTATATCTGTCCTGCTCCCGGCAGCACTATGGCCAGCCACATGGCTTTTTTAGCATTGGGCCGCCATGTGTTCCAGTCGCGTTTCATGCGCCGTGCCACCGAGTCGTTGGCCAAAACAAGCCTCGCGCTGTCGGCACTGCCTATCATCTGCCCGGCTTTCAGCACGCTGTCGTTGTCGGCGCACCATTTTTCGGTTATGCCATCGGGGCAAGCAGTGCGTGCCGACGCTGTCGCCGCCACCGTGAGCAAGGCCACGACAAGCACAAGTCGCGATAGTTTATGCAAAGCTTCTGTCACTTTTCCTTACTGTTTCATTTTGTCGAAGAGGCTCATGATATGCTCCAAATCCTCCTCGTTGGCAAACGGGATGGTGATTTTCCCCTTGCCTTTCGAAGAACATGTCATCTGCACCTTTGTCTGCAGGAAGTCAGACAGGCGGTTGCGCAGCACGGTGTATTCCTCGGGGAGTTTTGTCTTGGCCACGATTTTCTTTTGTCCGCTGGCCACATCCTCGCCGTTTTTGAGCATCTGCGCCATTTCCTCTACCTTTCTCACCGAGTAGCCGTTTTTCTGCACCTCGTTGAAAAGCTTTATCTGCAACGACGGACTGTCGATGGCCAGCAGTGCGCGGGCGTGTCCCATGTCGATTTCCTTTTTCTGCAATGCCATCTGCACTTGTGCCGGAAGACGCAACAGACGCAGGTAGTTGGTTATGGCCGTGCGGCTCTTGCCCACCCTTTCCGACACCTTTTCCTGGGTCATGCCCTCGCCCTCGAGCAGGTGCTCATAGGCCAAGGCAATCTCTATGGCGTTGAGGTCTTCGCGTTGTATGTTCTCGACGAGGGCCATTTCCATGACATTCTCGTCGTTTATCGTGCGTATATATGCGGGGATTGCAGTGAGTCCGGCCATTTGCGAAGCTCTCCATCGCCGTTCTCCTGCAATTATTTGGAATCTGTCTTCGGCCACCTGGCGCAGCGTTATGGGCTGAATGATGCCTATCTCGCGTATACTGTTGGCCAGTTCGCGCAAAGCGTCGGGGTCGAAATCGCGCCGAGGCTGGTTGGGGTTAGCCTCAATTTGCGCCAGCGACACTTCGTTTATGGTGGATGTGCCCTGTGTGCGCACGCCGTTTGTGTCGATGAGCGCGTCGAGACCCTTTCCGCCCTCGATATCGTCGAGACCGCGCCCGAGGACGCTTCTGTTATATTTCTTGTGTACGGCCATTGTGTTATGCTGTCGTTATATTGTCGTTTGAATGGCTGCTTATTGTCTGTCTGCATCCGCCGGTGCAACATCCGGGCGGTTGCGGTTTATTATTTCCTTGGCCAGTGCAAGGTGGTTCTTGCTTCCAACCGAGTCGGCATCATACAGAATTACCGGCAATCCGTGGCTCGGGCTCTCGCTGAGCTTCACATTGCGCTGTATGACGGTTTTGAACACAAGCTCCTGGAAATGCCTCTTCACCTCGTCGTATATCTGGTTGGCAAGGCGCAACCGGCTGTCATACATGGTGAGCAGGAATCCCTCTATCTCGAGCTTCGTGTTGAGTTTGCTCTTTATAATCTTGATTGTGTTGAGCAGCTTGGTTATGCCTTCCAGCGCGAAATATTCGCACTGCACGGGTATTATCACCGAGTCGGCAGCGGTGAGGGCATTGACCGTAATCAGTCCGAGCGAGGGGCTGCAGTCTATCAGTATGTAGTCGTAGTCGTCGCGCACGGCATCGAGCATGTTTTTTATCACACGTTCGCGGTTTTTCAGATTGAGCATTTCAATCTCTGCGCCCACCAAGTCGATGTGGCTCGGTATTATGTCAAGCCGGTTTATGTCGGTAGTGTATATGGCATCGCGCACATCGGCGTGGTCGATTATGCACTCATAGAGCGAGCAGTCCACGTCTTTTATGTCAACGCCGAGCCCGCTCGACGCGTTGGCTTGCGGATCGGCATCCACTACGAGCACGTTTTTCTCGAATGTGGCGAGCGAAGCTGCCAGATTAATCGTGGTGGTTGTCTTGCCGACACCGCCTTTTTGGTTGGCCAATGCTATGATTTTTCCCATTTTCTAAAACTCCTGCATAAAACGGGCACCGACATGTCATGCCGGCCGCGCCGCGCCAATGGCCTGCGGGCTGCCACACAACGGGGTCTGTTCCCGGCAAAATCATTTGGCAAAGTTACATATTTTATGTGAGAAACGGCTATATTAAACCTTTTTTCGTACATTTGCAAATGAAATAAAAGAGAAAAGCATGAATAACAAAAAGCCTTTAATACTTGTCTCCAACGACGACGGCTACCACGCCAAGGGCATAAACTGCCTCATCGGGATGCTTGCCGATATGGCCGACATCATAGTGTGTGCACCCGAGTCGGCACGTTCGGGATTCTCGTGCGCGTTTTCGGCCACCACACCGCTGCGCCTTAAACTACGCCGCAAGAGCGAGGGTCTGCAGGTGTGGTCGTGCAACGGCACGCCCGTTGACTGCGTGAAGCTCGCCCTCGACCAGCTCTTCGCCGACCGCAAACCCGACATGGTGATTGGCGGCATCAACCACGGCGACAATGCAAGCGTCAACACACATTACAGCGGGACAATGGGCGTGACGCTCGAGGGGTGTATGAAATACATTCCGTCGGTGGCTTTCTCGCTGTGCGATCAGGACGACGATGCCGACTTCGAACCGTTGCGTCAGCTCGTAAGGAGCATCACACGCAAGGTGCTCGACAACGGTCTGCCCAAAGGCGTGTGCCTCAACGTGAATTTCCCGAAGGCCGAATCGTTTGCCGGAGTGCGGGTGTGCCGCATGGCCAAAGGCACCTGGGGCAACGAGTGTGTGAAGATGCACCACCCACGCGGCTACGACTATTTCTGGATGATAGGACACTACACCAACGACGAGCCCGATGCCGACGACACCGACAACTGGGCTTTGCGGCACGGATATGTGGCAATAACTCCGACACGCGTCGATGTCACCGCCTATGAGATGATTGACAGTATCAACGGCTGGCAACTCTGAACATGAAATACTACCTTATAGCAGGCGAGGCGAGCGGCGACTTGCACGCCTCGCACCTCATGCACCGGCTGAAGGAGCACGATGCTCAGGCCGAGTTCCGCTTCTTCGGCGGCGACCAAATGGCAGCCGAAGGCGGTGTCATGGTGCGCCACTACCGCGAACTCGCCTACATGGGCTTTGTGCCCGTGCTGCTTCACCTGCCCACCATATTTCGCAATATGGCAATGTGCAAGGCCGACATCGCGCAATGGAACCCCGATGCCGTGATACTCATCGACTATCCGGGCTTCAACCTCGACATAGCCAAATATGTGCACAAGCATCTGCCGTGCCGCGTATTCTACTACATCTCGCCAAAGATTTGGGCTTGGAAGGAATGGCGCATAAAGGCAATAAAACGCGACATCGATGAGATGTTCTCCATTCTGCCCTTCGAAGTGCCTTTCTACGAGCACAAACACCACTACCCCATACACTATGTGGGCAACCCTACAGCCGATGAAGTGCGGTCGTTCAAGGCTGCCTACGACGAGAGCGACAGCGCGTTCAGACAGCGGCACGGGCTCGACGGCCGCCCGATAATAGCCTTGCTCGCCGGCAGCCGCCAACAGGAAATAAAGGACAATCTGCCTGCCATGATCGAAGCCGCAAGCCGTTACGCCGACTACCAGCCCGTGCTTGCAGGTGCTCCCGGCATCAGCCGCGACCAATATATGCGCCACATTGAAGGCACCGGCGTAAAACTCATCGACAACGACACCTACGCCCTGCTCTCGCACGCCGTGGCGGCAGTGGTGACAAGCGGCACGGCAACGCTCGAAACGGCTCTTTTCAACGTGCCGCAGATTGTGTGCTACGAAACGCCTCTGCCGCGTTTCATTGCTTTTTGCCGCCGTCATGTGCTCAAAGTGAAATACATTTCGCTCGTCAACCTCATAGCCGACAGCGAAGTAGTGCCCGAACTAGTGGCCGACACATTCTCTGCTGAGAACATCGCATCGTGGCTGGCTCGCATTCTGCCGGGCGGAACTGACAGGCAACGCATGCTCGACGGCTACGCCACGGTGCACAATGCCCTCGGCGATGCCGTGGCTCCCAACAATGCGGCACGCATAATGACACAGTTGCTGCAAGCGGGCAAGGCTCAGTGATGCCTTTTATAGGTGGGGTCTAATTTCAGAACCCACCATAACTAAAACCCGATATTGGCGTCCAGTAAACATTCCGCAACAGGCGAGTCCCGTAGGGACGACAGATTATAGCGCAGGGGCTTGCCCCTGCGTTTGTTTTTTTTACCAATTTTACCCCTGTAAGGTAGGGTGTTCAAAAATCATAAAATATTATGCACTGTTTTTTTTGCAAAACAATAAACATAAAACGAGACATTGCATTCATCAGCCCTGTAAGGGCGTAACAGTCGTAGCCCAGGGTAAGCCGTTTGCGACAGCAAACGGTGTAACCCTGGGTAAATGATTGATGTTTAAGGCTGGCCTGTAAGGTCAGCACAATA
>CAVCLB010000061.1:0-15412 GCA_963602915.1 Dysosmobacter segnis | reverse complement strand
GCCCCTATCCTATAATATTCGCCCCATACTGGGGCAATGGAGTGCAAACCATGCAAAGGGCAAAAGCAAGCCCAGTGTTTTCAGATGTCTTGTAAATACCAAACATTCAACGTTTTACAATGTCATTCCAATATTTTACCGGACATCAATGAATAAATATATAAGGTGTAAGACGGAGCATTACTGCCCCTTTTCCACCCGGTAACAATCTATGTCTTTGAAACCGTTAAGGAAATCGCGTGCCGCCATGCGCTTCTTGCCCGAACTCTGAAGTTCGGTTATCTCAAGCCATTCGTCGGTTGCGGCCACAAACAAATGCCCGTGGTCGGCACGGAGAGTGCCGGGAGTTGCATCGGCCATGCTCGCAGTGCGTGCCGTGCGGAATATCTTGAGCACCGAGGGGCGCGCGCCTTCTGCCTCGACAGACACTAGATTAGTCCACGCGCCGGGCACGGGACAGAGGCCGCGCACAAAATCATGCACGCGCTTGGCAGTCATGTTCCAGTCAATCTCACACGTCTCCTTGAATATTTTGGGCGCAGGCTTCATCTCGGCTGCCTCAACCTGCGGCACCGACGGCACGTTGCCATCGGTTTCAATCACCCGATTGACAGTCTCAACGCATATCTCCGCACCAAGAACCATAAGTCCGTCGTAAACATATTCCACGTCGGCATCGTCGGGAATGGCAAATTCTTTCTGTGCTATGATGCGCCCCGTGTCGATGTCGTGGTCGAGGAAAAACGTCGTGACACCCGTTGTCTTCTCGCCGTTTATCACCGCCCAGTTTATCGGCGCTGCACCACGATACAGCGGAAGCAATGCCGCATGCACGTTGAAAGTGCCGAAGCGCGGCATGCCCCAAACCACCTCGGGCAACATGCGAAACGCCACAACCACCTGCAAGTCGGCCTTGAAGGCGGCGAGAGCCGACACGAAATCGGGGTCTTTCATCTTCACCGGCTGCAAAACGGGAATTCCGTGGGCAAGCGCATACTCCTTGACAGCCGATGCGCGGAGCACCGAGCCATGCCTTCCCACGGGCTTGTCGGGCTGCGTAACCACAGCCACCACATTATATTCTTCTTCCACAAGCCGCTGCAAAGAGGCTACGGCAAACTCGGGGGTGCCCATAAAGACAATACGCAAATCTTTCTTTTCCATATAAAAAATATCACACGACATTAAAATCGCATCGGTTTCAAGCTGCAAACTTACCGAAAAATTTCTGAATAACCCATTTTTTGCGTAACTTTGTATTCGGATAATACACAAACTCTCATAAAGAATGACACAGGCAGAAGACATAAAGAAAGCAATAGAAACGATGCGTAACGGCGGTGTTATACTCTACCCCACCGACACCGTGTGGGGAATAGGCTGCGACGCCACCAATGCCGAAGCAGTGGCCAAGGTGTACAGGATAAAGAAACGTGACGACTCAAAGGCACTCATTTGCCTCGTCGACTCCGACTCGCGCGTGCAACGCTATGTGAGAAATGTGCCAAGTGTGGCATGGGACTTGATGGACTTGTCGCAAAAACCCACAACATTAATTTTGGACGATGCCGTAAACCTCGCCCCAAATCTTGTTGCCGACGACGGCAGCATAGCCATGCGCATCACAAGAGAAGCTTTCTCTAAAGAACTTTGTTTCCGTTTTCAGAAGCCTATCGTGAGCACAAGCGCCAACATAAGCGGCGAACCTGCCGCACAAAACTACTGCGACATTTCGCCCGAACTGCTTGAGGCCGTGGACTATGTGTGCTGGACACGCCGCCAGGAGCACAAGCCGCACACACCGAGCAGCATAATAAAACTCACCAAGGACGGCGTGGTGACAATAATAAGAAAGTGACACTGCCGCACAAAAAACATCCCTACAACGACACGACAAGAAATGGATAACACACTTACTGCCGACGAAAGCATCGCCACGCGCCTCTACAGGTGGCGCTCACACCATATATCCGACCGCAAACTCACACTCCTGCTCGCATTCGCGATAGGGTTGTTCGCATCGGTAGCAGCATTCACGCTGCACACAATAATACATGCCATACAACATTTGCTTACGTCGCGGTTCAACCCCGACTCGTTCAACTGGCTTTACCTAGTGTTTCCCGTCATCGGAATCTTCTTCACGTCACTGTTCGTGAAATATGTGGTAAAGGACAACATCTCACACGGTATCACGCGCATCCTGTATGCCATATCGTCGAAACAGTCGCGGCTCAAACCGCACAACTGCTGGACATCGGTAATTGCCTCGGCCGTGACCATCGGTTTCGGAGGTTCGGTGGGAGCAGAGGCACCCATTGTGCTCACGGGGTCGGCAATAGGGTCGAACCTCGGACAGATGTTCAAAATGGACAACAAGACGCTGATGCTGCTCGTGGGATGCGGCGCAGCGGCAGCCATAGCCGGCATTTTCAAAGCCCCGATAGCCGGACTCGTGTTCACACTCGAAGTGCTTATGGTTGATTTGAGCATGGCTTCGCTCCTGCCCATACTCATTTCAAGCGTCACGGCCACCTGCTTCACCTATGTTTTCATGGGCAGCGATTCGCTTTTCAACTTTCACCTCGACAGTGCATGGATGATTGAACGCGTTCCGGCAAGCATCCTGCTCGGCATAACGTGCGGATTCGTGAGCCTGTATTTCATACGTTCGATGTCGATGTGCGAGAATGTTTTCGCTCGGATGAAGTCGCACCGCTACAAGAAACTGCTGCTGAGCGGACTTATGCTCAGTTCGCTCATATTCCTTTTCCCCGCCCTCTACGGCGAAGGATACAGCGCGATAAACATCTTGCTCAACGGCAAAAGCGAAGCCGACTGGAATGAAATGCTGCGCAACTCGCTTTTCTATGGGCACGGCGAAATGCTCATTGCCTACATAGCTCTTGTGATTCTGACCAAGACTTTCGCCACAGCTTCGACCAACGGCGGAGGTGGATGCGGCGGAACATTCGCCCCCTCGCTCTTCGTCGGAGCGTTCGGCGGTTTCCTCTTCTCAAGACTTTGGAACACTTACCAGATAGGTGTCTACATCCCAGAGAAGAATTTCACACTCCTCGGAATGGCAGGCGTGATGGCAGGCGTGATGCACGCTCCGCTCACCGGCATCTTCCTCATTGCCGAAATAACCAACGGCTACGACCTTTTCATGCCGCTGATGATTGTCAGCATATGCTCAGTTATGACAATAAGCATATTCGAACCGCACAGCATCTATGCCATGCGTCTCGCCCGCGAAGGCAAGCTCATAACCCACCACACCGACCGTTCGGTGCTCACACTGATGAGCCTCGACAGCGTGATTGAGAAAGATTTCACCGCAGTTAGGCCCGACATGCCGCTCGGCAAACTAGTCAATGCGATAAGCAAAAGTCAAACAATTTTCATTCCTGTGCTCGATGCCGCCGGCACTCTGCTCGGAGAAATCGACATAACAAAAATCAGGCACATCATGTTCCGTGCCGAACTGTACAACAAATTCGTCGTACAACAACTCATGGCAGACGTTCCGGCAAAGCTCGGGATAAGCGATCCTATGGAAGAAGTAATGCGCAACTTCGACAAAACCAATGCCAACTACCTGCCGGTGGTTGACACTAACGGACGGCTCACAGGCTATGTTTCACGCACCAGAATGTACAGTATGTACAGAAAAATGGTGGCCGATTTCTCCAACGAATAAGGCGCAAATATAATACACCGATTTAATATAATATTGCAAAAAGCGTAAAGCTTCAGAAATATTTCGTAATTTTGCAATTGATTACCGCCGTCATAAAGCCCACACGGCACCACTCCGATGCGGCACACCCGCGTCATACACGGCAGAACGTGGGCGAACGGTATGGACATACAAGAAAACAACAGAAAATAATATATGAACGTTTTAGAGCTTAGTGAACAAGAGATAGTAAGAAGACAAAGTCTGCAGGAACTGCGAAATATGGGCATCGATCCGTATCCCGCAGCCGAATTCCCCACCAATGCCTTCTCTGAAGACATCAGAAAAGAATTTGACGAGAACGAAAAGCGCGAGGTGGTAATAGCCGGACGCATGATGAGCCGCCGCGTAATGGGCAAGGCCAGCTTCGTGGAATTGCAGGATTCGAAAGGCAGAATACAGGTGTATATCACACGCGACGACATCTGTCCCGACGAAAACAAAGACTTGTATAACACTGTCTTCAAGCGTCTGCTCGACATCGGCGACTTTATCGGCGTGAAAGGTTTCGTGTTCCGCACACAAACCGGCGAGATTTCGGTTCACGCACAAGGCCTCACACTGCTTTCAAAAAGCCTCAAGCCACTGCCCATCGTGAAATATAAGGACGGCGTAGCCTATGACAAGTTCGACGACCCCGAACTGCGCTACCGCCAACGCTATGTTGACTTGGTGGTGAATGACGGCGTGAAAGACACATTCCTGCAGCGTGCCACAGTGCTGCGCACAATACGCCGCATACTCGACGAAGCCGGATACACCGAGGTGGAAACCCCTACCCTTCAGGCAATAGCAGGTGGTGCAAGCGCACGCCCGTTCATAACGCACTTCAATGCACTGAACATCGACATGTATATGCGCATCGCCACCGAGCTTTACTTGAAGCGTCTCATCGTCGGCGGATTTGAAGGCGTCTACGAAATCGGCAAGAATTTCCGCAACGAGGGCATGGACCGCAACCACAATCCCGAGTTCACTTGTATGGAACTGTACGTCCAGTATAAAGACTACAACTGGATGATGTCGTTCACCGAGCAATTGCTCGAAGCCGTATGTATCGCCGTCAACGGCAAGCCTGAGCGCGAAATCGACGGCAAGACAATCAGTTTCAAGGCTCCATACCGCCGTCTTCCCATTCTGGATGCAATAAAGGAGAAGACCGGTTTCGACCTCAACGGCAAAAGCGAAGACGAGATACGCAAGATTGCAACCGAAGACTTGAAGATGGAAGGCATCGACGAGAGCTTCGGCAAAGGCAAGCTCATCGACGAGATATTCGGAGAATTCTGCGAAGGAACATTCATTCAGCCCACATTCATCATCGACTACCCCGTTGAAATGTCGCCACTCACGAAGATGCACCGCACAAAACCCGGCCTTACAGAGCGATTTGAGCTTATGGTAAACGGCAAGGAGCTTGCCAATGCCTACTCCGAACTCAACGATCCGATTGACCAAGAGGAACGTTTCAAGGAACAGATGCGACTCGCCGACAAGGGCGACGACGAGGCAATGATTATCGACCAGGATTTCCTGCGTGCACTTCAGTATGGAATGCCGCCCACTTCGGGCATCGGAATAGGCATCGACCGCCTCGTAATGCTTATGACCGGACAGACAACAATACAGGAAGTGCTCTTCTTCCCGCAGATGCGCCCCGAGAAAAAGATGCCCAAGAGCACCGTGGCAGAATGGAAAGCACTGGGCGTTCCCGAGGAGTGGGTTCCCGTATTCAATAAAGCTGGATACAATCTCACAACCGACATAAAGGACGTCAAGGCACAAAAACTGCAAATGGACGTATGTGGTGTGAACAAGAAATACAAGTTGGGCTACACCAATCCCAAAGTCGACGAATTCCAGCAATGGATTGACAACGCCAATGCGTAATGCCCTTCCGCAGGCCATCTGCCCATGCCCGCCCAAGTAGCGGGTGTCAGACAGACGGCCTGCGGTCACATATTGCCGCCGCACGACATCGCATTACGGCGGCACACGCCAATTGGCCAATACGAACAAACAAGCAAAAAGGCTATGTACAATTGCGGCAAGATTGCAATAATAGGCGGTGGAAGTTGGGCAACCGCTATCGCCAAAATCGTTGTAGGACACACGCACCACATTGGATGGTATATGCGCAGTGACGACCGCATAACCGAGTTCAAGCGCATAAGCCATAACCCGGGTTATCTTACAAGTGTGCATTTCAACGTCGATGAGATATTCTTTTCAAGCGATATCAACAAAATCGTGGAAGCCTACGACACACTTGTGTTTGTAGTTCCGTCACCTTATCTCAAAAATCACTTGCGCAAGCTCAAAACAAGGCTGCGCGACAAGTTCATTGTCACCGCAATCAAAGGACTTGTAGCCGATGACAACCTTGCATGCTCCGAATATTTCAACCAAGTCTACGACGTACCTTTGGAAAATCTTGCGTGCATTGGCGGCCCGTCACACGCCGAAGAGGTGGCTCTCGAACGTCTTTCCTACCTCACAGTGGGATGTTGCGACCAAGACAAGGCACAGGCTTTTGCCGACATTCTAGTGTCTGATTTCATAAAGACAAAAACAAGTGCCGACGTGATTGGCATAGAATATTCCTCCGTTTTGAAGAATGTTTATGCCATAGCATCGGGCATTTGCAGCGGACTTAAGTACGGAGACAATTTCCAAGCCGTACTAATGTCGAATGCAGTGCAGGAAATGTCGCGTTTTCTCACGGCCATTAATCCGATAAACCGAAGCGTATATGACTCGGTATATCTTGGTGACCTTCTTGTCACCGGCTACTCCAAGTTCTCGCGAAACCGCACGTTCGGAACGATGATAGGCAAAGGTTACAGTGTGAAGAGCGCACAGATAGAGATGGAAATGATAGCCGAAGGATTCTTCGGAACAAAGTGCATGAAGGAAAAGAACCGCCACATGCATGTCAATATGCCAATACTTGATGCCGTCTACAACATTTTGTATGAGCGCATCAGTCCACAAATAGAGATAAAATTGCTTACCGACTCATTCCGATAAGGAATTTGTAAAGCGAAAAACAGGATTTAACCAAAACATAAACAAGAAAGATGAAAAGTATCAGCTTAGACATTACAAAAGCAACACAATTTCTCGGCGAAGGCGCAGTAAATGCCTATGAGCCGCAAGTGGTTGCAGCCCAAAAGGCATTGGAAGACGGCACTTGCCCCGGAAACGATTTTCTCGGTTGGTTGCACTTGCCTTCTTCGGTGACCAAGGAATTTCTCGCCGAAATACAGAGTGTGGCCGACACACTGCGCGAGAAGTGCGAAGTGGTTGTCGTTGCAGGCATTGGCGGAAGCTACCTCGGTGCTCGTGCCGTGATTGAAGCGTTGGGAAATTCATTTGCATGGCTTGTGGGCGACACCAAGAACCCCACCATCGTGTTTGCCGGCAACAACATTGGCGAAGACTATCTCGCCGAGTTGACAGATTATCTGAAGGACAAGAAATTCGGAGTAATCAACATATCCAAGTCGGGAACGACCACCGAGACAGCTCTTGCATTCCGCCTTCTGAAGAAGCAATGCGAGAACCAGCGCGGAAAGGAAGAAGCCAAAGATGTAATCGTTGCCGTTACCGACGCTCACAAAGGTGCTGCACGCGCCGCAGCCACAAAAGAAGGCTACAAGACTTTCGTGATACCCGACAACGTGGGAGGCCGTTTCTCGGTTCTCACTCCGGTTGGCCTCCTGCCCATCGCAGTGGCAGGTTTCGACATAAAGGCACTTGTTGAAGGTGCTGCCGACATGGAGAAAGCCACCGGCAAAGACGTGCCTTTCGCCGAAAACCCCGCTGCCCTCTATGCAGCTACACGCAATGCGCTTTACAGCCAAAACGGCAAGAAGATTGAAATAATGGTTAATTTCCAGCCCAAGCTGCATTTCTTCAGCGAATGGTGGAAGCAGCTCTACGGCGAAAGCGAAGGCAAGGACGGCAAGGGAATATTCCCGGCATCGTGCGATTTCACCACCGACCTGCACTCAATGGGCCAATGGATTCAGGAAGGCGAGCGTTCTATCTTCGAGACAGTAATAAGCGTTGAGCAGGCAAACGAATCGGTTCTGTTCCCCAACGACGACGAAAACCTCGACGGACTCAATTTCCTTGCCGGCAAGCATGTTGACGAAGTGAACAAGATGGCCGAACTCGGCACAAGAATGGCACACGTTGACGGCGGCGTTCCCAACATCCGTGTATCGGTTCCGCAGCTCAACGAGTATTACATCGGACAGCTTATATATTTCTTCGAGATTGCCTGTGGCATCAGCGGAAACGTTCTTGCCGTCAATCCCTTCAACCAGCCGGGAGTGGAAGCATACAAGAAGAACATGTTTGCATTGCTCAACAAGCCTGGATATGAGGCTGAGAGCGAGGCCATACAGAAGCGTCTTGCCGAGGAGAAATAAGCCACTGCACGATAAAGCATTTGCCGGATTGCAGACAAACCATACTTGAGACAACCGGCAAATGGCAAAGAAACGAAGAAACGGACTGCACATGCGCAGGAAACTGCAATTGGCAGTCCGTTTTCTTTTAGGCAATTTTAAAGGCTTTCCACCGCCGACGGCACCGTTTTCCAACGACTAACACATTGCCACATTGCAGTTATGCAATAGGCCAAAGCCATTATTTCAGACCCCGACACTACATTATGATATGATTAAAGAAGCTATTGACAAATACAAAGCATCGCACAATTACGCTGCATTCTCGCCCAAGGTTGTGCTCTTCGACATGGACGGCGTGCTCTACGACTCCATGCCCAACCATGCAGTAGCATGGCAAGAGTCGATGAAACAGTTCGGAATAGACATGACCGCAGCCGATGCCTATGCCACAGAAGGTGCAAAGGGAGTAGACACGATACGTCATTTCGTGAAGCTGCAAAAGGGAATCAACATAACACCCGACGAAGCCCAGCGCATGTACGACGTGAAAACCGACATCTTCCACCACATGCCTACATCGCAGATATTCCCCGGCGTGCGCGAAACCATGGGCAAGATAAGACAGGCAGGAATGGGCATAGGTGTCGTGACGGGAAGCGGACAACGCCCGCTCATAAAGAGACTGATTGACGATTTCGGCGATTTTCTCGACGAAGAACACATCGTTACGGCCTACGACGTGGAACACGGCAAGCCAAACCCCGACCCTTACCTCATGGGACTGCAAAAGGCCGGCAACCTGCGACCGTGGCAAGGCATCGTAGTAGAGAATGCGCCGCTCGGCGTGAGAGCCGGAGTAGCCGCAAACATATTCACCATTGGCATAAACAGCGGGCCGTTGCCCGACAGTGCTCTTGCCAGCGAAGGGGCCGACATAGTGCTCAAACGCATGACAGAACTATACAGTCTGTTCGACGATATAATATCACTGACTGACCTATAGTGGCGATAAAAACATACAAACTTATTTTTTCACCGTCACATAATAACAAACAAATGCCGTTGTCTGCCGCATTTTGCAGCCAGACAACGGCATTTGTTTTTATCTACGAAACCGTTATCCTGCCATTTTGCCGCGTCCACGCAACATTGTGCGGAACCCGTATATTGAGATAACTACGAAACATACAAACGGAAGTACAAACGAGACATTCACCGAAGGCATGCCAAACACCGTGCCCAAATCGATAATCATGGCCTGCAATGGCGGCAGAACGCTGCCTCCGAGAATGGCCATTATCAAACCGGCAGCCCCGAATTTGGCATCGTCGCCAAGTCCTGTCAACGCAATACCATATATCGTGGGGAACATGAGCGACATGCACGCACTGATAGCCACAAGGCAATAAAGTCCGTAAATGTTCTGCAACATTATCACGCCCACCGTGAGGCAACCTCCCACTATCGCGAGAATCATAAGCAACTGCCCGGCATTGAGATAGCGCAGGATGAAGGTGCAGATGAAACGCGAGCAGCAGAACACCACCATTGCCACGATGTTGTATTTCTGCGACAACACCTCAGCGTCTATTTCGGCCATACCTTCGGCCATAAGCACCCGCGTGCCGTATTGTATTATGAACGTCCAGCACATAATCTGCACGCCCACATAAAAGAACTGTGCAACGACACCCTCGCGATAATGCGGCATACTGAAAATGCGCCGCAGCGTGGGCACGAAATTTATGTCGTGGTTCTTGTCGCCGTTTTTCGGCATACGGGCAAGCAATATTATGATGAACATGGCGGCTATCACAAGTCCTATGGCCAGATACGGCCCTATGAGCACCGACAGGTCAGAATCCTTCACCACCTCGAAGTCGGCTTCGGAGAGCTTGGCGCGCGCTGCCGTGTCGAGCGGATTGAGCTTTGCCTGTATGAAATTCATGGCCACATACATTCCTAGCAACGACCCCATGGGATTGAACGACTGTGCAAGGTTAAGCCGCCGTGTAGCCGTTGCCTCCGTGCCCATTGACAGAATGTAGGGGTTGCTCGACGTTTCAAGAAACGAGAGTCCGCACGTCAGGATGAAATAGGCAATGAGAAACGGATAGTAATCGCCCGATAGCTTTGCCGGATAGAACATAAACGCCCCTAAGGCATATAGTCCCAAACCGAGGAGTATGCCGGCTTTGTAGCTGTAGCGGCGTATGAATATGGCTGCCGGAAAAGCCATTGCAAAATAACCTCCGTAGAAAGCCACCTGCACGAGAGCCCCATCGGTGGCCGACATTCTGAATATTTTCGAGAAAGCCTTCACCATAGGGTTGGTGATGTCGTTGGCAAATCCCCAGAGGGCAAAGCACAATGTGATAAGGACAAACGGCACTACATAGCTCACGCCGTCCTTCCACAACATTCTTTCTTTTTTATTTTCCATTGGTAAACAGTTTAGGCGTGTTCTATAAATTCCACGCATTATTAAGTTTTTATTTTAAGACAGGTAGCTCTTTGCGCCTTTAAATTCTACATAAGGCCACGTCTTTGCACATCACACCTGTGCACACGCCATGCTGTTGCGCACTATTTGGCGCATCTCCTCCACATCCTTCACCTCGCCTTTCGCTAAGGCCTGCGTCAGGATGTTGCCCATGCCCGTGGCCTCAACAGGCCCGGCCACCACCGGAATGCCTAGAGCCTGCCCAGTGAGGAGGTTGAGCAGCTTGTTCTGCGAGCCGCCGCCTATTATGTGCAGAGTCTTTATCTTCTCGGGCAACATGGCGTTGAGCCGTGCGGTGGCCTGCGCATATTTGTGGGCAAGCGACTGCAACACGCAACGCACAAGCTCGCCCTTGCTATGCGGCACGGCAAGCCCGTGCGCCGAGCAATATTCCTTTATCGCGAGTTCCATTGACGGCGGATTTCTGAAAGCCTCGTCGTCCACAGGTATCACGGCTTCTGTCTCAGCCCGTTCAGCCTCGCCCAGAATCGTGTCATAACTCTGTTCCTCGCCTTTTTCATTCCATTCAGCCATCAGACGCTGCATAAACCACAGCCCCGTGATATTCTGCAAGAACGTTATCTTGCCCCCCACTCCGCCTTCGTTGGTGAATTCGGCAAGCCGTGCTTCCTCGGTTAGAATCGGACTGTCGGTTTCCACGCCCAGCAACGACCATGTGCCCGAACTGATGAAAGCCACGGGGCGTTCGCCCGGACATGCCGGCACGGCAGCCACCGCACTTGCAGTGTCGTGCGACCCCACCGCAATCACGTCCACTTCACCAAGTCCTGTTTCCTCGGCCAGCTCCTTGCGCAACCGTCCGCGCACTGTGCCCGGCATGACAATGGGGCAGAATATGCGGCGCGGCAGCGCGAGCCGGTCAATCAAGTCCCAGTCCCAGTCTTTTGTCGTGGCGTTGAGCAATTCGGATGTCGAAGCTATAGTGTATTCACAGTTTGCCACTCCCGTGAGGAAATAGCTGAAAAGGTCGGGCGTGAAAAGCATCCGTTGGGCGATATCGAGCTGTCGGCTGCCCGATAGTTTCATGCTGTAAAGCTGGAAAAGCGTGTTTATCGCCATCACCTGAGTGCCGTTCACCGCATAGTGGCTTGCCCTGTCAACGGTTTCAAACAGGCGTTCGGGCATACCGTCGGTGCGGTTGTCACGGTAGCACACGGGATTACCCACGAGGTCGCCATTGGCATCAATCAGTCCGAAGTCAACACCCCATGTGTCTATACCGATACCGCTCACATGCAGCCCCAGTGCCGCAGCCTTTTTCAAGCCGTCCTTCATGTCTTCAAACAGAGCCGGGAAATCCCAGTAGACATGGTTGCCCAGTCGCACCTGCCTGTTGGCAAAGCGGTGCAACACCTTCATTTCCAGCCGTCCGTCATGCAACGTCCCGGCAAGCACACGGCCACTGCCGCCTCCGAAATCAATAGCAAGATATGTCATCTTCAACGTTTTTTAAGGTGGGTTCTAAATATTGCCGCCCGTGGCCGATACCCACACAGGCACGCCGCCCCACGGTGGCGCAGGCGTGCAGGCACGGGTCATGCACGATGCCGGTCAATGTTTCTTGCCCAAGACATAGGTTTCAAGGTCGTCAATCTCGGCCTGTGTCAGGGTGTTGTATTTACCGCCGCTGAGCACAATGATGCGGCACGCCATTTCAAAGAACATTGCACGCTCAAACACCTCGTCGAAATTCTTGCCGCACACCACCTGTCCGTGCTTGAGCATCAAGGCCGAGTTGTGGTTGCGCAACGCCTCAATAACGGCGGCGGCAAGTTCGGGCGAACCCGGACGATAGTAGGGTATCACAGGAATCTCGCTGCCCACATGGCACGGTATTTCGGCTGTCACGTTGAAGTCTTGGGGTGTTTCCTTCATACAGGCCACCGCAGTGGCATAGGTTGACTGGAAGTGCAGCACCACGTCGCAGTCGGGACGCTCGCGCAGCACGCCCAGATGGAAGCCGCTCTCCATTGAGGGTTTCACGCCGTTGAGCACTTCGCCCGTGGCCACGCGGCACATTGCCACCTTATCACGTTGCAGACTGGGCACCCACGAACCGGTGCCCGAGACAAGAGCCTCGTCGCCTATGCGCCACGAAAGGTTGCCACTGCTGCATATAGTGAGTGCCGCATCGCCCACACGGTGGGCCTGCTCGAGAAATTTCTCTATGTGTTGTTCGGTTATCATATATCGTCTTTTGTTGTTAATTCAGGCATGCGGCACCCCGTGCCAAGGGGTTACCCAAGCAAGGCAAGGAATGCCGCACGCGCCATATTTGAGTTTACTTACTTATTTGTAAATGGGGCCGTAGTTCTTGCAAGCGCGGAAATCGGCTCCTTCCTTGTCCATTCCGAAGGCATTCCATGCTGCCGGACGGAAAATCTTATCATCTTCAACATTGTGCATGCACACCGGTATGCGCAGTATGGAGCACAGCGTTATGAGGTCGGCACCAATGTGCCCGTAGGTTATTGCGCCGTGGTTAGCGCCCCAGTTGTTCATAACCGAATAAACGTCCTTAAACGGAGCCTTGTCGCAGAGGCGCGGCACAAACCATGTTGTGGGCCATGTGGGGTCGGTGCGGCGGTTGAGTTTCTCGTGTATTTCGGGGTCGACGTCAACCGTCCATCCCTCGGCGAGCTGCAACACGGGGCCAAGTCCTTTCACAAGATTCAGGCGCACCATGGTGACGGGCATTCCGCCCTTGGTGAGGAAGTTGCTCGAGAAGCCGCCGCCACGGAAATAGTCGCGATTGGCAGGATACCATGTAGTGGCCTTCAGGCACTTGTCGGCATCCTCTTCGGTCATTTCCCAGAAAGGCTTCATCACGGGATTGCCCTCTGCATCGGTGGCCTGTCCTGTGCCGTCGAGCGTGGTTGCGCCCGAGTTGATAAGGTGTATTATGCCACCCGAGGCGCGTCCGGTGAGTTCTTTACCCGTGACGCGCTTCACGGCTTCGGGACTCCAGTAGGTGCGCACATCGCTGAATATCTGCGCACGCCCCGTGAGCAGGTGGTTGAAGAGCATTGCCACGCCGTTGCCGGCATCGTTTTCGGTGGCGAGCACATAAGCCTCGCGCAGACCGTTCCAGTCGAACGACGTGTTGAGCAGAGCCTCGGGATAGTCGCCGTTGGGATAGAAGTCGGTCCATTGACGCTGTCCCTGGAATCCGGCTGCAATGGCATTGTGTCCGAGAGCCTCTTCCTTGAAGCCCAGTTCGCGCAGTTTCGGGTTGCCCTGCATGAGGTCGCGCATTATTATCATCATCTTCACCACAAACTCCCAGTCGGCATCTTTCTGCTCGCGCGTCTTGGCTTTCTCGGGGCGGTTGCCTATGTCCTCGCCCTCATTGCAGGCACAGTGCTCGCGAGTCCAGGCCATGGCCTTCTCAAACTCGTCCTTGTCGTATATGCCTTCGGTCATTCGGCGTATAATCTCGGTGAGGTCTACGCTCTCGTTGCGCATGCCCAGATATTCCTGAAAGAAATTGGGATTTACTATCGACCCGGCTATGCCCATGCAGGCACTGCCCATCGACAGATATGACTTGCCACGCATTGTGGCCACGGCCTGTGCCGCGCGGGCAAAGCGCAGCAGTTTCTCGGCCACGTCGGCAGGTATAGAGTCGTCGTCAAGGTCCTGTACATCGTGTCCGTATATGCCGAAAGCTGGCAGCCCCTTCTGTGCATGGGCGGCGAGCACGGCAGCGAGATAGACAGCTCCCGGACGCTCGGTGCCGTTGAATCCCCACACGGCCTTGGGCCAATGAGGGTTCATGTCCATGGTCTCGGCGCCGTAGCACCAGCACGAAGTGACGGTGATTGTAGAGCCCACACCCTCGCGCTCGAATTTCTCGGCACACGCGGCACTCTCTGCCACACGCCCTATCGTTCCGTCGGCAATGACGCATTCCACGGGAGATCCGTCGCCGTTGCGCAAGTTTTCAGATATGAGTTTGGCCACAGATCGGGCCAGGTTCATTGTTTTCTCCTCAAGACTTTCGCGCACGCCACCCTGACGGCCGTCGATGGTGGGCCGAATACCGATTTTTGGATATTTCTTCATAAGTTTTGTTGTTATTTGGTTTAAGTAATTGATAGTTTTCCGATAAGACGGCAATTGTTTTGCATAAATTCAGACTCCATCTGTTTTTCAGTGGACACCGACCTTCGCTGCACTGCGCAGGCCGCCATGTGATATTGGCAAAATTAGCTATAAAAAACGGAACAGTCGCTATTTTCCATGTTTTTTTTGCTGCGGCTGCTTTCTTTTTTGCATCGGTTTGCACGGCAGCTGAACATTAAGCGCGGCGTGCGGCAGCTGAAACACATGCGTGCAGCGCATGCCGTAAGTGTGTGCTGCGTCTGCCGCACGTCGCCACGAAGGCTCCACAAGACGTAAATATTTGTGCTTTTTGGAAAAGATTACATTTCTACCGGCCCTGCAAGGTAAGGTATTCAAAATCGGATTAAAAATGAGCATAATTTTATATTACCTTGAATTCGCAATTATTTGATTCTCAAAAGTAATTCAGTAATTAAAGCCCTGGAAGGGCGTAACAATCACAGCCCAGGGTGAGGATGAAGCGAAGCGACATCCGTAACCCTGGGTTTCATGTACACGAAGTAGGTTGGCCTGTAAGGTCAACACAACGTACAATTATTGTGCTGACCTTACAGGCCAGCCTTGAAAACCAATCATTTACCCAGGGTTACACCGTTTGCT
>CAVCLB010000060.1:0-15618 GCA_963602915.1 Dysosmobacter segnis | reverse complement strand
CGGAAAACGAAACGGCCGATACGACCAAATCCGTTAATACCAATTTTAATCATTTTGCTTTAATTTATTTAAAGGGTTAATTTTTCTCTTACCTGTTGCACGTTTTCTCTCACAAACCTGCATCCTGAGCCTGAAAATAGGGCTCGGCCGGTTGGATTGCGTGCCCCTGGGTGTTTTCTTTTTACGCTGCAAAGTTAATAAATATTTTCTGATTTTTTCGGCATACAAAACATTAAAATATTTAAAAAAAAGCGTTTCTTTGTGCGTCTTGGTATGCTCTGCGGTGTATATGGTTTCTCTTTGACTATAAAAACCGACAAAATGACAAGTCAGTATAGCAAAAAGCGTTTGTCGGGCATGCGCCTATACATTATTTATTATACCACCAATCGGCAGCATTGGGCACGGCATGGCTTGGCAATAAATTGTGGGCGGCAAAACACGCGGTTTTTACTGCCCGAAAAAGAAGCCTTAGTTGTGTTGCAAAGAAGCCTTGTTTGGAATGCAAAGAAGCCTTGTTTGCACAGTAAAGAAGGCTTCTTTCTGATGCAAACAAGGCTTGCTTGTAAAATCGGCGGAATTTCGTTCCGCTGAGATGTTGCCCGACTTGCCGCAAGGCTTTGCTTATGGCAGGTACAAAGCCGTGGCAGTCAAGCTGATAACCCTTTTATCGGTGCAGTAGGTTGAGCTTCACCTTTGGTGCGAGCACGTTGTTCACTTTTGTCGTGCTGGGCTTCACGTCGGCCGTGAGAGTGGCCTTCACGTCTTGCGACGAAGCTGCCACGATGAACTGGCAACGCCCGCCGTCGACGCGCCATGCCGATGCCGACTCGTCAAACGAGGCAAGGTCGGCGGCTTTCACGCGCATGGTTACGGTCTCGCTTTCGCCCGGTTTCAGTTCGGCGGTCTTGGCATAAGCCTTCAGTTCCTTCACCGGCTTGTTGAGCTGCTTGCTGCGCGGGTCGCTGAAGTAGAGCTGCACCACCTCTTTGCCGTTTGCCTTTCCGGTGTTGGTTACTTTCACGCTCACCTCATACTCGTCGCCCTTGCTTGTTATCTTCGCGTCGGAATAGCCGAAGGTGGTATAGCTCAGACCGTAGCCGAAGGGGAACGACACGGGCACTCCGAACGAGTCGAAATAGCGGTAGCCCACATACACGTCTTCTTCATAGTTGGTGTAGTCGTAGTTCTTGCGCTCGGCTTTGATTGTGCCGTGGTTGGTAAGGTCGTAGTCGGGTTCCATGTCGATGGGGAAATTCTTCATCGATGCATGGTCGGTGCACTTCACTGGCCATGTCATGGTGAGCTTTCCCGAAGGCGATGTCTTGCCGCGCAGCACGTCGGTCACGCTGTTTCCGCCTTCCTGTCCGGCCTGCCATGCACAGAGTATGGCGTCGGGCTTCTCTTTCCACGAGGCAGTTTCAATCACTCCGCCAATGTTGAGCAGCACCACCACCTTCTTGCCGGCGGCATGATAGGCGGCACACACCTGCTCGATGAGTTTCTGCTCGGCCGACGAAAGATAGAAGTCGCTCATCTTGCGGTCGGCAAATTCGCCTGCCAGGCGGCCTAAGGTGATCACTGCGATGTCGGCCTTTGCCACCTGGGTTGATAGTTGGCTGTCGCTGAATGTCATCTCCTCGGGCAACGGCAGCGGCAGATATTTGGCAAAGGGATTGCCGTCGTTGGCGTGGGCCACGCGCTTCTTTTCGGCTGCTATGTGCTTGGAGTATGCGTCGGCGAGCGAAGCGTTGAGCTTGTAACCGGCGTTCTTCAGTCCGTCAACGAGCGACACCACATAGGCGTGGTTGACATTGCCTGAGCCTGTTCCGCCGGCTATGAAGTCGTAGGAAGTGCATCCGTAGAGTGCCACGTTGTGCACTCCGCCGCCGAAGGGCAGCACGCCGTTGTTGGTGAGCAGCACCATTCCCTCTGCTGCGCTCTGTCGCGTCACGGCTGCGTGAGCCTTGAGGTCGGGGCGGTTGTCGCATTTGTAGCCGTTGTAGCGCGGTGTCCGCTCAACGAGTTTCAGCACGCGTGCCACGCAGGTGTCGAGTGCCTCCTCTTTCAGGGTGCCGTTCTTTACGCCGTTCACGATAGCCGTGTACTGCTCGTCGCGTCCCGGTTGCAGCATGTCGTTGCCTGCTTCTATCTGCTTGGCACCGTCGCTGCCGCCAAACCAGTCGGTCATCACTGTTCCGCCAAATCCCCACTCGTCGCGCAGCACGGTTTGCAGAAGTTCTTTGTTTTGCGAGGCATACACGCCGTTGATGTAGTTGTAGGATGTCATCACCGTCCAGGGGTGGCTCTCCTTCACGGCTATTTCAAAGCCTTTGAGGTAGATTTCGCGCAGGGCACGCTGCGAAACGCGTGCATCGGTGTTCATTCGGTTGGTTTCCTGACTGTTCACGCTGAAGTGCTTGATGCTTGTTCCCACGCCGTTGGTCTGCACTCCGCGCACATAGGCCGCTGCCGTCTTGCCGGCCACGAGCGGGTCTTCGGAGTAATACTCGAAGTTGCGGCCGCACAGCGGACTGCGGTGGATGTTGAGTGCAGGGGCGAGCAGCACGTCGGCTCCGTAGGATTTCACCTCCTCGCCGATAGCCTTTCCCACCTGTTCAATGAGCGGCTGGTTCCAGGTAGATGCGAGCAGCGTGCCTATGGGGAAGTGGGTGCAGTAGTAGGTGGCACTGTCGCCCTCGCGGTGGGCGTCGATGCGCAGTCCGGCAGGGCCGTCGGCCAGCACTATGGCAGGCACGCCGAGCGAGTCGAGCGGATAGGTTGTGCCTGCCGCTCCGGGCACTATCGACTGTGTCGCGCCTATTACTGCGCTGTTGCCCGACATTCCCTTCATTCCCGTTCCTATCACGAAATGGGCCTTGTCTTCGAGCGACATCTTCGAAATCACGTCTTGTGTGTCGATGTGCCGCACTTCGTTTGTGCATCCGGCAACGAGTGCCGCCAATGCAATGATGGATAGATTCTTTTCCATTTTTCTGGTATTCCTTTTCTTTTTGAAAAGTGCTGCAAATGTAGCAAACATTTTTAATACAGAAAAAATCTGTGTGTTATTCTTCTTGAAGATTAGAAGCTGAAGCCTACTCCAAACTCCACGGTGAACGGGCGGATGTAGGTTCCGGTCATTACTGTGCCGTATTTTGATGTTGCCTCGTCGGCGGTCATAAGGTCGGTGCCAGATATTGAACCTTTGGCGAAACGCTGGTTGAGCAGGTTTACGACGTTGACGTAGGCGTTGAAGTGTTTGTTGAATGTGTAGCCCAGGCGTGCAAAGGTTTCCCAGTGGGGCTCAAACGACAGGGTGTTAGACAGGTTTGCATACTGTTTGCCGAAGTAGCGGGCGTGCAGCTGCAGGTTCCATTTGTCGTACATGAATGTCGGGTCGAACTCGAGCAGGAACTTCGAGATGCCGGTAACGTTGCTGCTGTTGAAGTCGAAGTCGCGTGTTGTGCCGTCGCTGAAATTGAGTGTGCCGTTGTAGTTGCCGTATTTCGGGTTTTGCAGGGTCATGAGGAAGTGCATGCGGAACCATTTTGCCGGGTTCACGATAACGTCGGTTGTCCATCCAATGGTCTTCACGTCGTATTTCACAGCGGCGCGTGCCGTGGCGTTGGTCTGCGGGTTGGTGAAGTTGGAGTTGGCACTGTAGTTGCTCTTCGATATGTATGACACCTTCGAGACGATGCTTATGAGCGGATGGTTGTAGTAGATGCCGCCCGAGAACATCGGGGTTTTCGATTGTTTCAGGTGCGGGTTGTTGCCTGTGTTGTAGTTGCCGAGAATGCCTCCGCATTCAGTGTACATAGCGTCGGCCTGCAGTCCGAAGTGTTTGGTGGTCTTCCACACTGCGCTCAGGGCTACTGTCTTGTTGAAGAAATCGTCCTTTATGGGTTCGGTAGCGCCGAGCAATGTGCCGTTTTCGCGGTTGGCTATAGGCATGTAGTCGCCGCGCAGACGCTGGTATTCCAAGCGTACTCCGCCCTTGAGTTGGAATGTCGGGCAAATGTCCCAAGTGTCCTTCAGGATGAGGGCGGTCTTGTTCATCGTTCCGGTGTGGTATTCCATGAAGCTGTTGAAGCCGTAGAATCCGTCCACATAACCGTCGGTTCCGGCAACGGGCACAACTATGCGCGGGTCGTCTTCAACCGACTGGCGGTAGTTTGACACCTCGGTGGAGTAGCGGTCGATGCTGTAGAACAGGTTTTGCAGGCCCACCTGCCAGTTGTGTGCGCCGCGCTTGCGTCCGAGTTTGGCCTGTGTTATCCATGTATAAATAGGTGTGCGGTTGGTGTTCATGTAGAGAGCCGACTGCACATATTTGCCCGTGTAGGCCGTTCCGTCGAGATACTGGTATTTGCCGCCAGCCTCCGACACGCCCGACATCACCGGCGATGCGATGCCCACATCCGACCGGCGGAAGCGTGTAGAGAAGTTGAGCACAAGTCCGTTGGCGAAGTTGTTGTCCCAGATGAGGTCGAACGCGTGCGATTCGGAGCGGTATTCGTTCACGAGGTCCACCTTTTTGTAGTCGCCGGTGAAGGCATCCTTCATCGTGATTGTTCCGGTGTTGATGAGGTAGTTGTCGGTGCCTATCTTGAAACCGTCGTATTCTTCAATCTTGCCGCCGTCGCCGTAGACGTAGGGAGCATAGTAGCTGTTCTGCAAGGTGCGCACGTTGCCGTAGCGGTAGAAGAGCGTTACGCGGCCCTTGCCGAATGCCGACGCATAGTCTTTGGTGATGCCCAGTTTAGCCATCTTGGCATTGTCGGCATAATATTTGGTCACGCCGGGAGCTTTGAATGTTCCGGGGTCGAGGTCGAGATAGCCTCCTGCCACATATTTCCATCCGTTCTTTATAGGTCCGCTCACGCATGCGGTGGCGCGTATGAGTCCGAAGTGGTTGCCCGACACGCTGCCCTTTATCTTGAGTTTGTCGGTGCCTCGGTTGTCGATAGTGGTTGCGGTGTAGCCCACGGTGCCGCCGTCAACGGCCGTGTCGGTTATACCCATCAGTCCGCCTCCCACAACTGTTGCGTCCTGGCGCCACACCGTTGTGGGCATTTCAGGCCAGAAGTGGTAGCTCACGGGCATTCCGTTCTGGAAGATGTTGGTTCCGCCCACGGTTGCAGGAAGTCCCACGTTGATTTCGCGCGGGCCCACGCTGTTCTGCGCGTTGAGCATAACGTTGCGTTCGCTGCCGTCGTTTGAGCGCGACTTGATGCTGTCGTTCGACTGTGCCTTCTGTGCGTTGGCGTTCAGACAACACGCGAGCGTCATTGTCATGATGAGGATGTTCTGCCTTGTTTTCATAAAAGTCGTAATATTTCGGTTTGTTAATAATTAGGTTGCATTTTACGTTTGCAAAGGTAGCAACCCTACCGCCAAGGCACATTCTTTATAATACATACGGGTTTTGAAAACCGTCTTTACCGTTTTTCTTTTCTTCTCAAAAGTTTTGTTTTTGTCAAAAAAACGCCCGAAAAAGCGCAAAACACCGCCAATGCGCGCGTTTCGGCGCAAAAATATGCTTAACTTTGTATGCGTAAACCTTAAACATCAAACAGAAAGCGTGAACCAATTACTGCACACCAAAAGGGCAGCCGGCATAGCTTTGTGTGCCATTCAAGTAGTGTTGCTCATATCTTATTTTGCCGACGGCAACAAGTATGCCACCGACAAGTTGAAGAACACTCTCGGCAAATACACCGAAAGTATTGTCCTATCAGAACGCTGCGTCACGGCATTCTGCCAAGACAGCAAGCAATCGATGTGGATAGGCACCACCGACGGACTCAACATTTTCACCGGAACCGATTTCAAACAGCTGCGCTACGACCACGAAGACAGCACTACCATACCCGACAACAACATCCAGTGCATCACCCGCGACAGCCGGGGCAACATGTGGGTGGGCACGTCGAACGGTGTGGCACGTTATGAGGGATGGATGAAATTCAAGCGCTTCAGCATACCCGTCTTGTCGCAGGGCGTGAAACAGATTGTCGATTTCGGCACACGCGGCGTGCTTGTAAACAACTCCTTCGACGTGTTTCTCGTGAACGGCGACACGGTGAAACCGTTCTACCACTTCACCGAAGACCACCTCTACAACCACAACATCTATGCCGACCGCAACGGCGGCTACTGGATAATAGAACCCCTACAAATACGCCATTTCAACGCCGCCGGCACCGAAACGATGCCGCCAGTGAGGAAGAATGCCAACGTGGTAAATGCCAACCAGCAGGGCGACACCGTGTGGGTGGGCCAAAGCCGGTGGCTCACTGGCATCGACCTCAGGCGCAACCGCATATTCCTTGAAACCAAAGAGCAGCTGCCCATACTGCCCACGTCAATCTGTTCACCCGTGCGTGGGCAACTTTATCTGAACAGTACGTTTCACGGTCTTTACCGGTATGATCTGAAAGACGGCACCCTCACCAAGGTGAACGACGCCGACCTGCATCTGCACCACAAAGACGTTATGGTATCTACATTCTATAGCGATGCCGAGAAAAACATGTGGGTGGGATTTGAGAGCGGCGGTTTCCAGGTGATGTCGAAGAACACTGTCAGCTACGAGAAAACCAACAACCGCCAGCTAAACCTGCAAACCGGCGGGCGAATAGTGACCTGCCTGAAGACTGCCTGCGGCATGGTGGTGGGCAGTGCCGAAGACGAAGTGTTCTGCTACGACCCTTCGCTCAATGCCATGAGCAAATATCTTTACAAGGACATATTCAGCGACTCGCCCTATTTCCGGCAGACTTTGAGCGACGTTGTGCCGCTCGACAGCCATAGGGCATGGCTCATTTCAAACGTGCGCATATTGTCGTGCACGCTCGACGGCGGCAAAATTAATGTGCTCAACCGTGTGTATAGCCGCACACACGTCGGCCCCGTGCTGGGATATGGCGCGCGCATAGGCGATGATATAGTGGTGACAAGTGGCAGCAATTATCTTCTGCGTGCCAAATTCGGGGCTTCGGTGTGCGACTCTATACCCGTAGGCATATCCGGTTATAACGAAAAAAGCCTCCTTGCCAAGCTCCCCGACGGACGTGTGCTCATCGTGATGAAAAACCTCGACATGGCCGTTTTCGACCCTGCCACCAACAAAGTGTCGCCCTACAAGGTGGAGAAAGCCGCCGCATTGGCCGATGCCGCACCCGCAACAATATGCGTCGACACCAACCGGCGTGTGTGGATAGGCACGCGCCACAACGGTCTGTGCCGCCTATTCACCGACAGCCGGCGTGTGGAGCCGGTGGCCGAAGTGCCGCTAAACAATGTCATGTCGATTACCGACGACGCTCACGGACGGCTGTGGATGTGCTCACACGACGACATCCTCACCTACGCACCCGACACAAAGAGCGTGAACTACGGCTATTTCACGCCCGACAACAACTCGGGCCGAAGCCTCTACTACCACAACAGTTGCCTTACCGACAACGGCAAGGCCATTGCCTTCGGCACATCGCAAGGCTGCGTCACGCTGCCGTTGAACGCAATGAAAAACGAAGGGCACAACCGTCTCACCATACGCGAACTGCAGATAACCACTGCCGACGGCACGAAAAAGGGGCTGCGCTCCGACTTTGCCGACGGCACCCACTTCACACTGTCGCACGACGATAACCATTTGGCGGTTTATTTTTCGAGCGCAAACTACGGCAACCGCGAGCGTCTGATGTATCAGTATCGCATGGACGGCTACGATTCTGAATGGTCGGCACCCTCGTTTGCCACCAAAGCGCAGTATTCCAACCTTCCTTCCGGCACTTACACTTTCAGAGTGCGCATCACAACACCCACCCAAAACACCACTCCCGTGCAGGAAACCACGTTGCGCATAACCATAAAACCTGCGTTTTATGCATCGGCTGCGGCGTGGTATTTCTACATTGTCTGCATCCTAATGGCGGCATGGCAACTGCAGATAATGTATCTGCGTGCGCAGAAAAACAAGCTGCGCATAGAGCAACTTGCCAACGAGCGCGAGCGCGACCGCCACACCAACGAGATGAACATGAACTTCTTTGCCAACATCTCGCACGAGTTCCGCAATCCGCTCACGCTCATCTCGGGGCCTCTGCTCATGCTCAAGGCCGACCAGACACTGCCGCGTCAGGCACGCAAGTCGCTCAGTCTGGTGTGCCAAAGTGTCAACCGTATGCTCGTGCTCATCGACCAAATGCTCGACTTTAATAAGCTCGAGAACGACGTGCTCAGTCTGCATGTGTCTGAATGCGATGCCGTGAGCGAGATTGGGAAACTTGCCGGACTGTGCGCCGAAAGTGCGCATCTGCGCGGAATTAACCTCGCCTTTGAGTGCACCGAAGACAATATCTACGCCTGGGCCGACCGTGACAAACTTGAAAAGATAATGAGCAATCTGCTCACCAATGCCTTGAAACACACGCCCGACAACGGTGCAATGAAGGTGTTTATGGCATGCACGGGCGGCACCGGCGACGACAGTGCCCGACAGCGGCAACTGCGCGTGACTGTCTACAACAATGGTCCGCACATCGACAACGACAAGATGGCCGACATTTTCAAACGCTACTATCAGGCCAAGGGTGCCAAAGCCGACCACAGGTATGGGTGGGGTACGGGCATCGGACTGTATTATGTGAAACGGCTCGTGCATCTGCACCACGGCAAAATAAGCGTGTCCAATGTGGAGGGAGGCGGCGTGGCGTTCACCTTCACACTGCCCATCGACCGGCAAGCCTACTCCGACAGCGAGACAGCCGACATTGCCGGACAGCCAATGCAGCTGCCCGACATGCCCGCCGACGACTCTACCGAGGAACTTGTAGACACGAATCGCAACGAGGTGAACGAAACTGCCAACAAGCCCAAGATACTCATCGTTGACGACGACACGCAGGTGGGACAATACATACGCAGCATTTTCGCCGATGAATATGTGGTTGTGAACAAATATTCGGCCGAGTCGGCCCTCGACGAGATAGAGAGCATAAAGCCAGATATCGTGCTCAGCGATGTGATTATGGGCGACATGGACGGCTACGAGTTCTGCCGACATCTGAAATCCGACCTTATGACATGCCACCTGCCCGTGGTGCTCATAACGGCCAAGGGCAATGTGAACGAACAGATAGAGGGGCTTGGCCACGGGGCCAATGCCTATGTAACAAAACCGTTTGACCCACGCTACCTGAAAGCCCTCGTAAAGAGCTTGCTCGACAACGCCGAACTGTTGCGAAAGAAGCTCGGCGAGGCCGGCGACACCCGTCAGCCCGTTGACGGACTGGCCGAACAAGACCGCATATTCCTCGACAATCTCTACGCACTCATGGAGAAACACGTGTCGGAACAGAACCTCAGCGTGAGCGTGATAAGTCAGGAACTGCTCATAAGCCACTCAAAGTTCAACTACAAACTCAAGGAACTCACCGGCGAGACACCGGGCAATCTGTTCAGAAAATTCAAGCTCAACAAGGCGGCCAAGCTACTGCGCGAGGGTCAGCACAATGTCTCCGAGGTGGCCTACATCACGGGTTTCGGCACGGTGAGCTATTTCTCGGTGGCATTCAAAAAGCAGTTTGGTGTGTCGCCGAGCGAATACAAGTAACAACCAGTTACATAGTCAGCGTTATATTTAGTTACGTCGAAATATAAGTTGCAAATCATTGCCAATGAAAGGTAGGCACATACCTTGAATTCAAAAAACAAATAGCTATGGCAAATACTAAACTTTATAGTCACGAAGAGATGCTTGACCAGGTATTAGGAAAGAAGGGCACTCCACTCCGTAACCAATACGAGGACGATATGAATTCATATCTTATGGGTGAAACGATAAAGAAAGCACGTCAAGCAAAAAATCTTACCCAAGAGCAGTTAGGAGAGTTGATAGGAGTCAAGCGTTCACAAGTATGCCGTTTGGAAAGTGGTAAAAACTTGACGTTCGCAACTATAGCACGCGTGTTCAAAGCAATGGGCATAAATGCAAGTTTTGATATGGGTGGTTATGGCAAGGTTGCTTTGTGGTAATAAAACCAATGCAAGTGTAAATTGAGGCTTTTTCGCTTCTTCGTTGTGTAAACTGTCTGCAAAATAACGATTAATTTTAAGTCGTATTTTGCCCATACGGAATAATTGTATTATTTTTACATTCAAATTAAGAACAAGGGGGTATATTACGACCTTCTATAATATAAGGTAGAAAGAACGACGAGACATGAATGAATTCCTGCCACAACTCAAGAAACTCCAACCCATATCTGCCGGCAAGGGCAGCAAGACGATGACGGGAAAGGATGTTTTCTTTATGATTAAGCGAGGTGAGAATGATGCCTACATCATTCCGGTGGATAAGAAAATGAAGCCCGTTGAGGCCGATTTCCATTACTACAATGGCGACACTGCACAATTGTTGCGCAGCATTGCCACTATAAAAGATGAAATGGCTTTCCAAATCTCATGGAACGATGAGAGCGAAAACAACGAGGTTAGCCTTACCCAAAACCCACATTTGCTCTACCAACTCATCAGATGCAAGAACATTGTGGACGAGAAGGGAAACCGCGTTACGGTATATCCCGACACTACCGTGTTGCAACTCTGTCTGCGAAAAGAGGGCACGACAGTCGTGCCAACGCTCGTGATTGCGGCAGAAAGCGATGCTGAAAAGGATAACCTTCCTGAAAACAAAGAAACGGTTTCAGCAGAGGAAGAAAATATTTCTGAAGCAGAATCAGCCGAAGCCGAAACAAAAAAGCCCGATTTTAATGTACAGGAACAACCTACAACGGGCAATGTAGGTTTCCTTTCCGATTGTTTTGTCATTGCCTCGTCGGTGATTTATCCTATCGCATCGGTTGGCGACAACTACCGGCAACTCAACTATTTCCTATCTCCTTTCGCCGAAAGCATGCTGGAGCAGTATCTTTCGGTGTTCTTCTCTTTCATCGAGAATGTGCAGGTGGTGTATGAAGACTATGAGGTGGAGTTTTCAGAGAACGACATTGTGCCTACACCCTCACTCACTTTCGAGAAGATTGATGCCGACAAAACTCTGTTTCTCCGCCTTACAGAGTCGGTGAAAGGATTGCCGCTCGACTTCGTGCAGCAGTTCGACCTCAGCATGGTGGCTTCCTTGTCGCTTGAAAGGAAGATAAAGGTGAAGCGACTTTCGCATCTTCCCATCGACGATACCATTGCTTCCCTACGAAAAGAAATCCTTCAATATGCTCCAAACAAGACTGCGCAGAAGGATGTGTATGTTGAGGACAACCTCTTTATAATTCCCGAAGAAACCGCAGGCCCGTTCCTTCTCCATGCCTTGCCGCAGCTCATACGCACCTATCAACTTGTGGGTGCCGAGAAACTGCGCCAATATAAGGTGAAGCCTGTGATGCCTAAGCTTAACATAAACCTTTCTTCGGGCATCGACTTCCTTGAAGGCGACGCAACACTCGACTTGGACAACGAGCAGTTCACCCTGCAACAGATTCTGCAACAATACAACTCGAAGAAATACATTCAGCTCAGCGACGGCAACCGCGCCATAATCGAGGACGGATACATGCGCAAGTTGGAGCGCATCTTCAAGCAGAAGAAAGGCAAGGACGGCAAGGTGAAGGTTTCGTTCTTCGATCTTCCCGAGATAGAAGAACTCATCAACGGCCCTCTGGAGGGCGAGGCCTTCAAGCACCACCGTGAGGTGTATGAGGGATTCAACCACCTTGCCGAAGAAAAGTTGAACACTCCCAAGCTGCAAGCCAAGCTGCGTCCCTACCAGTCGGAAGGCATAAAGTGGATAAAATACCTCTACGACAACAACCTCGGAGGCTGCCTCGCCGACGATATGGGTCTTGGAAAGACCGTGCAGACCATAGGCGTGCTCACCCTTATCTATCCCAAGGTGAAAAAGCCCACGCTCATTGTGATGCCCCGCAGCCTGCTCTTCAACTGGCAGAACGAGTTGCTTAAGTTTGCCCCGCAGCTCTCTGTATATACCTACTATGCCGGCGACCGCGACATAAAGCAGGCCATGAAGCACCAGGTAATACTCACCACCTATGCCATTGTGCGCAACGACATCAAGGAGTTCAGCAAGAAGAATTTTCATTATGTCATTCTCGACGAGAGCCAGAACATAAAGAACATGACCACGCAGACCACCCAAGCGGCCCTCTTGCTGCATGCCGATCATCGTCTGGCACTTAGTGGCACCCCCGTGGAGAACAACCTTACCGAGCTTTACTCTCTCTTCCGCTTCCTCAACCCCACGATGTTCGGCACCTTAGACGATTTCAACAGCCGATATGCAACCCCCATACAGCGCGACAACGACAAGGACACGCTGCTCAGTCTGCGCAAGAAGATATTCCCATTCATGCTCCGCCGCCTGAAGAAGGACGTGCTCAAAGACCTGCCCGACCGCATAGAGCAGACGCTCTTCGTTGAGATGAACCAGGAACAGCACGACTTCTACGAACGCCGCAGACAATACTACTTCAACCAAGTGCGCCAAACCATAGCCGCCGAAGGCATACAAAAGTCGCAGTTCATCATGTTTCAGGCTCTCAACGAGCTTCGCCGCATCGCCTCAATACCCGAGAGTTTAAGCGACAATCGCATAAAGTCGCCCAAGCTCGACCTGCTCACCGACACCCTCCTGGAGGCCGTTGCCAACGGACACAAGGTGGTGGTGTTCTTCAACTTCATAGCCGGCATTGAGCAACTAAGCGAACGGCTCGACCAGAACGGCATCGACTATGCCTGCATGACTGGCTCCACAAGAGACCGGCGAAGCATCGTGGAGCGTTTCCAGAACGACCCGCAGTGCCGCGTGATGCTGATGACGCTGAAGACAGGAGGCGTGGGATTGAACCTCACCGCCGCCGACACCGTGTTCATATTCGAACCCTGGTGGAACAAGGCTGCCGAAGAACAGGCCATAAACCGCCTGCACCGCTTCGGGCAGAAAGCCAAGGTGCTAAGCTATTCGCTCATCACCCAGCAGACAATAGAGGAGAAAATACAGCTTCTGCAGCAACAGAAAGCCGAACTGTTTGAGGGCCTGATAGGTGCCGACAGTTCGTTGTCGAAGCAGTTGTCGGAGGAAGACATCAACTTCATATTGGGATAACAAACTAGAAAAATCAAGCAGAACACATGGCAGAAGAAACAAACCTTTTCGGTGCGTCATACAACAAACCGGAGAAAATAATATATATGCCGACCAAGACGGAGATTGGTCAACTGGATACGTATTACAACTACCACTACACTGTGGATGAGCTTAAGGCAAAAGCCTATGAAATGCGGACGTCATTGCAGAAGTATAAACTTGTTGCCATCGACGGGAACGGAAAGAAATACACGCCTGCCCCCATAGCACTTATGTTCGGCAACGGGAAGAAACTCAAGAAGGATTATGTTGCTTTCATCGTAATCCTGGGCCACCACAACAATTTCCACCTATTCTACGATGAGTGGGCTGAGCCGATAAAGCAACTCTTTGAAAAGGCACTCAAGGAGCACTATGTGTATCACGAAGAAGCAACAAGAATTCTAGGTGAGCCAAGCGTCGCAAAGACAAAGGATTATTTCTGGGTGTCAGAAGTGCCCAATGACAAGATTAAAGACATTTACAGAGTCACCAAGGCCAAGGCTCCGGTAAGCCGAATCAAGATATACGACCAGCGAGACTGCTATCTCGAACTTAGCAGCGACATTAAGCGCAGCGTGCTGCTGCCCATTCTTTTCCCAGGGATAGAAAAAATTGAGAAGTGCGAAAAGCTGCCCCATGCCGAAGAATACAAGACATACAGCGGCGAGGACAACATCTTCACGGTGTTCCCCATACTCAATTCGATGTACGACAACGGCCAGCTCAACATGAGCAGGCTGAAACTTCCCGTCGGCGAGCTGAAGAAGGCAACCAAACTCATCAATCTGCCCGAGTTCTTCAACGACGGCAACAAGCATTTCTCCAACGTGTGTGCCTCGATGGTGCTCAACATTTTCACCGCCTATTGCGAGGAATTGTATGAAGGATCCGACGAGATTCAAAACATGCTTAAGGATATGCTGGACAACATTGACGATATCTCGCAGTATCTGCTGCCCACGCTCATGCCTCATTTCACGGGATTCAGAAAGACGCTCGTAGAATATTGCGGTTGCGGTACGATAGTAGAAAGCATCCTTAATGTGCTCAAAAAAACACATGTCTGCGGTTGGATTCCCGTAGAAAAGATAACTTATCATTGCCGTGTAGACAACGAATTTTCCGAAGACAACTTCATGATGTTCTACACCAACGACCTCGACAAGGCACAGCTGCACAACGACTACGACGGCAACGACGTCTACCTCAGCAACATCCTGCACGAGCTTACGCGCCCCTACATCAAGGCCGTGATGTTCATGCTGTCGGCTTTCGGCTTTGTTGAGATTGCCTATCGCGAGCAACCTGCCCAGGGAGCCACGTCGTATTACGACGGATTGGAATATGTGCGCCTCACCAATCTGGGCCTGTATGCCCTGGGCAAAAAGAAAAAGTATGAGCACACGGCGAAACAGGATGTGAAGTATTTCGAGCTTGACACACAGCGTCTCATCATAAAGTCGCTCACCGACGCCAACCCCTACGAGTCGTTGCTGGGCAATATGGCCACCCAAATTTCGAAGAGGATGTATAAGGTGGACTATGAAACATTTCTTGCCGGTTGCGAAAATCAGCATGAAATCAACGCAAAGATAAATTTCTTCAAGAATTATGTGTGCGACGCTCCGCCCGCCAACTGGGTGCAATTCTTCGATAGTCTCACCAAACGCTGCAAACCTATGAAGGCTCCGCAGAAAAAGTATGGGCTGTTGCAGATACCGGCAGACGACAAAGAGTTGCAGCGCATAATCCTCAGCGACCCTGTAATACGCAAATACACGCTGAAAGCCGAGGGCTTCATCCTCTTGGTTGAAATCACCAACAAAAGCAAGGTGGCCGATGCTCTGAAGAAATACGGCTATCTGATGTAAGCGGCCTCGCGGAGTTTTTGCCCCGACGGCAATGTCGAATGCACCTTAATATAATATTATAGGTGTCTATTCATTGATTGTTGATGCCTGTCAATGATTGTTGATGTCTGTCCATTGCCCCCGTTATGACTGTCTATTGCCCCTGTTATGACTGTCCATTGCCCCCGTAGGGGGCGCATATTATAGGATAGGGGCTTGCCCCTATCTATCTTGTATTCTCACGATTTGCCCCTGTAGGGGGCGCATAGTTCAACCTCACAATGAATTATGCGCCCCTTACAGGGGCAAATTTATTGAAACACACAAACGTAGGGGCAAGCCCCTACGCTATACTATGTCGTCCCTACGGGACTGGCTCGTGCCGTGTTTTGCCTGACACTAATAGATTGCAATTGTGTGGAGGTATTGCATATCAAGCCCTGAAAGGTAGGGTGTTCAAAATCGGATTAAAAAATGTGCGCGATTTTATATTGGTTTAAATTTACAATTATCTGATTCTCAAAAGGCTTTCAGAAATCAAAGCCCTGAAAGGGCGTCACAATCCCAGCCCAGGGTGAGGATGGAGCGAAGCGA